>DASPZU010000066.1:0-123943 GCA_035636095.1 Thermoanaerobaculia bacterium
AGTCGGCGGCAATCACGCCGGAAGGAATCGCGCTTCGCGATTCACTGCCTGTTGTCGAGGTCGGGTCCGTTCAATCGTGCAGCACGGCGGTCGCGCGGGTCAGCGCGATCGACTCGCTCCACTGGATTTCCTCGGGCGCGACCAGCTTCTTTCGCGGCTTGAATGACACGCCGAAGATCCTTGCGCTCGGTGTGGCCGCGGCTCTCACGCTCGGCGTCGGCCAGCTGCCGCTGTACGCACTGGTCGCGCTGGCGATGGGTGTCGGCAGCATCGTCGCCGGATTTCGTGTCACGCGGACGCTGGCGGAAAAGGTGACGCGAATCTCGCCCTCCAATGGATTCGCGGCCAATCTCGTCACCTCCATTCTCGTCGGCGCGGCGTCGCGATTCGCGCTGCCGGTCTCGACGACCCATGTGTCCTCCGGCGCAATCATCGGAGTCGGCATTTCACGCCGCGAGGTGCAGTGGAAAATCGTGGGGGAGATGGTGCTTGCCTGGCTGGTCACGTTGCCGGCATCGGCAATTCTGGCAGCGGGCGCGCTGTGGGCGCTCGGCTGACACGCAATCAACCGCCACTCCCGTTCGTTGTTCGTGATGGGATGAGGTCCTTCAACCCGGCCAACCGACAGCATGACGTAGCCGATCGCGTCGACGCGCTGCTCGAGCGCGGCTACCGCTACGCATTCTCGCTTGCTCACGATGCCATCGAAGCGGAGGATCTGCTTCAGGACGCGTGTGTGGCGATACTGGCATCGGGCGGATCGTGGGAGCCGGCTTATGTCTTTACGACGATTCGGAACCGATTCATCGATCGCTATCGGCGGAATCGCAAGATCCTTTTTCTCTCGCTCGATCACGAGGGGGAGGGGGGCGAAGGCGAACACGGGGATCTGAATTGGGATGCGCCCGACGTTCTGCAAAACGGGCAACTCGGTCGCGCGATCGGTTCGCTGAGAGCGGAAGAACGCGAAGCGCTGTTTCTGGCCGTGGTGGAGGGATACACCGCCGAGGAGATCGCAGTGCTGACATCGCGGCCGCGCGGGACGATCCTCAGCCTGTTGTACAGGACGAAGGCGAAGCTTCGCGATCTTCTTCATCAACAAAAGGTGCTGCCATGAACACGAAAAAGATTGACGATCAGATCCGCGACTACTACACGTCGCAGGGTCCATCACCACACACCGTCGCGCGTCTGAAACAGATGATGCGCAGCGGAGCGCCGCAGCGATCGCGCCGCCGAGTTTGGATCGCATCGGCAGCGGTATTGGTCATTGCCCTGGCGACACTGATCTGGACGGCTTCACGTGGCGTCGAATCTCCGCAGCAGGTCGCGGCCGTCGTTGCGCATCAGGCGGCGCTAGGGCACAACGAAAAGCAGGAGCTGGAGTTTCGTGTTGGCAATTGTGCCGAGCTGCAGAGACAGATGAAGAGCCTCGACTTCACGCTTGTCGAGCCGGGCATGATGAAAGAAATGAACATGCGCATCGTCGGTGCTCGCTACGCGACTCTCGCAGGCGAGATGGCGGCTCAGATTCTGTACGTTGATCCGCACGGAGTGCCGTGCACGCTGTACGAAGCACGATCGGCGGACCAACTGGCACGCGTCGCGACGGGCGACCACCTGATCGATGGTCTCCGCGTGTCGGTGTGGAAAGAGAAGGGCCTGGTCATGGTGCTGGCGCGGCCGACGGCATAATTGGGGTCAGGTCTTTGATTCTCGCTCCACTCTTCAAAGCGTAGAGACTGAAGTGTCAAAGAAGGTCATTCAATCACTTCTTAGTGGGCGGCAGCTTTGCGTCGTCCGACAACGATCGTTTTTCGCCGGAACGCGAAAAACACGGCCCCTGCCCCGCGTCGACGCGCGTACGTCGATCTTCTACCTGTAGAACCGAGCGAGAATCAAAGATCTGACCCCATTACTGGATCCTCGCGGCGCAGTCGCGCAGGAGGCGAGAAGGACCAAAGTCAGGATCGGGGCAACTCGAATCGATCGCATCCGACTAGGATTTTCGCAGCGGCGCGGTCTCGCGCGTCGGTCCATACAACGAAGTGGGATTTCCGCCGGATTGTCGCGACATCATGGCAAGCTGCCCGCGATGATGGATTCCGTGCAGAAGCATGGAGTCCCAAAGCACGTCGCGGATGGCGATCGGCTTGCCATTGAAGGAAGTGATGGTTCGATCGAGGTCGTCCGGCTGTACCTTTTGCACGCGCGCAACTGCGTCGCGATGGATGCGCTCAAAACCCGGCGCCAGCTCCTCGATCTTGCGCGGTCGCTCCAGTCCGGGCGGCCGCTCGTCCCTGGAGAATTCCCCGCGTTCGATGGCGAGGCTTCCGTATGCCTCCGGTTCGGCGAGATGCCACGCCAGCTCACCGAGGGACCGCGCTTCGGGATCGGGGCGAAAGTCGTATCCGTCACGCGGCAATGATTCGAGCAATTTCATCGTCTTCGCTGACTCGCGCTCCCACGTCCCGATGAACTGTTCCAGCTCGTTTCTCATTGAATCGCTGCTCCTCCCACTGCCTTGTACACCGAAATCGCGGAGACACCGACGCGCGTCTCCGCCGAAGCGAGACGATCCTCGCCGTCGCGCAGCGTACGTTGCGCATCGAGCACCGCCAGGAAATTATCGAGACCGGCGCGATAGCGCGAGTCCGCGAGGTCGACCGCCCGAGTTTCCGCTGCCACCGCTGCCGCCAGTCGGTCCCGCTCGCGCTGATCGCGGCCGTAGCCGGCGAACGCATTCTCGACTTCTTCCATCGCCCGAAGAACGGTCTGATGGAAGGCTGCATCGGCCTGATCGCGGCGCGCACTCGTGGCATCGATCTGCGCATGCACGCGCCCTCCGGTGAGCAGCGGCCAGCGCAGCGCAGGACCGAACGACCAGTAGTTGCTGATCGAATGCACAAGATTGGAAGTGTTGTCGCTTCGACGGCCGAAACCACCAAACAAGGCGACGCGCGGATAGAGGTCGGCACGGGCGACGCCGATTCGCGCGGTCGCCGCGGCGAGCTCGCGCTCGGCGCGTTGGATGTCCGGCCGGTGTTCAATGATTTCGAGCGGAACGCCCTCTGACAACTGCGCCGATACCGCTGGAATCGGCGCGTGAGCCGTCAGGCGCTCGACGAGCTCTTCCGGCTGACGACCGGTGAGCACGGCCAGACGATGCATGGTGGCAGCCGCGGCGAATTCGAGAGATGGCCGGGCCGCCAGCGTGTCTTCGAGCAGCGCCTCGCTGCGTGCGACATCGAGGTCATTCGTCAAGCCGGCCTGCTGACGCGCACGCACCACTGAGAGAGTCTCGCGAATCGTTTCGATCCGCGCATCGAGAACGTCGAGTCGCTTCTGCGCTCCTCGCAGTTCCACGTAATTCCGCGCAACCTCGGCGATCAACGTGATCTCGACGTCGCGACGCTGCTCGTCGGTCGCCTGCACTTGTGCCACCGCAGCGGCGACATCGTGCCGGGTGCCGCCGAAGAGATCGATCTCCCAACTGGCATCGAAGCCGGCGTCATACAGTTCCTGACGACGATCGCCGAACCCGGGAGCAGCGATGCTTCGCTCGAATTCGACGGCGCTGGCGGCACCCGCGACCTGCGGTTTGCTGCGCGCAGCCGTGATCCCGCGCAGCGCGCGCTCCTCGCGGACGCGCGCTGCCGCGATGCGTAAATCGAAATTGGCGCCTACCGCGTCGAGGACCAGCGCATCCAGAACTGGATCTCGGACCGGTAACCGGGAACCGGCAACCGGCAACGCCAGCGCGATGATCACAAACGCGAAAGCGGCTCTTTTCATGAGTGACCCTCGATGAAGACGTCCATCTGCTGCCCGACGAAGAATCGCGGATCGGCGCGCTCGAGCTCGTAAAGAACCTGGAGGACTCGCGTGTCGACGCGCTCGGAGCTGTCTCCGGTCAACGCGCGTTTGGGCACGACCAGCGGCTCGATTCGGACGAATCGCAGAGGCGAGCGGATCGACGCGTCGCCACGCAAGGCGGCCGCTGCCGGCGCTTGCGGATTGACGCGAGCGGCTTCGTGTTCATCGACGTCGACGCGCACGTACAGCGGCTTGATGCTGCCGAGGATGATCAGAGGCTCGGCGAGCGCGCCGGCGGCCGCAAACTCGCCCGCTCGCACGTTGACCTTGAGAATGGTCCCCGCGATCGGAGCGCGAACGGTGCTGCGCTCGATCTCGACCTGCACGCGATCGCGCTCCGCTTCGGCTGCCTTGACCGCCGCGCGTGCCTGGGCAAGGCGAGCCTCGGCCGTTGCCACGGCATAGCGCCGTCGCTGGACATCGTCTTCGCTGACCGCGCGCTTATCGCGAACGGCGAGCACGAGCGCGAGCTGTTCCTTCAAGTCACCGAGGGTCGCCTCGGCGACCCCCACGCCGGTGCCCGCAACGTCGAGCGAAGCATTCGCATCCGCCAGTGAAGCGCGCAGGTGGCGCGTGTCGAGTCGAAACAGGGGAGCCTTCGCTGAGACGTCCTGCCCCGCGCGCACTAGCACTTCGTCGACGATGCCGGAGAGATGCGAGCCGATGCGGATGTTCTCGCTCGACGATTCAATCAGGCCGACCGCCGCGACGGTATGCTGAAATTCCGAGGCCGGAGGCGGCGCGGGCGGGTTCGTCGCTTTTCGTCTCGGTTGCATGGCCGCGACGGCAACGGCGGCGACGATTGCAACGATCGCCGCGAGAAAGGGTAAAGACTTGATGGGCTTCTTCATGAGACCTCCGCGACGGCCGGGCGTTCCTCGATTTGAGTAATGCGGCCGTCATCCATGTAAGCAATGCGATCCCCGAATCCGAGGACTCGCGTGTCGTGCGTGACCACCACCACCGCGCGCTCGGGGCTGAGCGCGTGTTTCGCCAGCAGCTCCATCACCGCGTCGCCGGTTTTGTGATCGAGCGCCGCGGTGGGCTCGTCGCAGATCACGAGTTTGGGCTCGTGCACCAGCGCTCGCGCCAGCGCCACGCGCTGCTGCTGCCCGCCCGAGAGCTCCGACGGTATGGCCATCATTCGCGATGCCAGGCCGACCGTCTCGAGCAGTGCCGCGGCCCGCTCTTCGGCGCGCCTGCGGGGAACGCCATTCGCGATGAGCGGGACCGCGACGTTCTCGACCGCCGTCAGCGCGGGAAGGAGGTTGTACTGCTGGAATAGAAACCCGATGTTCTGACGGCGAAAGCTCAGACGCTCCGCATTCGAGAGTTTGCCCATGTCGGAATCGAGGACATGCAGCGAACCCTCATCGTGATCGAGCAGACCCGCGACCACGGACAACAGAGTGGTCTTGCCCGAGCCACTAGGGCCGACCACGAACGTCAGCTCACCGAAGCGAGCCTCGAAGTCGGTCTCTCGAAGCGCTTCGACTCGCGTCTCTCCGCTTCCAAAATATTTCTTGATTCCCCGAGTTTCGACAGCATTCATCATTGCAACTCCTTACGAACGGAACACGGTCGCCGCTTCCAGCCGCAGCACGCGGCGGATGCTGAGCCAGCTCGCGATCAACACCACGAAGACGATGCAGGCCGCCGCGATGGCCACGCTCTGCCACAGCAAGATCAGACCGCGGGTCGCGATCTTTTGCAGGAAGATCTCCACAAACACGACTTCCATGCCGGTGCCGATCGCGAATCCGATCGCGCCCGCGTTCAGCGCCTGCAGCAGAATCATCCCCACCAGAGTGCGATCCGCGACCCCGATGGCCTTCAACGTGCCGAACTGCCGCAGATTGTCGATGGTGAAGAGATAGAAAGTCTGACCGGCCACGACCGTCCCCACCACCAGCGCGATGAAGATCGTGATCCCGAAGTTGACCGGGATGCCGGTGTTCTTGAGGTAGTAGCGGATGCAGTCCCATCGGAATTGATCGGTGGTCCGCGCGCGAAGGCCGGTCGCCTTTTCGATGCGGCTGCAAAGTTGTTCCGGCGTGAGGCCGGCAGTCGGTTTCGCGAGGACGTAGGAGAGCTGCTTGCGTTCCTGTCCCTGAAACTGCACCGCCTCGCTGTAGCGGGCGTGCATCACCGGGAAACTGAGGAAAGGCGCCGAGGGGTCGGAGATGCCGACGATCGTGACGCGGTGGTCATTCAACTCGATCGGGCGACCGAGGCGCTCCGGTTCGCCAGGATAGAGAAGCCGATAGCCGGCGCGGTCGACGATCACGCTGTTGGGGTGCTGGAGATCCTGCCAGCGGCCAAGGAGCATCTTGCGCGGTGCGCCGATGAGCGTGTCGTCGTCGATGCCGATCATGAAGCAGACCGCGTACTTTCCGCTCTCCGTCTTGGCCACCGGGCTGCCTTTGAACAGGCGCACCGCCCAGCCCACGCCGTCCACGCCGCGGACGCGCAGGAGATCGGTGTCCTTGAGCGGCTTTGTCTGTTCGAAATACTCCGTCTTCGGATCCATCACCCAAACCGAAGCGTCGGTGATGTCGGCAATCTGACTTCCCGTGCGCCGCAGAATGCCGGCGAAGATCGAAGTCTGGTTCTGCAGCAGGAAGGTGCAGAAGGCGATGGCGAAGATGAGGCCGAGGTATTTGGAACGATCGGCGGTCAGCATGCGCAATGCGATGAATCTCATGACGCGACTCCAGGATCCGGCCCCTCATCCGCCCCTTCGCTTCGCTCAGGGGCACATTCTCCCCGCAAGCGGGGAGAAGGACTCGATGGTGAGGGGTCGAGTCCGAACTCCTTGCGAATTCCCTTGTCGAGAACAGTCGCCGGAGCGAACGAACGCAGGATGCGGAGGAGCTTGGCCCGGCCGCCGACCTGATATCGAAGCCGCGGCGACGCAACCGTCGCTGCCCTTGCCACAACGTCCGCGACAGTCAGCGGATCGGCGCCGTGCTCGATGTTGTGTCCGATGGCGGCGGCGGCGCGATCACGGTCCATGTTGTATGCAGAGACCGGATAGCCGTTTCGGTTGTGACGGCCGAGGTTCGTTCGCGTGAATCCGGGCTCGACCACGATGACGCGCACGCCAAAATTGCGGACTTCGTGATCGAGCGATTCGGAGTAGCCCTCCACCGCATGTTTCGTGGCAGCGTAGGCGCTCATGAACGGCGCCGGCAGGAAGCCGAGGACGGAGCTGATGTTGATGATGCGGCCGGAGCGCTGCGCGCGCATCGCGGGAAGGACGGCCTGGGTCATGCGCATCACGCCGAAGACATTCGTCTCGAACAGATCGCGCGCCTCTTCGTCGCTGGTCTCCTCGGCGGCGCTGATCAATGCTGATCCGGCGCTGTTGACCAGCACGTCGATGCGCCCGGCGCGTTCAAAAACCGAGGCAACACCTTCTTCGACGGAATCGCGGTCGCGCACGTCGACGCGAACGAGCTCGAGATCCGATCGCGGAGCGAAGTCGCCCCTGACCGTTCCGAATGTGCGATAGCCGATCTGCGCCAGCTTCGCTGCCGTTGCCTGACCGATACCTGACGAAACTCCGGTGACCACTGCTACTTTCATGACAACTCCTCGAAAGAACGACGATTGGTATCTTTCTGGTCACAGTGTCAATGAGATGATAGTTATCATCTCTTTCGGGAAAAAAATTAGGCCCCCCTGGCGAATGCCTCGATGTAAATCTTGCGGGCCCCACTGAGGATCCGCCGGCGAAGGTCGTCGTCGGAAATGGCGCGCGCGACGGCGAGCGTGCCCGACATCCCCGAAAGGAGCACGCCTGCCTTGCGGCGCCGCTCATCCTCGGTGGCTCCGGTCATGAATCTGGCGACGGCGGCCGTCGCCTCCTGAATGGCGCGATCGAACGCCGCCCGCACCGCACGCGGCTCGCGGGCGATTTCCGAGGCCAGCGCAGCAACGGGGCAGCCCCCGGCGGCGTCGGCGCAATGCCTCTCGCTGAGATAGGTCTCGATGATGGCCTCGAGCTCATGGCCAGGGGGCGCGCCCGCGATCGCAGCAAGCATCCTGGCTCGCATATCCTCGAAGCCCTTCCTCAGCGCCGCTTCGAACAGGTCGTCTTTGCTCTTGAAGTGACGATAGAAGCCGCCATGGGTCATCTTCAGAGTCTTCATCAACTGACCGATGCCGACGCCTGCGCCCGCGCGCCGAAAACGGCGCGAGGCCGCCAGGACGATGCGCTCGCGGGTCTCCTCTTTGTGATCGGCAGGGTAGCGCATTCTTGAGATTATATATGTCATCTCATGTGCAATGTCAAGCCCCATGTGCAATCTCGCGATATCGAAAACAGTCGACCAGGTGGTCATTGACCATCCCGACCGCCTGCATGTGCGCATACATGACTGTCGAGCCGACGAAACTGAATCCGCGGCCCTTCAAATCTTTGCTGAACGCGTCGGACTCGGGTGACGTCGCCGGAACCTGACGCGTCGCCTTCCAGCGATTGACCTTGGGCCGTCCATCGACGAAGCGCCAACCGTAGGCGTCAAAACTCCCAAACGCGTCCTGAACGGCAAGAAATGCACGGGCATTGCGAATCGCGGATTCGATTTTCAATCGGTTTCGAACGATCCCTGGATCCGCGATGAGCTTCTGGACCCGTTTCACGGTGTAGCGCGCCACCTTCTCAGGATCGAACTCGCTGAACGCGCGGCGATAACCTTCGCGTTTGTTGAGCACGATCGACCAACTGAGTCCGGCCTGCGCCCCTTCCAGCACCAGGAACTCGAAGTGCCGGCGATCATCGTGGACCGGCACACCCCACTCGCGATCGTGATACGCGACCATCAGGGGATTGTCGACGCTGACCCAGGCACATCGTTTCATCATCTTTCCTCTTCGCGTCCGACCAGAACCACGAAGATTAACAGCGCCGAAGCGAGAACTCCGATCACTACCATGATCGCACCCGATCTCCTCTTCGGCCGTCGAGCCAGTCAAGGTAGGGCGCTTCTTCCACGCGCTTCGAAATCGTCACGCCCATGTTGGTCAGGTGCAGCAGCGCCGAAAGGCGGACGTCGTCCGCCGTCTGCTGACCGAGGATCGAGTGTTCGATGTCGCGGCCGGCAGTGGCATCGGGATCGATCGAAACCGCAAAGCCGCGGCTCAGCAGCTCGCGCGCGACGCTGGAAACGAGTGTGTGTGCCTCGAAGCCGACGACCAGGATCTCTGTGACGCCGAGGTCCCGCAACCAGTCCGTCTTCGGTCCGAGCTCATCGCGATGTCGGAGCCAGGCGATCGGACGGCGTTCGCGCTGAACCTCCGCCACACGCTCTCGAATCCGTTGGAGTACCTCGGCGCGACCTTGCGTTGAAAAATCATTCTGCTCATCGACAACTAAAAGCGCTCGCATGTCTCCATCCCTCAATCGAAGATGACTACCGTCCCGTCGCTATCCGCCTCAACGCTGTGCAGCGCACCTGGCGGAACGACATACATTCCACCTTTCTTGATGGCGACGGCTGCTCCGTCGACGACGAGGTTGATTTCTCCGCGAGTGACGAAGAGTCCCTCCGGATGATCGTGACGCTCGTCGGCGTGCGATTCGTGATCCAACTGCAACAGCTTCAATTTCGAGTTCATGGTCACACCTGCGCCATTCCGCCATCGACGGCCAGGTCGGCTCCGGTGATGAACGACGCGTCTGTCGACGCCAGAAACGCGGCGACACTCGCGACCTCGTCCGCCGAGCCGATCCGGCCGAGCGGAATGCGCGACAAGACGTCGCTGCGCCATGCTTCGAGCGCATCGGCCGGAATGCCAAGCTTGCCCAGGATCGGCGTGTCGATCGGTCCGGGACTGATGGCGTTGACACGCACGTTCTTGCCGGCCAGCTCGCTCGCGGCTGTACGGACTAGCGAGCGCACTGCCGCCTTGGTCGCGGAGTATGCGGACGAACCTTCGATTCCTTTAACGTTCGCGATCGATGAGTTGATGATGACCGCTGCTCCTTCCGACAAAATCGGCAGCGCATACTTGAGGGCCAGCCAGAGCCCGCGCACGTTCACGTTCCACATGGCATCGAAGTCGGTGAGGTTCGCCTGGCCGATTGGAGCGAATCGTGCGATGCCGGCATTGAGAAAAAGGATGTCCAGTCGTCCGTGCTTACGGCCGATGGTTTCGAACAGGCGCGCGACTTTGCGCTCGTCCGCCGCGTCGGATTCCACCACCTTCACAGATCCGTTCAGTTGCGCGCGCGCTGCTTCGAGCGTCTCGGGGTTGTGTCCTGTGACGATGACCTCCGCACCCTCGGCCGCGAAACGCTTGGCGGTAGCGAGTCCGATTCCGGTCGTTCCGCCGGTGATCAAGGCAATCTTGTTCTTGAGTCGTTCAGTCATTGAGAAACCTCCGTTTGAATTCCGCCGAGGGCTTTGTAAACGCCGACGACGCTGGTGAAGACCTGTGATTCCGCCTCCGCGACCGCATCCTCGGCTTGCAATTGGGTGCGCTCGGCATCGAGCAGCGCCAGAAAGTCGGCGACGCCTTCGCGATAGCGCGCGCGAGCGATCGCTGATGCTCGAGAGCTCTCGCGGGCCTGATCGTTGAGTTTGATGAGGCGTTGCTGCTGCTCGCGGTAGTTGACGAACGTGTTCTCGGTCTCTTCGAGCGCGCGCAGCAACGTCTGTTCGTAGAAGGCTTCCGCCTCGCGCGTGCCGGCTTTCGCTCCGCGAAGGCGCGCGCGTGCGCTGCCGATATCGAATGCCGACCACGACAACGCAGGCGTCACCGCCCAGGCGCGGGAGTCGGATTCTCCGAACAGATTTCCGCGGCCTGCGATGAAGCCGAGAAAGCCGGCCACGGTGATCCGAGGAAAGAGATCCGCTTTCGCCACTCCTTCGCGCGCTGCCGCGGCCGCGAGTTGCCGCTCCGCGGCGCGAACGTCCGGACGCCGGCGAATGAATGTTTCGTGATCGCCCACCGGCAGCGCTTTCGCGAGCGGCGGATAATGCCGCGGCGCGAGATCGAGACCCGGTTCGCCGGGACGGCGGCCGGTCAGTACAGCGATGCGATGCTCGCGTTCGGCGATCGCGGTGCGGATGGGCGGCAGACTCGCTTCGATCGCTGCGACGCGTGCGGCGGCACTGGCGACATCGAACTCTTCGCCGATGCCGGCGTCGCGCCTCACTCGGGTAAGTCGCAGCGTTTCTCGCTGGTTTTCGAGGCTGCGCTCGGCAACCAGCATGCGCTGCTGCAATCCGCGGAGCTCGAAGTAGTTGCGCGCCACTTCCGCTGCGACGATCACGCGCACGTCTTCGAGAGACGATTGATAGCTCTCGGCATTCGCTCGCGCGGCGCGGACGGATGAGCGCACGCGGCCGAAGACATCGAGCTCCCAGAACGCGTCGAATCCCGCACGATACGTGGTGATCTCGCGAGGTTTGTCAGTAAAGCCGGGGATCACCTGTTTGCGCTTGTCCAATGCGGCGTCGGCGGTGACGATCGGAAATTGATCGAGCGCGACGTCGCTGAAGACCGCGCGCGCCTGGTCGTATCGCGCGACCGCGATGCGGACGTCGTGATTCGCTTCGCGCGCATCGGACTCCAACTGATTGAGGACCGGATCCTCGAACTGCTGCCACCACCCCTCACCCGGTCCCGCTTCGCGGGACCACCCTCTCCCCGCTTCGCGGGGCGAGGGCCCTCCTGCCGAACTCCCTGGCCCTACTTCGCGGGGCGAGGGCCCTCCCGCCGAACTCCCTGGCCCTACTTCGCGGGGCGAGGGCCCTCCCGCCGAACTCCCTCTCCCCGCTTGCGGGGAGAGGGACGGGGTGAGGGGCTGTTGTGCGCGCGCCGGAATAACAATCAACAACGCCAGAACCGCCGCGGTCGCCGGAACCGCAATTCGCCGCGGCTGGAACCGCTCGACCAGATTGCCGATGAGCGTGAAGAACACCGGCGTGAGGAAGAGTCCGAACGTGGTGACGCCGAGCATTCCGGCGAAGACCGCGATGCCCATGGCGCGCCGAATCTCAAAGCCTGCGCCTGACGCGAACACCAGCGGAAGCACGCCCATGATGAACGCGGCAGACGTCATGAGCACCGGACGCAGTCGCACGCGGCAGGCCTCGAGGATGGCCGTTACCCGATCGTCGCCCTTCTCTTCGCGATACTTCGCGAACTCGACGATGAGGATCGCGTTCTTACACGCCAGCGCAGACAGAACGAGAAAGCTGATCTGCGTGAAAACGTTATTGTCTCCGCCGGTCAGCCACACGCCTCCGATGGCCGAGAAGATGACCATGGGCACGTTGAGGATGACCGACAACGGCAGCGACCAACTCTCGTAAAGCGCAGCCAGGACAACGTAGACCAGCAACACGCACAGCGGAAAGATCAGGATCATGGTGTTGCCCGACACAATTTCCTGATACGCGAGCTCGGTCCACTCGAACGACATGCCGCTGGCCAACTTCGCGCGCAGCACTTCCGCAATCGCGTTCTGCGCCTGCCCCGAGCTGTATCCGGGGGCGGCGGCGCCGTTGATCTCGGCCGCGGGGAATCCGTTGTAATGCATGACCTGCTCGGGTCCGTATCCGCTCTTCACCGACACCATCGATCCGAGCGGCACCATGTTGCCCTGGGCGTTGCGGGTGTAGAGCTTTCGAATCTGCTCGGGTTGCGCCCGGAACTTCGATTCCGCCTGGACGTTCACCTGATACGTTCGGCCGAATCGATTGAAATCATTCACGTAGAGCGAGCCCAGGTAGACCTGCAGCGTGTCGAAGAGGTCGGTGAGATTGATGCCGTACGATTTCGCGCGCTCGCGATCGACGTCGGCGTCGATCTGCGGAACGCTGACCTGAAAGCTCGAGAAGAGTCCGGCCAGCTCCGGACGCTTCCGTCCTTCGTTCATCGCGTTCTGAATCTGCGCGTAGAGCTCTTCGAATCCGGAGCCGCTGCGGTCTTCGACGAACAGCTTGAATCCGCCCACGGTGCCCAGGCCCTGGACGGGTGGGGGCGGGAAGATCGCGACGAACGCTTCCTGAATCGAGGCATATTTGATGTTGAGGGCCTGCACGATCGCGCCTGCGCTCAGGTCCTTACCCTTTCGCTCGTCCTCCGGTTTCAAGGTGACGAATACGATCCCGACATTCGACGCGTTGACGAATCCGTTGACAGAAAGGCCTGGAAACGCGACCGCGCTTTCAACGCCGGGCTGATGCAGCGCAACGTCGGACATCTTCCGGATCACTGCTTCGGTGCGATCGAGCGTCGCGGCGTCGGGCAATTGCGCGAACGCGACCAGGTAGGACTTGTCCTGCATCGGAACGAATCCGCGCGGAACTTTGATGAGTCCGAAAGCGGCCACACCGACCAGGCCGAGGTAGACGATGAGCGCGGCCACCGCGACGCGCAGCACGCGCGCGACGCCTTTCGAGTATCCGTGAGACATGGCCGTAAACCCGCGATTGAACAGCCGGAAGAACCAGCCGAAGAGACGATCAGCGGCGCGCTGCAGACGGTCGCGCGGCGCGCCGTGGGGAAGTAGCAGGCGGGATGCAAGGGCAGGGCTGAGGGTGAGCGAGTTGAAGGCGGAGATGACCGTCGAGATTGCGATCGTCAATGCGAACTGCCGGTAAAACTGCCCCGAGAGTCCGCTGATGAATGCCGTGGGAATGAAAACGGCGCAGAGCACGAGCGCGATGGCGATGATCGGTCCGGAGACCTCCTTCATCGCTTCGCGCGTCGCCTCCAGCGGCTCTGCGCCAAGCTCAATGTGCCGCTCGACGTTCTCGACCACCACGATGGCGTCGTCGACCACGATCCCGATCGCGAGCACCAGGCCGAACAGCGAGAGCGTGTTGAGCGAGAAGCCGAACATCAACATCACCGCGAACGTCCCGATCAGCGAGACCGGCACGGCCACCAGCGGAATGATCGATGCCCGCCAGGTCTGCAGGAACACCATCACCACGATCACGACCAGAAGAATCGCGATGAACAGCGTCTGCACGACCTCGCGGATCGAGTGCCGCACGAAGATGGTCGGGTCGTACACGATGGCGTAGTCGACGCCGGCCGGAAACGATTTCTTCAGTTGCGCCATGGTGGCGCGGACATCGTTCGAAGCTTGAATCGCATTCGTGCCCGGCCGCTGAAAGACACCGATGGCCACAGCGTTCTTGTTGTCGAGGAGACTGCGCATGGAATAGCGATCGGCGCCCATCTCCACGCGTCCGACGTCGCGGACGCGCGTGATCTGACCGTCCGGCGTCGCGCGCACGACGATGTTCGCGAAGTCCTCCTCCGAAGTCAGGCGTCCGCGCGCATTGATCGAGAGTTGAAATGTGGTGTTGCTGGGCGAGGGAGGAGCCCCGAGGATGCCGGCGGCAACCTGGAGGTTTTGCTCGCGAATCGAGCGGACGACGTCGGTGGCTGTGAGTTGTCGCGCCGCCAGTCTGTCAGGATCGAGCCACACGCGCATGCTGTATTCGCCTGCGCCGAAGACCAGGGCGCTTCCAACTCCAGGCAGCCGCGCCAGCTCATCCTTCACGCGCAGATGCGCGAAGTTCGACAGATACAACATGTCGTATCGGGAGTCGGGCGAGAGGAGGTGCACGACCATGATGAAGTCGGGCGACGACTTCTCGGTCGTCACGCCGATGCGCTGTACTTCCGCCGGCAATCGCGGCAGCGCCTGCGCGACGCGGTTCTGCACCTGCACCTGCGCGTTGTCGAGGTCCGTTCCGACCGCGAACGTGACCGTCAGCGTCATCCGGCCGTCGGAGGTCGACTGCGAGAACATGTACAGCATGCCCTCGATGCCGTTGAGCTGCTGCTCGAGCGGACCGGCCACCGTTTCGCCGATGACCTTCGGATTCGCACCGGGATAGGCCGCGCGCACGACCACCGTGGGCGGCGCGACGCTCGGATATTCGCTCACCGGCAGCTTGAACAGCGCGATGCCGCCGGCCATGAGGATCAGCAGCGAGAGAACCGCCGCGAAAATCGGGCGGGTGATGAAGAATTGTGCGAGTTTCATATGTCCTTCTCGTTGAGGTCCCTCGCCCCGCGAAGCGGGGAGAGGGTGGCGCGAAGCGCCGGGTGAGGGGCGCCGATCACGACGCCCCTTCCATCGATTCCTTCACCGGCTCGATGTGCGCGCCCGGCCGCACGCGCTGCAGACCGTTGATGACGACCAGCTCTCCCGGCTTGAGGCCGGTGCGCACGACGCGCAGTCCGTCGATCATCGGCCCGAGCTGGACGGTTCGGTACTCGACCGTGCCGTCGGCGCCCGCGATGTAGACATAGCGTTTGTCGAGATCCGTTCCGACCGCGCGATCCTGAATCAGCAGCGCGCGATGCACGGCGCTGCCGGGCAGACGCAGACGGACGAACGAACCAGGGGTCAAAGTGAGATCGCGATTGCGGAAGATCGTTCGGCCGCGAATGGTGCCCGTGGCGGGGTTGATCTGATTGTCGAGAAAATCGAGGCGCCCTTCGCGCCCAAATGTTTCGTCGTCTGCCAGCGCCATGCGTACCGGCAATCCGTTGGCACGCGCGGCGAAATGCTGGAATGTCTGCTCGTCCGCTTCGAACGATGCGTAGATCGGATCGAGCGAGACAACCGTCGTGAGCAGCGTCGCTTCACCAGGTCCACTGGACACCAGGTTGCCGACGGTAACGATGGCGCGTCCGACGCGGCCGGCGATGGGCGAGGTCACGCGCGTGAACTCGAGATTGAGCTCCGCTGCCCGAAGCGCAGCTTCGACTGCTGCCACCTGCGCCGCCGATTCCTTCGCGAACGCTACCCGGCGATCGCGCTCTTCGGACGACATCGCGTCTTCCGAGGAGAGCTTGTTGGCGCGTTCGAGCTCGCTCTGCGCGCGCTGCACGGTGGCGCGAACGCGCGCCAGCTCCGCGCGCAAGCGATCGACTTCGGCCTGGAACGGCCGGGCGTCGATCTCGAACAGCAGATCGCCTCTGTTGACCATCGCCCCTTCTTCGAAGCGGATGGCGGCGACAAATCCCGATACGCGCGGCCGGATGGCGACAGAGTTGACGGCCTCCAATCGGCCCGTGAACTCATCCCACTCGGTCACGTCGCGCGAAACGACTTCCGCGACGCTGATCTTGGGCGGCGGCGGTGAGCCGGCCGGCTGGGCATGGGCCCGCGTGCAGGCCTGGAGAAGAAGAAACGAAACCGGAAGCGCCAGAAAAAGCAGAACTGATTTGCGTGATTCCATAGCGCATAAAGTTTCGGTTCGAGATTGTCACGAAACAATCGGGCAGTGGTGCAGCCAACGGCTGAGGCGGAAAGGGGAGAGCGGACTCCTACTTTCGTACGATCTGCTCTGATGATCGAAGGTGAACGTTCAGCAAAAGTTGTGATACTCGATCGTCACGCGTTGGAGTCTGAGTGCTCTGACCCGTCCGTTGACGTCGCGTCCGACGACACGCGCTTCATAGTTGGGTTTGTGCACGAGGATTCTTGAATTGTTATGACCAAAACGCGCCAAACCAAGTGCGGCCTCAAAGAATCGAACCAGGTTTTCCACTGCCTCTTCCTCCCAACACCTGACGACGCTTGGTAATTCTTATTTTGTCCCCGTTAAGATAACGGAGCGAACGCATGAAGGTAGGAGCCGTGACAACGCGTCATCAGAAGGTCCACACTCAACTCGGCCGAACCGCAGTCCAGATCTTTGCCGCCAATGATCGCATGAACCAGATTCTCATCGAACATCTTGACCCTGCCGTCTGGACAGCCAAACCGCCCGGCAAGGTCCGCACCATTGCGGCGATCTTCACGCACATCCACAACGTCCGCTCCAAGTGGGTCAGGCTTACAGCTCCGCACCTGAAGGTTCCACGGCAACTCAATCGCGCGCGCTGCACGCGGCAGCAGGCCGGCGCAGGATTGGCCGAGAGCGCCGCTCGCTGCGCGGAGATGCTCGCTGAAGCGCTCGGCGGTGGTGGGGGCCGCATCGAGAAGTTTCGCAGAGACGGCTGGGCTCAGCCGTGGCCGGTCGGTGTGGAAATGCTCTGCTACATGCTTTCTCACGAAGCCCACCATCGCGGGCAGGTGTGTATGCTCACGCATCAGCTCGGATTCCCGTTGCCGAACGCGGTGACGTCCGGGATTTGGAACTGGGAAAAGCTGTGGAGAGAGTGCGGGTCGCCTGCCGGCCCCGGCTACGATACTTAGAAAATCGCCGGGCCCGAACGCAGCAGAGCGTTCTGCTACCTTTGGCCGATGCTCTGAGGCCGCGGCGGTAGCATAATCATCGTATGGAACCGACCAAGGAATCGGTGTCGGACAAGGGCTGCGACACGACGGCACTGCCGGACGAGATCTGGACCGAGAGTCTGGAAAGGCTCAAGGCGAGGCTCGAGGAGGAGACCAGCGAACGCCGCCGCGCGCATTGCATGGCCCACATTCAGAGCCACGCCGTGCAGCTCGCGCTCGATCTGATCGTCCGCGAAGCCGATATCGAAGGCTTCTTCCGCGCATTCATGAAGTCGCTGATCGAGACCGGCGAGAGCCACGCCTGCGGCGTCTGGCTCCTCGACGAAGAGGGCACGCGGTGCGATCTGTGGATGGCCTACATCGGCGAGAAACTGTTCGTGAAAGACGGTCCCGATTGGGACGCGCTGACCATGCCGCGCGACGCGATGGCGGCGTATCTCTTCGAATTCAAGCAGGGTTGGAGCGAGACAATTGAATATTGCGGTGATGATGCCCGTCTGCCGGAGAGCGTTCGCACATTCAACAAGTCGATCGGCCTGACGGCGGTGGCGGTCACCCCGCTCGTCCTCCCGTCTCGCAACCTCGGATGGATTGCACTCTCCACCGCCGACGCGCAACCGGAGGAGGCGCCCTGGCGGCGCCTGCTGTTGGAAGCGACCGCGCGTCAGGCCACCCTGGCGCTGCATCAGAGCCGGCTGGCGGAACAGAGCCGCATCGAAGCGCGGCATCAGGCGGTGCTGGAAGAGCGCAATCGGATTGCGCGCGACATTCACGACACGCTGGCGCAGGGATTCGCGGCCATCCTGATGCAATTGCAATCGGTGCAGCGGGCGCCGGGTCTGCAGCCTAACATCGCCAGGAGTATCGACGACGCCGTCGACCTCGCCCGAACGCACATGATCGAGGCGCGAAGATCGGTGGGAGCGCTTCGGCCGCAGGAGATCGCCGCCGGCGATGTCGTGGCCGTCCTCGAGCGCACCACCGACCTGGCGCGGCGAACGACCGACGTACCGATCGAGCTGTTCGTGGAAGAGCTTCCGGCACTCGATGGAGTGGTCGAACGCGAGATCATCGGCATTGCACAGGAAGCATTGACGAACGCGGTCCGCCACGCGCGCGCACGCAAGATCACCATTCACGCCGCAGCCACGCGGTCGGACGGATTCCGTCTTTCCGTTGCCGACGATGGACGCGGCATCGCCAAGGAGCGCTTTGGCGCGGGCTTCGGCCTGACCAGCATGCAGGAGCGCGCGGAGAGAATCGGCGGCTCTTTGACGATCGTCACCGCGCCGCGAGCAGGAACGGAAGTGGTGCTGGCATGGGAGCCGCCGGCCTTCAGCATCCCGAATCCATGATCGAACCCGCGGGCGTTCTCGTTGTTGACGACCACGCGCTCGTGCGCACCGGCGTCGTCAACATCATCAGCCACGAGGCCGACCTCCGCGTGGTGGCAGAAGCCGCCAACGGAGCGGAGGCGGTGGTTGCATTTGCGAAACATCATCCCGACGTCGTTTTGCTCGATCTGCGGATGCCGGTGATGGAAGGCGTGGAGGCGGTCCGGCAGATTCGCGAGCTCGATCCGAACGCCAGGGTCATCGTGCTGACGACCTACGATACCGACGAAGACATCACGCGCGCGCTGAAGGCGGGCGCGAAGGCTTACGTGCTCAAAGACATCACCGCCGACGAGTTGATCGCCTGCATCCACGATGTCATTGCCGGCAAGACCTATCTCGCGCCGGCCGCCGCGGCCAAGCTGGCCGAAGGCCTGACGCGGGTGCAGGTGACGCCGCGCGAGCTGTCGACGCTGCGCCTCATGGCCGACGGCAAATCAAACAAGGAAATCGCCAGCACCCTCGGCATCAGCGAGCGCACCGTCAAGAGTCACCTCGGTCATCTCTTTGAGAAGCTCGGCGTCACCAGCCGCACCGAGGCGATCAAGGTCGCGACCCGGCGCGGGCTGGTGCGTATGGACTGATGCGAAAAGTCATCCTGAAGATGGCGATGTCGGTTGACGGGTTCGTCAACGGTCCCAACGGGGAGTTGGAGTGGGTGTTTGAAACGATGGACGCCGAATTGACGAAGTGGATCGTCGACTCCGTGTGGCAAGCCGGCGTCCACATCATGGGGGCGAAGACCTATCAAGACATGGCAGCCTTTTGGCCGAACCCGAGCGTGCAGCCTCCCGAGCATCGACCGTTCGCGGCGCCGATGAACGAGATTCCTAAAGTCGTTTTCTCTAAAGCGCTGAAAGAGGCGACTTGGAAAGAGTCGCGCATCGCGCGCGGCGATCTTCGCGAGGAGATTGCGCGTCTCAGGCAGCAGCCGGGTAAGCCGATTCTCGCGCATGGCGGGGCGCGCTTCGCGCAATCGCTCGCGAGGGAGAACCTGATCGACGAATACCGCATCGTCACGCACCCGGTCGCCCTGGGCGGCGGAGCGCCTCTGTTCAAGGATTTGCCTTCACATCTGAATCTGAAACTGCAAGGCGCGACGACATTTGCGTCGGGCGTGGTCGCGCACATCTACGAACGCTGACGGCATTTATGATGAAAAGAAAAAGCAAGAAGGCACTTCCCAAAATCGTCTCGCAAAATGCGTGGCAGAAGGCTCATGCAAAGCTGTTGGCGAAGGAAAAGGCTGCCACTCGTGCGCGAGACGCGCTGGCTGCGGAACGGCGTCGGCAGCCGATGGTGGAAATCGAAAAGGAGTATCTGTTCGAGGGACCCCAGGGCAAAGCCACTCTGCTCGATCTGTTCGAAGGACGCCGCCAGCTCATCGTCTATCACTTCATGTTCGCGCCTGGAGTTGATGGTTGGCCGAAGGCCGGCTGACCCGGCTGCTCATTATGTGTTGACCAGTTTGGTCACCTTGCCCATCTCCACGCACGCGACACGTCATTCGCCCTGATTTCGCGCGCGCCGCTGGCGAACATCGAACGTTATCGAAAACGCATGGGGTGGACGATACCGTGGTACTCGTCGCACGACAGTGACTTCAATGTCGACTTCGGTCTAACAACCAAGCGTGGTGAGACTTTCGGCCTCAGCGTTTTCCTGCGCGATGGCGACAAGATCTTTCGCACCTACTTCACGTCGCTTCGCGGCGTCGAGGCCCTCGGCAGTGTCTGGACATTCCTCGATCTCACCCCACTCGGACGGCAAGAGGATTGGGAGAATTCGCCGGAGGGCTGGCCGCAGACCCCGCGCTACCAGTGGTGGCGCCGCCACGACGAATATGGTTCGTGAAATCCGAATTATGCCGCTGGCTGACATATATCAATAGATAGAGTTCGCACATGTCTGACGAAATCATCGGCGCCGGGGGCGAGGTGATCGTCATCGATTTCCGCCGAAGCGGGAGCATGCAGACGGCAGTCATCGGCATGAATAACGGCTCTTCGCTCAGTGCGCTGGCCTCGCAGCTCATCGCGAAGGCGTTCAACGTGAAGCGAGCATCGGACATCGCGATGGTGGTCACGGATGACGGCAAGGCCGACGACTGCATCGCGCCAATGTCGAATCATGATGCGGCGAGGATGCTTTCGCGAATCACAAAACGGCCGGTCGTGTACGTCGATGTTCCCGAGAACATCGCCCGGCAATCGATGCGACACCTCGGAATGCCGGCGTCGCTCGTCGAAGCACTACTGCGAGACGACCGGCGATCCGATCACTCGCGCAGTACTTGATGCACGAAGGCAACCGCGATCGAGCCTTCGCCGACCGCTGAGGCCACGCGTTTGATGTTGCCGCCTCGCACGTCTCCGACCGCGAAGATGCCGGGCCGGTTGGTCTCGAGAAGATGCGGCTGCCGCGCCAGCGGCCACTGCGCGGTGCCCAGATCCTCCTGCGAGAGATCGGGACCGGTCTTGATGAATCCGTGATCGTCGAGCGCGACGCAGCCGTTGAGCCATTTGGTCGCCGGCACTGCGCCCGTCATCACGAAAACGTGGCGGATGTTTTCAACAGTGTCGGTTCCGCTGTTCTCATCACGACAACGCACGCGCTCCAGGTGCCTCCCACCCTCGAGCGCAACGATCTGACAACTCGTCCTGACCTCGATGGCTGGATTGTCTTCGATGCGCCGGACCAGATAGCGCGACATGCTCTCGGCCAATCCACCCGATCGGACCAGCATGATCGCGCGACTGGCGTGCCCCGCCAGGAAGACCGCCGCCTGACCAGCCGAATTGCCGCCGCCGACGATGATCACCTTCTCGCCTTTGCATAGTTGTGCTTCCATGGGCGTGGCGATGTAGTAAACGCCTGCACTGTTGAAGCTGGCGAGATTCTCGATGGGCAAGCCTCGATATTCGGCGCCGGTGGCGATGATGATGGTGCGGGCCGTGACGCGCGCTCCATTCTCGATCTCGATGGCGTACGGTCGTCTCTCGCACCGCAACTGCGTGGCGCCTTTGGCGATGATCATCTGGGCGCCGAATTTCTCGGCTTGACTGAATGCGCGTGTGGCCAGCTCCTCACCGGTAATGCCGGAGGGGAAGCCGAGGTAGTTTTCGATGCGCATGCTGGAGCCGGCCTGACCGCCGGGCGCATTCGCTTCGACCATCAAGACGTCGAGACCTTCCGACGCGGCATACACTGCGGCGCCTAGACCGGCCGGACCTGCGCCTACGATCACCACGTCGCGAATGTGACTCTCGTCGACGTCGATGGCCTCATTGAATCCGATGCAATCGGCAATCTCCGCGTTGGTCGGATTCCGAAGGGTCGCTTCACCGCGACAGATCACCACGGGAATGTCGGCGGTCGAGACCTTCAGGCGATCGAGGGATTCCTGAGAGACTTCGTCGACGTCGAGGTCGACATATGTATATGGATGCGCATTCCGCGAGAGGAACTCACGGATCTGCAGGGTTCGAGGCGAGTACCTCGAGCCCAGCACCACCACGTCTCCGAAGCCGCGATCGATGAGCGCGACCCGCCGCAGGATGAACGCCCGCATGAAGATCTCGCTGAGCTCGGCGTCCGTTTGCAGCAGCGCCAGAAGGTCGTCGCGTTGTACTTCGATGACTTCGCCGGCGTCGATCACGCGGATGGTCGCCAGGCCGCGCCGGCCGGTCAGCAGATTCAGCTCGCCGCTGAATTGACCGCTGTGATGCGTCGTGACCACTTCCTCGCCAGTACAGGAGGAGCGTACGACCTCCAGCTCTCCGGCCGTGACCAGGAACAACGGGAAGTGCTGCTGACCTGCCTCCATGAGCACATCGCCGCGCTGCACCGTGCGTCTTCGTCCGTGAGCAGCGATGCGTGCGATCTGCTCCGGCGTCAAGATCGGAAAAACCTGTTCTTCACGCGGCGCGACAGTCAGGGGAACGGAGGCAGACATGACGTCATCCTAACCCCGCGGTCAATCCGCTTTGACCAGCGGCACGTCGACGAGGTGCTGCGACAGGAACCACACTTGTTTCTCGTTGCCCCGAATGACATCGGAGACAAGGAGATCGTTCGTCCCATCGTCGCCTGATTTCGCCGCCTGCCGCGCCATCGTGCGCGCTTCCTCGAGCACGATTTCATGGGCGTGCAGAAGTCGCGAGATTTGCACCGGCACTTCTTCGCGGCCCTTGGGCGGGCGCGGGATGATGGTCGTCTCCGCGATGTCGGGTGCCATCGCGAGGCCGACGCCGCCCAGCGACTGGATCCGCTCGGCGATTGCGTCCACCAGATCGTTCTGCTCTTCGTAGTGCTTATCGAAGAGAAGATGCAATTGATAGAACGTGGGTCCGCCGACCTGCCAGTGGTGCTTTTTGTAGAGATCGCGCAGCGTGAACGTGTCGGCGAGAACCTGATTGAGATTCTCGACGCTCTGCTTCGCGACCTTCTGTGAGAGCGCGATCGGCATCGGCACGGTCTGGCTGAACGCCTGAAACTCGTGTGCGCTCTGGCGGCTCAGCGGGCGCGCACGCGCCGCGATCGCCTCGGTATTTTTCTTTTTGGCCATTTGGATCTCCTTCCAGCTTCGCATTCTGATCTACAGCGTCCAGTTTCTCTCGCGCCCTGCTGCCTCGAGCAATGTCTGATGCTTCAGGCAGTAGGGCGTCCACGGGACCGCGTCGAGACGTTTCGGTTCGATCGGGCCCCCGTCGACGAGACATTTGCCGAAAGTGCCGTCATCGATCCGACGGAGCGCATCCTGCACTTGCTGCAGAATCATCGAGTTGAGCTCGGCCGCGGTGAATTCAGAATCGATGGCCACGTCGGACACGCTGGCATCGCCGGCATCGTGCGGAGTGTCGATCAATTCTCCGCGGCCATCTTCGAGATCGCGAGAGGTACTCGCGTCGAGCTTCTTTTCAAGGTCGAGCAGCCGTCGCTTGTAACGTTGAATGTTGATCATGATCCGAAATATCCGTTCATCTCCGCGCCGGGAATTGCGCGGCCGAGCGCGGAGAACGTTCCCTTCTCGGCGATCTCTCTCGCCGCTGCCAGAAATCCGGTCCAGGCCGTGCGTGCAAGCGCGCCGCCCACGCTGATCCGACGCACGCCCGCCGCAGCCAGCTCAGCCACGGTCGTGAAGTCGCTTCCCGCAAGAACATTCACTGGTTTGGGCGCGACCGCTTCCACGACCGCCTTGATGTCGCCGATCTTTCGCAATCCTGGCGCATAGAGGCAGTCGGCGCCGGCCGCGGCGTACGCTGCCAGACGGCGAATCGTCTCGTCAAAGTCAGGGCGACCGGCAATGAAGCCCTCCGAGCGCGCGGTGAGAAGAACGCCCGTGCCGCTCTTCTCGATCGCCGCCCGCGCGGCACGGACTCGCGCCACCGAAAGATCAAATTCGAACAGGGGATTCGCTGCATCGCCGGTCGAATCTTCGATCGATATGCCGGCGATCCCTGTCGCAACCGCGGCGGCTACGTTGTCCGCGACTCCGTGAGCGTCAACCGCGAAGCCTCCCTCGAAGTCGGCATTGATGGGGACGTCTACGGCGGCGGTGATGGCGCGGAAATGCGCCAGCGCTTGTTCGAGCGGGACGTGGTTATCGCGACGACCCACGGACCACGCGAATCCCGAGCTGGTCGTCGCCAGCGCCGGAAATCCGAGCTGGACCAGAAGCTTCGCGCTGCCGGGATCCCATGGATTCGGCATCACGAAGCATCCCGACTGATGAAGCTGGCGAAATCGGTCCGTCGATCTGGTCATCTGCGCGAGCATATCCGAACAAAGCTTCCACAGCGTCGCCGATCGGATCGCCGTTGCAGCATCGTCTTCTCGCGAACTTTGCTCAACAACGTGTGCACGCCATCTGTGGAAGGATGTGGAAAACCGCGAAAAATGTAACAGCGAAAACTATTGCGCGCGCGCTTTCGTGAACCTATCTTGTCGCTCGTCTCAATACGAACGCTTCATCGCAGATGTCAACGTGTTGAGGTCGCCTCGAGGGACGCGATGGGTCAAGCGAGGTGAAACGATTTCGGCGGGAACGCGCTATCGCAGATGTCAACCTGACGAAGTCGGTCGCAGTAACGCGATGAGTTGCTGAGGCAAATTTGGCGCGAATGCCCCCTTGTGGATGTTAACGCGCTGAGAAAGGTTCCGGGATACAAGGGATCCCGGACCCGTTTTTTTTCGTGTGGAATGCACTTTTGTTGTACTGAGTGATCATGCCCACACGCTCTGTCAGCCAGCTCGTCCATGCCACCCCGCAGCTGGAGGGAGAAGGGATGCTCGTGACGCGTCCGTTTCCCACGCCGCGTCTCGACCACTTCGATCCCTTTTTGCTTCTCGACCGCATGGGACCGGTGACCCACGGCCCGGGCGAGGCGAAGGGCGCACCCGATCATCCGCATCGCGGCTTCGAGACCGTGACATACATCCTCGACGGGGCCGTCGAGCACAAGGACTCGCAGGGCAATCACGGCCGCATCGGCGCCGGTGACGTGCAGTGGATGACGGCCGGCTCGGGGGTGATTCACTCCGAGATGCCTTCCGAAGAAATCCTTCGCAGCGGCGGGCGACTGCACGGATTTCAACTGTGGGTCAACCTCCCCCGGACCGACAAGATGATGAAGCCGCGTTATCAGGAACTGCGCTCTTCCGAGATCCCGACTGCCAAGAGCGCGGATGGCAAAGTCACCGTGACCGTGATCGCCGGTGAGTCCCTCGGCACGCAGGCAACCATCGACACGCGGACGCCGATCATGTACCTGCACGTGCGCCTCGCCGCCGGCGGTCGCTTTACGCAAGTGATCCCTGAGGAATACAACGCGTTTGCTTTCATCGTGAGCGGGCAGGCGGCTTTCGGCGATCGGATCGCGCGCGAGAACGACATGGTCATCTTCGGCCGCGACGGTGACGCAGTGACGATCACCACCGAGAGTGGGGCAGAAGTGCTCCTCATCGGCGGCGTTCCGCTGAATGAGCCGATCGCGCGCTATGGACCGTTTGTGATGAACACGGCAGGCGAGATCCGCCAGGCCATGATCGACTATCAGAGCGGCCACTTCGGCGAGATCAGCTAAGTTGACGTTGTCACGTCGATGTACACGTCGCCGACGAACGGGGAGGCGGTGCGAAGGGCCTGATCGAGGTTGTCCATCGCGCGGGCGAGTTCCTCCACCGTCAACCGCGGCGATGGCCTGACCTTCGCCGCCACGATCACCTCTTCCGGGCCGACATAGACGGCCTGCAACGACACGATTTCCTCGACCGCGCTGTCGGACGCCACGATCTTGCGAAGCTCGGTCAGCAATTCCGGAGGAAGCGACTTCCCGACCAGAAAATCGCCGAGCGGCCGCGCCAGGCCGAAGGCAGTGATCGCCAGCAGGATGCCGATGAGCAGCGATGCGATCGCATCGGGCCGGCTGTTGCCGACGTGGCGACTGACCAGAAGGCCGGCGCCGGCGATGACCAGACCGATCAGCGCTGCGCTGTCTTCGACGACGATGGCCCGGTCGACGGGATCGCTGGATCGCAGAAGGTGAAACCAGACCGACCAGCCTCGCTCCCTGGCATTGCGTCGCGCCTGCACCACGCTCTGCAGCCATGATGTGCCGTCGGCGAGGAATGCGATTCCGAGGACGATCCAGGCAGGTGTTGTGTTGGCGATCTTTTCGGCGTGCGTCAACTGCCCAATGGCAAGGGCGATGGAGAAGCAGCCTCCCACCAGGAACGACGCGATGGCCGCCATGAATGCCCATAGAAATCGTTCGCGTCCGTGGCCGAGTGGATGGAGATCGTCGGGGGGAACCGCGGCGCGGCGCAGCGAGATGCCGAGAAGCACTTCATTGGACGAATCCGCCAGCGAATGGGCCGCTTCCGCCAGCAAGGCCGTCGATCCGGACAGGAGACCGCTGACCAGTTTCGCAATGGCGATGACCACGTTCGCCACCAACGCGATGATGATGGTCCGCCAACCCTCGCTGCGCTCGATCTTCAGAAGCGCGGCCCGCGAACGCCGATACGGTGGGCTTAACATCCGGTGACCGCTATTCGATCACGAGATCAGGAGTACGATCGAAATATGACACGAACAGCTCTTGCGTATCTCTTTCTGATCGCAACCCCGCTGGCCGGCGACTCTTTGTCGGATCTCCGGACGGTTCTTCTGCGATATCCGGCGAATGCGCCCTTCGCCGTGTCGGCTTCGGTGGAAGTGAATTCTGACTCGCAGGGCACAGCGGGCGCACGGAGCGGCGCGACGAATTTTGAAGTTGAATTCGGTCCGGCCGGGCTCCTCATTCGTGTTCCACCCTCCGCCCTCGGCGCCGCAGAAACTGAAGCGGAGGAGAAGAAGCGCAATCCGGAGAACCGCACGCCCACCCGGACCGCGATGGTGGCGCTGACGATCTTCGATATCATCGATGCGCTCGATTCGGCTTCGATGTTGCTCGGCGATCTCGATCAGTCATCTTTAGTCAGCCAGTCGCCGTCGATGCACAATGGGAAGGCCGCCACGCTAATGCGGAT
This sequence comes from Thermoanaerobaculia bacterium, assembly GCA_035636095.1. Taxonomy (GTDB): domain Bacteria; phylum Acidobacteriota; class Thermoanaerobaculia; order Gp7-AA8; family Gp7-AA8; genus Gp7-AA10. Next base: position 27,034 of record DASPZU010000066.1, read on the forward strand.
CAAAGTCAAGCCGACGCTCGCGGGCACGAGCAGATTTGTCAAAGAACCGAAGATCGAGCTTCGGGTGTGGGTCGACTCGAACGGCATCCCGGTAGCCGCGGAGCGCGACTCGAACTACTCCGCGTCATTTGTCGTGGTGAGCGCCTCGAACGTGAGGAAAGAGCATTGGGAGTTCGCGGTCTCCGGCGATCGGCTGTACGCAGCTCGCGGCGACGAGGAGAACCGCGCCTCTGCGGTCGGCAAGAGCATCGTCAGCTCGCGCTCATTGACGTACGTTCCCAAAGCCCCGATTGCGCTACTCGGGGTGGTTCTCGAATCTGGCGGCGAACAACCCTAACATCGCGCTGCAGGCGGCCCCGTGGTGTTTCTGCGGATGATCGATGAGGCAAATGTCGCGACGCGGCAGCGTCAGTCCAACTTCGAGCGGAATCAAACGGCCTGACGCGAGCTCCTCCTCGACGGTCAACCTCGACACGATCGAGATTCCGAGGCCGGCTGTCACCGCGCGCTTCACCGCGTCCGGGCCGTCGAAAACCATGGTGCGCGCAGGTGTGATCCGGTGCCGATGCAGCCAGGCGTCGAGCTCCCGGCGGGTCGTCGATCCTTCCTCTCGCAAAATCCAGCAATGATCGGCGAGAGCACGGCGGACGCCGTGCGATGCTGTCGCTGGGGCGCCGATGGCCACCAGCGCATCGCGCGCCAGCGGCTTCGTCCGCAGTTCGCTGGTGGGAGAGCGGCCGGCGATCACCGCCATGTCGAGATCGTTGCGGATGACGCGATCGACAATCGCGTCGAGCGGCGCGATTTGAAATTGCAGATCGAATGTCGGATGCGCTTCGCGATACTCGGTCAGGACCGCCGGCAATAGATACAGCCCCGGCGAGGCAGTGGCGCCGAGCCGGATCCGTCCGACCGCCCCGCTGGTGACCTCGTGCATCCGTTCGCGAGCGCGATCGACTGCCGCCAGAACGCGCCGCGCCTCCTCCAGCATCACCTCGCCGGCGACGGTGAGCGACACTCGCCGAGGCGCGCGGTTGAACAGTTTCGCTCCGACGTCGGCCTCGAGTTGCGCGATTTGATGTGAGACTGCCGGCTGGGAAAGATTGCAGGCATTTGCCGCGCGTGCGAAGTGGCGAAGCTCGGCTACGGCGACGAAGGTTCTGAGGTGGACGGGATTCATCGATAAAGAACCTTTATCACGGCGATTCTATCATTTCATTTGACGAATCGATTCGGAGTCCCTACGTTGGAATCATGTCAGCGGAAGACGCCATCTCCGTCGCGGTGGTGGGCGGCGGATTCCTCTTCTTCACGGCGTGGGAGGCGATTGCGCCGCTTCGGCGGACGCTGGAGCCGAAGCTGCGCCACGTCATTCGGAATCTCACCGTCGGCGGCGTCTCACTCGCGATCCTCACGCTGATCCAGGCGCCGATCCTCGTCCCGGTTGCGGCATGGGCGACGCGTCATCGCATTGGTCTGCTCACTCGAATTGCGCTTCCTGCGCCGCTCGACACGATCGCCGCCATCATTCTTCTCGATTACACGCTGTGGTGGTGGCATCGGGCCTCTCACCAGGTCCCTTTTCTGTGGAGATTTCATCTCCCGCACCACGTCGATCTCGATCTCGACGCGTCGACCGCTTTGCGATTTCACTTTGGTGAGCTCACGCTTTCGATCGCTTACCGTTCGCTGCAGATCGTGCTGATTGGGACCACCGTTTTTCAGCTTTGGCTGTGGCAGACGATCCTTTTCGCATCGATTCTCTTTCATCACTCCAACGCGCGACTCCCAATCCCATTCGAGCGCGTCCTGGTGTACTTCATCGCGACGCCGCGCATGCACGGGATCCATCATTCGGACCGACTCAATGAAACGAACAGCAACTGGGCCAGCCTGCTGTCGATCTGGGACTTCATCCATCGCACCATCGTTCTCGACGTTCCGCAGGCCGAGATCACCATCGGCGTGCCCGCCTATCAGGATGCCGCCGACGTTACGATCGGGAAGGTCCTTGCGCTGCCCTTCAAACGACAGCGCAGCGATTGGCAGCGCGTAGAGGTAGTTCAATGATCGCATTCGCTCTTGCAGTCCTGCTGATGACGCCCGCTGAGGTTTTGTGGGAGTACAAGACCGGCGGGTGAGTCTTCGCGACGCCCACGGTCGTGGGCGACGTCATCTACGTCGGCGCCTGCTCGGGCGTCTTCTCGGCCATCGATCGATCCAACGGCAAGCCGGTCTGGCTGTATGACGTCGCGGGCGACGGAGACGCCCGCGAGTTTCACGGGAATCCGGTTGCGACGAAAGATCGCGTATTTATTCCTACCGATGGCGGCCAGATCGGGCACATCTACGCATTCGATCGCGTGACGGGCGATGTCGCCTGGAAGTATGCACATCATGGAAACGGCAACAGCGGCTTCACGAGCGACCTCCTGCTTGACGGAGATCGCGTCGTCGGCGTGACCGTCGATGAACGCATCGTCAGCTTGAACGCCGCTTCCGGCGCCGAGCTGTGGAGCTTTCCGATCGAGGCCAGGCGCAGGCGTGTCGGGATGTCGGCTGCCCTCGCGAATGGACGCGTATTTTTTGGATCGAGTAACGACGCTGTCTACGCGATCGATTCGCAGAATGGCAAACAGCTCTGGAAGACGCAGCTCGACGCCCCGGCATCCACAGCCGTGGCGGTCGTAGGCGACGCGATTATCGCCGGCACGCAAGGCAAGAAACTGTATCGGTTGAGGCAGTCGGATGGTCGCGCGCTTTCGACGCTGGATCTCGATGTCGTCCCGGAGGACACTCCCGTGGCCGGTAACCGCGGGGTGTATGTCATGAGTGAAAAGAAGGTCATGCTGGTTGATCCGAAGCTAAGGCGCGTGCTGTGGCATGCCGACTCAAAAAGCAAATGGACTTCTCCTCGCCCTAGACTCTGGCACGGATGGGTAATCGTTGGAGATCGCGACGGGACGCTGTTTGCCCTCAATGAAGCGACCGGCGACGTCGCGTGGTCACAAACCATTCACGACAAGCCGATCCGCGGGATCGGCTCGGACGATTCGACGCTCTACGTCGGAACAATCGATGGACAGGTCATTGCGCTTCGACCTGCTGCGGTAGGCAAATGAGTGACCGAATCACCCGCGCCAGATCCAGCGCAACTTCATCACCAATTGGTCCGACCGCGGTGCGAAACGCGATGGGTCGTCGAGAAGCCCGTGTTGCCAGCCGCGATTCCAAACGATAAAGAGGTCAGCCTCTGGCCGAATGGTCCAGCGCAGCCGATTGTTGATGCCGACCTGCCGTGACTCGGTGTCGTACTGCGCGTAGCTGGACACGATCAGGTTCGGCGAGAACGCGTACACGACTTTCGTTTGCAGAAGTCGCTGAGTGAAATTGCCGAACGGCAGACGACCGAAATCATTTTCCGCGTCGAATTCGAGCTGAAGGTGACCTGCCCGCTCCGTCCATGTCACGAAGCTCGAGACCTGCGTCAGCCGGCCGTCGAAGAAGGTGCCCAACCAGACCGTGGTACCGACGCGGATCGGGCGTGCCGGCGACGATTGCCCTTCAACGCGGAAGCGGTCGAAGCGGTAGGCGCCCACCGGAATCGTGACCGAGTCGGTAATCGCGAATGGCCGACTGAGCCGCTGGAACTCGGGCGCGTAGTTCGCCTCGAGGTGGACGCCACCATTGCTCTCCACGTTAAAGGGAGCGGTGAAGACGCGCCACGTCAACGTCCGGCCGTCGAGGTCTTTGACCATGCGCGGTTGCAATTCAAAGAAGAACTGCTGAATCCACGATTGCTTCGGACGCGGCTGGTAGGCGCTGTAGAAGTTGTACTGCCGCGTGCCGGGGCGGGGAAGAAAACCGAGCGTGGGCTCGAGCGCATCGCCGAAGTTCTTTACGGATGCGTTGACGTCCCAGAGATCGTTCGGGTAGTCGATTGCGACGCCCCATCCACGATTTTGCCCGTGTAATCCCGTGCTGTGACTCGTGGCCAGCCACGCGCCGGCAGCAAAATTCTTGTCGCCGGCGAGAGTGGACGTGCGCCAGATGGCATCGACGCCGCCCAGACGGTTGTGAGTTTGGAATTCCGGATCGCCGGCGGTGAGCAGCGTGCCGATTCGCAGATGATCGGTTGCGTCGTAGGTGAAGCGGCCTGCGAACAGATTCCGACCGGAGACGCCGTGCGCGCTCCCAGTTTGTGCATCGAGCGCGGCGATGCCCCATTTTCCGGCGCGGCCGAGGACCTTCAGGCCGGCATGGAGCGGGACGATGCTTCCCTCCACTAGTCCGACTTTCCGGGAGTAGAACGGCACGAAATCGCTGCCGAGGTTGAGGCCAAAGTTAAATTGGTTGGATCCTTCCAGGAAAAACGCGCGTTTCTCGGGAAAGAAAAGCGGAAACTGGGTGAGGTTGATCTGTCGCGTGTCGACTTCCGTTTCGGCAAAATCGGTGTTGATCGTGACCATGCCGCCGAGCTGCGGCGTTGCGTTGTAGCCGAGGTCGAAACCGGTGCGGCCGGAGACGGCGCGATCGCGCGTGATGAAGTCGCTCGTCCGCTGGGCAAGTGTGTTGATGTTCGTCGTGATGCCGTGGCCCCGCTCGAATCGCGGGACCTCCAGCAGGCCAGCGCGACGGAGATCGATGAAGGCAGCGTCGAGGGTCGTTCCGCTCCAGCGGAGGCGTTGCCTTTCCCTGGGCACGTACCGCTGGGCATTGAAGCCCCAGGCGTTGCGGTTCGGATCGAAGCGAAGGGTGTTGATGGGGATGACGATTTCGGCGCTCCACCCTTCCGATGTTCGCGCGCCGCGCGCGTCCCACACTCCGTCCCAATCAAGAGGAACATCGTCGGGGGTGGCAATGAGACCGTCGGCACGCGCGCCGGCACTGTTGATCTGGAAGTAGTAGCCGCTACGTTGGTCGCCGAAGGTGTCGAGGACGATGGCCACGGTATCGTCTCCTGACATGTCGCCGTCGCGCTGCATGGTGTGGACCGCAATCCGTTGCGGATCGGGGTCCTGGCACGAGAATCCGAAATAGAGGTGCGTGCGATCGGTGACGACGCGCAGTGTCGTCCGATAGGGCGACGGAGCGCCAGGATGCGGGCTCTGTTGCGTGAGGATCACCGCCTCCGCCGTCGCCCACGCCGGTTCGTCGAGACGGCCGTCGAGATGAATCGCACTGTCGGTTGTCGCCTGTCGAATCGGAGGCTGCTGCTCGGCCAGGCAAACGCTGGCGATCGCGGCAATCGTTGCCGTCAGAAGCGGCTTCGATGTGACGACCACTGAGGCTGAATATACCGGTACTCGGGTTCGAGTTCGATCAGGCTATGGACGACGGGAACGGATCTGATCGACGAGCGAAATTACATGCTTGCGGATGGCCGCGGCTGATTGCGGGAGGCCGTCATCGACCAGTGGCACGTCATCCCATGTTTCGACGGCGGTTCCTCGAGTATCGACCTTGGTCAGATCGCAACCGACGGCGATGACTTTCGAGGCGCTGCGCAAGTCGGCGCGACTGACTGGCCTTGGTTTGAACGAACGAACGTGAAAGCCGTCTTTTGCGAGGAAGTCGGCGATGGGAGTCGGCACACTCCGGTAAGGGTCTTCGGCAGCAACCGCCACCGCCGTGAACGGCAGATTCTTCTCGGCGGCCATCCGGTTGAAATACGACGCAGCGATCAGACTCTTGGCGCCGCCATGCGGGCACATGAAAAGAACAGTCTGATGTTGCGGGCGATGGCAGCACATCAATAGGAGAATGGCCACGACTGTCCGGGCGCAATCGTTCACCGGCCGACTAGTCGAGCTTCTCAGTCGCAGTGCGCGTCTCATGGTCTTTCATCAGGGTCACCGTGGCGAGTGGGTGCGAGTCCTTCTCTTCCGGCACGACACTGACTGCGCGAAAGCCTTTGTGCGTCTTCTGCGCGTCGCGCACCGCCTGGCGCAACGACTTCTTCGCGTGAGCCATGGCTGCCGACTGCGCCTTCGCCGCAGTCAGGTCATCGCCACTGGTGATCTCTTCGGTCTTGGCGATTTTTCCCGATGTATGGTCGACGACGACTTCGTAGAACTTGCTCGCCTTCTCGGTATAGACGGAGAGCTGCAGCTTTCCATCCTCGAGCTCGAATTTGCCGGAGATCGGTTTTCCTTCGCGCTCACTTGCCTTCAGCCCGGCATCCAGAGACGCCTTGGTGTGCTTCACGGCGTCGCCGAGTTTGGCGTCGACCTGCGCGTGGCCAGACGGAATCAATGATACGAATGCAAACAGCGAAAGAGCAGCCATACGAATTCTCTTCATGCATCCTCCAAAAGTTTTGGGACGGTTAAGGTGCCACGGTGAAATCGTCGAACTCGATCACCGAGTCGGCCTTGGTCCAAAGACCGACTCGGCCAGACTGGAAAGTGTCGTCGCGCGCATCGAGCACTTTTTCTCCGTCGAACCAGACCATGAAATGATTCCCTCGCGCCTCCATCTTTAGTGTGTGCCACACATTCGTGGCCACTTTCACGTTGTGGTTCTGAAACGCCCTCCGGCTGCCGTTGATCGTGTGATAGATGGTGCAGTTGTCCTCGTCCGCGTTGCAGCGGGTGATGTAGTAATTGTTGACATCGCGGTAGCGCCAGACGAGTCCAAAGCCCTGGTCGACTTCGCCAGCCAGCGGGCGCGCGCGAACGCTCAACGTCACGTCTCGGAGTGACTCGTTCTTCAGGATCGCGACAGGAAATCGGTAGTCCGTTCTGTCTGCGCTCGATTGCAAGAGGACATGATTCTTTTCGTTGCCGCGCTCGGTGGCCACGGTCCATTTGCCTTCCGGACCATTTCCCGTGCGAGCGAATTCGAAATCGGGCGGTGGCGCGCCGACGCGATCACTCTCGAATGTGAACGTGCGGGTCTGCAGGGTAGCAGCAAGGCTGAAAACGATTGGGAGGAAACTCTTGATGTGCATACACTTCCTCCAAAGCGCGCAAGTGTATCACCGGCATATATGTTGCTGATACAGTTGCTCCTTCATGCCGGAGTGGCTGCTCCTCATCCATCAACTTCCACCGACCCCAAACTATCTGCGCGTAAAGGTCGCCCGTCGCATGCAGCGAATCGGCGCGGTGGCGATCAAGAACACTGTCTACGCACTTCCGGCGACCGAGAGCGCTCTCGAGGATTTCCAGTGGACCGTGCGCCAGATTCGCGCGGACGGCGGCGAAGCGAATCTGTTCGAGGCTCGAGTCATCGAAGGGCTGAGCGACGGCGAGATTCAGCAGCTCTTCAACGCCGCTCGCGATGAGGACTACGAGGCGATCGCATCCGAAGCGCGCTCGCTCGATCGAGAAGACGGGCAGCGACTGGCGCTCGACATCGTGCGGCTGAGAAAACGCATTGCCGACGTGCAATCGATCGATTTCTTCGGCGCGCCGAAGGGGCAGCTCGCCGTTGCAGTCTTAGAAGAGCTCGCACGATCCATCGAAGAGCCGACGCAAGCGTCGTCGGAAGCAGAACGCAGCGAGACCTATCGCGACCGGACTTGGGTGACCCGCGCGGGCGTGCACGTCGATCGTATGGCAAGCGCATGGCTGATCCGCCGTTTTGTCGATCCGGAGGCGCGCTTCAAATTCGTGACGGAGAAACAATATGCGCCCAAAGACGGTGAGGTGCGCTTCGACATGTTCAACGCTGAGTTCACGCATGAGGGTGATCGCTGCACGTTCGAAGTCCTGATCGATCGCATGAGCCTGGATGATCCCGCACTCCGCACGATCGCTGAAGTCGTCCACGACATCGATTTGAAAGAGGCGAAGTTCGATCGGCCCGAAACGTCGGGAATCGCAGTGATGGTCGCCAGCATCGCCATGGCGCATCGCGACGATGAGGAGCGCATCGCGCGAGCCGCCGCCGTTTTGGAGGATTTGTATGTCTACTACCAAAAGAAGCGTTAGGCGGGATGATCCCGCAGAAGGAGAGCTTGATGCGCATGTTCAAATCCATCTTGTCAATGTTGGCCCTGTTCGCTCTTGCCGCCGCCACGACGAAGGAAGATTGGAAAGATGTCGAAGCTGCACTCGGGCGGGTTGGCACAAAGCAACCTGACGGCGCCTATAAAGTGAGCTTTCCGCGCGGCGATCTCTCAGTGACCGCGGACGGCGTCGCCATCAAACCCGCGCTGGCCCTCGGGTCATGGGCGGCGTTCAGTGAGAGCGGCGCTCACTCCATGGCGATGGGCGATCTCGTCCTGCTCGAATCCGAGGTCAATCCGGTAATCACTGAGCTGCAAAAAGGAGGGATGGAGGCCACCGCTATTCACAATCACCTGATCGGGGAGTCGCCGCGGGTGATGTATGTGCACTTCAGCGGCCACGGCGACGCGACCGCCATTGCGCGAACGCTGCACAACGCGCTCGCCATGACGAAGACGCCGATGGGACCGCCGGCTGCACCCGCCGCCGCGCAACTCGATCTTCCGACCTCCGATCTCGATCGAATCATGGGCCATCCCGGCAAGGCCAATGGCGGCGCATATCAGTTCGGCATTCCTCGCGTGGAGAAGATCACCGAGCATGGAATGACCATCCCGGCATCCATGGGCTTGGCGACCGCCATCAATTTTCAGCCAACCGGCAATGGTCGAGCGGCGATATCGGGCGATTTCGTGTTGGTTGCATCCGAAGTCAACCCCGTGATACGCGCGCTGCAGGCTGGCGGGATCGCCGTGACCGCGTTGCACAGCCACATGCTGGAAGAACAGCCGCGGCTCTTCTTCATGCACTTCTGGGCAAACGACGACGCGAGCAAACTGGCGACCGCACTGCGGTCGGCGCTCGATCGCATGCACGTCAAAAAATGAAGTGGGTCACGCGCAGTCGGATCCACGTCAACCGCACCGCGACGGCGTGGCTGATCCGTCGGTTCATCGATCCGGGTGCGGAGATCGCATTCGTCGCGCCGGAGGAAGTCGCCGCGGTTCAGCAGCGGGACAATGCCATCGGCTTCGACGCACCGGGATCGCGATACCCGCATCAGGATGAACGCGGGAGGTGCTCGTTCGAACAGCTCGTCGATGAGCACTTCCCCGGCGACATCGCACTGAAGCGCCTGGCGCTCATCGTCCACGGCGCCGACTTTCCGAAAGAGATCGACATCACGCCAGAGTCCGCAGGCTTATGGGCCGTCAGCCAGGGATTTGGCGATCAGGTGGCCAAAGACGACGCCGAAATCGTCGACCGCGCATCCTTTATTTATGACGCGCTGCTCGTGCATCTGAGACGACGAAGCGTTTGAAAGAAGCCCGTTCGGTATGTTATGAGTGCCGCCCATCATGAACTGGAAATTGATTTTCGGATTGTCGCTCTTCGGGCTGGCCATGGCCATCGCCACCGTGTTCGTGATTCCGTCGAATATCGAGCCCATCTTCTGGCTCGTCATCTTCATCGTATGCGCCGTGCTCATCGCGCGAAATCTATCGGCGCGCCATTTTCTTCACGGCCTGCTGGTGGGCATCGTCAATAGTATCTGGGTGACCGGAGCCCACATCCTGTTTTTCTCGGCCTACATCGCGAACCATCCGAAAGAAGCGGCGATGATGAAAAACATGCCCCTACCGAACTCGCCGCAATTGATGATGGCGCTGACCGGCCCCGTGGTCGGGGCTGTGTCAGGCATCGTGTTGGGATTATTTGCCTTCATCGCGAGCAAATTCATTCGCCCGCGGCGCGCCTCGTCAACCTAACTGGATCGTCTCGAGTTTCGAATCTGCTTTCGGGATCAGCGACTGATAGAAGGCCTTCAGCTCGGGTTGTGACCAGCCATTGAACATTCCGTCGCCGACATATTTCAGATCGTCGAGCATCACGATGACGCCTTTGCTCTGATCGCATTTGATCTCCATCCGCCAACCACCGCGGACATGCTCGAGGGAAAGGCAACGCGCACCGGTGACCGTCGGTTTTTGGGCGAGCGAGGGGAGGGCAACCAGAATCAGAATGAGGACACCGAGGGCAGTGCGTTTCATTCTTATTTTCTCCTTCTCGAATAAGTACAAGGGATCGGGGAGGAAAGTTGGAGGCGCGCTGATCTCGTTGTGCCCGTTTGGGTTACAGCAACGGCGCGGACATGAGTCTTGACCGTCTCCGGCGAAATGCCGATCTCGCTTCCGATGGCCCGCTGGGAGAGTCTGCCAATGTGAGGATCATGGCAGCTGATGAGTCTCATGGATGTCGAGGATTACGCAGGAGCGATCGGCCAGTGTCATCGCGTCCTGCGCGATGGCGGTGCGCCGGTCTCGCATTGGATTCGCGATGGGTTTGAACGCGTCGCGTGGCAGGACAAGATCGCAAAACAATTCCGCGCGCCGGTGCTGCGTCGTCATCGCCGTTGGAGCACTACATCACTGGTGCGCTGCGTGCAGGACTCATCCTCCAGGAATTGCGGATGTCGACGCGTTTTGAAAAAATCGCCCGCGTACCCTATTTTCTTTTCATGCCATGGCTAAAAAACAGATGATTACTACGACGTCGTTGGCACTCTTGCTCGTCTGCAGCGCTGCCCTGGCCGATGCCGGCCCCGACGGCGGCGCGATTTACAAAACGAATTGCGCAATTTGTCATGGCGTTGACGGCAAGGGCCAGACGCCCGTCGGCCGATCGCTGAAAGTCAAGGACCTCGGCTCGGCGGAGGTGCAGAAGCTGAGCAATGCCGAAATGCAGAAGGTCATCGCTGACGGCAAGGGAACGATGCCTGCTTTCAAGGATAAGCTCGATCAAGCCAGAATCGATGCCCTCATCGCCTTTATTCGGACATTGAAGAAGTAACAGACCTACCCCGACGGGTAGCTTTCTGCCCATCCGACGACGCTCAAAAGACCACCCGATCGCAGATCGTCTGACAGCGTTCGCGTCTCCACAATGCATGGTGGAGGCAGAACATGAACATCAAGAAACTCACACTGACATTGTTTGCGATGGAATTGCTCGCGTCGGTCCCGGCGCAGGCGCAGCTCAAGGTCTCCGACTCGGAGACTTCCAAGCTGTTCATCATCCTCAACACCGTTGGCACGGCGCAGGCGCTGCATCAGGCCAATGCGTTCGACTCCAAAGGAACGGACCTCGGCAGGCTGTCCTACGGAATGCAGACGGCATACGGCGACCTGGGATTTCTCGGACAGTTCGGCAAAAAGCAGGAAGTCGAGGTTTACTTCGATCTCTACCTCGCCAGCCGTAACCATCCCTCGACCACGTACGGGAATCAAGGCTATCTCCTCGTGAAGGATGTGCCGGAGAACCTGCAGTCGCTGAGCTTTCTGAAGCCGATCTTCAAGCGTGTCGATCTGAAAGCGGGCGCGTTCCTGGTCGACTTCGGCGATCAGCAGGAGTGGCGCTCGAACAACGCGTTGGTCCAGAAGAATCCTCTGGTCGGCAACTTCGTGATCGATCCGAATTTTGTCTCGGTCGGTATGCAGGCGATGAGCAAACCCGGACGCTTCGGATGGGTGGCCGCAGTTTCCAACGGCACCAACACGGAAGATTTCAACAGCGGGCGCGGTAATGCCATCAATGGAAAGCTTTTCGCGTATCCGATCAAGCCGCTGCGTCTCTCCGGCTCGTTCTATCGCGTCAACCACGACCAATCGTCCACCAGCCGCGCCACCCTCTTCTCCGGCAACAGAAGCGGTGAACGTTACGGCGCGGTGTTAGGCGGCGGACAGGCGCCTGGCGACGTGCTCCCGAACACCGGCAAAGACCTGGCCGCATTTCAGGGCGACGTGACTTATGACTCGGCAACCATCCCGGTGAAGTTGTACGCCCATTATGGTGTGACGCGCGACAACGATGTGAATGGCCCGGCGCCCGGAACACCGAGAGAGCGTTGGTCGTACTACGCCGGGCAAGGAGTCTACAAGATCACGCCGACTCTTTATGGCGCGGTGCGCTACAGCGGCGCAAACGCAAACAAGATCGCGGGCCTCAGCTCGGACGGAAAGGTCAACCGCCTGCAAATCGGAGGTGGCCTCTGGATGACCAGGAACCTGCTGGCCAAGGTCGAATACGTCAATCAGAAATACAGCGGGTTTGCAAACGGTGTCGTGCTCAACAATGGCATCGCGGCCTGGCGCAACCCGAGCTTCAAGGGCGTTGTCTCTGAAGTCAGCTTTGCGTTCTGAGAGGGTAATGCCATGAAAACGAAAACACTGATCGTCCTTCTGATGGTGGCAACCATTGTGGCGGCCACCGAACGCGCTCGCTTCGTTCCGGCATCGAACAGCACGGTCAGGATCACCGGCACATCGACGCTGCATGAGTGGGCGATGGAAGGCACAACGATCAACGGAGGCATCGAGATCGCTCCTGAGATCGCATCCGATCCGACTGATGCAAACTCATGGAAGAGCAACGAGCCACTCCAGGTCTCGGTCACGATTCCGGTAAGTACGCTGAAGAGCGATCACGATCGCATGACCAACATCATGCGCGACGCCATGAAGGCCGCCAAATATCCCGACATCCGATACCAGCTCATCGAAGCTGATCCGCCGGAAGGTCGTTCCGATCACTTCACGATCAAGACGAAAGGCAAACTCACAATCAGTGGTGTAACGCGCGACATCGAGATGAACGTGGTCGCGACGCGCGATGCCGGCGACCGCTTCACGCTCGCCGGCGAGGCGCCGATCCGCATGACCGACTTCGGCATCACGCCGCCGATCACGATGCTCGGTGCTCTCAAGACCGGCGATCAGGTCAAGGTCGCATTCCGTTGGATCGTTGATCGGGTGCAATGACCATGAACTCTCTGATGTGCTTTGCGGCAACGGCCGCGATGCTTTGCGCAACGAACGGTGTCGCGACGACGACACGCCTGACTGTCGCACCGCGAAGCACGCTTCTTCTCCAGGGCTCGTCGAATCTCGCCAAGTGGCGCTGTAGCGGCTCGACTCTCAATGGCTCCATGTACGTCGCTGCCCCGATCGAGAAGATCAATGCGGTCATCGATCGTATCGAGGAGGGGGACGTCGGAGCATGGATGTCCGAACCGGCCGCCGCAACGTTTCCGCAACCGCGATTCGAGCTGACAATCCCGATTGAAGCATTGCGCTGCACAGGCGGCCGGCCGATGGAACGCGATCTGGTCGCAGCGCTGAAGGCGGCACATTATCCCGACATCACTTTCCGCTTCGTGAGGCTCAAGGGCGGCGTGGAACACGACATCGACCGTCATTTGTATCGCGTGGTGATCCTCGGTGAGATCTCGCTCGCCGGAACCACGCGCGATGTGGAAATTGTCGCGACGGCGGAGCGGCTGGCATCAGACCGCTTTCGAATCCAGGCTGCGCTGCCCCTTCGCATGACCGATTTCGGCGTCAATCCTCCGCGCGCGCTCCTTGGCCTCCTGCGTGCCGCCGATGACTTGACGGTGGAGATGGACCTTTTCCTTCAGGTCGACAGCCATGCTTGACAGCGTGCCGGAGGTATTCGGGATCCACCCGGCGATGCCACCTGATGCACAATCGGCGGTGGCAAATGCCAGACTGGATATGGACCTGAAGCGACTTCGATGGATTGCGGTCGCGGCACCGCTGATGATCGTGATCGCGCTGGAGGTGATCCGCGCAGCGACGGCGGGTGAAGTTCCGTTGCAGACGCGTTTGGTGCTCGATGCAGTCGTGGTGGTTGCCTTCGCAATCTTCGGCGTTGTCATGGTGCGCGCGATTGGAGACATCAATGAGCAGCTCAAGCGCCAGAATCGCGAGCTGCTCGCCCTTCACAGCGCTGGTCTCGACGTGGCGGCCGAGCTCTCGCTCGATGCAGTATTGAAAAAAGTGGTCGATCAGGCGCGCAACCTCGTCGGCGCCAAGTACGGAGCACTCTCTGTGGTCGATGCAGAGCAGGGTCGAATCAAATCATTCTTGACCTCCGGGATCACGCCCGAGGAGCGCGAAGCGATCGGACCGCCTCCTGTCGGCCACGGCGTTCTCGGGGTGGTGTTGCACGAGGGTCAGCGACTTCGACTCGAAGATATCGCCAAGCATCCGCGCTCGGTCGGTTTCCCTGCGAATCATCCGATGATGCGCACGCTGCTCGCTGTTCCGATCACCTGCAAGAGTCCTTTCGTCGGCAATCTTTATCTGGCCGAGAAAGAAAATGACGAGCGATTCACCGACGATGACGAGAAGACGCTCGAGCGCTTCGCAGTGCAGGCAGCCATCGCGATCGACAACGCGCATTTGCATCAGCAAGTCGGCGATCTGGCGGTTGCTCAAGAGCGCCTGAGAATCGCACACGAGATGCATGACGGCATCGCGCAGGTCTTGGGGTATGTAAACACGAAAGTCCAGGCGGCCAACGAATACCTGCGCCGCGGAAAGAACGAGGAGGCAAGTGGCCAGCTTCGAGAGCTGGCCGTTGCGGCTCGAGAAGCGTATGGCGACGTTCGTGAGGCGATCGTCGATTTGCGAACGTTGCCCAGTCCGCAGCAATCGTTCGCTGATGCAATGCGGGAGTACATCAATCGATGGAAAGAACAGACAGGCATCAGCACTCACGTCACGATCGATGGTGACCTTTCATTGAACGCCGGCGCGGAGCTGCAGCTCGTCCGCATCATTCAGGAATCGCTGGCCAACGTCCGCAAGCATGCCCGGGCTACGACCGCGACCGTCGACGTGCGCCGGCGCGATGGTGGACTCGAAGTCACAATTGCCGACGATGGAATCGGATTCAATCCCGGTGCGCGCGGGCGAGGCGATTTCCCTCAATTCGGTCTGCCGACAATGCAGGAACGTGCGGCGACCATCGGGGGCAAATTGGAAATTGAAAGCCGCCCTGGACGCGGCACGACCGTTCGTCTGCACATGCCGCTAACCTGAGTCATACTTCAATCCAATGCGCATCGTGATCGCCGACGACCACTCGCTGTTTCGCGACGGCCTGAAGAGCCTCTTGCAGGCTGAAGGGCACGAGGTCATCGGCGAGGCGCGCGACGGCGTGGAGGCAGTCGAGCTCACAAAACGGTTGCATCCGGAGGTTGTTCTGATGGACCTGAGCATGCCGCGCATGGACGGCCTGGCCGCAACCCGGACGCTGGTCAGCGAAATGCCGGGGGTGAAGGTCATCATCCTGACCGCCTCCGACGACGACGCGAAGTTGTTCGACGCCATCAAAGCGGGCGCGCAGGGATATCTGTTAAAAAATCTCGAGGCCGACGATTTCTTCTCGCTGCTCGATCGTGCCAGTCATGGCGAGCCGGCACTGACTCCGAACCTCGCGCGAAAATTGCTGCAGGAATTCGCGAAGCCTGAAGCTGCGCCGAGTACCGAGAATCCCGATGCGCTCACCGAGCGCGAACGCGAAGTTCTGGAGCTGATGGTCGAAGGGGTCACGTCGAATCGTAAGCTCGCGAGACGCCTCAACGTGAGCGAGAACACGGTGAAGTTTCACGTGCGCAACATCCTCGACAAGTTGCGACTCCATACCCGCGCCGAGGCAGTCGGTTACGCGCTGCGCAAGAAAATCGTCGATCCGCGCGGAAGCGGCCATGAACGTTCATGATCGCGTGGGGGAGACCTCCGAGATTCTTCCTCATGCTGCGCGCGTATTCGAAATCCTTGGCATCGACTACTGCCGCCATCGGGAACGGTCGCTTCGCGATGCATTCGCTGCTGCCGGCGTGGACGCGGACGAAGCGTCGGAACTGCTGAGACCAGGCTCGACGCTGCCATCCAGTGAGCCGCCGGCAGACCTTCGCAAGGCTTCACTGCGCGAGATCACTGCGTTCGTCGTGCAAAATCACCATCGCCGTGCGCGCCACATGTTGGTGAATCTCACATTGCTGGCGGCGGAAGCAGCTTCCGGTCACGAACAGATCCGGCCGCTCGAGGAGTGGATCGCGCGCATCGCGCGTGAATTCGTGCCGCACATGCGCCGCGAAGAGCAGTATCTCTTCCCTTACATCGATTCCATCGAGCGCGAGAGAACGATGTCCTCTTCCCGCGCGCGATTGAAGCTGAGCGGCGTGCGATGAACGGCGCCTAACTGATGTCGATCCGGTTGCCGGTCATCTCGAAGTAGAACCGGCTCAGCTCTTCGTCGGAGAAACTGTCCCAGCCGCGGCACATGTCCATGGCGTCCTGCTGCACGTCGCACGCGATCCGCTTATCGCGCACTTCCTGCCGGGCGAGTTGCCACCGGTCGGCGATCTCCTCGAGCTCAGCCCTTGTCATCCTCGGGCGGCGACGCACAATCCAGTTGTAGCGTTCCCGCAGCTCGGCGTCGGTGAAGCGCGCGAAGCCGCGACAGAAGACTCCCTGGCGCGTCGCGACCGTGCACGCTGATATGTCCTGGCTGCCAATCCGCTGCAGCATTTCGCTGCGCAGCATCCGAATCGCTTCATTTCTATCCATGCATACAACATCGCATCCAGCTTCGTCGTGGTCACCACCCGCCAGGGTGGGCTGTCGCTCGCGGAAGGGTGAGACGCCGCTAGCGCGTGAGCGCTGCTTCGGGCACGGCCACGTCGAGAATCATGATCTTCTGCCAGATTTTGTTGGACAGGCTGGCCGCCAGAGTCTCGATGTCGTTCACTGCATCGAGGACCACTTCGTCGTTGAGGTATTGCACGTGCAGAGCGGCCAGCTTGCTGCTCAGCGACAACAGCTCGGAGCAGTAGTCGAGATAGCGCGCCAGCTCGAAGCGCGTGAAGCTGCGCCGCGGCGACGATTCCGTCGGCATCGGCGGGCCGAGCACATGCTCGGGGTCTTTGCTCAACTGATGCATGTCGACGATGTGGACGATGCTCCGCAGATGATGCAGCGCGCGCAGCGCGGTGCGGCGCTTGACGCGATTCTCGAGTGTGAAGAAAAAGAAAATCGCCGCGGCGAACAGAATGATGTCATTGAGGGCCGACTCGCTCAACTGGAGAACATCGAGGATGGTCTGGACCCGCAACGACACTCGGAACGCCACCAGCAGTAGCGCGATCGTGATTCCGACGATGCCTGCGACCCCCAGGATTGCTCCGGCGCGAAGGACCCAGATCGGACGCCGCAGCCGCTCGATCACGCCCTCGGATTCTTTGGCCAGACGGAAAAGTTCGGTGCTGACGCGGCTCAGTCCCGATCCCGGAAACCGCTCGCCGATGCGGCGCTCCAGCGTCGCGATCGTCTCCTCGATGCGCTCGATCTGCAGTTCGCTGTACAAGAGAGCGAGAATATACGTCACATGGCTCTCGAGATGCGGCCTTCCTGCGAAACGTGCTCCATCGCGCTGACGGTGGAGAGCGAGGCCTTCATCTGTTCTTACGAATGCACCTACTGCAGTCCCTGCGCGCATCGGCACGAGCGGATCTGTCCCAACTGCGCGGGTGAGCTGGTCCGCCGCCCGCGCCGTCAGGTCGCATTGGGGTCAGGTCTTTGATTCTCGCTTCATTCTTCAAAGAGTAGAGACTGAAGAGTCAAAGAAGGCCATTCAATCACTTCCTAGCGGGCGACAGCTTTGCGCCGTCCGACAACCATCGTTTTTCGCCGGAACGCGAAAAACACGCCCCTGCGCCGCGTCGACGCGCGTACGTCGATCTTCTACCTGTAGAACCGAGCGAGAATCAAAGATCTGACCCCATTCCGGCGACCGGTCAGTGATCCGTCACTTTTTGCAAGCTGCGAGCGTAGCGACGCGTATAGACGCCTGCGGATGGACCCTGGATCATGTCGGTGAGCGCTTCCGCCGGCAGCGGTCTGCTCAACAGGTATCCCTGGAACTCATAGCAGCCGTGCTCTCGAAGGAAGTTGAGCTGCTCATCGGTTTCTACGCCTTCCGCGATGACGCGAATGTTCATGGCCTTGGCCATCGCGATCACGGCCACGACGATGGCGGCGTCGCTTCCGCCGCGTGTGATGTCTGCAACGAAGGACTGATCGATCTTGACGGCATCGATCGGGAAGCGCTTCAGGTAATTGAGCGACGAGTGTCCGACCCCGAAGTCATCGATGGCGATGCTGATGCCGAGGTTCTTGAGGTCGAGGAGAATGTCGGCGGTCAACGCCGGATTTTGCATGGCCGTGGTTTCGGTGATCTCGATTTCAAGGCTGTGCGGATCCAGTTCGGTGCGGTCGAGCGTACTGCGAATCAGCGATACGAGATTCGCCTGCTGGAATTGACGCGGTGAAACATTCACTGCGATTTTCAGAGCGGATCCCGATTGGTGCCACTTGCGGCCCTGACGGCAGGCCGCTTCCAGC
The DNA here is from genome assembly GCA_035636095.1 of Thermoanaerobaculia bacterium. Lineage (GTDB taxonomy): Bacteria > Acidobacteriota > Thermoanaerobaculia > Gp7-AA8 > Gp7-AA8 > Gp7-AA10. Next base: position 45,257 of record DASPZU010000066.1, read on the forward strand.
GCCCACTCGCCGATCGGCAGAATCAACTGCGTTTCTTCGGCCACGGCAATGAACTCGCCGGGACGGAGCAGACTCTTTCCGGGCCGGTTCCAGCGCAACAGCGCTTCCATTCCGATCACTTTCTGATTGCGGATGTCGAGCTGGGGCTGGTAGTGCAGCACAAACTCCTGCTGTTCCAACGCCTGATGCAATGCACTTTCGAGCGAGAGGCGATCGGCAGCCCTCTTCATCAGGAAGGGTGAGCAAAGCTGATACGTGTTTCGCCCGGCCTCTTTTGCCGCGAACAGGGCATGGGTGCCGTTTTGCAGCAGAGTCTCTGCGTCTTCGCCATCCTGGGGATAGAAGGAGATCCCGATGCTGGCGGTGATGTTGACTTCGTTGCCACTGACGGTGATGGGACGGGCGATGGTCTGAAGAATTTTTCGCGCGACTGTCGTGACGTCGGTGACGTTATGCGGCTTCATCAGCAGGAGCGTGAATTCATCACCGCCGACGCGGGCCACCGAGTCTTCCTGGCGCACCGAGGAGGTCAGTCGCGCGGAGACAATTTCCAGCACCCCGTCTCCGACAGTGCGGCCTAACGTTTCATTGACAGCGTTGAGATGATCGAGGTCGACCGATAGCACGGCCACCTGATTGGCATGACGTCGTGCATAGTGGAGTGCGATGGCCAGGCGGTCTTTGAACAACGCCCTGTTAGGCAGTCCGGTTTGAATATCGTGATGGGCCTGATACCGAATCTGGTCCTCGGCCCGCTTCCGCTCGGTGATGTCGACGAGGGTGGCCTCGGTGATCGGTGTGCCTCGACTATCGCTGACCAGGCTGATGTTCATGAGAACCCAGATCTGCGTGCCATCGGCGCGGCGCAGTGACGTTTCGAAGTTGCTCAACGATCGCTGATCGCGCAAACGCGTGAACATGGTCTGCCGGTCGGCGTCGCTCCAATACAAATCCGATATGCCGTGACCCATGAAGTCGGCTCGCGACGGAAAGCCGAGGAGCTTCACGCAAGCTTCATTGCAATCGAGAATTTCTCCATCGACAGTGGCGCGATATTCGCCGGCCAGGTTGCGATCGAACAGCAGCTTGAATCGCTCCGCCGACGCGCGGACGAGGTTCACGCGCGAGCGATGCGCGCCGCCTGCTACGCCGATCAATGCCACGATCGAGGCCGTCAGGAACCACGGCGTCTGATAGAAGAACGCCCGCTGTTCGAAGGCGGTTGTGGCGTTGTTCCAGGGGCCGTCATCGGTTGCGGCCCGGACGTGGAATCGATACGTGCCCGGTCGCAGGTTGGTGTAGGAGGCCACCCGCTGCGCGCCGGCATCGATCCACAACTTGTCGAATCCTTCCAGCTTGTACTGATAGTGCACCTTGCCGGGCGACGCGAAATTGATTCCGGCATAGCGGAACTCGAGCGTCTTCGTCCCGGGAGCAAGCGGTTGCCGGTTGTTGCGATCCAATCGTCGATGATCGGCGAAGACCCCTTCGATCATGACCGGCGGAGCGGTCGCGATCCGCATCGAGCTCGGGTCCACCATGGCCACGCCCTTGACGGTCGCGAACCACATCTTGCCGTCCGCTGTCTTCCACGCCACCGGCTGCGTGCCGCCGTTGCATTCGCGGCTCTTCATGCCGTCTGCTTTTCCGTAGGCCACCGAGGTCACCTTGGGCTGGAGTCGCTCGGCGACGGCATCGAGCTGCTGCCGCGCTACGCGGAAAATCCCCTTGTTGCAGCTGATCCAGAAAAATCCGTTGTCATCTTCCTGGATGGTGAAGATGCTGTCATCGAAGAGTCCTTCGCGAGTCGTGATGGTCGCCCAGCGGCCGCCTTTGTATCGACTGATTCCTCCGCCCGCTGTTCCGACCCAGACCGCGCCGGAATTGTCCTGATATAGAGAGAGGACGAAATCGCTGCCGAGAGCATTGCGAGTGGTGTAGGAAGTCACGCTCGCGCCGCTGATTTTGTTGAGGCCTCCGTCCTGAGTGCCGACCCACAGCGCGCCGCTGCGGTCCTCGAGCATCGCTCCGACGATCTCACCGGAAAGCCGGAAGCTATCGGGCGCCAGGTTGCCGTTGACGATGTGTTGCAGTCCGCGATTGGTACCAACCCAGACCGAGCCGGCGCGGTCTTCATACACCGACAACACGAAATTGCTTCGCAGGCCGTTGTTCGCGTTGTACGTGGTGGTGCGACCCTGGAAGACGCGATTCAGTCCGCTATCGACAGTCCCGATCCATAGGCTGCCGTCGCGTCCGCCCCATGAGGAGAGAATCAGATTGCTCGACAGGCCGGAGGTCTCTTTCGAGATGATGCGACTGCCGTCGAGAGTCTGCAGGCCACGTCCTGTACCGATCCACAATGTTCCGGCGGCATCGGTGTTCACGGTTCTAACATTGTCGGCGAGTAAGCCCTGCACCGTCGTGTATGTGAGCACCTTGGCCTCGGCGATCCGTGTTAGACCGGCAGCCGATCCGACCCATAGATTGCCTTCACGATCTTCGAGGAACGAGGACACTGCTTTGTTGCCGATTCCGACAGACTGCAAATCAAATTCGAACTGGTCGTTGCGGAAACGTCCGATCCCTTTGTCGAGCGTGCCGATCCAGATCGTGCCGCGGCGATCCTCATAGATGGCTTTCGGACTCTTCGATACCAATCCGTCGCTCGCGGTGTACGTCCGGAATTTTCCGGATCGATAACGCAGCAGGCCGCCTCCGAGGGTGCCGATCCAGACACTGCCGTCTCCGGAAGCGCAAAGCGACAGGATGTGCTCCGTCGGAAATCCGTCGCGGTCATGCCGGAAGAGGCGACCATCCTTATATGTCGCGACTCCGTGGGTCGTACCGATCCACAGTTGCCCCGACCAATCCTCGGTCAGGGTGGTGACCCTCGAATGCGGAAGCTGATCGACGCTGCCGACCGGAACAATCCGTCCGTCGGTCTGCCGGCGAGCGAGACCTTCCTGCGTCCCGATCCAGATCGTGCCATCACTCGATTGATACAGCGCCGTGACGACGTTGCTCGGCAATCCATCGGTGGTGCTGAAGGAGCGAACGCGATCGCCGTCGATTTGAACCAGACCTCCGCCGGTGGTGGCAGCGTAAAGAGTTCCATCGCGTGCCGGCAGCAACGCGACGGTGAAGTTGTTTCGGATGGCGGCGTTCGCGGCTTTGTCGTACACCACGAAGTTCGAGCCGTCGAAGCGAACGAAACCTTCTTCGGTGGCCGCCCACACGTAACCGTCCGGTGTCTGTGTGACAGCGTAGACAGTTCCCTGCGGCAAACCCTGATCGACGCCCCACGTTTGAACGATGTCCTGATCTAACGAAAGGTGCTGATCGAGGCAAAATGAGTCGCGGGGACATGCCGCGAGGATCAGAACGGAAACGATCCAACGTGATGCGAATCTCATTGCTGATGGGAGGTTCACGATATTACTCGCGCTTCGCACGGCCGTCAATCAGTAAATGCATTAACGCATTAGTGCGTGAAGCAACTGAATTTGGTCACAACAAAAGTCACAACAAAACGAATTGCATTTCGCGTTAGGCGCGCGTACAATGACAACCCTTCCATGAAATGTATAGCGTTGCTCGCCGGGCTTAGCCTGGCGGCCATCAGTGCCCTCGGTGGCGATGGGACTATCCGTAGAAGTGCGCAGAAAATCACCGGCCAGTACGTCGTAGTGCTCGACTCGAGCGCAAATGTGACGTACGTCACAAATCACGCCAAGAGCTATAAAGGCGCCAAAATCCACCACACGTATGGAAAAGGAATCAAAGGCTTCGCAATCGAGATGAACGATGCCGACGCGCAGGACCTCTCGCGCGATCCCAATGTTCTGTTCGTGGAAGAAGACTCGATTGTCTCGGCGTCCGAAACCTGGGGACTCGATCGAATCGATCAGCACTTTCTCCCGCTCAACGGTAGTTACGTCTACAGCGAAACCGGAGCTGGTGTCGCAGTCTACGTCGTCGACACCGGCATTCTGGGCGGACATTCGGATTTCAATGGCAGAGTGGCAGCAGGGTTCAACGCCTTCGCCGACGGCCGCGACGCGTCCGACTGCAACGGTCACGGCACGCACGTGGCGGGGTTGGTAGGCGGAACAACCTACGGCGTCGCGAAATCGGTAAACCTCGTTCCAGTGCGTGTTCTCGGTTGCGACGGATCCGGCAGCGTGTCGACGGTGCTGGCCGGTCTCGATTGGGTGCTCGCCGATCATCAGCAGTCGTGGCGCCCTGGCGTCGTGAACATGAGCCTGACCGGGCCGAGCTCGGCGGCGCTCGATAGCGAAGTCAACCAGGTGCTTGCGGGCGGCCTAACAACCGTCGTCGCTGCAGGAAACAGCAATGCTGACGCCTGCAACTTCTCGCCGGCGCGAGTGCCGGGCGCGCTGACGGTCGGCGCAACCACCTCGAATGATCAACGAGCCGGTTTCTCGAACAGCGGCGCATGCGTCGATCTCTTCGCGCCGGGCGTGAACGTCCTCTCCGATTGGTACACCAGCACAACAGCCACTGCTGTTTCGAGCGGTACTTCTTCGTCAGCGCCGTTCGTTACGGGCGTCGCCGCTCTGTGTCTTGAAAAGTTCCCGACCGCTTCACCGAGCGCCGTATCGCAGACCATTGTCGCGGAAGCCACCAGCGGCGTGATCAGCGGAATCGTCGACGCTGCTCCGAATCTGCTTGTCTTTTCGCTCCTCGACACGTTGCACGATGGCGTCAATGCAACGTCAGGCGATTCGCAACTTCTTGCTGACCCAGGCTTCGACTATGGCCAGACCTTCTGGACGTCCGGCATTTGCAGCGGCGGGGATCCAACAGGTTGCTCGCCTGACGGCGGAGACATCATTCCGGCGAGCGTCGCGGCGCGCAGCGGAAACGCGCATGCGTCCCTCGGCGGACCTTGGCCCAATTCGCAGATCACTTCTGAACTTGTGACGGTGCCCGGGGCGGCTCGTTCTGTCCAACTCAGCTTCTATCTGTGGGTGGTGGCAAAAGGAAAGAGCCGTACTGCCGACGACATCCTCAAAGTACAGATACGCGACAGTGCCGGCAATGTGCTTGAAACATTGGGAACATTCAGCAACCTCGACGATTGTCCGACTTATATTCGCCGCAACTTCGATGCGTCCCAATACCGGGGCCGAACGATCAGGATCTCGTTTGCCGCGACGGAAAGCCACGGCCAACCGACGTGGTTCTTCCTTGACGATGTCGGCTTGATCGTCAAGCGCTAGTCACTGTACCGGCGATGCCAGCCTGGCCGCGCGGACCGCGAAGCGGAATGCAAACGATCGTGCGCGCAGATCGGCCGCGGTGATCCGTTCCGCGTTTGCGAAATCAGCCTCGAGCATGGCACTTACTTGCGATGCAAGCGGGCCGTCACTGACTCCCATTGTGATCTCGAAGTTGAGGCGGAAAGAGCGGTTGTCGAAGTTTGCAGTGCCGATCGTGCAGTATTGATCGTCGATCAGCGTCACCTTCTGATGCATGAATCCGCTGCGGAATTGATAAAACTTCACGCCGACCTGTTCCAGCGCGTCCAAATAGGACCAGATGGAGAGGCCGACCAGCACATTGTCGGAATTCTTCGGAACGAGCACGCGCACCTCGACACCCCGAAGCGCGGCAAGCTGCACCGCTGTGATGAACTGCTCGTCGGGGACGAAATAAGGACTGGCGATCCAAAGCCGTGAGGTTGCGGCGTTGATCGCGGCGACGAAAAACAACGTGCATGTCTCCAGCGCGTCAGCAGGCCCGCTGGGAAGAGCGAGCACATGGCGGCGTGCGCCGCTGGGCGCGGCTCGAGGATCCCAATTGAGCTGCAAGAGCTCGTCGGCCGCCCAATGCCAGTCTTCCAGAAATGCAACCTGCACCGCCTGCACCACCGGGCCTTGGACATGGAGGTGGGTGTCGCGCCAGGAGCCGATCTTCGAATCGCGTCCGAGGTATTCGTCGCCGACGTTTAGACCACCGACCCAGGCATCACGGCCGTCGACAACCACGATCTTCCTGTGGTTCCGGAAGTTGATTTGAAACCGGTTTGCGCGCCCGCCCACGGTATGAAACGAACGGACGTGGATGCCGGCGTCGCGCAGGCGTGTCAGGAAGCGCTTCGACAGATCGTGGCTGCCGATTTCGTCGTATAGAAAATAAACGCGCACTCCGGCGCGCGCGCGTTCGATGAGACGCTCCTGCAACTGACGTCCGATCTGGTCGTCACGAAAGATGTAGAACTGCACCAACAGGTAATCGCGGGCGCGCTCGATGCCCGAAAAGATCGAGGCGAAGGTGGCCTCGCCATCGATGAGCAACTCGGCATCGTTGCCGGTGGTAAACGGAAGCTTGGCTAGCCGCTCGAAAGGCAACTCGCGCGCATGCTCCGTGCGCACGAGCAGGCCTCGCTCAACGAGTGCCTGATGGACCTGTTTCGCGATCGGGCTCGCTTCCGAGATCGCGCTGCGCCGCTCGATGACGTAGCCTTCAAATTTTCGCTTTCCGAAAATCCAGAACAGCGGCAGGGCAATGTATGGGAAGGCGATCAGAGCGATCGCCCACGCGATCGCGCCCTGCGGCGTTCGCGCGTCCATGACGGCGCGAATGGCACTCAAGATGCCGAGAAGCTGTATGAGGGCGATGAGCCACGGCAGCACGATCCCCATAGTAGCCCCCGAGTCGCGTCTTACGCATTACAGCGACGCGATTAATAATGCGGTGAACCACAGTGTCATTGTTCTTATGACAGTACGTTCAATGGCCGTCCGCCAACGACTATAGCCTTACAGTGTATAGTCATGGCTTCGGCTCCGGCGTCTCCTGCATCTTCTCCACGCTGAGTCGCGCCAGGAGCTGAATGAGTTTTCGGCCGTCGCCGTCAGCCTTCGCGTACGTTTCGCAGAGCTGGTCGATGTGGTCGGCCGACTCCGCTGCCGGTAGCGTAAAGCCGTCGGTTGGTTGCTCAGGACTGCGACTCCACTTCTTGTTCCAATTGGCGCCGTTGAGCGTGCAACGCACGTAGCCGCGATCGACGACGATTTCCGATTTCGGAATGCGCCGCTCCTGATCGGATGACAACGATGCCACACCGCTCCCTGCCACCACGCCTTCGCGGAACACCGGCATGTTCCGCTCGATGATCGGACCGATCCCGCGCGCATTTGCGACCTGTTCGGCCAGCGAGCGGGCCACCAGCATGGTGACCATCTCGTGGATGCGGACCGCCGCGTCGTCGACGTAATCGGTGAAGAAGAGTCCGGATTGAAAAACGGTTGCGCCTTCCTCTTCATGCGCGAACCGGTGCACCTTGCAGGACACGACCGCAGCCGCGAACTCGATCGTTTTCTCCTGCCACTCGAATCGGAAACGCGCCTTGCGTCCCAGATTGAGCTGCGTGAAGTGTTCGATCCGTGCCCCCGCTTCGCTGACATCGATCATGATGACGTCGAGCGTTCCGAATCGGGCGAAAATGCCGCGCGCAAGCGCAATGCGTTGCTTCTTGCGACGCTCGGGCCGAGCTCCCGATTTTGATGCCACGGCTATTTCGTGGACTATACGTTAAATTACTTAGGGCGCCCGGATGGACTCGGCGAATTTGATGATAACTTTAGCGCCAACTTTTTCCGCAGGACGCTATGGTTAGCGGCGCCGCTCGTCGAACCGCCACAAGCCCGCCTGGCGCGCCGAAGAGAGTGCCGCTTCAACCTCCGAGCGTTGCACGGGGCGATTGATCTCTTCGAACTTCGGCTTGCCATCGCGCCCGATCTGCCCGACCTGATGCTCCGGCCGATACTGACTCATGACGTTTACATAGGTGTCGGACGAAAGCTCTCTGGCGATCCATCCGAAGATCGCTCTCGCTTCCTCAAGCTGCCCCGGCATGACCAGATGTCGAATCAGGACGCCGCGGCGCGCGAGGCCGTCGGGTCCGAATCGCAGTGGTCCGACCTGTCGGTGCATCTCCGCGATCGCATCGCGTGCGCGCTCGGCGTAATCCCTGGCCAGCGCGAGGCGCAGCGAGACTTCGGAGCTCCAGAATTTGAAGTCGGGCATGTAGATGTCGACCAGGCCTTCCATGAGTCGCAGAGACGCCAGCGAGTCGTATGCGCTGGTGTTGTAGACGATCGGCACGCGCAGCCCGCGCGGAACGGCAGCGGCGATCGCTTCGACGACCTGCGGCGCGACATGCTCGGGTGTCACGAAGTTGATGTTGTGGCATCCGCGAGTCTGAAGATCGAGCATCAGATCGGCGATCTGTTGGCCGTCCATCTCCTGGCCCATCTTCCGTTGCGAGATGTCCCAGTTCTGACAGAACGAGCAGCGAAGATTGCACAGACCGAAGAAGATCGTTCCCGATCCCTTCCAGCCGCGGAGGCAATCTTCCTCGCCGAAGTGCGGAAAGGCGCTCGATACGATCGCGTGCCGGCCGGTGTGGCAAGTACGCATCTCGTCGGCGAGGCGATTCACGCCGCAGTTGCGCGGGCAGACGCGGCAGTCGGCGAGCTCATGCAGCGCCTCTTCGACTTTCGATTCGAGTTTGCCGGCGCGCCAGGTCGCGATGTAGGCCGGCTGGAAGTCGTGCAAGATGTAGTCGTCTCGCATATTCTTCTGCCGAATGAAGCATCTGCTATGCCTTCTGCTGGTCACGCAGCTTCGTCCGGTGCATACATTCTCGATCGTTGCCCGCGATCCGACAACTGGTCAGCTAGGCGTCGCGGTACAGTCGCACTGGTTCGCGGTCGGCCAGATCGTTCCGTGGGCGGAGGCGGGGGTGGGGGCGGTCGCGACGCAGAGCTTTGTCGATCCGTCGTACGGCAAGCTCGGTCTCGATCTTCTTCGCGCCGGCAAGCCCGCGCCTGACGCACTGCGCGGACTCCTCAGCGGCGACGCATCATGCGAGGTGCGGCAAGTGGCGATGATCGACGCCGACGGAAACGTCGCCACCTTCACCGGCGCGCGCGACATCATCGCGGCCGGCGGCCTGGCCGGAAAAACGATCGCAACCTCGAAGATCGATTGCGGCTCCGCCGGCGGAACGCTCACCATCGGGCGCGATTTTGCCGTCCAGGCGAACCTGATGGCCAACGACAGGATCTGGCCGGCGATGCAGAAAGCGTATTCCGAAGCGCAAGGCGATCTGGCCGATCGTCTGCTGGCGGCTCTCGACGCAGCGCAATCTGCCGGCGGCGACATTCGCGGGAAACAGTCCGCCGCACTCTTGGTGGTGAGTACGAAATCAACCGGCCGGCCGTGGCAGGACAGAGTGTTCGATCTTCGCGTCGACGATCATCCGCAGCCGCTGGCCGAGCTGCGACGCCTGGTCGCGCTGCAGCGCGCCTACAACCACATGAACGCCGGCGATCTGGCCGTCGAGCACAAGGACAACCAAGGCGCTCTGCGTGAGTACTCAGCTGCGGAGCAGATCGCCGCCGCGACGCCCGGCGTCCCACAGAGCCGCTACGCCGAGATGGTTTTCTGGCACGCGGTGGCGCTCGTGAACATGAACCGGACCGACGAAGCACTGCCGCTCTTCGGGCGCGCCTTCAAGATGGAGCCGGGCTGGCGCGAGCTGACGCCCAGGCTTCCGAAATCCGGTCTACTGCCCGACGATTCGAAACTGATCGAGCGCATCGTGGCGGCCGGATCACGCTAATCGAGGCCGATGCAGAATCCGCATCGTTCTTTCCCGCCCGTCCCGGCCTTGCGATGCTTCTCCTTGATTTTTTGTCCCTCGAAACAATCGTCGTGATCGTGATACACGTGGCGATGCCTCTGCGGATACTCCTCGGCGTCGGTGTGAAAAGGCGCGGTCTTGGCCACGGCCTACCCTGCGATTCTCGGGCGAAACTTCAAAACGTGGCGCTTCATCGCTTCGCTGGCTTGCACGAGCCGGACAGTTTCGAGATAGAACTCGATGTCTTCCGGCGAAAGCGCGTACAGGACTCGATCGCCTCCGCGTGCGGTGGCGCTCAAGAAGCCTGTCGAATCACCGCGAATCAGGAGAATGTCGCCTGCGAACGCATGCGGGAGCTCGGCCAATAGAGAAAGGTATTCGGCTTCGCTGCAGCAGCGATCGAGCACGACACGCTCGACATCGGAATCGCAGCGGACCAGCGGGCTCGCAATCGTGGAGCGAAGCAGCCCCAACGAATCGATGAAAACAATTCTGTTGCTCGACTGATCGGAGAAGTCCCAGTTCCGCTCAGCGCTTTGTTTGTCATATGTGATGAGAGTAATCCTCCGTTCGTCTCGCTCCATCATTAGCCTCCTTGATCATGGCGAAAGGATTCCGTTGCGAATCGCGAAGAGCATCAATTCGCTCCGCGAGCCGATTCCGAGTTTGCCGTAGATGTTCGAGAGGTGAGACTCGACCGTCCTTCGACTGAGGCCGAGGAGCGCGGCAACCTCGTTGCTTTTCTTGGCTGCCACTGTCAGGCGGAGGACCTGGCGCTCCCGAGTGGTGAGTGCCGCGACCCGTACGTCGCGTGATTCGACATTGAGCGGGACGGAGACACCAAAGGTCCCAATGAGCTTACCCTCGCGCATGACCGGCGCGACGATCGCGAAGACCTCGATCTCGTTGCCGTCGCGCCGTTTGTTCGTGAACGCGCCCGCCCAGGTCGAGCCCCGCAACAGAGAGGCAAGGACTTTTTCTCCTGTCTCGGCCATCGAGGGGGCCGCCAGCATCGTCACTCGGCGTCCGAGGACCTCATGCCTTCGCCAGCCGTAAAGCTCCTCCGCGTATGCGTTCCAATGCGTAATGTTTCCATCGAGGTCAGCAGCGATGAACGCCTCTTTGACGTCATCGACAAGTTGAGCGAGTGAGATCTCAGTCATACGGTACGTAAAATTACGGGCGAAAACTGCGGCTTCATCCACACGAAGCCCCCCAGTAGTGACGCGGCCGGGCAATTTGCTACCCTGTCCGCGCTACACCATTGCTAAATACTTGAGAAATAATCGATTTCTCAAGATACTGCCCCGCCGAGGTGACCACCATGATCTGGGGGCTGACGACACACGCGTTCACTCTGGTCCACGTCGCGTTGAGCCTGATCGGCATCTTCACAGGACTGGTCGTCGTCTTTGGATTGCTGACCGCGAGACCGCTTGACGGATGGAGCGCAATCTTCCTTGCCACGACCATCGCGACGAGCGTCACCGGCTTTGGGTTTCCGTTCGATCACTTCGAGCCGCCGCACGTCGTGGGGGTGATCTCGCTCGCTGTTCTGGCCATGGCGGTGGTGGCCCGGTATGGATTCCACATCCGGGGGTCGTGGCGCTGGATCTATGTGATCAGCGCGATCATGGCGCTCTATCTGAATGTTTTCGTCGGGGTCGTGCAGGCGTTTCAGAAGATTCCTGCCTTGCACGCGCTGGCTCCGAAACAATCGGAGCCTCCGTTCGTGATCGCGCAACTGGTCGTCCTGGCCATCTTCGTCATCGTGGGAATCTTCTCGACCATCCGCTTTACGCCTGCCAGCCTGCGCACCGCGTGATGCGCCGCATTTTTCTTTTTTTCCTCCTCCTCCTGGTTGCGCTCCCGGCGCGCGCGCAATGGACGTCGATCGGCGAGATGCCGCGGCCGTCGCGTCAGGGCAATGCGCTTCGATTCGAGAACGCGCAGGCCGTGGCCGTCGTTACCGCGCTTTCACCGGAAATCGTTCGTGTGCGGATTCGCGAAGGCCGCGATCACTCATACGCCGTGATCCATCGCGATTTCGGTGATCCGCACGCGACGTTTTCGATCGAAGACGCACAATCCGTCATCACGACGAGCGCACTTCGGGTCACGATCCGGCACGCGCCGTTTCGAATTGCGTTCGCCACCAGCGGCGGAGAATCTCTCGATGAGGACCGCGACATCGCGTTTTCAGGAAAAGCGACCCGGGTGTGGAAGCGCCTCCGCGACGACGAACACATCTACGGCCTGGGCGAGAAGAACGGTCCGCTCGACAAGCGCGGCTGGCAGTTAGGCGGCTACAGCCTGACCATGTGGAACAGCGACACGTTCGGATATGACTCCAGCACCGATCCGATCTATGTCTCCGTCCCGTTCTACATCGCCATGCGCAAGGGCATCGGATTCGGACTATTTATCGATAACACTTATCGTAGCAATTTTGACATCGGACATCAGACAGAAGGTGTGCTGTCGTTCGGCGCCGAAGGCGGTCCGCTCGATTACTACTTCATCTACGGACCCGAGCCGAAAAAAGTGATCGAGCGGTACACCACGCTCACCGGTCGTATGCCCCTCCCGCCCCTTTGGTCCCTCGGATACAACCAGTGCCGCTATAGCTATTTTCCGGAGAGCAAAGTGCGCGACATCGCGCGGAACTTCCGCGAGCGTCACATTCCGGCGGACGTCATCTGGCTCGACATCCACTATCTCGACGCCTACAAACCGTTCACCTGGGACCGCAAACGTTTTCCCGATCCGGCGCGAATGATCAGCGATCTGCGCAAGGATGGATTTCGCGTCGTCACAATCATCGATCCCCATCCAAAAAAAGAGACGGGCTACCTGCCGTACGACACGGGCCTGGCCGGTGATCACTTCGTCAAGAATCCCGACGGCTCGATTTACGAGGCGCCAGTCTGGCCGTCGCGAGCCGAGGACGGTCTGACGCCCGACTGGTCGAAGCCCGGACATGGCTACAGCGTGTTTCCCGACTTTTCGAAACCTGCTGCTCGCGCGTGGTGGGGAGAGCTGTATGCCGATTTGTTGAACATCGGCGTCGCGGGCATCTGGAACGACATGAACGAGCCGGCGATCTTCGAGACGCCCACCGGCACGATGCCTCTCGATGTGCGCCACGACAATGAAGGATCGCCGACCGATCATCGCGAAATCCACAACGTGTACGGCATGCTCATGACGCGCTCGACTTACGAAGGTCTGCTGCGACTTCGGCCTAACGAGCGTCCATTCGTCCTTTCCCGCGCCTCGTACGCCGGGGGTCAGCGTTACTCCGCCCTCTGGCCCGGCGACAATGTCAGCGACTGGGCGGCGCTCCGTCAAAGCATTCCGACACTGCTTGGCATGGGCTTGTCGGGGTTTCCATTCGTCGGCGTCGACATCGGCGGCTTCGCCGAAGCGCCGACACCCGAGCTTTTCACGCGCTGGATTCAGTTAGGCGTCTTTTATCCGTTCATGCGGACGCACACCGCGTTCGGAACGCCCGATCAGGAACCGTGGTCGTACGGCGCCGAGAACGAGGCTCTCAATCGGCGAGCGATCGAGCTCCGCTATCAATTGCTGCCCACCATCTATTCCGTCATGCGCGAGTCGGCGGAGACGGGGATCCCCGCCATGCGGCCGCTGATGCTCGAGTATCCGCAGGATGCGTCGACGTATGGAAAGGCCGACGAATTTCTGTTCGGCTCCGACCTGCTCATCGCGCCCGTGCTGCGCGAGGCGGCGACGTCGCGTGGCGTTTATCTGCCCGCCGGCGACTGGTACGACTACTGGAGCGGAGAGCACTACGCCGGACCGAAATCGATCACCATTCCGGTCACGATGGCGTCGATTCCGATTTTCGTCCGGGGCGGCGCATTCGTGTTCACGCAGCCGGTGGTGCAACACACCGGCGAGATGCCCGGTCAGCCGCTGATCGTCGAAGCTTTTCCCTCTTCAGGCTCTGAACGCTGGCTCTACGAGGATGCCGGCAACGGCTTCGGACCTTCCATGCGGCGTAAGTTTTCGCTGCGCGGCAACACCATCGAAGTCAGCGCCCCGGAGGGGACCTATCGCCCGGCCGCGCGATCGATCATCTTCAACATGCGCGGGAAGGCCTCGATCAAATTGCCCGATCGCTTCGAGCGCGTGGAGATCCAACTTACGTCACCCTGACCCGATGGGGTCAGGTCTTTGATTCTCTCTTCGCTCTACGCGATGTAGAAGGGACGAAAAGGGAAGAAAAGACTCCCAAAGCCGGCACCTAACGTCCTTCGACTGCCGTTTTGGGCGTCGCGATCACCACAAGCGGCAACAACTTTTTCCTTTTTTGTCGTGTCTCCGCGATGTAGAGAGAAGCGAGAATCAAAGACCTGACCCCATTGCTCAGGATGACGCGATGCTCTCGATGGTCGTGACTTCTTCTTCCGACAGGTCCAATTGTGGCGCCGCGAGAGCCTCGCGCATGTGTTGCGGATTGGTTGTGCCGGTGAGGCAGAGCATTCCGGCCTGCAGCGCGAAGGCGAAGATGACCTGCGCAACGGTCGCGCGATGGGCGGTCGCGATTTCACGAATCTCACGGCTTCCGAGCTCGGCGACGTTCGCTGTCAGAAGTGAGAAGCCCTGATAGATGACGCCTTCGCGTCTGCAGACCTCGCGCACCTCGCGATCCCAACCGAGCCGCGCGAAGCAGCGGTTTTGAACGAATGCCGGTTTCACCGAAGCGATGTCGCACAGCTCCACGACCTGGTCTGCCGTCACGTTGCTGACGCCGATCATCCCCACGCGTCCTTCGCGCTGAAGCTCCTCCATCGTCCGCCACACTTCGCGATCGATGCCCGAAATGCCGCTGCGCGTCCGCGGCCCGTGCAGGAGGTAGCTGTCGACGTGGCCCAGGTGCTGGAGTGAGCTCTGGAGCGATTGGCGCACCTGGGTCGGGTAATCGGCGGTCGGATCGTAGGGGAGTCGCGAGTCCTGGCTTTCGACGTATGTGAATTTCGTCTGAATGAAAAGCGACTTGTCGCGGATGGCATCGCCGACCGCGGCTTCGTGATAGTGCCGGCGTTGATTCGCGGTGTCGATTCCGCGGAAACCCTCTGCCAGCGCTAACTCGACGAGGGCCCTGGTGCGCTCCTCTTTCCAGGCGGTGCCGTAGAGAAACGGTGGGGCGCCGCCGTGGTCGGCGGCGCTCCACGTGCCATTAGAAAATGTAGCGTGCTGCGAGCTGAACCTGACGTTCGGTGTTCAAGCGCGTGCCGGTGATCTTTCCGAAGTTCGAATCGCCGACGGTGTTGTTAGGCTGGTTGTACTGTGCCCAATTGAAGATATTGAAGCCTTCGATGCGCAGCTCGAGCGAGCCATAGCGCGGCAGGCCGAAGGTCTTGAAGAGCGAAAGGTCGATTGTTTTTGTACCTGGTCCGCGCACCGCGTTGCGCTTCTCGGTACCTTGCGCGCCGGCAGCAGGCTTGAACGCGTCGGTGTTGAACCACTTGGTGGTGTTCTCAGGACCGTTGTTCGGATTGCCGACCTGATCGGCGCGCTTTCCGCTCTGGTCGTAAACAGTGAATGGCGTGCCGGTCTGCAGCGTGAGAACAGTGTTCACGGCCCAACCGCCAACCAGGGTGTTGCCCTTGGCAAACGGCAGTTGGTAGGTCGCCGCCACCGTGAAGCGATGCCGTGCGTCGTAGTCGGCGTTCCCTTCGTCGAGACTCAAGTTGCAGTTCGTTGTGCCAGCCTTCACGCAACTCGAATCCGTGACTGAGCCGCCGCGCGAAGGATTGCCCGGGAAAAAGCCTGGACCTTCATTGGTCGCATGGCCGAAGGTGTAAGACGCAAGATACGCCAGGCCGTTCGACTCTCTCCTGCGGAGCGACATCTGCAGTGCGTCGTACTTCGACGTGCCGATGTACATGATGGATGTGAGCCGGTCGGCAACCGCGCCACCGAAACCGGCCGAGGTGATGGTGGTGCCGAGGTTGTCTCCGCGCGAGCCGACGTAGGCGACCGTCGCCGAAGTGTTTGCGTCAATCTCACGCTGTGCGCCGAAGCTCCATTCCTTCACCTCGGGGACTTCCGAGTCGCGCGGAATGTAGACGACGCCCGAGCCGAGAGGAAGGTCCGGCTTGTTTGGATCGACTGCCCTAGGCAGCGGAATCGGGTCCGACAACTTGACGTTCGCTCCCGGATCATCGCCGAAGCGGAAGTCGGTGACGACCGCCGGCGGGTTCTCGGTGAGCTGGTTATCGATGCCGCCGCGATCGAGAGCGTAGAAGATGCCGAAGCCGCCGCGGACGACCGTTTTGTCATTGAGGATGTAAGCGAAGCCGAGGCGCGGACCAAAGTTGTTTCTGTCAGTCTTGATGGTGGCTCGCGGCGCACCGTTCTGATTCGGAAGGACGAGTTTCTGCGTCACCGGGTCGTAATTGGCCATCCGATTGTTTTTCTCGTAGTACGGAGTCAGCAGGTCATACCGCAGGCCCAGGTTGAGGGTTAGCTTCGGGTTCACGTGCCAGTCGTCCTGCGCGAAGACCGCGTTCTCCCAACTGATGGTGTCGCGCGGAACGAAGCCCGGCACGCCGGTAGCCGTAAAGTTCGTTTTGGCGATGAGCATGTCTGCTACTTCGTATCCGGTGTATCCCTGCTGGAAGCCGAAGCCATCGCGGTAGAAGTAGAACCCTTTGCCAAATCGGGAGCGCTCCTGAGCCATATCGCGCCGCAGGGCTGTGCCGCCGAACTTGAATGAATGGTTCCCGCGCAGCCACGACACGCCGTCGGAGAAAAAGAGCGTGCGCTGTTTGATGCGATATTGACCGAAGTCGCCGAGGTATTCGATGTAGGTACCGTCGCCGCCGCCGATCAATGAAATGCCGTTGTTGGTGGTGATGCGGCCCGGGCCGGGGATGCCGAGGGCCTTGTTCTGATCGGTGCCGAAGCTGACCGGGAGGAACGCGAAGTGAAAGTTAGTCGAGCCGAAGCGGGCCTCGTTGACGAGGTTCGAGGAGAAGATATGCGTCTCTCCCGCCCGCGCCGTGTAGCCGTTGTTCTCGGAGCTGCCTGCGCCGAAGCCGGCCTGGAAGCCGGGGATGCGACCAGGATCGCTGAACTTGTCTGCCCAGTGGCTGCCGCTGACGAAGAGCTGATCGCTCGATGCCATGTTCTGATCCACGCGAGCGTCGATGTCGTTATAAGTGCTCTTCTTTTGTCGATGCGTGAGGTAGTTGCGAATGACGCCAGCGCGCGTCGGCATTGGGTAGACGTTCAGATAAGCCTTGCCGACCGGATCGAGCATGTTCGCGGGAATGATGTTGCCCGTGAATGGCTGTCCGGTCATGGGGTTGTAAATAATGACCTTCTGGGTGAGACCGCTGACCGAAGTATCGAGCAGCTCGGAAAAGTCGCCGTTGCGCATCTTCGCGGTCGGGACGGTCACGAAATTGCCCGCCTCGACCGGGATGGAGTTGCGGAGACCGTGGAAGCTTCCGAAGAAGAATGTCCGGTCTCTGAAAACCGGACCGCCGAGCGTCACTCCGAAATCGTTGTTCTTGAAGTCGGGCTTCTCCTTGGCGAATTTTGGCGTGGCGGCCAGGCTCTTCGGCCGGTAGAAGTCGTAGGCGCTGCCCGTGAACTGGTTCGTACCGCTCTTGATGACCAGGTTCTGGATTCCGCCCGCGGCACGGCCGAACTCGGCCGACGCATTGGTGGTGATCACCGAAAACTCGCGGATGGCCTCGGGTGGTGGCAGATACGCGATGCTGTTGACCAACGACTCGTTGTTGTCGACGCCCTCGATCATGTAGTTGTTGAATTGCTCGCGAACGCCGTTGACCGACAGCGCCGCGCCGCCGAATTCGGAGTAGCGGAAGGTCTCGGCGTCAGTTCCCGAGCCGCCGCCCGAAGAGTTGCTGCCCGGAATTCCGCGATTGACGCCCGGGGCGAGAGTTGCCAACTGCGTGAAGTTGCGTCCGTTGAGCGGGAGATTCTCGATTTGCTTTTGATCGATCAGGGTAGAAATTTCCGATGTGCTCTTTTCGATGAGCGGGGCTGCGGCCGTGACCGTCAGTGTCTCGGAGACTCCGCCGAGCTGCATCTTGAAATCGAGGCGCGCGACCTGATTGACGGTGAGCGTCAGGGGCGTCACTTCTGTCTTGAAGCCGCTGAGCTCCACCTGGACGCGATAGTTGCCGACAGGAAGAGCTGGGACGGAGTAAGCACCTTTGGTGTCGGTGACATCGACGCGCATCGCGTTCGTGCCGACGTTGGTCGTCGTCACCGTCGCGCCAGGCAAAGCGGCGCCGGTGTTATCGGTCACCAGGCCTTCAATGCGGGCGTTGGCCGTCTGCGCGAAGATGGGTACGGCAGCAAACAGCATCAGTGCGAGTGCGACAAGAGTTTTCGCTCGAAACGAACTCGTCATTGTTTCCTCCGGATGTGTTTTTGGACTAAGCGCGCGAAGTATATCGCTATCGAATTCGCCAGGCACCGCTGCTGTGTGCGGGGAGCGAGACGTTCGCTCCCACCATCGACACGCCGCTGTCCTCGATGATCGCCTCCGGGGTTCCGGTGACCGGCAACGTCAAGCTCGCCGATGCATTGCCGAGGTTGTGCGCCACCACAACGCGCTCGTCGCCGGAGTCGCGGATGAACGCGAGAATCTGTGCGCCGGAATCGAGCGGCGTGATGTCACCCTTCAAAAGCGCGTTCGAACGCTTCCGGGCCGCGATCCAGTTTCGATAGTACGACAGCAGCGATTGCGGATCGCTGGTCTGAGAGGCAACATTGTTTACGGCCAGGCCCGGTGCGAACGCATGCCATGGCGTCGCTGTCGAGAATCCTCCCGACGACGTCCAGGGCATCGGCGTGCGTTTCCATTCATCCTCCGAGCCCGGACCGTTTTGCAGTCCGACCTCTTCGCCGTAGTAAATGAACGGCGCACCGGGCAGCGTCAGAAGAATCGCGGCGGCGTTGCGCAACTTGCCGGCGTCGCTGCCGAGTTGTGTCGCGATTCGAATGTGATCGTGATTGGTAAGAAACGGCGCGTCGATCACGCCGGACGGATACGCGGCGATCATGTCGCGCAGCGTCGAGCGGATGCGATTCGCGTTGCCGCTGTTCACCCCTTCGATGATTGCCGATGCCAGAGGAAAGTTGAAGTTGGACAGGCCATCGCCGAAATACGTCGCGAGTTTTTGCGTGTCGACCGTGTTCTCGGCCACCAGGAACGCCTCCGGCTTCGTTCTCTGTACGTCGGATGCGAAGTCTTTGAGGATCTGATGCGTCTCCGGAGTGTCGGCCTGTCCCGCGCCCGGTCCCGTTTCGACGAGATAGCGTGTCGCGTCGAGGCGAAAACCGTCGACGCCCTGAGATAGCCATAACCTCCCCAGCCGAAACATCTCGGTTTTGACTTCCGGCGCGCGGTAGTTGAGGTCGGGCATGCCGCTCCAGAACAGGGCGTAGTAGTACGCGCCGTTTTTGAGATACCAGGTCGGATAATTTCCGCCCCACGGCTGCGTCCAGCCGGGATTGGTCGCGTTCCACACGTACCAGTTGCGCTTGGGCGATGCCGTGGACGAGGCCGAATCGAGAAACCACGGATGCTCCGAGCTGGTATGGTTCATCACGAAATCGACGATGACGCGGATCCCGCGCTTGTGCGCTTCTTCGAGAAAGCGTTGGAAATCGGCATTGGTGCCGTAATCGCGTTCGATGGTTTCGTAGTCGGTAGTGTCATAGCCGTGATAGCTCGGCGATTCGAAGATCGGCATGAGCCAGATGGCGTTGATACCGAGGTTGTTCACGTAATCGAGTTTTGAAGCGAGGCCGTTGAAGTCGCCGATGCCGTCGCCGTTCGAGTCGTAAAAGCTGCGGACAAAGATTTCGTAGAAGACGTCGCCGCGCGCCCATTCAGCATTCGCTACCGGACGGACGGCGCGATGACGAACAGGATCCGCCGTTGTGCTGCTGCAGGCGAGAACGGGAAGGAGGATCGCCGCCAGCGCAGCGCGGACAAGTCGCATAAGGCGGTATTGTAGGCTCTGGTCATGCGGAACGTTTTCGCGGTCGCTTTCATCCTGGTTTCGGTCGCGGCACATGCTCAGGACCGCGTTGAAAAACTCCTCGCGCGAATGACGCTCGAGGAAAAGCTCGGGCAACTGACGCAGCTCGTTACCGGTCAACCGGAGCTCGCGCCGGCGCTCGACAAGGGACTGGTCGGCTCGATTCTGAATTCCGGCGGCGTGGAAGAGATCAATCAGATGCAGCGTCGTCTGAAAATTCCGCTGCTGGTCGGTTACGACGTGATTCATGGCTATCGCACCATCTTTCCGATCCCGCTCGCGATGGCCTCGTCGTGGGATCCGCAGCTGGCGGAGCTTTCGGCGGGCGTGGCCGCCAGGGAGGCACGGTCGGCGGGAATTCGCTGGACGTTCGCGCCGATGGTCGACATCGCGCGCGACGCGCGCTGGGGAAGAATCGCCGAGGGGGCGGGGGAGGATCCGGTCCTCGGATCGGCGATGGCGGCCGCGTACGTGCGCGGTTTTCAGAACAACGGCCTTCTTGCCTGCGCAAAACACTACGCCGCCTACGGCGCAGCGGAAGCAGGTCGCGACTACAACGCGGCCGAAATGTCGGAAGGAACTCTTCGCGAGGTTTACCTTCCGCCGTTTCGAGCCGCGGTCGATGCCGGCGTCGCGACGCTGATGTCGGCGTTCGAGAGCGTCAACGGAGTTCCCGCAACCGCGAATCGCCGCCTTCTCACCGACATCCTCCGCACCGAGTGGAAGTTCAAAGGATTCGTGGTCAGCGATTGGGAGGCCGTGGCTGAATTGATCGACCATGGCGTCGCATCTTCAAAAGAAGAGGCGGCCAGAAAAGCGATCACCGCCGGCGTCGAGATGGACATGCGGGACAACAACTACTCGACGCTAGTCGCTGCAGTCCGCCAGGGCAGACTGTCGCGTGCGATTGTCGATCGCGCTGTTAGGCGCGTCCTGCGGATTAAAGATCAAGCCGGGCTGCTCGACAATCCATTGACAAGCGCCGCCGGCGACGTTCCGCTCGATCGCGATGCCGCCCGCCGCGTCGCGCAACAGTCGATCGTTTTGCTCAAGAACGAAAATGATCTCCTTCCGCTTCCGAAAACTGGACGCAAGATCGCGGTTGTCGGGCCTCTCGCGGATTCGAAAAAAGACATGCTCGGCCCGTGGTCGGCAAAGGGCAAGGCGGAGGAATGCGTCACCCTTCGTGACGTCATTCAAGACAGCGTCGCCGTCGGGGATGCCGATGTCATCATCGCGGTCCTGGGCGAGACTCGCGAGATGTCGGGAGAAGCGGCATCGCGCGCGTCGATCGATCTTCCTGGCGATCAGGAGAAACTCCTCCAATCGCTGGTTGCGACGGGGAAGCCGGTTGTCCTCATCGTGATGTCGGGTCGCCCGCTCGCGATTTCATGGGCAGCCGAACACGTCCCCGCCATCGTCCAGGCCTGGTTCCTAGGCACCGAAAGCGGGCACGCCCTCGCGGATGTGCTTTTTGGCGATGTCAATCCGAGCGGCAAGCTGCCCGTGACGATTCCGCGCGCGACGGGACAGGTTCCGATCTACTACAACCACTTACCGACCGGACGCCCGCCCGATCCGAAGAACAAATACACCAGCAAATATCTCGACACGGAAATAGGTCCGCTGTATCCCTTCGGCTTCGGCCTGACGTATACGAAGTTCGAGTACAGCGACCTCAAAGTCACTTCGCGCGCCGCTTCGGCAACCGTTCGAAACGTCGGCAATCGCGCCGGAGACGAGATCGTGCAGATGTACATCCGCGATCCTGTCGCCAGTGTCTCGAGGGCTGTCAAAGAGCTGAAGGGATTTCAGCGCGTGGCATTAGGACCTGGCGAGAGCAAACACATCGAGTTCACCATCACGCGCCGCGAATTGCAGTTCTGGTCCAACGGACGTTGGGTGACCGAACCTGGGGAGTTCAAAGTATGGATCGGTCCGAATTCCGCGACGGGACTCGAGGGAAACTTCGTCATCGCAATTCCCTGAACAGCGTGGTCAGCAAAATCTCATCCGGATCCTCGCTCTGCTCCCAATACATCACGCCGCCGAGTTTGTACTGCTTCACGAAGCTCGCCTTCTCGCGCAACGACTCCGGATCTTCGTAGGTGATGAAGACCCCTGAAGCGGCGCTCCACAGAAACGGCGCCCGCGCCGCCTGGTCCCAATGGCGTTTGAAGCCGTTGCGATCGATGTAGTCGCGCACCAGCACCGAATAAGGGAGCCCGCCCACATACGCTTCCACCGGTTGATGCAATCCGTTGTTGGCCGGACTCACCCCGCACCACTGGCGGCCGTACAGCGGCACGCCTAACACGAGCTTTCGAGACGGGATGCCGGCGGCGAGGTGCTGCTTGACGAATCCTTCCGCTGAGGGATACGGAGTCATACCGAACAGGCCGGCGTGATGCGCGGTGGTCTTCGACCACACGCCGGCGAGGTCGTAGGCCATGATGTTGATCCAGTCGACATACGGATGCAGACGCTCCATCTCCGTGTGTTGGAAATAGACGCCGCCCGCGGTTGCGATCGAGAGCGTGTAGCGATCTTGGCCGGTGCGCCTGCGTTCATCGCTCAACGCGTCGAGTTGTTCGCGGAGCGTCTTCAGCAGCGCTGTGAAGTTCTCTTTGTCCTCCTCGAGGTACATGATGCCCGGTCCGGGCTGGCCGGGATATTCCCAGTCGAGATCGAGGCCGTCGAGGGCATAGCGCTTGATCAAAGCGATCGCACCGGCGGCGAACTTTCTGCGCGTGGTCTCATTGAAGGCCGCCAGCGAAAAGTTGTCGGCCCCCCATCCGCCGATGGACAGAATCACTTTCAGCTTTGGATTCTTTGCCTTCAATGCCTGCAATTGGCTGAAGTGCGCGGGCGCGCTGCGCTCGTCGATGATGAGGTCGCCGCCCTCGCTCACTTTGCCGAAGGCGTAGTTGATGTGCGTCAACTTCTCCGCGCTGATGCGATACATGTCGGCGCGGCGATGGACGTACGCGATGATGCGATACCGCGGCTCGGGCGGTGTCAGCTGAATGCTGCAGGCGCTCAGAAGGCAGCCGATGACCGTCGCAGTGATTCGCCTCATGCGGGTAGGAAATGATACAAAACGCCGCATGAAGAGACTTTGTGTTATCGGGCTGCTTGCACTGTCATGCGTGAAAGCGCCGGAACAGACATCGACCGCCGGCGGTACGACCGCTGCGCCGCACGGAGGACCGGTTCGCATCGGCTTCTCGATGGACACCCTCAAAGAAGAGCGGTGGCAGCGCGACAAGCGGCTGGTCGAACAGCGCGCCAAAGAAGTGGGGGCCGCGCTCGACGTTCAGGTTGCGAACGGTGACGATGCCGTGCAGACCAAACAGGCAGACAACATGTTGACCAAAGGCGTCGACGTCCTCATCGTGGCGCCGCATAACGGCGAGATCGCGGCCTCGATCGTCGAAGCGGCGCACCGCAAAGGCGTGCCGGTCATCGCCTACGACCGCCTGATCCGCGATTCCGATGTCGATCTCTATCTTTCGCATCAGGTGGAAAAGATCGGCGAGATGCAGGCGGAATATGCTCAGAAGCACGTCCCCAAAGGAAACTACGTCCTGATCGGCGGCTCGCCCACGGACTACAACGCACTGCTGCTCCGCAAAGGACAGATGAACGTGCTCAAGCCGGCCATCGATCGCCATGACATCAAAGTGATCTCAGAACAGTTCGCGCGCGAGTGGAAAGCCGAAGAGGCGCTGCGCATCACCGAAGATGCCCTGACCAGGACCGGAAACAAGATTCAGGCGATCGTGGCATCGAATGATGGCACCGCCGGCGGCGCAATCTCGGCGCTCGAGGCAGCCGGACTGGCCGGAAAAGTCCTGGTGACCGGGCAGGACGCGCAGAAGGACGCTGTGCAGCGCATCGTCAAAGGCACGCAGACCATGACGATCTACAAGCCCATTCAGCCGCTGGCATTCGGAGCGGTCGATGCGGCCATCAGGCTCGCGAAGAAGCAGCCGGTGGAGACCAAGGACAAGATCAACAACGGCAAAAAAGACGTTCCGGCGATCCTGATCGAGGCCATCGCGGTCGACAAGAGCAACGTCGATGCAACCGTCATCAAAGACGGCTACTTCACGCACGCCGAAATCTACGGTCAGTAAAGACGGTGCCGCGCCTACAGTTGGCTGTTTTTTCTCCCGCTCGTGGAAATTGGACTACGTCTGGTAGAAAAAACAGCCAACTGTAGGCGCGGCACCAAGCCACTACGGCATCGTCGCTACTTTGCTCCCCGAGACCGGCACCATCAGGTGCGCATAGGGCGTGCCCTTCCACATGACCCACGGTCCGCCGCTCTTCGGATCGGTGGGAAATGCGTCGAGCATCTTCAGATCCTGATAGAGGACCATGATGTGCGGGGGCGAAACGACCCAGTTGTTGTCTTTGGTCGGACCAGTCGCGAATGGATCGGTGTTGCTGGCGCCCTTGTCGCCCTTCAGCATGTAGGCGATGCCGGTCGCGCCGACGGATGGCGTTGCTTTCTTCATCCAGGCATCCGCCCAGCCCTGCCATTCCTTGTCGAGGCACATCGGATCTTCGACGGAAGCCATTCCGAACTCGCCAGGTGAGTTAGGAAAGCACACCCAACCGTTCTTGCCGGCGCGGAGCTGACGCGGCTTGCCGTCAGGCGTCGCTGGCCAGTCCATGATGGTCGCATCTTTCGAAATCGCCGCCGGCGCGGCTTTCATCGCGTCGGCGATCTTTTCGGAGTCGCTCATTTTTTTCGCGGGTGCTTTTGCGGCGGAAGAATGCGCATGTTGTGAAAACAGAATTGTCGGAACGAAGAGGAGAGCTGCCGCGAAAAGGACGATTCCACGACGGTTCATTGGACGACCTCCTGTGCCATGTACTATATCCCACCGAGATGGCGGCTCCGCTCCTGGAGATGCGGAACATTTCCAAGCGCTTTCCGGGCGTTCTGGCGTTAGACCGCGTCTCGTTCGATCTGCGTTCCGGAGAAGTTCACGCGCTGGTCGGCGAGAACGGCGCCGGCAAATCGACGCTCATGAATGTTCTGGGCGGCGTCTATCCGTATGGCAGTTACGAGGGCGACATCCTCGTCGACGGCCAGGTGCAGCGATTCAACGGCGTCCACGCATCTGAGAACGCCGGCATCGCGGTCGTGCATCAGGAACTATCGCTCGTTCCGGAGTTCTCGATCGCCGAAAATATTTTTCTCGGACGCGAGCCGGTGCGCTTCGGGGTGATTCAGACCGAAGGTCTCTACAGCAGCGCCCAGCGCGTGCTCGACGAACTGCAGCTCAAGCTCGCCCCGCACATTCCGGTGGGATACCTCGGGATCGGTCAGCAGCACCTGGTCGAGATCGCGAAGGCTCTGGCGCGCAGTGCTCGGATTCTCGTGCTGGACGAGCCGACGGCCGCGCTCACCGATGCCGAGGCGGAAGTACTGTTCCGGATTCTGCGGAGGCTGCGCGAGAGTGGGGCCGGCATCGCCTACATCTCGCACAAACTCGGCGAAGTGCTCGACCTTTCCGATCGCATCACCGTGCTTCGCGACGGACGCACCGTCAGCACCGATCCCACCCGCGCGCTCGACACGCATCACCTGATCGCCCGCATGGTCGGGCGTGAGGTCACCGACATTTTCCCGACCACACAGCACCACCCCGAGGCTGTCGTCTTCGAGGCGCGCGGAGTAACGGTCGAGGATCCGAATGTCGCAGGAAAATTGCTGGTCGATGACGTCAGCTTCAGCGTTAGGCGGGGCGAGGTCCTCGGCATCGCCGGTCTGGTCGGCGCAGGTCGCAGCGACCTGATGATGGCAATCTTCGGCGCGCACCAAGGGAGAACGGCAGGCGAATTCTTCATCCGCGGATCGCGCATCAACATCAATCAACCCTCCGATGCCATCGGCGCCGGCATCGGATTCGTCACCGAAGATCGGAAACGCTTCGGCCTTCTGCTCGATCAACCGATCGTGACCAACCTGACGCTGGCGGCGCTGAAACGACTCTCCGGACCTCTGGTCACGCACGTCGATGCCGAAACGGCGGCCGGCGAGCGCTCCATGAAAGAGCTGCGCATCAAAGCGCGGTCGGTGTTCACAGTGGTGGGCACTCTTTCCGGCGGCAATCAACAGAAAGTGGTTCTCGCGAAGTGGCTGCTGACCAATCCCAAGGTGCTCTTTCTGGACGAACCGACCCGCGGCATCGACGTTGGCGCCAAGCAGGAGATTTATCAGCAGATCACGCGGCTGGCCTCGGAAGGACTGGCGATCGTGCTGGTCTCATCCGAGCTTCCTGAAGTTCTCGGCCTTTCGGACCGTGTCATCGTGCTCCACGAAGGCGAGCTGACCGGCGAATTCACTCGCGCGGAGGCGACTGCCGAAAAAGTGATGGCGGCCGCAACGGGGCACGCCGCATGACGGCCGTGGAAGATGTCGGCCACGACCTCGGCGAAAAGCGTCTGGGCCGGCTCCGGATTTCGACGACGGCTCTGCGCGCGTACACGATGGTGTTCGCGCTGATCGTCATCTGGATCTTTTTTCAGTTCAAGACGCGCAGCGACCTCTATCCGTACGGACTCTTTCTGCATCCGGTCAATCTGGCCAATCTGCTCAAGCAGATGTCTGTGACGGGCGTGCTGGCGGTGGGCATGCTGCTGGTAATCGTGGCGCGGCAGATCGATCTCTCCGTCGGTTCAATCCTCGGTCTGGTGGGTGGGATCGCGGCCATGACGCAAGGGTGGGGCCTGGTGCCTTCACTCGCGTCGGCGATCGTCATCGGCACGCTGGTGGGCGCGTTCCAGGGGTCGCTGGTGGCGTACTTGAACATTCCGTCGTTCATCGTCACGTTAGGCGGGCTCCTGACCTGGCGAGGCGTGATTCTGTATCTAAGCAAAGGCGAGACGATTCCGGTGCGTCTTCCGGTGTTTCGTCTTCTCGGGGTCGCGCTCTTGACGCCGGCCTCGGGCATCGCGCTGGCGGCCATCGCGATCGTGGCGGTGATCTGGGTCAACATTCAGCGCGATCGGACGCGCCGTCGTTACGATCTCCCGGTGTCGAGCCGGCCGATGCTGCTGGCCAGGATCATCTTTCCGTCCGCGCTGATCGCGCTGTTCATCTATCTGATGAACTTGCAGGGCGGCGTACCGCTGCCGGTCATCATTCTCCTGGCCGTCGCGATCGCTGGAAATTTCCTGACGCAGAACACCACCTTCGGCCGCTACCTCTACGCCATCGGCAGCAATCCCGATGCGGCGCGCCTCTCGGGCGTCAATTCCAGGAGACACATCCTCATCGCGTTCGCGATCCTGGGCGGGCTGGTCGGGATTGCCTCATTGCTGCACACCGGTCGCGTCGGGAGCGCATCGCCCGACGCCGGAACGCTGATGGAGCTCGACGCGATCGCGGCATGCGTGATCGGCGGAACGAGTCTGATGGGCGGCCGCGGAAAAGTCGCCGGCGCGCTGCTGGGCGCCCTGGTGATGGCGAGCCTCGACAACGGCATGTCGCTGCTGAGCGTCGAGAACGCGACGCAGTACATCATCAAGGGCGCGGTGCTGGTGGCGGCGGTCGGATTCGATATGGCCGGACGCAGGAAGAGCTAGTGGATCAGGAACAATCCCTGCGAGAACAATTGCAAAAGCTCCTGGACTGGGAGGACGCTCACGTCAGCTTCGATCGCGCCATCAAGGGAATCGATCCGAAAAAATATGGCGAGGTGCCGGAAGGCTTCGCGCATTCGGTATGGCAACTGATCGAGCACATCCGTCGATGTCAATTCGATATCCTCGACTTCTGTCGCAACGCAAAGTACGAAGAACCGTCGTCGATGGAAGAGTATTGGCCCGCGTCCGCGGCGCCGCCCTCACGCGATGCCTGGCGTGAGAGCGTTACCGCGTTTCATCGCGATCGCGAGGAGCTGAAGAAGCTCGCCATGGACCCGAAAGTCGATCTCTTCTCGAAGATCCCGCACGGGTCGGGGCAGACCTATTTGCGCGAGCTGCTTCTGGTGGCCGATCACAACGCTTACCACGTCGGCCAGATCGTCGCGACCCGCCGGGCCCTGGGGAACTGGTCTAACATCTGATTCTTCGATGATTGGACAAACCGTTTCGCACTACCGAATCCTGTCGCGGCTGGGTGGCGGGGGGATGGGCGTGGTTTACGAAGCCGAGGACGCGCGGCTGCATCGGCGCGTGGCGTTGAAGTTTCTTCCCGAAGACACAGTTGCGGACGCTGCGGCGCTGCAGCGTTTTCGCCGCGAGGCTGAAGCGGCGTCGGCGCTCAACCACCCGCACATCTGCACCATTTACGATATCGGCGAGCACGAGGGCCGTCCGTTCATCGTGATGGAGAAGCTGGAAGGGCAGACGCTCTCGACCCTGATCACGTCGAGGCCGATGCCGCTCGAGCGCATCCTCACCATCGGAAGCGAGGTCGCGGAAGCGCTGACGGCAGCGCACGAGGCCGGAATCATCCATCGCGACATCAAGCCGGCCAACATTTTCGTCACCAAGCGCGGCGATGCCAAGCTGCTCGACTTCGGGCTGGCGAGACTCGATGCCAGCGACATCTCGGCGACTCCCGCCAGCGCCACCGACGTGCAGGCCGAACATCTCACCAAACCAGGCACGACCATCGGCACGATCGCGTATATGTCGCCGGAGCAGGCGCGCGGCGAGGCTGTCGACGCGAGGTCCGATCTTTTTTCCCTCGGCGCGGTGTTGTACGAGATGGCCACCGGTGTCCGTCCGTTCCGTGGGGCGACGTCATCGATCATCGCGGATGCCATCGTCAACGGCGATGTTCCTCCGCCGTCTCAAATCAACGGCGAGCTGCCGCACGACTTCGATCAGGTCATTCTCAGCGCACTCGAAAAAGATCGGGAATTGCGCGTGCAGAGCGCGGCCGAGCTCCGCGCAGCGCTGTTGCGGCTGCGGCGCGACACATCATCCGCAAAGTCGGCGGTTTCGGTTCGAAAGCGAGCGAATCGGAAATGGCCGGCAATCGGCGGCGTCGCGCTGATTGCGATCGTGATCATCGGTAGTTGGTTTGTCACGAGGGGTCGTCATGAGGCTGCCCCGGTCGCCGTGGCGAAAGATCGGATGATGATTGCAGTCCTGCCATTCGAAAACATGAGCGGTGATGCCGCGCAGGAGTACTTCACGGATGGCCTGACCGAAGACACGACCACCGAATTCGGTCGCGTTTCACCCGACCGCCTCGGCGTCATCGCGCGCTCCTCAGCGATGCGCTACAAAAAGGCCAACGCCGACGTGCGGACGATCGGACGCGAGCTGGGCGTCGATTACATCGTCGAGGGGAGTGTGCGGCGGGCGGGCGATCGCGTTCGCGTCGCAGCTCAACTGGTCCGTGCCACCGATGGCACGCAGGTTTGGGCGGAAACGTATGACCGCACCGTCGATGACATTCTTGCCATGCAGTCCGAGCTTGCGCGCGACGTCGCGAACGCGGTGCAGGTCAAAACCGTCACGTCACCGGTCAGCCCGCGCAGCGTCGTAGGTCCCGTGACCGAACGAGGCAAAGAAGCCTTGTTGCGCGCCCGATTTCTTCTCACGAGCGGCGGCGCGGCGAATCGACGCGAAGCCGTTCAATACATGCAGCAAGCGGCTGCCAGCGATCCCAATTCGGCGCTGGTGAATACCGAGCTTGCGCTCGCGCTGTATTCCCAGTCGACGGTCGATCTCGCGCCTGAGGAGATCGTTCCGAAGGCACGAGCGGCAGTCGAACGAGCATTGCAGCTCAACGCTAATGTCCCCGAGGCGCACGCGATCCTCGGTCGGATGCTCCTCGAGTATTACTGGAATTGGGCGGAGGCAGAGCGCGAGTTCAGACGCGCCATTGCGCTCGATCCGAATCTCGCTGAGGCTCGTATGGATTACGCCGTTTTGCTCGTCTCATCCGGTCGCATCCGCGATGGTTTGATGGAGGCCGCCCGCGCGCGCCAGCTCGATCCGTTTGCTGAAAGCCACAATCCGCACGCCCTGGGCCTCCTTCAACAAGGGCAGCAGTGGACTCTGCTGATCGAACAATCGCGGAAAGCCATTCGCATCACGCCGAATAATGATTTGGCGTACTGCATGCTCGCCTATGGCCTTCTCGGCCGGGGAGAGAAGTCGGCCGCCCTTCAAGCTGCCGATCAGGCGATCGCGATGAAGCCGACGCAGTTGACTCGCGCATTAACGGCGTATCTATACGCCGCGGCCGGACGTCCGGACATCGCGCGCTCGATGCTGCAACAACTTCAGGCCGCGGCTGAAAAACGGTTCGTGTGTTTTTACACCGTCGGCTTGATCTATCACGTGCTCGGCGAAGATGAGAAGGCTCTTGCGGCGCTCGAACGCGGATATCAAACGCGAACCGGGTGAATGATCTGGATCGGGGTGGATCCCCGATTCGACACCTTGCGCAAAGATCCTCGCTTCATCGACCTGATGCGGCGCGTCGGAACGCCCGCGCTTGTTAAGCCATCGACGGCACACGCTTCGCTGCAGGAGCGATCTGCTCCTGTCGCACTTCTGACAATCGCGCCAGCGCGAATGCGCCGCACGCCATCACCACATCGCGCACCGCGACGTCAAAGTATTGCCCGGTCGTGATGAGGTTGACTGCGATCAGGGCCAGCCACGCCGCAACGACGTAGCCGCCGAGGCGTGTGAAACCGGCGAGAACGACGATGCCTACGACGATTTCGATCGCGCCTGCGATGTGCATCAATGCCGCGGCTGGCAGCGGAGATAGCGGGCTGACGTATTTCTCCCAATTGGTGAGCAGATTGAAGTATTTGTCGAGTCCGGCCAGCAGCGCTGTGAGTCCGAACGCGATTCGAAGGGTCCACAACGCGGAATTGATTCGTGAATCCATGTTTTCCTCCTAAACGATTGGAGTCGCGAACCGCGGTTTGGTGACAGTGTCACGTTTTCGGCCGGCGGGCATCTAATACGATATGACCGACTCTGAAGTCGTCAGGCGCGTTCTCGACGGCGACCCAGCCCTCTTCGAGACGCTCATGCGCCGGCATAACCAGCGGATGTACCGCGCCGTTCGCGCGATCCTCCGCTCCGACGACGCGGTCGAAGACGTTGTGCAGCAGGCGTATCTGAACGCCTACACGCATCTCGATCAATTCGCCGGCAACGCGCAGTTCTCGACCTGGCTGACGCGCATCGCGGTGAACGAGGCTCTCGGACATCGGCGCAGGCAGGGCCTGCCCTTTGAGGAAGGTGAGGAGTATGACGTGGCCGATAGGAAAACGCCTGATCCCGAGCGGCAGGCCGCCGCTTCAGAGCTGCGGCAGGTGATGGAAGAGGAAGTCGAATCTTTACCCGATGCGTTTCGGGTTGCCTTTGTGATGCGAGAAGTCGAAGGCCTCAGCACCACCGAGACCGCCGACTCGCTGGGCATTTCGGAAGATCTGGTCAAAACGCGACTGCACCGCGCGCGAGCGATGCTCCGCGACAATCTTTACAAGCGCGCCGGCATCACCGTCGAGTCGCTCTTCGAGTTCGGCAATGCCCGATGCGATCGGGTGGTCAATGCCGTCATGAAGATGCTTCCTACAGTTTTCCGATCATCCGATTCAGCGACTGCATAGTGACGAACTGCATGCTGCTTCGGCGCTGAAACTGAATTGCTTCGGCGAGGATGGCGTTCAGCCGGCGCGTGTAGCGGAAGTCGTAGAACAGTTTCTTCAGATCGGGATAAAACCATCCACAGATCGCGAGGAAGAATGCAAACGCGTCGATGAAAATCGGGATGAACGGCACCTTCACGATGATGCCGCCGACCGTCAGGCCGATCAGCGTGAAGGTCGCGCGCGCGAGCAGATCGCCGTGGCGCCAGACGTCGTAAGACGCGCGCTCGAGACGATTCTGCCGCTCGGCGATCTCCACGTACTGCGGTAGCGCGGTGTGCAGCACTTCGTCTTCGACGGTCGTCCAGTACGCAGGATCGCCGCCCGCCTCGTCGAATGCCAGTCGCGCTGTGGCCAGCTTCCGGCGCGCGTTGGCTTCCATCGCTTTGGCCAGATCCTCCGGCACGGCCCGCCGTCGGTGCTCGCAATCCGCGAGCACCGCATGCACCAGGTTGGCGACATCGAATTCGCTTCCGATCAGATTCAGCATGGCATCCTCCGATTACTGCTCATCCTTTTGATTCTGATAACGAATCACACCCAACTGCTGGAGCAGCTTGTTGCCGTCGACAATGACGTTGCCGTTGGGCAGGCGAGGGATCTGCCGGATCTCCTTGTCTTTCAGCGCGTCGATCAACTGCAGAGTGACATACGCGTCGCCGGCGCTGCCGTTCAAAGCCGCTCGTTCCCTGCGGATTCCTTCCGCGATCGCAGTTTTCTCGATGGTGGTCGCGCGCGCCGCCTGCTGCTTCTGAACGAGATAGGCGTCAGCCGCCCGGCGTGCCTGCGCCAATTGACCATTGGCGGCGGTGAGATGCTGCGTCAGCTCGGCGATCTTCGACTGCAGGTTTGCTTGATTCGCCTCTCGGGTCGCGAGGATCTCGGCTTCGAGCTTCTCGGCCTGCTTCTCGGCTTCCTTCCTCTGATTGATGAGGTTCTGGTATTCGCTCTTGAACGCGAAGTCGCCGAGGATGACCTGTTCGATGATGACGCCGTAGGGTTTCAGATGGTCGGCCAGCGTTTCAGTCGCGAAGGCTGCTGCCCGAAACCGCAGATCAGGATTGTAAAACTCCTCCGAATCGAGACGATTGAGCACGTCGCGCACGTAGCCGCGCGCCAGCGGACGGATGAGCCGGTCCTTGATGTCGGCCGTGCTTGGACCGACTTCCTTCCACAAAAACTCCACGCGTGCCGGATCGACGCGCCACCGGACGGTGACGTCGGTCTCGATGTCATTTCCATCACGCGTCTTGAAGCGTAGATCGTCTTTGCCCGATCGATCGCCGGTGTCCGACTGGGCCGTCATCACCAGGTTCTGCGTGGAGACGTCGAAGGTCTTCCAGTCATTGACGAACGGCGCGAAGAAGTACGTCGCACCGGGATCGGCGCGCTCGACCGAGCCGGTCATCTTGTTGAATCGGACGCCAACCTGTGTCGCACTGGTGTGGTGCGGCACGCAGGACGTCATCGTCACGATGGTTGCGAAAAGAATGAGTGCTCGTTTCATGGATGCCTCCTGTTACTGATGATTTCTCGAGATGCGACCGACATCGGTCGGATCTTCGGTGATGTAGATCGGTCCCTGGATGGCGTTGAGAAGCGCGAGTCCTTTGCGCAACCGCAGCAGCTTTTCGGAGCCGGCGCCCTCCATGGCGCGATTGATCTGCGCCGAGCCCGCCGCCTCCGCGCTCCGCACCAGCAGGTCGCCTTCGGCGTGTTTCTGCCTCTCGTACAAGTCTTTCAGCGCGTTGATCTCGGTGATCTGCGCTTGAAACTCGGCCGTCTTGACGTTGATGAGGTTTTGCCCTTCGGCGCTGATCTGATTGAGCCGCGTCTGCACCTCGGCCTGTTTGGCCAGGGCGCGATTGGCGAGGACGGATTGATCCTGAATCTTTTTCTGCTCCGTCAGCTTCTGGAACGTCGAGGGGTAGTCGTACTGACGTACAACCACGTCGGAGAGCTGCAGGCCGTTTTCGGCAAAGCGGGCTGCCAGCTCGCGTCGCAGATCGTTGACTTTTTCAGCCCGGCGATCGCGATAGAACTCCTCCGCTCGCAGCTCGCCCAGGTGATGCTTGACGCCGGGATCGGTAAAGCGGATCACGACGCTGTCTTCGTAAGCCTTCCCGAAACCGAAGCGCGTGACGACCAGGTAAGGATTCGCGATCCGGTAGAGAACGCTGACGTCGATGCTGACCGGGTACCCATCAACCGTGGGACAGTTGATCGCCGCCATTACGCGATGCCGCTGTTCGCTCTCGACAGGGTTGTTCGTGAATTCGATGACCTGCAGATCGCGAGGGAAGGTGAAGATGTGCTCGTAGCCCACGATCTCGCGGCGGTAGCCCGATCCAACCAGCGTTTTCTGCAGGCCCTTGTGCGGGCCGAACGAGACCTGGCGCAGCCCAACCTGATCGGGCGCGACGTACGTGGTTGCGCAGCCGCGCACGATCAGCAGCGGCACGACGATCAGAAGCGTGAATCGAATCGTCTTTCCGAATCTCGAGCGCACGCGCGCGAGAAAATCAGACTCGACTCGGAAGCGGGGGACACTGGTGAAGGCGGTCATGGTGACTCCTTTCGTTGGGGGGAATCGAGAAGGTTTAAGGTTTTCGTTTTGAGCCGTGACGGCGGCGCGTCTTGACGGGCGGCGTGGCCTGAACGTCGAAAGCCTTGCAGAGATGGTCGATCAGCTCGCGATTCTCGACCAAGGAGCCCAGCAGCAGGATGCACTTGCGCGACTCGGGATGCTTCGCGATGGCGAGCAGAGCGTTGCGCAGCGCGCCATCCTCGCTCCATTCCTCGGCGCCGTCGATCAGCCAGGCGTCCAGGCGGTCATCGGCAGTGGTCCGTAGACGCCGTCCGACGTGCAGCGGCAGGCCTTCGATGTCATCGACGAGATAACCGGGATGCACGTGGAAGAAGCGGGCGAGGAGCATGCGGGTGGTGGCGGTCAGATGCGGCCGCGTGCCGTTTTCGATCTGTGACAAGTACGACTGGCTGACGCGGCCACCCAGCTCGTTCTCGATTCCACGCGAGACCTCGGCCTGTGTCAGCTCGCGGCTGAGGCCGCGGGCGGCCCCCTCGACGATTCGTAGCTCTCGGAGTTTTTCGCCTAGTATCATTGCAATATGCAATATATGGCTATTTGCGATAATTGTCAAGGCGGTCGGGAGCCTCCGATTGGGCCGATTTAGGTGATAATTCCTTGCGCATGACGGAATTGGTGCAATGGGGGAAGGTCATCGACCAGACCCGCTGCATCGGTTGCCACGCCTGCAGCACGGCCTGCAAATCCGAAAATGCGGTCCCGCTGGGCGTCAACCGGACGTACGTCAAGTCGGTCGATGTCGGTCAGTTTCCAACTGCACGACGCGCCTTTCAGGTCACGCGCTGCAATCAGTGCGATCACCCGCCGTGCGTGACCGCCTGTCCGACCACGGCCATGTTCCGCCGGCCGGACGGCATCGTCGACTTCGACAAAAGCATCTGCATCGGATGCAAGGCCTGTATCGCGGCCTGTCCTTACGATGCCATCTTCATCAATCCCGAAGACCACTCGGCGGAGAAATGTAATTTCTGCGCCCATCGGATCGAGGTCGGACTGGAGCCGGCGTGCGTCATCGTCTGTCCGACCGAGGCCATCATCGTCGGGAATTTGAAGGATCCGGAATCGCGCGTCTCGAAGTACGTCAATCGCGATGTCGTGGCGGTGCGCCGTCCGGAGAAAGAAACGTATCCGAAGCTGTTCTACAAGGGCGCGCATCAGGCGACCCTGGATCCTCTGGCGGCGACGCGACCCGAGGGCGGAATTTTCATGTGGAGCGAGCAGGGAGGCGGCGTGAGCTCCGGTCATCCTGGATTCGCGAACAATGTCGCGGCGGCTATGCTCTCCTACGACGTTCCGCATCGCGCGCCGTGGGGCTGGCCGGTCAGTTTGTACATTTGGACGAAAGCGATTGCAGCCGGAACGTATCTCGTGGCATCCGCTATGGCCATGAGCGGTCGCATGGCGCCGGCCATCTCCGCGATTTTTCTCGCGATCACGCTGCTGCTGCTGGTGGGCGACCTCGAGCATCCGGGGCGCTTCTACATGATCCTGACGCGTCCGCAGTGGCGAAGCTGGCTCGTGCGCGGCGCCGTTATTTTGACCGCGTTTGGGGTCGTGATCGGAGTCGATCTGCTGTGGTCACCATCGTGGCTTGCGTTTATCGGAATTCCGATCGCCGCTGCGGCCGGAACCTACACAGCATTTCTCTTCGCGCAGGCGAAGGCCCGCGATCTTTGGCAAAACCCGCTGCTGCCGGTGCGTCATCTCGTGCAGTGCATCGTCGCAGGCAGTGCAGTGTTGCGGCTCATGCCTTTGCTCGCGATCGCGGCTGCGGCGCATCTGATTTTGATCCTCGCCGAAGTCGCCACGCCACATCCGACGGCCCACGCAAGACTCGCCGTCCGCGAAATGGTCCGCGGCAAATATCGAGTCTTTTTCGTCATCGGCGTCGTGCTTCAATTCGCAGGTCTTTGTGGAGTGCCGCCGACCGCGGCGGCGATTCTCATTCTCATCGGACTTCTCGCATCGGAGCATGCCCACGTGGGCGCGGCCCAGGCGGTGCCGCTGGCATGAGTCTGCGATCGTATCCCCCACTCGAAAAGTGGGATGACTGGACGGAGTTGGAATCGGTCGCCTGGCCGAAGCGGGTCGAGCGGCACTACATGCTCGTGCCGACCACGTGCTTCAACTGCGAGTCGGCGTGCGGACTGCTGGCCTATGTCGATCGCGAGACGCTGGAAGTTCGCAAGTACGAAGGCAATCCGGAACATCCGGGATCGCGCGGTCGCAACTGCGCCAAAGGTCCTGCCACGCTCAATCAGGCCAACGATCCCGATCGGATTCTCTATCCGCTGCGTCGCGAGGGAAAACGCGGCGAAAATCGGTGGCGCCGCGTGACGTGGGATGAAGCGCTCGACGACATCGCGTCGCGAATCCGGCACGCTATCGCGGGAGGACGCCCGAACGAAGTGATGTATCACGTCGGCCGGCCCGGTGAAGACGGCTACACCGAGCGCGTGCTGGCGGCGTGGGGAGTCGACGGCCACAACTCGCACACCAACATCTGCTCCTCCAGCGCGCGCGCCGGATATCAATTCTGGATGGGATGGGACCGGCCCAGCCCGGATCACGCCAATGCCGATGTCATCCTTCTCATCAGCGCGCATCTCGAATCGGGCCATTACTTCAATCCGCACGCGCAGCGCGTGATGGAGGGGAAGGCGCGCGGCGCGAAGCTGATCGTCTTCGATGTGCGGCTCTCCAACACCGCCACCCACGCCGATCATTGGCTGGCACCCTGGCCGGGGAGCGAGGCCGCCATCCTGCTCGCGATCGCGAACTACATCATCAGCAACCATCGTTACGATCGCGAGTTCGTTCGACGATGGTGGAATTGGTACGAGCTGGCCGCGACCTTCGAAGAATTCGAGCGCAAGCTTGGCGAGCTTTACGCGTCGTACACATTCGAGTTCGCGGAAAAGGAATCGGGCATCGCGGCCGCAACGATCGAGAGGGTGGCGGAACTGGTGGCGTCGGCCGGAAAGCGACTGAGCACGCACACCTGGCGCTCCGCGACCTCCGGAAACCTCGGCGGCTGGCAGGTCGCCCGCGCTCTCTTCATGCTCAACGCCTTGTTAGGCGCGATCGGCACCGAAGGCGGCACCTTTCCCAACGGATGGAACAAGTTCGTACCGCGTCCGATGTATATGCCGCCGCATCCGCCCAAGTGGAACGATCTCACCTGGCCCGACGAGTTCCCGCTCTCCTGCAACGAGATGTCGTTTCTCCTTCCTCATCTTCTTCAGGATGGTCGCGGCAAGCTGGAGGTCTACTTCAGCCGCGTCTACAACCCGGTGTGGACAAATCCCGACGGCTTCTCGTGGATCGAAGCGCTCACCGACGAATCGAAGATCGGACTCCACGTCGCGCTCACGCCGACGTGGAGCGAGACCGCCTATTTCGCCGATTACATCCTGCCGGTGGGCATCGGATCGGAGCGCCACGATCTCCATTCCTACGAGACGCACGACGCGCAATGGATCGGATTTCGTCAGCCCATCATGCGCGCCGTGAAGGAGCGCCTCGGCACGCACATCAAGGACACGCGCGAGGTGAATCCGGGCGAGGTGTGGGAAGAAAACGAATTCTGGATCGAAGTTTCGTGGCGCGTCGATCCGGATGGGAAACTCGGAATCCGCAGATGGTTTGAATCGAAGAAACAGCCCGGCACGAAATTAAATATAGATGAATATTATGCACATATATTCGAGCATTCCGTGCCGGGGCTGCGCGAGAAAGCCGCACAAGACTCGACAACGCCACTCGATTGGATGCGGCGGCGCGGCGCGTTCGAAGTGAAGCGCAATGTCGGCGCGGTGCATGAGGAAGCCGTTGCGCAATCTGAGCTCGCCGACGTGCACACCGATGCGCACGGGCGCGTCTTCACGCGCTCGCCGAAACCGGACGCGATGAACGTTGTCGCGACGCCGTCGCCAGAAGGTGATGCCGAGGGAAGGCGGGCGATCGGGGTGCAGTTCGACGGGGTCGTCAGGCGCGGATTTCCGACGCCCAGCGGCAGGCTCGAGTTCTACTCCAAGACGCTCGCCGACTGGGGATGGCCGGAGATGGCCACTCCCGGCTACACGCGCAGTCACGTGCATCCCGAAAACCTGCAGCCGGGCGAGATGCCGCTCATTCCGACTTTTCGTCTGCCGGTGCAGATCCACACCCGCAGCGCGAATTCGAAATGGCTCGACGAGATCGCGCACACCAATCCGCTGTGGATCCATCCCATCGACGCCAAGCGCATCGGCGTCGGCAATGGCGGGCTCGTTCGCGTGGAAACGCGCATCGGGCACTTCATCGTCAAGGCCTGGGTGACAGAAGGCATTCGTCCGGGCGTGGTGGCGTGCAGCCATCACATGGGCCGCTGGAAAACTTCCGATCACGGACAGCGGCAGATGATGGCGACCGTGAAACTGGATCGCGAGGGCAGCCGATGGTTTCTGCGCCGCGAAACCGGCGTGCAGCCTTACCAGTCGCGCGATGCCGACACCGAACGCATCTGGTGGACCGACGCGGGCGTGCATCAGAACCTCACCTTCGCAGTGCAACCCGATCCGATCTCGGGCATGCACTGCTGGCATCAGGCGGTCCGCATTCGGAAAGCGGACCCGAGCGACCAATACGGCGACGTGTCGGTTGACGTCGCGAAATCGCGGGATGCCTATAAAGAATGGATGGCCAGGACGCGGCCGGCGTCGACACATTCACCCGACGGCACGCGCCGCCCGTACTGGATGATGCGTCCGCTCAAGCCGTCGCGCGAGGTCTATCGGCTCACTTCAGCGCAAGGATCACCGCAAGCGCGATGAGAATCGCGCCCGCGATGCGTGTGTCGAGGCGGACCGATTCATCGAGTACATCGATACACAAACGCGGGCGGGACGTTCCGCCACACCACCGGCGTGGCATGGACGGTCGCAAAATTCGCATCCAGGCGATCGCGAAACCGACGCGCCGTCGGCAGCCACGAAGCGTGCAGGTATGCAAATGTCGCGAACGTCCCGCCGACGCCCAGGATGCCGTTGATCGCCGCTAGCAGCCGTGACTGAAGATCGCCGTCGAATGCCGCCCACGGCAATCCGCTGATGACGCAGTCGGCGAAAGTCCTGCCGGCGGCACGGAGATGATCCCCGACGCGCTCGGCGGAATCGGCGATGACCTGCACTTGCGTAAAGCGCGATGCCAGGATCTCGGCGAAGGTCGGGTTCACTTCGATGGAGAGGATCTTCGCGTCCTCGCTTGCCTCTCGTGTGATCCGCTCCGTGAACGCCCCCGTCCCTCCGCCGAGCTCCACGATCGTCCGGGCATCCGCGACTCCGGCCTGGCGGACGATCTCCGCTGCAAGGATGGAGCTGCTCGGAGCGATGGCACCGACGGTCCGCGGCGCAGTCAAAAACATTTGCAGAAACCGCACGTGATCGGAGACCGCTTCGAAGCTCACGACACCACCGCCGCGATGTAGGTCGGCTGGGCGTGGAGCGTGGGCGCATTACTGCGGCGTGACTGCGCATTGGTAGCAGCGCGAGCGATGAAAAACGCAAACAGGATCGCGGAACGAATCAGACGGAGCATGGCGGCCTCCTTGTGAGACCAAGTTCGGCGCTGTCTGCTCCAAAGAGATGGGGGCCAAGTGCGGAAGTTCTGGGATTCTTCTGGGGCCGCTGACAGCGGCCGCGGCGAGGTCTACATTGACGCCATGCTGTCAGTGCTGCTGTGGATCGCGCTCGCGCAGGAGCTGCCCAAACAAGGCGAGACGATCGTGGTGGTTGCGACGCACGACAGGGGGTCGGTATTAGACGCGCCGCAGTCGGTCAGCGTCATCGATCAGAAGCAGATCGCGATGTCAGCGGCCGGCAACATCGCCGATCTCGCGCGCGGTGAGCCGGGCATCAACATCGTGCACACATCCGCTCGCGACGTCGGCATTCGTTCGCGAGGCGCGAGCGGAGTCGCGGAGCATCGCGAGCTCACGCTGCTCGATGGCCGCTCGACCTATCTCGATTTCTACGGCGTGGTGTTGTGGGACTTCCTGCCCGTGAATATCGACGAGATCAAACAGATCGAGATCCTTCGCGGTCCCGGCTCTGCATTGTGGGGACCGAATGCGCTCTCGGGCGTCATCAACGTGCGCACAAAATCGCCGCGCGAGCTCAAAGGCGGATCGGCAACTCTCGCGGCGGGACAAGTCGGCACACGATCGGCGTCTGTTCTTTGGGCCGAGGTGTTCGATCGTTACAGCTACAAAGCATCAGGCAGTTTTTTCGAGCAGCACGCCTGGCAGCGCGACGATACGCTGCCGAATTACGGCTTCGAAAATAAAGGAACGCGACAGCCGAAGGCCGATTTGCGATTCGACTGGGGATCGGGATCGGAGCCGCTGTGGTCATACAAGATCGGATACGGCGGCACAACCGGCATCTTTCATTCGCGCCTAGGTCCATTCCTGATTGAGCCGGGAACGTACGTCGGATACGCAGAGGTCGATCGGAACACCAACTCTTTCGATGCCAAGGCCTATTGGAATCGACTGCGCGGAGACGCTCCGAATCTCATCAACGGGCTCAATTTCTCGTTCGCGATGGACACCTACGCTGCCGAAGCGACGAGCCGTCATGCGATCGGCACGAAACAATTGATCGTGTACGGCGGAAGCGTCCGCGACAGCCGTTTCGATCTTTCAATCGCCCCGCAGGGGCATGAGCGCAACGAAATCGGCGTGTTCGCCGAAGACTCCGCGATCCTCACCAACAATCTCACCGCCTACGTCGGCGCGCGCATCGATCGATTCAATACCCTCGGCACAGCGTTCTCCCCACGAACGAGCCTGGTGTACAAGCCGCGTCCCGATCAGGCCATTCACATCGCGTACAACCGCGCCTATCGATCGCCTTCTCTGGTCGACAACTTCCTCGACACATCGATCCCGAATTCGGTAGGGAAGATCGTCTTCGTCACGCATGCAGTCGGCAATCCCGACTTGCGGGCGGAGCTGGTGGACGCTTTCGAAATCGGCTACAACGTTTCGACAGCGCGTCACGGTTTCTTCACGGCATCGGCCTATCGCAACTTGACCAGGAACAACATCGTCTTCGTGCCGACCGAGTTCTATCCGACGACTCTTCCGAAGACATTCAGCTTTCTCAACGTCGGACGCGTTGTCGACCAGGGTCTCGAGGTGTCGTGGGACAACGACTGGAGCACGGCTTTTTCGACGAAAGCTTCGTTGACGTACGAAGAGAATCCGAAGATCACCAACAAGTCGACAATCCCGCTGCAGGTCAATCGCCCGCCGAGATATCAGGGCTCGTTGCTTGCGAACATCCGTCAGGCGCGATGGTTTGCGTCGGGCGATGTCAGTTACTGCGACAAAGCATTCTGGGCGGACGTGCTCGACTCGCGATTCTGGGGGACGACGCGCTCCTACATCATGGTCGACGCGGCTGTCGGCGTGCCGGTTGGACACAACGTTGACGTCCTGGCCAAGGGCACAAATCTTCTCGACCGCCGGATCAAAGAGCACATCTTTGGCGACATCATTCGACGCGAGCTGACGGCTGAAGTCCGGTACCGGTTCTAACTCCCCATCAGATTCCCAGAACATCACCAAGACCTTCGCGGCCTCGGACGCGATCTTCAGTCATGACGGAGGTGACTGATGAACCGCATTCTCTCGGTTCCCGTTCTTGTCTGCGCTCTCGTTTTCGCCGGTTGCGACTACGATGTTCCGATCACCGAAGCGCCAACGCGCCGCGTCGAGCCGCGACTGCTCGCGACCTGGACTC
The DNA here is from genome assembly GCA_035636095.1 of Thermoanaerobaculia bacterium. Lineage (GTDB taxonomy): Bacteria > Acidobacteriota > Thermoanaerobaculia > Gp7-AA8 > Gp7-AA8 > Gp7-AA10. The sequence goes on from DASPZU010000066.1 coordinate 87,043, forward strand.
CGCTGGTGGCCGGCCGTGAGAGCGAAAAGTTGAGGATTCAGCGCATCGACGATTCGCGATACGTGATCTTCTACGAAGGCGATGTGTATGTTGCCCATCATTCCGATATCGCCGGCACTCCGCTGGCCTCGGTCCGAACATGCGGCAGATACCTCTACTTCGCCTGGGAGCTTTCCGGCGACGGTCGGCGATTGACTGTGAGGCAAATCAACAGCAGGGTAGTGCCGACGGAGACGCGTGATTCAGCCGCCGTTGTAAGGCTCATCGAGGCGAATCGCGCCAATCCCTATCTCCTCGACGACGGATTCGAATATTCGCGGGATTGAGGCACAATGATCGCTGTTCAAGTGAACAATTTACGGTTCGGCGCATTCGAGCTCGATTGGGGCCGCCGCATGCTCCTTCGTGAGGGCTCGCCCGTGCATCTAGCGCCGAAGGGGTTCCGACTTCTGGAAGTTCTGATCACGAAGCGGCCGAATGCCATCTCGAAAGAACAGTTGCACGACGAAGTGTGGGAGGGCACGTTCGTTTCCGAGGCCACTCTGGCCAGCGTCGTCAAGGAGCTGCGCGAAGCTCTCGGCGATGATGCGCGCGCCCCTCGCTTCATCCGGACGCTGTTCGCTTTCGGCTATTCGTTCTGCGGAGAGGCAACCGAGGTTGCAGCGCCCGTGCTTGAACGAAAACAGTCCGGATTCCTCGACTGTAATGGCCGCACGACCGCGCTTTCAGAAGGGGAAAATGTCATTGGGCGTGATCCGGCCGCTTCCGTGTTCATCGATGACTCGACCGTGTCGCGTCACCACGCGCGGCTCACCGTCGCCGCCGACCGCGTCACACTCGAGGACCTCGGCAGCAAGAACGGAACGTTTGTCTCCGGCAAAGCGATCGAGACAGCCGATCTGGCCGACGGTGCCGAGTTTGACGTGGGCGGGGTGCGGGTCATCTTTCGACGAAGTTTGCTCGCCATTTCGACGACGACACTCGACCGCGAGCGCTAAGCCGGCGCGAACCGCGCCCGCGGGTCGTATGAGGTGAGCGCTGCCCATCCGGCCACGCACAGCACCACTGCAATCGCCAACGCTGATCGGCCGGCAAACCACGAGTCGAGATCGAGCGTGAGGGGAAACGCCGCGAGCTGAAAATGCACGAAGATCGCCACGATCAGCGCCAGCAGACCGAAGCGTGCCATCGTCCACAGCATGATGGCCGCGACTCCGATTGAAAAAACGAGTACGAACCACGTGTCCTGCGTATACACGCGGGGGACGGTCGGAAAGGCGATAAGGACGACCAGGACGCCGGTCAGGAAGAGCGCGATCCACGTTCGGCGGATCAGCGCCAGCCAGGAGGCAAAGATGAATGCCGAGCCGAGGCCGAAGAGGATGGATGTGCGCTGCAGCGAAAAGAAGCGCAATGCCACCCCCCGAACGCTCGAAAATGCGTCAAAGACAGTGCCGTACGGCAACAAAGCCGGCATGTCGAAGAGTCTTGGAGAAAGATTCGCGAATCGCCACCACAAGTTCCACGCGATTCCGACCACGATACCGATGAGGATGTCGCGAGCCACCAGGCGATCGCCGAATCGTCCAATGAGCAAGCGACTCCACGCGACGAGCATCCGCGGCGCGCGACTGCGGAGTGAAGGTTCGAGCGCCGAATAGAGAATCCAGATGACGGCCGCGAAGAAGAGCGAGCTGCCGACGCCGGTAATGATCATCAGCAACTCGTTCTGAAGTCGCGTCGAGTGGTCGGCACCACAGGCCCAGGAGAGGACGCAGATGACAGTCACACCCACCGCGAGTTTCAAACCGCCGGATCGATCGATTCGGCCGCGACGTACGTTCCGCGGAACGACACTGATTCCAATGATGATTGTCGCGAGAAGAATCACGACGAAGGCGGCGCTCCCCCAGGGCGATGCCAGGCCTAATTCGGCTGCCAGCGGAGAGGTATCTCCGGCCGGCGGAGCGCGAGGAACAGCTGGAAGTCGAACGGCGTCGCTGCGCCGAAATGATTTCAGTCGACCGGATGAGTCGAGAATGACGCGATCGAGACGATCGAGAGCCGCCGGCTCGAATTGCAGTCGTCCAGTCACGTTCTGCGGGATGACGCTCCTGGACGCCCAGTAGGAAACGTATTCCAGCGCTCCCGGAGTCACGCTCCGGAGATCTCGCCCTGCGGTCAGTATGGAGCGCAGATAGGCGTCGTCGCGCTCAAACCACGAGTAGCGCCGCAAACCGGTCGTCTTCATACCGAGGGTCTCGGCCAGGCGTTCCGCTTTGTCGGCCAATACGTCCGGCGATTTGTCCAGTGGCACCTGCGCGTAAAACATCGTCAGTGGGGTCAGTACCAGAATCGCGGCCAGACCGAGAGCGACAGCGGCGAGCAACGTCGCGGCAGTACGGCCGGACAGTGCCGCCGAGATTTCGGCTGCCGCGACAATTTGCGGCGACGGGGTCTCGTCATCCTCAACCGCAGCGTCGATCGCGTTGCGACCGGGAAGCGCACTGAGAATGTCGCGAGCCGATGGCGGGCGTTGCTCCGGATTTTCGTCGAGACACCTCAGGATGACGCGCTCGACGGCCGGGTCGATGTCGTTGACAAAACTTGAAGGCCGCCGCTTTTCGGCGCGGTGGATAGCCATAAGCTCCGAAAGCGTGTTGGCCGCGAACACCGGAACGCCAGTGAAGAGCTCGTACATGATGAGCCCAAGCGAGTAGAGGTCAGATCTCACGGTAACGTTGCCGCGGGCGAGTTGTTCCGGCGCCATGTAGTTCGGCGTTCCGCACAGCTCCGCGCTCGAGACTTCGTTGGTAAAGACAGCGATCCCAAAGTCGGTGATCTTCGTTGTTCCGCGACCATCGATCATGATGTTGGAGGGCTTGAGGTCACGATGAAGAAGCCCCATTTCGTGAGCGGCGGCGATGCCGGCGCAAAGATCGCGCGAGACGCGCAGCGCTTTCTTGACGGTCAGTCGTTCGATGCGACTGAGGAGCGACGCCAGATCTTCGCCGTCGACAAACTCCATGGTGATGAAACGCCGGCCGTCGACTTCGGCAATGTCGTAGAGCCGGCAAACATTTGGATGCGCCACTTTTCTCCCATGTCGAAGCTCGGCGTACAGGCGTTCGAGAGCGCGCGGATTGGCAGTGGCGTCTGCCGATAGAAATTTGAGAGCGACGGCTTCGCCGACTTTCAGATCGTCGGCGCGGTACACGTCGGCCATTCCGCCTTTACCGACCAAGTGGACGATGCGATAGCGATCGAGAAGAATCGTTCCTGGCGTGAATCCCATGCTTCGCGCGTCCTTGCCAGGCGCCATTTCCCGACGCAGCGTATCTGTCGTCAGGAGGATTCGATCTGTCACTGATCGCGCGATTCTAAAGCCGTAATCGGCATACTGAAACTCGGGCGCGATGCTCGACCGCGCTGCGCATCGTGCGAACTTTACTTGATGCCGCCACGAGCCGCCTCGCGACGCGCGGCGCGTTCCTGTCGCGGGGCCACAGGGATTTCGTTCGGGCGACACCGGGTAGTAGTCCGCGCCGTACCAATCGCTGCACCACTCGTGGACGTTCTCGCACATGTCGAACAAGCCGAACGCGTTAGGCGGTCGTTGCCCGGCCCGACGCGGAGCAGTTAGCTCTTCGTAATTCGAGAGCGGCGAATCGCCCCATGGATATCGCTGGCCTTCGATTCCGCCTCGAGCCGCGCATTCCCATTCCGCTTCGGTGGGCAGACGGAATTCCTTGCCCAGCCATCTGCAGTACTCCACGGCGTCGAACCACGAAACGCCGACCACCGGTTGATCGGGATCGTTGTTGCTCTCCGACTTGCGAAAGAGCTTCCACTCCCGATTCGTCACCTGTGTCGCGCCGATTCGAAACGCATCGACCCAGACGCGATGCACGGGCCGTTCATCGTCGGCGCCCTCTTCCGATCCCATCGCGAACGAAGTGCCGGGGATCTTACGGGTAGCCGGCGGTAGCATCGCGTCGAAAGCGCCCACGCACGAAGGTGAAGCGTTTCTGCAGCGCAACGAGTGCGAAGAAAATTGCGTTCATGAGACGCGTGCGCAAGCGAGCATTCCATCTCCCGCTGAGCACAGTGACGACCGCCTGAAACATTCTTCGCGGCGGCTCGGGATCGAAGAAGAGATCGCGAAACTGCGGCGAGTAGAAGCCGATGACGAATTGCCGGAAAGTTTCGTAGCGTCTTCGCTGCCGTCTGGAAAAAGCCGCGAAGCTCCGGGCGGAAAAATTGTTGCGCCGCAGCGCGCGATCGAGCTCGGCGGCCGCTTCAATCCCCGATTCCATCGCGATCGACACGCCGGTCGAGAAAACCGGATCGAGAAAGGAACCGGCGTCGCCTGCCAGAATCCAGCGATCGCCGGCGTAGCTCGAAGCGCGGTACGAAAAATCTTTTTCCACCCGCACGGGCCATTCCCGCCTGGCATCCTGCATCAACCGGGCGACCAGAGGCGTGTCGGCGATCGCGCGCTCCAGTCGTTCCTCGTTCGTGCCATCCGGCATCTGCAGGAAGAGCTTTTTCGGCAGGACGACGCCGACGCTCATCAGCTCCGCCGAAATGGGGATGAGCCAGAACCATCCCGAGTCGGAGCGGGCCACGATGCGGATGTCGTTGGGCCGCTCGCCCTCGATCAAGGGCACGTTCGAGTAGTGCGAGAAGACGGCGATGTTCGCGAGACGCGGTTCATCGGTGCGCAGATTGAATTTCTTTGCGATGAGGCCCTGTCGACCGGTGGCATCGACCAGCGCGCGCACCCGAATCGTGAAGCGTTCTTCATTGTTGCGCTCAACTTCGAGAACGGCCGCCTCAGGCGTGAAATCGCAGGCCGTGACGCGATGGCGTTCGCGAACATCAACGCCGGCCTCGCGAGCGCGCTCCATCAGGATGCGATCAAATTCGGAGCGAGGCACCTGATAGGTCTGCGGCCGCATGACTTCCGTGACGGTTGCGAAGTCGACGCCGCGTCCGCTCATCCCGTCGTGCGTGAAAAGCCGCGCGCCCCATTTGACCGGAAAATTCGCCGCCGCCATTCTTTCCGCCAGGCCGAGGACGGCGAAGGCGTCGTTGGCCGTGGAGAGGAGCGACTCCCCGATGTGAAAGCGGGGGAAGGCCTCGCGTTCGAACAGAACAACCGAGTGTCCGCGTTGCGCGAGCGCAATGGCTGCCGAGCTTCCGGCGGGGCCACCGCCGGCAACCGCGAAATCAAAGTCGTAGTTCACGCACCGAAGGTATCACGACGTCAAACAACGCTTTGCGGCAGGGTACGCCAGTTGCAACCTGCGGGGAGGGGAGGCGACCCATGGCTCGATCATCTCTCGCGCTCGCCGGCTGGATGGTATCGACTCTCGCCGCGATTTCCGCACCCGCCCAAACCTACGCCATCGGAGACCTCGGTGTTCTAGGCGGCACGTACAGCCAGGCCAACGGCATCGGAGGTTGGGGACAGGTCGTCGGCGTTTCTGAAACGGCGGAAGACGAATATCACGCGTTCCTTTACAGCGGACGCACGATGACCGACCTCGGCACGTCGTTAGGCACGCAAAGCTCCGCGGTCGCGGTCAACGGTGCGTCGCAGATCACCGGTTTCTATTACGACCATGGCTACAAGGCATTCCTGCTGACCGACGGACAGCTCATCGATCTCGGCAATCTCGGCGCGAACTATTCGATTGGCTACGCGCTGAACGATTCGGGTCAGGTCGTTGGAAGCTCGCGCAATGCCGCGAAGCAGGAGCACGCATTTCTGTACAGCGGCGGTCGGATGCAGGACCTGGGGACGTTAGGCGGGAAGATGAGCACCGCCCGCGGCATCAACTCCAGTGGACAGATCACCGGATACTCGTACGACGCCGATTGGAACTTCCTGGCGTTTCTTTGGGAGAACGGAACGATGGTCAGCATCGGCACTCTCGGCGGTGATTGGAGCGTGGGCAACGCGATCAATTCCGCGGGACAGATCGTCGGCCAGGCCTATCTGAGCGGCAATGTCCGAGCGCACGCATTCCTCTACAGCGGCGGAGAGATGCGCGACCTCGGCGAGCTGGGAGGGTTCTACAGCAACGCGCTGGCTCTCAATTCCACCGGAACCGAGATCGTCGGCTACGCGACGATGGCGAGCGGTTCCGATCACGCATTTCTGTACCGCAACGGAAAAATGACGGATCTGAACAGGCTGGTCGCATCGCGGTCCGGATGGACACTGAGTGTCGCCACCGCGATCGACGATACCGGACAGATCGTCGGATACGGCTTGTTAGGCGGCGAGCAACACGCATTCTTGCTCACGCCAAAGTAATCAATCGTTCGTCGACGCAGCCGTTCGCGTTGTCTCCGTTCCATTCCTTCCGGATCGGAACATGATGCCAGTCTCCAACTCGACCGGCTGCCCATCCTTCGTGTACGGCTTGAATGTCCATTGCAGGAGCGCATCCGTGATCTTCGTCGCCTGATCGGCGAATGCACTGATGACGTGCACGTGACGGACCCTTCCGCTCTTATCGATGATGATCCGCACTGGAATCGCGTTGAAACGGCGATCGGTGAGGATGGGATCGACCTTGTACACAATGTTCGAGGGTACGGCGTAGTTCGCGATACAGGCAGGAACCGCTTCGCTCGACAGTTGCATGCGACTCATATCAGCGATGAGGGCGTCGAGCAGCCTGGTGTCCTGACTCGTGAAGACGAATTCGATTGCATGACACCGAAACTGCGTCGCCAGGACATGCCAATGCAGGCCCGCAACCGCCGATTTGTAATCGAACCGCGCAAAGATGCGGCCGGAGATCGTCAGCTCGGATGGCGCGTGTTCGACTTCGTAGTAATCCGGCAGGTGATCCTTGCTGAACCCGATCAGCTCCAGCGCCGTGCGAGCCGGCATCGGCGAGAAGAACATGTCCTGCGCAGAGATCAACACTGTCCCTTTTGCCGGACCCTTGAAGGTCGGCGATGGTATCCACTGCGCGAGCACGTACTTTCCACTGTCCGATGGCGGCGGACCCTGGTAAGCCTCCATCCAGTTCGCCGGCAACGGATATGTCATCGCAAAATAACGATTGCGATACACGCTCTTCGATACCGCGCCATCCTCGGGCGGAGGCGTGGATTGATCACTGGCGCTCGGTTCTGCACCTCTCACGATGATCGCGTTGAGCGGGATCTTGCCTTGCGGGAACGGCGCGAAATCGCCGCCCGTTTGTGGATTTTCCGGCGGTGGACTCTGCGCTGCGCCGTCGATCGATCCGATCAACAGCACCGCTGTGCTCAGGAACGCTGCTTGCAAAAACTCACGGCGGAACATGTTCCTCCCTATTTCCAAGGCAGGCCGCTGATGTTCGCGCATCAGCGGCCTGCGGCATTACAAGACGCTAGAGCGATCGTAAGAAGTTCAGGACGTCTTGCTGCTGTGCTGCTGGTAATGCGTTGAAAACAAAAATCGACGTATTGGCTTCCGAGCCCGGGCTGTTGTGTTCTCGGATGGCAGTCAGAAGATTCCTCGTGCGCCCATTGTGCAGGAAGAAGATCCGCTGTCCGAGGCCCCACAACGGCGCCGTGCGGAACTGATCCCCGCCCGCGCCGCCCTGTGAAACGTTGTCCGCCAACCCGCTGCCCATGTGATGGATCTCCATGTCGCTGAACAGATTCGCGTTCGCGTTGCTGAGGCTTGGCGTGAAGTGCGACGCCACCGTTCTGAGCGTGGGCGTGTGGCAGGTATTGCAGCCTACGACGTTGAACAGAACGCGACCGGTGTTGATGGAAGTCGCGCCTCCGGGAGTCGTCGTAGACGGTGTGGGCTGTGCCAGAAGCCGCATGAACATCGCGAAGCCGACGGTGTCGGCCATGGTCGTGCCGGTGCTTCCAACTCCATCGAAATGCGTGATGTCCTCCGGAGTCGGGTTGAACGCCCGGCATGCCGCCGGCAGGCCCTGATTCATGCCTTCACCTGGCAGCGGACGCTCCTGAGTGAACAACTCGTTCGAAACGCCCTGTTCGACCAGATAGGCCTCACCGGCGAAGATCTCCAGCGATTTGTTCTGGGCCTTCCAGCCAAACCGGGTGATCGTTCCGGTGTTGCCTTCGCGATTGAACGTTCCGCCGACTCCGAAGGCGTTGAAGGCGTTGGACGCCGCATTCGCAAGCAGGGTCGAATCGTCGATGTTCTCGATCAGACCTGCGCCGAAAGTCGGGGTGGGAATGCGGAAGATGACATTGTTCGTCGCGACCGCCGTTGCAAAACTCGGCTGCGAAATCACGGAAGTTGTGCAACCCGGCGCATCGGTCCGTCCGGCGATCGTATAGAGGTCCTCCACGCCTCCGTTAGGCCGGTTTTGGTCAGGGACACCGTTCGTGAAGAAGAACGGGAATCGCGCCTCCCGCACCGGACCATTGATCGTGATGAAAGATGGAATCGTATTGCGCGCGCCATCGGCAGTAGCATCGGCGATCTGAGGATTGACCGCCGGACTCGTTCCGCCGACCGCCGGCTGCGCGTGACAGGCTGCGCAGCTTCGCGAGTTGAAGCGCGGTCCGAGGCCTGAGCCATCTTCGCCCGTGATCGTGCCGGAAACCGAATCGACCTCCTCGAAGTCGTCCTTCCCGGTGTTAAAAAAGTTGAGGATGTTGGTTGGATTGTTCGCCGCTACCGAAGCGAGCGGCCCACCGGCCCCCGCCGCCCCGCCGCGCACGCCCGGATCAACCTGGGCGAACTCTTGTAAGGGAAAAATTAAAATGAGCAATAGAGAAATCGGGATTACCCGTCGTTGCATGCATGCCTCCTTCAAACGGGCGGTTTGTAAGAAAGACACGTGTCGAATCGACTTGCGAGAGAAGTCGTGTGCACAACGACGGAGGTGCGCGAGCCGGAGAGCTCCCGCCCAGGCTGTTGCGGTTAGGAATCGATTTTGTCCTTTGATAGAAGGAGTGATGTCAGTAATGAAAGACCTACCCACGAGGTCGCTTAAAGAACTCGGAGGTTGCGTAAGTCGTCTTCCAACTCACGCGAGTTTTTGAATTGAATAGTTTGAAAACCCAGCGCCGCCGCTGCCTCAACGTTCTTCGGTGAATCGTCGATGAAGAGGCATTCGTCAGCGCGGAGTCCGATTTTGCGCAATGCGATCTCGAAGATCTCGCGCTCCGGCTTCATGGTCCCCACTTCGCCGGAGACGATGATTTCGTCGAAAAGATTGAACAGCTGGTAGCGCTGGCGCGTGAGCTTGAATTTCTCGGCCGACCAGTTCGACAGTCCGACCAGACGATATCCCGCTGCCCGAAGTCGCTCCAGAATCCTGACCGTGTCATCGATCGGGCCGGCGATGGAGTCTTCCCAGAATTCGTGATACGCGCTGATCAGCTCACGCCGATGCGGAAATTGCGACGCCAGTTGCTCGACTGCATCGGCCCAGGTCCGGCCTCCACGGTCCTGATCGGCATTCCAGTTTTGAAATCCGACTTCGCGAAAGAAGGCGTCGATCTCTTCCTCGGTCTCCAGAAATTTTCGATAGACGCGGCGCGGATCCCACTGGACGACGACGCCACCGAAATCGAAAATGATCGCGCGTGGGCGATGTTGCGGCTCCATGATGAAGACCATAACCGCAACGCAATCCAATCGGAAAGTATCCTGAGCCGCGCAGACGGCGAAGGATGACGGGGCTCGAGCCGAGTCTGGACCCGAACTTGAAAAACGATCGGCTGTGAGTGACTTGACAGCCCAACCTCAACTGTCGCCGCGCACGAGTGCCGACCTGCTCGCACTGCGCGTCGTGCAAGCTGGCGCAATCGCGGCGGTGCTGGGCGTCATTCCAAACGCGGCCTTCGAGCTCGATCGCTTCCTCGTTCCGAAAGAGCTGGTCCTTCACATCACCGCTGTGATGGGCGGACTCCTTGCGATGCGGTCGATGCATCGCATCGCGATGACGCGTGTCGACTGGCTGCTCGCCGCCTACCTGATCGTGAGCGCCATCTCGACGGTGTTTGCGACCAACCGCTGGCTGGCGATCCGCGCTCTCGCGGTCAGCGCATCCGGCATCGTGCTGTTCTGGACCGCGCGCGGGCTGCGTGAAGCGGGGCTCGAGCGTCCCCTGTTGAATGGATTGGCGCTCGCCGTCGTCATTGCCGCGATCACAGCGCTGCTGCAGGCGTATGGACTCCGCCTCGAGCTCTTTGCATCGACACGCGTGCCGGGTGGCACGTTAGGCAATCGCAATTTCGTCGCGCATGTCGCCGCATTTGGGTTGCCCATCTGTGTTCTCGCCACACTTCGCGCGCAGAGGGCTGCCGCCTATCTTGCGGCGTCGATCGGCGTCGCGATCGTGACAGCCTCGCTAGTCCTGAGTCGGTCGCGTGCTGCCTGGCTCGCATTCGCCGTCATGTTCTTGATCGTCTTCTTCGGTTCGCTGAGGATGTGGGCCCGGTTTGCTGGGGTTCTTCTTTTCGGCGCTGCCGGTGTGGCGGCCGCGCTCCTGCTTCCGAACGCACTCCGTTGGCGAAGCGAGAATCCCTACGTCGAGTCCGTGCGCGGCGTTGCCAATTACGAAGAGGGGAGTGGGCGGGGAAGGTTGCTGCAATACACGCGATCGCTGAATCTGGTTTTACATCATCCGCTCTTCGGCGCTGGTCCGGGCAACTGGACTGTTGAATATCCGCGGTATGTGCGCGGCAGCGATCCGTCGATGAATGCGTCCGAGCCCGGCACGACGTTCAATCCATGGCCGAGCAGCGATTGGGTCGCATTCGTGTCGGAGCGCGGATTGCTCGCTGCCGTTCTGATCGCCCTGGCGTTCATCGGGATCGCGGTGACGGCGCGCGACGCGATCCTGCTGGCGACCATCGCGGCCGTCGTCGTGGCCGGTCTCTTCGATGCCGTCCTGCTCCTCGCGGTTCCAACGCTGATCGCCTGGACCGCAATCGGCGCGCTGTGGTCGCCGCCACCCGCGAGGCGTCCGATGCGCACGTGGATCATGCTCGCGGCCATCGCGATCTGCGCGCTGGGCGCCTTTCGCAGCGTTGCGCAGTTGATTGCGATGGAGATGTTCGCGTCGAGTCGCAGCCGCGCTTCGCTCGAGCGAGCGTCGCAGATCGATCCCGGGAACTACCGCATTCACATGCGGCTTGCATCGCGTTGTGAGCACGCTCTCGCAGCGCGGGCACTTTTTCCGAATGCCGAGGCTGCTCGCAGCGTCAGCAGCCGCTGCGAAAAGTAGTCGTTATTCCTGGTAGAAAATCAGCCCGTAGCCATTCAGATCGCGGATGCTGAACTGCCGGCCTCCATAGAACGGATCGTAGATGTCCTCTTCGAATTCGATTCCAGGTTGGCCGGCCTTCATCGATTCGAGCTTTCGCGCTTTGAAAAGCTGGTACAGCTCATCGACCTTCTCCACGTAAAACCACAGGCTGGTGCTCTTCTCTCCCGGCTTGCCCATCATGCCCAGCATGAATTCCGCTTTTCCAAACGCCAGCCAGCCCCAGCTCACCACGCCGTCATCTTCGAATCGTCCAAGCTCTTTGAATCCGATCGACGTGTACCAGTCGAGCGTCGCTGCGATGTCGGGCACGGCGATCGACGGAACTCCTTTCCTGGTTGACTCCGCCAGCTTCGCGACGCGTTCTCGAAAGCTGGACGTGTCGACGCGTTCTGGCGCTTTCGCGCCGGCGCCCTCGAGCCGGCCGATCGCCTCCTGATCGCTGCGCAGCATCGCGAGCTCCATCGCGGTCTGACCGCCCATGTCTTTCGCTTCGACATCGGCGCCGATGTCGATCAGCAGGTCGAGGATGTCGTAGCGCTTTCGATTGATCGCGGCATGCAGCGGCGTCTGCCCGCGCTCGAAGCGCGACATCCGGCGATCGAGCGCCGCCGGATCCTCCTCCACCACTTTCTCGATCAATTGGAGATCGCCAAGGTTGATGGCCGAGAAGATGTGGTGACGCGCGCCGCGCTCGACCAGAAGCGAGACGACCTCCGCTCGATGTTCATTTTCGTTCGTCGCCCAGCCGATGACGCCGCCGTCGTGTGCGTCGCCGACGCCATGCACATCGCCGCCGGCATCGAGCAGCGCGCGCACGATCTCGATATTGCCGCTGGCGGCGGCCCAGTGCAGCGGGTAGGTGTTGTCCCCCGCTTCGCGTGCGTTCGGATCGGCGCCGTTCTCGAGCAGCAATCGCACCACGTTGAGGTGACCGGCCATCGCGGCGACGTGCAATCCGGTCCTGATGTGATGCGCCTTGTGTGCGCTGAAGGCGCGAACGAGACTCGGATCCCTGGCGATGAGTGCGCGCACTTTGTCGACGTCGCCGTAGAAACATGCTTCGATGAAGCGCACCACGCTTTTTTCCTGCCGCTTCTCGACCTCGGCCTTGAGCGTCCGCCAGCTCGAGAAACCATGTTCGCGCGCGACGACCAGCAGAGCTTCGGCAAGTTTCGCGCGCGGATCGGCGCGACGCAGCTCCTTCAGTCGATCCTTCGCGAGTTTCTTGAGGTATTCGAGCGAAGCGCGTTGCGGGAGTCTGGATTTCGACATCGACGCCTTCCTTCCGTTCAGCGCCCGGCGTCCGCGTTTCTCGGGCTGGAAGTCAGGGTCTCTGACCGTCGAAAAAGTGTGAGGGTGGGTTCAACCCTTTACGCGGACCGTGTGCCGCCCTTTCGGCGTTGGCCCGGAATTCTAATGCACCATTTGTGTCATGAGCAAAAACGATGAAGCCGCTATCCGCAATCTTGTCGAAAACTGGGCAGGCGCCGTTCGCAAAAGAGATCTCCCCGGAATTCTTCGCAATCATTCTTCCGACATGTCGATGTTCGACGTTCCTCCGCCGTTGCAATCAAAGGGCATCGATGCGTACAAGAAGACGTGGGATCTGTTCTTTTCGTGGTCACGTGTTCCTGTGATTTTCGATATCCAGGAGATGAACGTGACTGCCGGTAGCGACGTAGCGTTCGTCACGGCTCTGATGAAGTGCTCCGGAACCGAAAAAAGCGGAGAACACATTCAGCTCGACTTTCGGCTCACCGTGGGGCTGCGCAAGATCGATGATCAGTGGACGGTGATGCACGAGCATCACTCGATTCCGGCTACTGATTGAGCGCGCCCGCGCGCGATCACGGCGGCGGCGCTGGCAAGAACGCGCTCGCGCAATGTGGCCGGCTCCACGATCTCCGCCCGCGCTCCCAGGCCCTGCACCATGAAGCAGGCGTGTTCTTCGTCGTCGAATTCGACACGGAGCGTGACCCAGCCCTCGGGATCGGGCGCGTCGCTCGGAACAGGCTTGGCGGTCCGCCAGCGCATGAACTCCTCCGCGGCGCGCGGCTCGAGCCGGACTGTAACGCTGAACTGCCGACGGCTCTCACGGAACTTCTCGGTGGACGATTTCCAGTACACGGCCAGATCGAAGTGCGGTGGCCGTTGCGCCGGAATGTCGAGCATGGTCGCCTTCTCAATTCGCGACACGCGAAAGGTCCGGAATCCCTCGGTTGTGTTCGCGACGAGGTACCACGTCATGCCTTTGGCGACCACGCCGAGGGGATCGATGGTGCGCGTGGCGAGTTGGCGGTCGCGCTTCCGATACTCGATGGCCAATTTGCGATCGCGCGACACCGCATCCTGGACGATGGGGAGGAACGCGAGATTTTCCGCTACGCCCCGCCACCCGCTGGTGTCGACATAAAGCCGCTGTCGGATGAACGCCGCCCGCGCGCGCAGCGATACCGGCATGGCGGCCATCAGTTTGTCGAGCGCGCGCTCGGCCGCGGCAGCCAGCGGTGCGTCGCCGATCACGCGCGGCTGCGCCATCAAGAACGCGCGCAGCTCGGCCTCATCGAGTCCCGGCACGCGCGTTCGCCATTCCTCGTCCAGCTGCCACCCACCCCGCGAGCCGCGCAGCGCGAGCACCGGCACTCCCGCGGCGCCGAGCGCTTCCAGGTCGCGATATGCGGTGCGATACGAAACCTCCAGCCGTTTCGCCAACTGCCGCACCGTCATCTTGCCGTTGGCCTGAAGAAGGAGAAGGGTCGAGAGCAAACGATCGGCTCGCATCGTTATGAAATCGTGACATGCGAATTATGCCGCCGGTTGGCATATATCAACCAATAGAGTTCCCGCCGGAGGAAAGAGTCATGAAGATGAACGAAATGCTCCTGGCACAATTCGAACGGGAATCTCCTGGAACGCGCAAGGCGCTCGAACGCATCCCGGAAGGGAAGAACGACTGGAAGCCACACCCGAAGTCGATGACCCTCGGATCTCTCGCGGGCCTCGTCGCAAGGATGCCTACGTGGTTCGAGCTGATGATTGACCAGGACGAGCTCGATCTCGCGAAAGCCGAGAGGCCATCGCCCGCCAAGACGACTCGCGAGCTGCTCGACGTTTATGACAAGGCGTTCCAAACCGGCCGCAAGGCGCTGTCGAATACGACTGACGACCACCTCATGAAGAACTGGCGACTGCTCTTCGGAGGGAAGGTCCTCGACGACCGGCCGCGCCACCTCATCATTGCCGACACCTTCGGTCACCTGGCGCACCACCGCGGCCAGTTGACGGTGTATCTGCGTCTCAACGAGAAGCCCGTGCCGTCAATCTATGGAGCGTCGGCGGACGAGGGGTGGTAGTCGGACTCAGTGCGGCCAGAGCCAGCAGAAGATCCCACCGGCGATGAATCCGTAGATGATGCCGTCGACGATCACTTTGGCGGTGACCGACCACGGCTTGCCGTACCAGATCGAATCGCTGACGCTCGCGAAAGCGAAAGCGAGAATGCTGAGAGTCGTGACCACACGGAAAACGTTGTGGCTGGCGTGCGGCAGCGTCACGGCGGCGACGTAGCCGATGAAGATCGAGATGACGAGGAGATAGACGAACCAGGAGATCAGCGCACCTGGAAAATTGAACTTCGCCGGATTGCGCACCAGCGTGAGGGCCATCGGTCGCTTCATCATCGCCTCGCGCTCTTCGGGGGGCAGCTTCGACCAGTTCACATACGGCGCGAGGTACTGGCCTGATTTCGCGGAGCTGATCGCGTCGAGCAGCACCTTCTCGTTTTCCAGCCGGTCGTAGTCGGCGCGATGCCAGAAGGGGAGCGCCATCCACAGGATATTGCTTGCGATGAGGATCGCGACGGTTGAGAGGAGGATGGGGAGCCACAGCGTAACGAGAGGAATCATGGCGACCTCCGCCGATCAGAATATCTCAATGAAAGCTCGCGAAGGTGCGCCGGCAAGTTGTTCGGCACGCTACGAAACGCCTACGGCCTCGTGCCCGAGTGATGCGATGGGGAGCTCGATGGTGACCTTGGCACCTTTTCCGATCCCGTTGCTGCTGGCGGTCACGCGTCCGCCGTGCATCTCGACGATGTAGCGAACGATGGCCAGGCCGAGTCCGAGGCCACCGTAGGTGCGCGTGCTCGTCGATTCCGCCTGACGGAATCGCTCGAAAACGTGGGGCAGAAAGTCGGGATCGATGCCCTGGCCGTTATCGTTGACCGCGATTTGGGTCGTATTGCCGATCCGCTTGAAACTCACGGTAATCGTGCCGCCGCTGTCGGTGAACTTCGCGGAGTTCGTCAGAAGATTCCAGATCGCCTGTTGCAGGCGATTCGGATCGCCCCACACCATGCCGACCGACGGATCGCGATCCACCTCCAGCTGAATACCTTTGGCCATGATGGCGGGGCGCACGGTTTCGACCGCCGCGTCGACGACGCCGGCCAGCTCCACCTCTTGCATCTGCAGACGAAGTTTTCCGGAAATGATGCGCGACATGTCGAGGACGTCATCGATGAGCTGCGCCTGCGCCACCGCGGCGCGCCCGATCGAATCGATGGCATTCGCCATCGTCTCGTGATCGACGTGCCCAACGCGCAGAAAGCGCGACCAACCCAGAATCGCGGTCATGGGGGTGCGCAATTCGTGGGAGAGCGTGGCGAGGAATTCGTCCTTGGCGCGGTTGGCGTGTTGCGCTGCTTCGTAGAGCCTGGCGTTGTCGACCGCCAGTGCTGCCCGCCGCGCCACCTCCTGCGCCAGCGCGTAGTCGCGGTCGGTGAACGACTCCCTTCGCGTCCGCGTGAAGACGATGAATCCGATGGTCGCACCGCGCGCCACCAGCGGAATCCGCATGGCCCCGCCGTGGTGGTCTTCTGCGCGCAGCTCCAGGGTGTCATCCTCCTCAAAGAGATCGACGGCCACGCGATCGCAGAAGCGCGGCACGAAGAGACGGGTGAGGTTTTGTAGAACCGCGTGCGAATCGAGGGTCTGCGACAGCATCTCGCTGGCTTCGGCCAGAAACTTCGCATCGCGCTCGGCGAGTTTTCGCTCGCTGAGATCGATGACGTAAGCCAGCTGCGTGTCGCCGCCGCTCAGTTGTGCCGCCGCCAGGAGAATCGGCACGCGCGTTCCGTCTTTGCCAATGTATTCCTTCTCGTACGGAGTGCATTCGCCGCGTTGCCGAATCTCGGCCTGGGCGGCCTGGTCGCGGTCGCGATATTCGGGCGGCGTCAGCTCCGTCCATCGCAGGCGCCCGGCCGCGAAATCCTCGCGCGAGTAACCGACCAGCCGCAGGTAGACGTCGTTCGCTTCGAGGACGCGTCCGTCCGGATCGCGCGTGATGATGGCGATGATGTTCGACTCGAACAGCCGACGGAATTTCGATTCGGCTGTTCGAAGCTCTTCGTCGACTTTTCTCTTTTCGGTAACGTCGCGCGTGAAGCAGCGCGTGTGGATGAAACGCCCCTCCTCGAACAGAATGTTCGAGCTGATGACCACATCCTTGATCGAACCATCCTTCGCTCTGACTTGAGTCTCGACGTCCCGTAGCTCTTCCCCGGCGCTCAAGCGGCGAAGGAATTCGAGGATCGCGGAGCGATCGGCGTGAACGTCGATGATGTTCGTCCCGGTGTATTCCTCGCGCGAGTAGCCGAAGAGATCGAGCTCGGCGCGATTGGCCCACAGGATGGTGCCGTCTGCGGCAATGCAACGCAGTGCGATGGGCGCGTTCTCGAGAAAATCTTTCAGTTCCTGTTCGGCGCGGCGGCGTGCGGCCAGCGCTTCGCGCAGCGCTTTCTCGAGCTCGTTGCGGTCGCTGTGGAAGGCGGAACTATCTGATCCTAGGTCATTTCCCGTGATGGTCATGGACGGCCTTGCCGTCCAAAAAGCAAATGCCATTCCACTGAAAAGACCATCGCTTGACTTTACGTCCGGAGAGTCAGAGATTGAGGGATACCCATGCCATCGTCGATGGAGCTGGCGGCTCGCCTCTCCGGCGTCGTGTCGGCGCAGCAGGAAATGCTGTCGGTACTCAACGACCCGCAGCAGGTCATGCAGCTGGCCGTCAATCGGACGCCCGACGTGACCAACAGCGCCGGCGCGGTGGTCGAGCTTGCCGAAGGCGACCAACTGGTTTATCGCGCGGCATCAGGGCCGGCGGCCCGACACCTCGGCCTGCGCATTCCGATGGACGACAGCATTTCAGGCTCGTGCATCATCGAGCAGCGTCCGATTCGCTGTGACGACGTCGATCTCGATCCGCGCGTGAACTCGGCGGCGGCGCGCATGATCGGAATCCGATCGTTGATCGTCGCCCCGCTCGTGCATGGAGGAAAGGCAGTCGGCGTCCTCAAGACCTTTTCGCACAAGACCCATACATTCGATGATCTCGATACTTACACGCTGCAGCTTCTGGCCGGCATGACCTCGGCCGCTCTGATGGAAGCGCACGAAATTCGCGCGCGCCAGGCCTCGGAGGAGCGCTATCGCATGCTGTTCGAACGCAACGTCGCCGGTGTCTTCCGCACCACGCTCGACGGCCGCATCCTCGATTGCAACGACGCTCTGGCCAGCTACCTCGGCTACGCCTCTCGTGAGGATTTACTGAAACGCGAGGTATGGGATCTCTATCACCAGCGCAGCGATCGCGACAAATTCATCGAAGACTTGAAAGTCGATCGCGCGTTGACTAACCGCCGGCTGCAGCTCAGGCGCAAGGATGGATCGAGCATGATGGGCCTAGTGACCGCCTCGATCATTCCTGCCGACAGCGGAGAGTCGCAGGTGCTGGGCACGATGGTGGAGGATTCGTAGATGGTGCCAGGTCTGCTGTTGGCTGTTTTCTTCAGGGAGTAGTTTTCTTCTTCATGCTGTAGAAAACAGCCAACAGCAGACCTGGCACCATCATCACCCCTTGATCACCCCCATCGGCACGAGGCGCGCAACTTTCTTCGCGACGCCGGCGCGATCGACAATCTCGACCACCGCATCGACGTCTTTGTAGGCTTCCGGCGCTTCTTCCACCAATCCCTTGTTCGATCCTGCTTCAGCCACGATGCCGAGTTTCTGCAGACGATCGCGGAGCTCGGTGGCTGAAACTTCCTGTCGTGCGCGCGTTCGCGACATCAGGCGGCCGGCACCATGACAGCTCGATCCGAAGCTCTGCTCCATCGAGCCTTGCTGTCCCATCAGCACGTACGACGCCGTCCCCATGCTGCCTGGAATCAGCACCGGTTGCCCGGGAAACGCGCGTGTGGCGCCCTTGCGATGCACGAGAACTTCACCGATGGCGTGCTCTTCGATCTTGGCAACGTTGTGCGCGACGTCGTAGACGACATCGATCTCCCCCTCGTTGCCGAATTCATGCTTCCAAGCGCGGCGGATTCCGGCGGTGATGATCTGCCGATTCGCGAATGCGAAATTCGCGGCCGCGGCCATCGCCTGAAAGTACTGTTGTCCTTCCGGCGACCGGAAGGGCGCACACGCCAGCTCGCGATCGGGGACTGCAATCCCGTATCGCTGCATCGCACCGACCATGAGGCGCAGGAAATCGGTCGCGACTTGATGTCCCAGTCCCCGGGAGCCGGTGTGAATGAGGATGAGGACCTGATCGTGTTCGATTCCGAAAGCCCGCTCGAACAGACGATCGACGCGATCGATCTCCACGAAATGATTTCCAGATCCGAGGGTCCCGAGCTGATCTCCCCCCCGACCGCGGGCGTGATCGGACACCAACTTCGGATCGGCGCCCTCGATCGCGCCGCGCGATTCGATGCGATCGAGATCGTCATCGGTTCCGTAACCGATGGCAACCGCCCGCGCCGCGCCGTCGCGAAGAATTTGATCGAGGTCGTTCTTCTTGAACCGGAGGGGTCCTCCGCGCCCGACGCCGGACGGAATCTGGCGGGCAATCGAGTGCACGAGCCGCGGCAGGCGTTCGCGAAGTGTGGCGGTCGTCTGGGTGGAGCGAAGCAGACGGACGCCGCAGTTGATGTCGTATCCGATTCCGCCGGGCGAGATCACACCGTCGTCCGTTCCAACTGCGGCGATTCCGCCGATCGGGAAGCCATAGCCTTCGTGGACATCCGGCATCGCGATGGCCCAGCCGCGGATGCCGGGGAGCGTGGCGACGTTGACGAGCTGATCGAGCGAACGATCGCGAAGGATGGAATCGAGCATCTTGGCGTCGGCATACAGCCGCGCCGGGACGCGCATGTCGCCGCGGTAGCTTTTCGGAATTTCCCACAGCCAGTCGCGTACCTTCGTTAGCGCGTTCTTTTCCATACTATATATCGTATACCAATATCGTATACCATTGCTCGCGTGGGTCGCGGCGAATGTCGGCTTCGTGATATGTGACTGCCTTGACTTCCGCGCCGAACGCGACCACTTCGCTGCCCAACAGTCGCGCTTCCACCCGGTAGTCGGTGAGCGATGAGATCGCGGCGTCATCGTACGCCTCGCGTCGCGCGTGGGCGTTTGACAGCACTTCGTTCAGAAAATCGACAAGCAGGGCAGTTGGGTCGCTCGCTTCGACATGGACCTCCCGTTGTACCTTCCGTTCACCTTTTTGCGGTTGTAACAAGGCGATCGTTCCCCGGATCGCCTCGCGGAAGAGATCTTCGCGGGTCGACGCCGTGATCCGCAGCCGGATGTCGGCCGTATGTTCAATGATTTCAATCATGGATACGGTTTTGCATGTCGCCATTGCTCATGCCCGGGCGTGTGTTGGTCGTCGACGACGAAGAGCCCATCCGAATCCTGATTCAGCGTCTGCTCTCGAAACATGGATACTCCGTGGAGACGGCGCAGGATGGTGCATCAGCGATCGACAAGATTGCGCATGAGGATTTCGACGCCGTCGTGCTCGACCTCATGATGCCGCGCATCGATGGTTTCACGGTTCTGCGCCAGTTGATCGACTTGAATCCCGACCTCGTGTCGCGAACGGTTGTCGCCACCGCATATCCGAAGGATGTTGCCAGCCGGCAGCTTGACGAAGTGTGCCAGGTCATCATCAAGCCTTTCGATACCCTCGAGCTGGTCAGCGCCGTGGAGGAGTGCGTGAAGCGTGCCGCGCAATAGTCGTCCGCTCCCCATCGATATGCTGTTAGGCGCCGCGGCCGGCGCCGCCGCCACTTGAGCGATGGATCGAGCGACAACTCTACTCCTCGAGCGACAGGACGCGGAGGTCACCAGGCGCGAGCCTCGTCGGCCGGTAGCTTCGCGATCGCGATGTACGCGCGGCTCGATGAGGCGGGATTAACAGCTCTCGGCCTGGCGCCACCGCCTGACGAATTTCCGTGGCAGACCCACGCTCGCGGCCTGGCCGGTCACGTGTCCTCGGCGCGATTCTCGAGGCCGCGGATCTCGTGCGTCAGTGCGCCGGCGCGCTTCCCCAAACCGCGGCCAGCCGCTGATCGCGGCCACAATTGAATCGGTAGAAGTGATAGCGCACCGGGTTCTTCTTGTAGTAGTGCTGGTGATACTCCTCGGCGCGCCAGAATTCGGAGGCGGAAAGGATGTCGGTGTACGCGCGGCCGAGTTTTTTCTCGACCGCCACCTTCGATTCCTCAGCGAGTTTTTTCTGGGTGGCGTCGTGGTAGAAGATCGCCGAACGATACTGCGAGCCCTTGTCGCAGAACTGGCCGTCGTTGTCGAGCGGATCGATGTTGTGCCAGAAGATATCGAGCAATCTCGCGTAGGTGATCATGGTCGGATCGAAGACGATCTGCACCGACTCGCGATGACCGGTGCCGCCGGCTGAGACTTGTTCGTAGGTCGGCCGGTTGACCTTTCCTCCCGCGTAGCCGGCCGTCACCGACAGTACGCCCGGGAGCGAATCGAATGGACCTTCCATGCACCAGAAACATCCTCCCGCGAACGTCGCGGTTTCACGCGGCGGCGCGGCGGAGAGAAGGAGTGGGAGAGCCAGCAGGAGGGCGAGGCGCTTCACGCGTCGATTCTACGACTGCCGCAACACGAACGGTTCACCAACCTGCAACGATTGGAGGTAGATTCGCGCGGCGGCCTCCATCGCGATTGCCGTTTGCAACGCAGCGGAGGCGCTCGGTCCGATGCAGACATTGCCGTGATTGGCGAGGATGGCGGCGGTCCGATTGCCGAGAGCACGCAAGGCGTTGCGGCCGAGGTCTTCCGAGCCGCTGGGGGCGTAATCGGCGACCTCGATCATGCCGCCGAAGAGCTGCAGCATTTCGTCGATCACCGGCGGCAGCGGTCGTCGCAGAATCGAAAGCGTCGTGACAAAGGGCGAATGTGTATGCACGATCGCCGACACGCTTGGTAATTCGCGATAGATGAAACGATGCATCGGCAACTCGCACGAAGGAGATTCCTTCGATTCGATGCTGCTGCCGGTGAGCAGATCGACCACCACGATCTGATGTCCGGACATCTCATCGTAGATGACGGAGGTCGGCGTAATCGCGATGACGCTCGGGTCGTCGGCGACGCGCGCGCTCAGGTTTCCCGACGACCCGACCACCAGGCCCGCTTCCCACATCTTGCGCGCGTGCGAGAAGACTTCGTAGCGGGCCTCAGCGAAACGATCGCGCATGAAGGTCAGATGATATCTTCCCGGCGTGATCAATAAAGTCGTTGCTTCTGCCGACGAGGCGATGCGCGACGTCCACGACGGCGCGACCCTGGTCGTCGGCGGCTTTGGGCTGTGCGGCATTCCCGAGAATCTGATCAACGCGCTGGTGAAGCGCGGTGTCAGGAATTTGACGTGTGTTTCCAACAACGCCGGCGTCGATGATTGGGGTCTGGGACTGCTGTTGCAGAGCAAGCAGATTCGGAAGATGGTCTCGTCGTACGTCGGCGAGAATGCGGAGTTCGAGAGGCAGTTCCTGGCGGGCGAGCTGGAAGTCGAATTCGCGCCGCAGGGAACGCTTGCCGAGCGCATGCGGGCGGGCGGGGCGGGAATCCCGGCTTTTTTCACGCCCGCCGGCTACGGAACGATCGTCGGTGACGGCAAGGAATCGCGCGAATTCGACGGACGCATGTACCTGATGGAGCGCGGGATTGTCGGCGATTTTTCACTCGTCGCGGCATGGAAGGGCGATCGCCTCGGCAATCTGACGTATCGAAAAGCGGCGCGCAACTTCAATCCAATGGCAGCAACTGCCGGAAAAGTTTGTGTGGCCGAGGTGGAACAGCTGGTCGAGGTCGGCGCGCTCGATCCCGATTGCATTCACACGCCGGGCATCTTCGTGCATCGCCTGGTGGTGGCGCCGCGCCAAAAACGCATCGAGCAACGCACGGTGAGATGATAGGGTCAGACCTTTACTTTTGCGTTTCTCCAAATATGGTAGAGCGCCGTCATGATCTGTCCTCATTCGATGTCATTTGGCGTTACGGCGGCGCCGTCACGTCCTCGTTCGACGGCATTTGGGCTACAGCAGGTAGAGAAAAGCAAAAGTAAAGGTCTGACCCCATGCCGCTGACTCGCGAGCAGATCGTTCAACGCGCCGCGCAGGAGTTGCGCGACGGCTACTACGTCAACCTCGGCATCGGCATGCCCACGCTGGTCGCGAACTACATTCCGGCAGGAATGGAGGTCATCCTGCAGAGCGAGAACGGAATCCTGGGCCTCGGACCGTTTCCAACCGAAGATCAGGTCGACCCCGATCTCATCAACGCCGGCAAGCAGACCGTCACCTCTCCTCCGGGGGCGTCATTTTTCTCGAGCGCCGATTCGTTCGCGATGATCCGCGGCGGCAAGATCAACCTGTCCATCCTCGGCGCGATGCAGGTGTCGGCGGCGGGCGACATCGCCAACTGGATGGTCCCCGGCGCGATGGTGAAGGGGATGGGCGGGGCGATGGATCTGGTCGCCGGCGCGAAGCGCCTCATCGTGACGATGGATCACGTCACGAAAAAAGGGGAGAAGAAGATTCTCAACAAATGCACGCTGCCGCTGACCGGCGTGCGCTGCGTGAATCGCATCATCACCGACTACTGCGTCATCGATGTCACGCCCGACGGCCTGGAGCTGGTCGAGCTGGCGCCCGGGGTCACGGCCGATCAGGTGCAGTCGATGACGGAGCCGCGATTGATTGTGAAAGTGCCGCATTGATGGCATGGAGCTCGCTCTCCGTCCCTCGCGTGTCGTGGCCGGTTGCTCGCTTCCAGGCGAGTTCGTCAGTCAGAAGTCCGCGCTGATCGAGCAGTGGACCGAGGCGGCGCGACGCAACGACATCGATGTGCAGGCGGCGAGCGGACTCGATGGCGCGCGCGGGCGTGCGGATGCTGAGCCCGATCACGATCGCGAGAACGATCACCATGGCGGAGGCCGACGCAATCGCGTTCATACGGGTCGCGATCAGGCCTAACACGGTGACAATCGCGAGCGCAATCAAAGATTGTTGAACAGGCGCAAGATGGAGCGGCGTCTGCGCGGCACGACTCCATGTTTCCGAGTCCATCACTGCCCGGATCAGATCGGTTCCGCTGACATACCGCGCCAGCGAAAGCGTGCCGGCATGGGCTGCCACCATCAACGCCACCGTCCATGACGACGCGATCGCGGCGGCAATGGTCACCAGTCGCGCCGAGATCGCCGAGGCGCACCATGCGATCCCGATCGCGAACGGCACGGCCAGATCAGCGAAGCGCCGCGCGCCGAATGCCATGCCGCCCCAGAAGTACCGGTCGAGAGTTCCGTTGGCGATCCATTCGCAGACGAACATCACCATGCACGTGATCGCGACCGCGCGTCTTCGCAAGTCGAGCGAGCGTGCCGAGAACACCCAGCCCGCGATCGAAAGGATCACCACCGGCGACCACGTGAAGAGACCGTGATAGCTCGAAGCGAGGACGTTCCATAGCGAGATGGATTGGAAGGGTGTCCATGTACCGCCTTCCAGCCTCCCGCCGCGTGTGAGGGGGCCGAGGGGGGTGCCGTACATAGCCCACCAGGCGACAGCCTGACACGCGATCGGAATCGCGCCGCCTAACAACGCTTCGATCCACCATCGCCACGGGCGTCGTTCGCGAATTCCGACCATCACCACGGCCGGGATGATCACGAAATGCTGAACGCGGACCACGATTGCCAGCCCGGTCGCGAGTCCGACCGCCAATCCGCTTTTCCCTTCGCTGAACAGCGCCAGGAGGATCAGCGCGATCGCGAGCGCTCCCGCCACGTGCGTGCCGAGTGAGAAACGAAACGTTTGCCAGAAGAGGGGAGTGCCGATGGAGGCCGCGATCAGCGCGACGCTGGCAATGCCTGACGACACGTCCCGGCGCATGAAGGTCCATGCGATGCACATCGCGGCGATGGCAAAGGCCACGTTCGTCCACGCCAGGACCACGGCGTACAAGCCTCCGAAACCGTCGGCCGGTCCGCCGATCCAGTGCGCGATGCAATAGGGAGGCGCGGAGAGAATCGAGGTGCCGATCCCCCAATGATTTGCCAGCGCGCCGGTCGGTGTGACCTCGGTGAAGAGTGTTAGGCCGTCGCGGACCAGGCCGGCCGACACCCACTCGTTGAAGAAGGCGAAGTCGCCATCGAAGACCGCCGAGCGTAAGTAGGCAAAGGTCGCGATCGAGTCGGGTCTGACGTAACCGGGCGAGAGAAGAATCAGCGCGCACAGAACATGGGCCGCGGCGATGACGGTCCACGCGCGCACATTTCCTCGCATACGTCTATGGTACGGTGTTCGCGATGCGGCTCCGCGTCATCGTCACGGCAGCGGCATTGGTGGGGATCGCCATCGGCTCATTCCAGCCGATGTACCTGCGCATCTTCGCCATGGACGGCGACCGATTGCGCGCCGCCTACACCGAGCTGCCCTATCGCCGCATTCCCGGATTGCGAAAATTGCTCGTCGACGCGACCGCCCGCACGCCGCGCGGCGCGACCGTCGCCTTGTGGGTTCCGTTTCGGGAATGGGAGGGCGGATACGGCTACGCGTTTCGTCGCGCGCCGTTTCTGATGCCTGAGCAGCGCCTCGTTCCGATCGATCACCTCGGCGAAGCGCAGTATCTCGTCTGCTGGCACGGATGTCCTGGCGTTGCCGGCTTCGTGAGCGTCTGGCGCTCGCAGGAAGGTGAGTTGATGCGCCGATGATCGCGGCGATCATCACCGCGCTACTCGCCATTGCCGCCGGACTGCCATTCTCCCGGCGCCTGGGCGAGGCCTATCTCCTCGGCATCGGGATCCAGGCCGCAATCTTGTGCGTGCTTCCATGGTCGCGACCGATCGTGATCGGCGCGGTACTTTTGGAGTGCGGCGCCTTGGCGCCGCTTTGGCTTCGACGACACGAAAGCGGCAGCAAGCTGCCGCACTCCATATTCGATCTCGCGACGCTGGTGCTGATCGCCGGCTACGCGCGCTTCGCGACGATCGCGTCGCCGACCGAGATCGACTACATCTGCATCTGGGGCCTGAAGGCCGAGAAGTTCTGGGTCGCGCACGGCATCGATTGGAACTTTCTGGCGCAGCCGTTCAACGCTTTCGCGCATCCCGACTATCCGCTGCTGGTGCCGTTCGCTTACGATTTTCAGGCGCTCGTCGGCGGTGCGTGGATCGATCGCTGGGCGGGCGCGCTGAGCATCGGATGCGGGATCGCGGCGCTGCTCATCATTCGATCGGAGCTGCGCGGCTGGATCGGCGCAGTGTCGGCGTTGATTTTGATGCCGCTCGTTTTTTCGCCGTACGTCGGTGACGCGGAAGGTCCGCTGATCGCGTACAGCATCGCCGCGATCCTCCCATTGCGTCGCCGCGAGAACGTCACTTGCTCTGCCGTTTTCCTCGGGTTGGCGGCGTCGTGCAAGAACGAAGGATTAACACTCATCATTGCCGTCGTGATCGCGATGATGATCTCCGGCGCGAGGCAACTGCTCCCCAAACTGTGGCCCGCCGTCGCGATTCCGTTTCCCTGGCTGGTCATCAGCCGACTGCATCATCTTCAGAGCGACCTGGCCGAAGGGGGTTTGATCGATCGGATCGTCGAGCACGTCACCAATCCCGCGCCGATGCTGCAGGCCATGGCCGCCTACTCGCCCGGACGCGTCCTTTTCTGGATCGGGCTCGCGACGGCACTTGCGATCGGATGGCGCCGAGTTGTCACCGAAGAGCGCTTTCTGGCCAGCGTCATCGCGCTTCAGCTCATCGCGTTCATCGCGGCGTACGTGATCACGCCGCACGATGTGTCGTGGCACGTGCGCTGGTCGTGGGAGCGGGTGGTGCTGCAGGTGACGGCACTGGTGACGTTTCTGGCAATCGTCGTGTCGATTCCTGCCCCTCACCAGGGCGAGGGGGTTGCCGCCGAGTCGTAATTGTACTATATTGCTAGTACAATAGTATGCAACTCCGGCTCGACCCCAAAGACCCTCTTCCGATTTACGCGCAGCTCGAGCGCGAGATCCGTGTCGGCATCGCCACCGGCAATATCAAGCCGGGCCAGCAGTTACCAACGGTTCGGCAACTCGCGGTCCAATTGCGCGTAAACGCTAATACGGTCGCTCGCGTTTACCTCGCGCTGGAACGCGAGGGAGTGTTGAGCACCAAACGCGGCGTAGGAACCTTCGTCGCCGAAGGCGTCCCGCAGAAGACGAACGCGCCCTATCGCGAGCGTCGGCTTCGGCAGGCCATCGATCGGTTCCTCACGGAAGCCACATCGCTTGGCTACAGACCGCGCCAGGTCGTTCGCGCCCTTGCGCGGCGCATCAGGGAAGGAGAATGACCATGATCGTCCCAGTTGTCCCAATCAAAACCACGCAGGTCGCCTGGAATCCGCGCATGAACATCGTCGCAGCGATGGTCTGGATCCTCGTCGGCGCCGCCGGAATTCCGCTGGCAATCGTGCGGCGCAATCCGTTTTGGTTCTTAGGCGCCATGCTTCTCGGTTTCATCCTCGCGCTGTCGCCCAAAGTCGCGAAGCAATGGGAAAAAGGCGTTGTGCTTCGGCTCGGAAAATTCGTCGGGCTGCGAGGCCCGGGACTGTTCTGGGTCGCTCCGCTGATCGACAGCGTATCGACGTGGATCGACCAACGCGTGATCACCACCAGCTTCGCCGCCGAGCAGACCCTGACCTCAGACACGGTTCCCGTCAACGTTGACGCTGTCCTTTTCTGGATGGTCTACGACGCCGAAAAGGCCGCGCTGGAAGTGCAGGAATACAAGGAAGCGGTGAGCTGGGCCGCACAGACGGCACTGCGAGACATCATCGGCCGCACCGGCCTGACCGATCTTCTACGCGGCCGCGAGCGGATCGAAGAGCAGTTGCAGGATCTCATCGATCAGCGCTGCAATCCGTGGGCGTCAGCGTGCAGTCGGTCGAGATGCGCGATGTGATCATTCCCGACGCGCTGCAGGACGCGATGTCACGCGAAGCGCAAGCCTCTCGCGAGAAACAAGCCCGCATCATCCTCGGCACGGCCGAGGTGGAGATCGCGAAGTTGTTCAAGGAAGCGTCGGTGTCGTATCACGAGAATCCGACCGCGCTGCATCTGCGCGCGATGAACATGCTGTACGAGGGTCTCAAGGAGTAGGGCGCGCTTATGCTCGTTCCATCCTCGGCCGTCGAGTCGATGGGCATGGGTGGCCTCCTCGGCGCCGCCGCGCTGAACCAGCAGAAGCTGACCAGCTCGACCGCGGCCGTGGAATGAGCACGCCCGGGGGCGGCCGCTGGCCGCCCCTACGACGCGACCGCGACGCGCTCCTCCGGCTTCTTGCGCATGTCGAGGAAGAGCAGGCCGATGCCGACGCAGATCGCGGAGTCGGCGACGTTGAACGCCGGCCAGTGGTGCGTCTGTCCGCCCCAGTTCAGGTAGACATCGAGAAAGTCGACGACGTAGCCGAGGCGGAAGCGGTCGATGAGATTGCCGATGGCGCCGCCGAGGATCAGATGCAGCCCGACCTGGAGTAAACGATCGGTGACCGCGGTGCGAAAGGCATAGGCCACCACCACAAAGAAGACGCCGATCGCGCCGATGTTCAACAGCAGCGGGACGATCGCGGATTGCGCATTGGCGCCGATTCCAAAGGCGGCGCCGGTATTGCGCACGTGCACGATCTGAAAAACATTCGGAATGAGCGAAACGGAATCGTGCATGTCGATGTGCGTGCTGACCATCCATTTCGTCCAGGCGTCGAGGGCGATGATTGCCAGGGAAATCAGCAGATAGGGGAGACGCTTCAAGCGAACACCTTCCGCTTTTCCTCGATGAGCTTATCGAGCTCGAGGCGCAAGCGGCCGAGGATTTCATCGTAAGTGAATTGCCCCAGGGTCTGCGGACCGCGCTTGAGATTGACGAAGCTCGGCGCGCACCACATGCCCAGGTCGGCGTCATCGGTCTCTCCGGGACCGTTCACGCGGCAACCCATCACCGCGATGGTGATGTCGTGGTCCTTTGCATACTCGGTAACGTCGCGAACGTTCTGCGCCAGATCGATGAAGGCCTCGTTCTCGACGCGCGAGCATGACGGGCAACTGATGATGTTCAAGCCGTGTTGCTCGAAGCGCGGAACGGAGCGGAAGCGATTGTTCGCGATGTCGTCCAGGATCTGACGACCGACCGTGACCTCTTCGCCTTTGCGTTCAAAAGGAAGCGTGAGCGAGACGCGGATCGTGTCTCCGATGCCGCGCGTGATGAGCTGTTCGAATGCCACGCGCGTCTTGATCACCCCATCGGGCGGCATCCCCGCCTCGGTCACGCCAAGGTGCAGTGGAACCTCGGGACGCGATCCAGCAAACAGGATGTTCGCATCGATTACTTTGTTCGGATCGGAATCTTTCAGCGAGACGCAGTACTGATCAAATCCGAGATCGTCGAGCATGGCCGCGTGCTCGAGGGCTGACTCGACCATCGGCGTGATCGAATCTTCCTTGGCATATCTGCTGAGCTTTTCAGGATCGACGGAACCGCAGTTGACGCCGATGCGCATCGCGCATCCGTGCTCGCGCGCCACATCGGCCAGGTAGCGGACTTTGTCGCGAATGGGCTTCTCGCGCTCGATGTGATGCAGATGTCCCGGGTTGTATCGCAGCTTCTGAACGAACGGTGCGACTTTTTCGGCCAGCCGATAATTCTCCTGAAGATCGATGACCAGGTTCGCGTTGGGACGCGCTTTGCGAACTTCCGATAGCGCCGCCACGTCCTTGGCGGTGTCGATCGCGATGCGGATGACATCGGCCCCCGCTTCTTCGAGGAGCTGGACCTGCCGAATGGTCGCGTCGATGTCCTGGGTTCGGGTGGCGGTCATCGACTGCACGGCAATGGGATGGCCGGCGCCGATGCCGACATTGCCGATGCGAACTTCGCGGGTTTTTCTCTCCGTCACGCCGTGATTAACGCTTGTAGAGTCTAAAGATTCCGGTCGGAATCGGCTACACTAAACTGACATCATAATCGGTCGAGAACACACATGCCTGACGACGGATCGCCGCGCCCTCGCCTGATGCGGCGGCTGCTTCTGGCCATAGCGCGGGCAATTGCATTATTGATACTGGTTGCCGGGTTCAGCGGCGCGCTTGCGATCGCCCTGCCGAAGGTGTCGCCAGCCATTCGCTACGCCTCGGCCCTGGTCGCCGGCGTCGCGATTTTCGAAACGCTGCGCCCGCGCGAGCGACACGCTGTGGCAGCCGAAGCGGCAGCTCCCGTGCCGCTCGACAGCTCCGAGGATCTCGTCGAAGCGCACCGAGTGATCGAAGAGCTCCGCGCGGAGATGCAGCGGACTCGCGACGAGAGTCAGGGTCGATCGGACTCGCTCACGCACGACGTGCAGGACCTGCTGCAGATCAATGACGGTTTGCGGCAGCAGATCGACTCGGTCGAATCGACGCTGGCGCAGGCGCGCGCAAAGGCGATCGAGGATCGCGAGAAGCACGAAGCAGAGAGTAAGAACGTGCAGCAGGCGGCCAGCAAAGCGCTCGACGAAATTCAGAAAATGCGCGCAACCAACGATCAGCATCGGGCGCAGATCGATCGCGAAAAGCAGAATACGGCGGCACTTCAGAAAACCGCCGACTCGCTTCAGGCCGAGCGCGAGAAGCTACAAACGCAACTTTCGGGCTTCGATAAGAAGCTGGCATCGGCGGCGCAGGAGATGGACGGCCTGCGCGCCGAGCGTCATCGCGCGCGTCGCGAGATCGACGAAACGCGGCAGCAGGCCGAGGTCGACAAAGCTGGCCTTCGCGCTTCCACCGAAGCGGAGTGGAGGGCGAAGCTGCAGCAGGCGAGCACCGGTCACGCCGCGGCCGTCGAGTCCCTCCGCGGCGAGAACCAGCACGCGCTGCGCGAGATCGACTCGCAGTGGAACGCGAAGTTGCAACTGATGTCCTCCTCGCACGCCAAAGAGCGCGACGAGGTTCAGGCCGAGGTTCGCAAGCTAACTGCACGGGTCGCGGAGCTGCAGCAGCAACTCGAAGAGAGCCGGCGCACGGCGCAACAACTTCTGAGCGCCGGTCAGGAATTGACGCGGCAGCTCGACGAGGAGCGACAGCGATTCCAGAGCGATCTGCACGAGGCACTCGACCGCGAACGCCAGTTATTCCGAGAGCAGCTCGACTCACGGCCGCTGGTCGATGAGAAGGCCGTGCGGGAAAGCATCGATCTGGAATGGGGCAACAAGCTGCAAAAGATAGTCAATGAGTTGACTAGTGATCATGAAGACGCCATCGGCGAGCACATCGAGGCTCGCGAGGTCGCCAAGGCCGAGCTACGGTCGCTCAATCTGAAGGTCAAAGCCCTGGACCAGCAGCTGCAGAGCACGCGCGACGGCCGCCTGGGACTTCTGCAGCGCGATGACCAGCTCACCCAACAACTCGATCGCGAAAAGAAAGAGCGCGAACGCCTGGAACAAGAAATCGCGGCGTTGCGGTCGCAGGCGCCCACACCAACGGTCGACGAGAAAGGCATCCGAGACAAGGTCGACGCCGAATGGAGTGAGAAGCTGCAGACGATCGTTAATCACATGGCGAGCGACCATGAATCGGACGTTGGAAAGGCGATCGAAGAGCGCGAGGCTGCGCGGGCCGAGGCGCGAAATCTGGCCGTCAAGTTGAGCGCCATGCAGCAGAAACTCGACGGCGAGCGGCAAAATCGCGAAGCGCTGGCCGAGAAACTACGCGCGGCCAACGAGGAGATCGTGTCGCTGCGCACCGCCCCCGCCGCCCAGCCCGCCCCCCTCCCACCCAGCGTGATGCCGACCATGCCGCTGCCGGTCATCAAGACCGAGGACGAGAAGCGCGCGCGCGAGGAGGTCCTGCAGTTTGCGGAACAGGCGCACGAGGTGCTGCGCCGCATCACCTCGCCCGGAACGGAGCCCGTGCCGGCCGACCAGCGCAAGGCAAGGATTCTTTTCGTGCATCACGACCCGGCCTTGCGCACCATGTGGCGGGACATGCTCGGAAAGAACGGATTCGAGGTGCACACCGCGGTCGACGGCCTGGAAGGACTGCGCCTGGCCATGGCCGAGAAGCCCGACGTCGTCATCGCCGACGCATCGATGCCGAAGATGGATGGCCGCGAGCTGTGTCAGCTCATCAAATCGAATCAGGAGACCGCCGGCGTCAAAGTGATCCTGATGACCGGCATCTACACTACCGAAGCGCCGATCCCATCTGCCACCCGCGAGTTCGAAGCCGACGAAATGCTGCGCAAGCCGGTGAAGTTCGAGGCCATGAAGAGCGCGCTGACGAACATCCTCGCCGCACGGGTGTAGCCCCTCACGGGGTGAGGGGTCAGCCATACGGATCCTTCACCGCGATCTCCATGTGCCATTCCGGTTTCTCGATGGCGTGGAAGCCGATCTGCTCGTAGAGTTTGTGCGCATCGCGCGTCAACAGATGCCATCGGCGCAAGCGTTGGAGATGGGGATGTTCGCGAACGGTCTGCATCAACTGTTTTGACACGCCCTGGCCGCGATAAGGCTCGAGAACGAACACGTCTCCGAGGTATGCGAAGGTTGCATAGTCCGTCACGACGCGTGCGAATCCGATCTGACCATCGCCGTCGTACGCGCCGAAGCACAGCGAATTCTCGATGGAGATCGCGACCAGGTCGCGCGGGATGTCTTTCGCCCAATACGATTGCTGGCTGAGATAGCGATGGATCATCGCGATGTCGAGTCTCGACTTATCGGTACTGATCGTGTACATGAAGCGAGTATGCAGCAGATTGTTGATGAGGACCTTCTGCAGCGCGCGCACGATCACGCGCTGCAATTTCTGCGTGCGCTTCCGCAGCGCCATGTCGGCGCCCGCGCGACACGCGAAGAGCTGTTGTCGATTTTCCGCGCGCCGCTTTCGGACAAAGGTGAGGATGGGAAGTCCGTGCTCGATCTCCTCGCCCGTGGCGCGGAGCGCGGCGCGGTCGGAAGCGCCGGGCCGCGATATTACGGTTTCGTGATCGGCGGATCGCTGCCCATCGCGCTGGCCGCCGACTGGATCACCAGCGCCTGGGATCAGAACTCCGGCATTTTCGTGACTTCACCGATCGCCTCGGTACTCGAGGAAGTCTCGCGCGAATGGTTGCTGGAGTTGTTCGATCTTCCGCGCACCGCCGG
This sequence comes from Thermoanaerobaculia bacterium, assembly GCA_035636095.1. Classification (GTDB taxonomy): domain Bacteria; phylum Acidobacteriota; class Thermoanaerobaculia; order Gp7-AA8; family Gp7-AA8; genus Gp7-AA10. Next base: position 119,853 of record DASPZU010000066.1, read on the forward strand.
CGTTGGATTTGTCACCGGGGGTCAGATGGCGAATTGCACCGGCATGGCCGCGGGACGCGACGCCGTGCTGCGCCGCGCCGGCTACAACGTTGAAGATCAGGGACTCATCGGCGCGCCGCCGGTCAACATCATCTTGAGTGCCGAGGCACACATCACGATCTATTCGTCGTTGCGACTCCTTGGCTTCGGCTCGAAGAAAGTCCGGCTGGTCGAGACCGATGATCAGGGGCGCATGCGCGCCGACGCTCTCCGCAAAACGCTGGCGAGCCTCGACGGTCCAACGATCGTCTGCGCGCAAGCCGGTAACGTCAACACCGGCTCGATCGATCCCCTTGGCGAGATTGCCTCGATCACGCGGGAACGCGGCGCGTGGCTGCACGTCGACGGAGCTTTCGGTTTGTGGGGACGCGCGAGTCGCGATCGGCGATCGCTGCTCGATGGCGTCGAGCTCGCCGATTCGTGGGCCACCGACGCGCACAAATGGCTCAACGTTCCCTACGACAACGGAATCGTGATGGTCCGTGATTCGGCGGCCCATCGCGCATCGATGACCGTGACGGCCGAATACCTCGAGCAGAGCGGCGGCGCGGAACGCGACCCGCTCGATTGGGTTCCCGAATTTTCACGCCGCGGCCGCGGGATCACGGTCTACGCCGCGCTGCGATCGCTGGGCCGGCAGGGCATCGAGTCGCTGGTCGACCGCCTGTGCACCCGCGCCCGGCAGATCGGCGATCTGCTGCGAAAAGAAGAGGGCATCCGCGTCCTCAACGACATCGTGCTGAATCAAGTCCTGGTGCGATTTGGCGACGATGACGAAAAAACGCGGCGCGTCATCGCTCGCGCGCAGCAGGAAGGTACCTGTTGGATGGCGGGAACGACCTGGCACGGCATGGCCGCCATGCGAATCTCGGTGTCCAACTGGGCCACCAGCGAAGACGACATCGCGCGGTCAGCGGAAGCGATTGTGCGCGCCGCTCAGCGTTGAGTCTTGATGGCCGCGACGATGGCGTCCACTTTCTCCGTCTTGGCGATCACACGGAGGCTCTGGCAGGTGTGATTGCGCACCGTATCGCAGTCACAGCTCGTCATCAGGACGACGTTGTCGAGGTGATCGCCGACCTCCTCGCGCAAATACGTCACCACGCCGTAGCCGCTGTGGCGCGGCAGGTCGGTGTCGATGACGATGGCGCTGTAGTGCTCGTTCTGGAGCTTTTCGATCGCGTCCCAGCCGTCAGTCGCGACGTCGGACTGCAGGTTCAGACGCTCTCCCGCTTTCTCAATGGCGGCGGCGAGCAGCGGATTGTCTTCGACGATGAGGAGCTTCACGCCAGCAATCTAGGACCGGCGCGCAAGGCTGGCAAGCTCGACTACTCGATGTTGAGGACTTTCGCGACGCGCGCCAGAAGAATGTTGTTCTTCACGGGCTTGCGGATGAAATCGGCGGCGCCGACTGCGAACGCTTTGATCTCCACTTCTTCGCCGGGAAGGCCGGAGATGAAAATCGCGGGAATCTCGAGCCCGTTTTCGCGAACCGCCTGCAGCAGGCTATGCCCGTCGATGAAGGGGAGGTCGACGTCGAGCAGCATGAGGTCGACTCTCTCGCGTCCGATCGTCATCAGCGCCTCGGCGCCATCCTTGGCGATCAAGGCGTTGTAGCCGGCGGCCTTGAGGAGGGCGCTGGTCAATTCACGATTGAGAACATTGTCTTCCACGACCAGGACGTTCTTGCGGACTTGTCCCGCCGGCACGCCCTGCGCACTTGTTTTCGCGCGTAGCGCCATGATGTCGCGATGCAGGGCCTTCGTTTCGGCGTCGGGCTCGATCCGCAACTCGCGCTTGAGGACTTTCGCGCAGGTCTCGTATTGCTGGAGGGCGTTGACCAGATCGCCGCTCTGCATGTACAGACGCATGAGCGAGCGGTGCATCGGCTCCTGAAGAATGTCGATGCGCAGGGAACGCTGCGCGGTCGCGATGGCATCATCGATCGCGCCGCGCCGCGACTGCAGCTCGAACAGTTGCGCGTGCGCCCGAAGCGCCATCCGATGCAGCCGGTCGCGTTCGGCGATCACCCACTGATCGAACCGCTCCTCGTTGATTTGAAATCCATCGAGGAGATCACCGCGATAGAGCTGCGAAGCTTTGGTGAGCGCTTCCTCGGTTCCCGATGCCACCAGCGGCTCGAAGGCCGCGACGTCGCATTCGACGAGTGATTCCTCCAGCCCCAGGAGGTCATTCTCTTCGAGGAGGACCTTGGCGTCGGGCGAGAGTTGCGTTAATTCCTTGCGGAGAGTCGACAGCGTTTGACGCAAACTTTGCCGCGCCTGATCGGGGCCGGTGCTGCTCCACAACAGCGACGCGATCTTTTCGCGCGACACGCGCTGCGAAGGCTTGACGGCCAGATAGGCCATCAGGGCTTGCGATTTTTTGGCGGAAATGGCGAACAGCGATCCGGCGGACCGCATCTGCAGATCACCGAGAAGATCAATTTGTAGCAGCGCCATGAAACGACGTCGGTGCGATTCCCAGCATTATCGCTTAATCTCGCATGGGGAGACGCGCGATGGTGGACACCGTTGAAGTTGGCAACTCTCTTCGTGAACTGATCCAGAATCGCAACTGGGACGCGCTACGCGGACGCATCCGGGACATGAATCCGTCCGACGTCGCTGATTTGATCATCGCCCTTCCGCCGGAAGAAGAAGCGTTCGTCTTTCGCGTGCTGCCCAAGGACCAGGCCGGCGAGGTTTTCTCGTACCTGCCACCCGACCATCAGGAGGAGCTCATCGCGGCGCTCAGCAACGAGCAAGTCCGCGGCGTGCTGCAGGCCATGCCGCCCGATGACCGGACGCGTCTTCTGGAAGAGATGCCGGCTGAAGTCACCCGCCGGCTCCTGACCACCCTGTCACCCGACGAGCTCAAAAACACGCGCTGGCTCCTCGGATATCCCGAAGAAACCGCCGGCCGCTACATGACCCCCAAGTACACCACCATCGACCCGAAAATGGGGGCCGCCGAAGCGCTCGAGCACATTCGCAGAACGGGCCGCGGGATGGAAACGATCAACGTCGTCTATATCGTCGACGAGCGTGGAAAGCTCGTGGAAGACATCCGACTCGCGTCGCTCGTTCTCGCAGATCCGAACACCCCCGTGATGGAAATCCAGGACCCGCCCATGGTCTCGCTGTTCGCGACCGACGACCGCGAGGAAGTCCTCAAGGCATTCGAGCGATACGACCGCCTGGCGCTGCCGGTGACAGACGCTGACCGTCACATGCTGGGCATCATCACGGTCGACGACATCCTCGACGTCGCCGAGCAGGAAGCAACCGAGGACATGCAGAAACTCGGCGGCATGGAAGCCCTCGATGCGCCGTATCTGAACGTCGATGTCTTCTCGATGATCCGCAAGCGCGCCGGCTGGCTCTCCGCGCTGTTCCTCGGCGAGATGTTGACGGCCACCGCCATGACGTACTTCGAGGGGGAGATCGCGCACGCGGTCGTGCTGGCGCTCTTCGTCCCGCTGATCATCAGCAGCGGGGGCAATTCGGGTTCGCAGGCGACATCGCTGATCATCCGCTCGCTGGCGCTGCGCGAGCTGAAGCTGCGCGACTGGTACAAGGTTTTTCGCCGCGAGCTTCTCTCCGGCGTGGCCCTCGGCGCGCTCCTCGGTGCGATCGGATTCGTTCGAATATTTTTGTGGGAAAGGTTGCACTTCACCGATTACGGCAAGCACTACATGCTGGTGGCCTTTACAGTCTGGGCGGCCCTGATCGGCGTGGTGACGTTCGGAACGCTGGCGGGCAGCATGCTGCCATTTATCCTGCGCAAACTCGGATTCGATCCTGCCACCAGCTCCGCGCCGTTCGTGGCGACACTGGTCGACGTGACAGGGCTGTGCATCTACTTCACGGTGGCACTGGTTATTCTGAGAGGAACACTTCTCTGATTTTGGAGTGCGGCGGCTTTGTACGTACCGGGGAGATGGTGGACGGGTGGCCGGAGACATGGTGGACACCTAAGCGGAGGAAGAGCAGCCTGAGGGGAGGCTGCTTGAATGCCGTGGAAAGAGGTGTCCACGATGTCATCGAGGC
>DASPZU010000067.1:0-52275 GCA_035636095.1 Thermoanaerobaculia bacterium
GTGCCGTCGAGGTCCGACGAAGTGGAACCATCGAACGTGCATTTGAGGCCGTTGCACGAGGACGTGAACGAAGCTGTCGGCAGAGAGTTGACGATGGTGACCGTCTTACTCTGCACACCGGTTCCGCCGGCGTTATCGGTCACGGTCAGCGTGACGCTGTAGCTGCCCGGCGCTGCATAGACGTGAGTCGCGATCTGACCCGAGCCTGCAGCGCTGTCTCCAAAGTTCCATGCGTAGCCTGCAACGGTACCGTCCGAATCTGAAGAAGCGGAACCGTCGAACGTACACGTGCGAAGGCTGCATGTTGATGTGAAGAAGGCAACCGGTGGTGCGTTGACGACGCTCAGCGTCTTCGTTTGAGCGCCAGATGCGCCGCCGTTATCGGTGACCGTCAGCGTGATGGTGTAGTTCGCGGCCGCGGCGTACGCGTGCATCGCAGTGGGGCCCGAGCCTGTCGTTCCGTCTCCGAAATTCCACGCGTAGCTCGCGATCGTGCCGTCGGCGTCCGACGAAGCGGAACCATCGAACGCGCATTTGAGGCCGTTGCACGACGATGTGAAGGAAGCAACGGGCGGGACGTTGCCGACGGTGATCGTCTCGTTGCGAGAGCTCAACTTACCGGGGTAATTGCTGGAGTCCAGAACTCTAAACGTGATGACGTACGCCCCTCCGGAGGCATAAGTGTGAGCGGTGACCCTTTGCCCTGGGGCGGTGGCGCCGTCTCCGAAGGACCACCAATAGGACAAAGCGGATCCATCGGGATCGTACGACGCAGATCCGTCGAACGTGCATGTGAGTCCGGAGCAGGCGTACGTGAACGAAGCGACCGGCGGCCTGTCGAGATCCACGGTCTGCGTCCCTACTCCCAGCGCTCCGAGGTTATCCATGACGACGAGGCTGACCTTGTAGGCCTTCCCGCCGACGAACGTGTGGGTTGTGGTCGGGCTGGAGCTCGTCGTTCCGTCGCCCAATCGCCAGTTGTATGCGGCGATCGTTCCGTCGGAGTCCGATGCGACAGTGCCGTCGAAGGTGCAGGTGAGATCCGCACATGTGTAGGTAAATGACGCTGCCGGTCGATTGTTCACGCCGATGCCCGATAGTGGTCGCCATGCCGGGCTGTGGCCCGCAGCGGCCCACGTGAGACCCGATCCATCCGCGTTGATCACCACGATGATGCGTGGCAGCCAATATCCGAGGCCACCGTCCGGGTCGACAGAGTCGAACGCGATGCGCCTGCCGTCCAACGACCAGTCGGGAGAATATGCAACGGTCCCCGGACTCAGTCGCGTCACACTGCTGCCATCGGTCGCGTTCATCTTCAAGATTTCCGACCCGCCGAAGCGCGTGCTCGTAAACACGATCGTGGCGCCGTCCCGCGACCACGACGGATCGGAGTCATCCGCCGGGTCCGTCGTGAGATGCATGAGGTTTGATCCATCAACATTGATGGCGCAAATATCGCTGGGTGAGGCCGGCGAGTCAGCGCAGTTGAACGCAATCCGCCTGCTGTCCGGTGACCACGCCGGCGCCCAGGCCGCGCCGGTGCCGGTGGCGATGCGCGCGACGCCGGATCCGTCGGGATTCATCAGGTAGAGATCGGAGGTGCCGCCGCGATCGCTCGAAAACGCAATCTTCGCGCTGTCGGGCGACCACGCGGGTGTGCGGTCGATCGCCGGATTGTTCGTCAGATTGATTCTGATGCCGCCAGGAAGAGTGACCACGAAGATCTCTCCATCGATACTCCCGACCACGGACCTCCCGTCCGGCGACCACCTGGGCCGATCGCCGGGACTGGGAAAAAAGATCTGATGCGAGCCGTCCGCATCCTCCACGGCGAAGGAGTAGCAGGGTGGCGTACTCTCGTCGCTCGCACCTCCTCCACACGGCCCCGCGCCGGCGTTGGCGAAGAGTGCAAACTGCTCGGCTGCCGGATCGTAAGTCTGTCCTCCGAGAGAGGTGGCCAGACAGGCGGCAAAAACCAGCGCGATCATCAGGTGAATCCGCATCGGGTCAATCCTCCAAGGTGGTTGTTGCGCTCGAAAATAGGCTCGGGAACCGCCCTGGTATATCGCCGCGCTGTGATTTGTGTGTGGTTTTCGCCTGATCGTCTAACATGCTGAGCTTTGTGTGAGTTGCCGCATCCTCCGCTTTGGCGCATTCGAGCTCGACGTGGATGCCCGCGCGCTGCGCAAGAACGGGATGAAGGTGAGGCTGGGCGGTCAGCCGCTGCAGATTCTTCTCCTTCTGCTGGAAAAACCGGGCGACGTCGTGACGGCCGAGGAGCTGCGCCAGAAACTATGGCCAGCGGACGCCGACGTCGACTTTGACGTCGGGCTCAGCACCGCGGTGAGGAAGCTCCGGGATGCGCTCCACGACTCGGCGCGGAATCCGCGATTCATCGAAACGCTGCCGCGGCGCGGTTACCGTTTCATCGCGCCGGTCGTCACGTCCGAACATGTTCCGGTAGTCGAACCGCGGCGCTTTCCGCGGATCGCGGTCGGAGTGGCGTTCACCGGGATCATCGCGATCGCGTTAGTCGTGTGGCACATCCTGGCGACTCTACCGATTCGATCGATCGCAGTCCTGCCTTTCGAAAACCTGACCGGCGATCCGTCGCAAGAACGCTTCGTGCGTGCCATGACCGACACGCTGACGACGAACCTCGGGCACGTCAAAGGACTACGCGTGATCGCGAGATCGTCCGACGTCGACGCAATCGTCGAGGGATCTGTGAGTCGAGCGGGCGAAAGCCTGCAAGTCTCAGCGCGCCTGATGCGCGCCTCGACCGATCAACTCATCTGGGCTCGAAGATATCAAGGTGCAGCGCGCGACGCCGCTGCGCTGCAACGCCAGATCACGCGCGGGGTCGTGGATGCGATCAGAGCCGCGAATCATTCATCGACCGAGTGAGGGAACGCGTTAGCGGTGGTGACCTGTCGATGGCATTCAGGAGGTCGACGCCGTTCGGCTCCACCAATCATTGACCGCGCGTCACGCCCCGGATACGCTCACTTTCCACGCAAAACAAGGGGGGAAAAACATGTTCAGTCCAGGGCGTACCTCGCTACTCGTGTTGGCCATCCTCGCATTCTCGATTTCGCTCCTCGCCGAAGCTACGAAGCTCTCGCCGCAAATCACGGCGGCCGCGACCGGCGAGAAAGTGCGCGTCAGCGGGCCCGGCCACGTTGCACAGATTCGTGTGCAGATTACGTCGCCAAACGGAGCGTTATTCGATTCGTCATGGAAGGACGGCAATGTGCTCGATTGGCCGATCGAGAACCTCGCGGACGGCTCCTATCCCTTCTCAGTCATGGTCAAAGACCTCGATGGAGTGGTGACGCAAAAAGAGACCGCTCTTCTCGTTCTTGGCGGGCGTGTCGCGATCGACCTGCCGCTGAAAACGAGGATCCAAAGGTCATGCTGACCATTCACGATGAGAAGAATGGCGCGATCGTCAACACCAGCGGTGATCTGAGTTTCCGGCTCGGAAAGTTCTTCCAAGGGAAGGACGAAGAGCGGATGCGTCTGACCGCTGAAGGAAACCTCGGCATCGGCACGGATAAGCCGCAGGCGAAGCTCGATGTGAACGGCATGATTCGCGCGAGCGAAGGAATCATGTTTTCCGACGGAACAATCCTCAGGACGTCGGACGGTGAAGTCGTCATCGAGAAAGCCGGTGCGAATCCGAGTGGTCGTCGCACGATCGTCGAGACTGTAGTGCGATCACAACCCACGTCGATTCCGAGGCGTTTAAAACCGAGTCCGACGGTCTCGCCCGATTTTCAATTCAAGGTCGACGCGACGGGCGTTCATATCGGGACGACACCAACTTTCGGGTTGGACGTCGCGGGCGACGCCACTCTCTCGAGCAATCTTGCGCTGCCCGTAACTAACGTCGGAGGAACGGCCGGGGTGATCACTTTCGGCTTCGGCCGGTTTCTCTATACCTTCGGCGGCAACACGTTTCTTGGACCCAGCGTCGGGAACTTCACGATGACCGGCACCAGCAACACGGCCAGCGGCGCGAGCGCACTCTCCAGCAACATGGACGGAAGTGACAACACCGTAAGCGGCGTCAGTGCGCTCTTAAACAACACTTCCGGCAGCGGCAACACAGCCATGGGCAAGATCGCGCTTCGCCTGAACACGGCGGGTTTTCAAAACACGGCCATTGGCTCAGGCGCGCTCGAAACTAACACCATGGGTAACAACAATACGGCTATCGGCATTGACGCGCTCGACGCCACGACCGGCTCCAACAACATCGGGATCGGCGCCCTCGGCGGTCTGAGTCTCACCACCGGCGATAACAATATTGACATCGGCAACCAGGGTGCCCCCGCAGAGGCGAACACCATCCGCGTCGGCGCCGCCCAGACGCGAACTTTCATCGCCGGCATTCGGGGGAAGACCACCGGTGCGCAGGATGCGGTCAACGTGATGATCGACAGCAACGGTCAGCTAGGGACGATCTCTTCATCGCGGCGCTTCAAATTCGATATCGAAGACATGGGCGACGTTACCGGGGGCTTGATGCGGCTGCGGCCGGTCACGTTCCGCTACCTCAAGTACGGCAACGATGCTGCGATCCAGTACGGGTTGATCGCCGAAGACGTGGCGGATGTTTATCCGGAGATGGTCGCACGGGACAAGGATGGAAACGTCGACACGGTCATGTACCAATTCCTCGCGCCCATGATGCTGAATGAGGTGCAAAGACAACATCGGGAGATCGAAGAACAGCGTAAAACGATCGACACTCTCAACGCGACGCTCGACAAACTCGAACGGAGACTTCAGGCGCTGGAAACGCGGAGCAACTGACCGAAATCCTTATCTGCTGCGCGCCAACGCCTTCGTCATCGGGTTGTCGACCTTGGTGTAACCCGCAGGTACCTCCCAGGCCGAGGCGGGGATGGGGCCGCTCTTGATCTCGGTCACCTCGCTCGAGTGGACTGACTTTCGCCCCATGATGCTGACGGTCGTCTTGGTGGCCAGCGGAAATCCCTTCATCTTCTTGAACTGCTCCTGCATGGCGGCCATGTTCTTCCCCATCGGTCCCATGGCGCTCATCATGGTCTGCATGACGTTCATGTAACTCTTGTACATGTCCCACGCCATCAGCGGGAACTTCACCTCGTTGGTGATGCACTCCTCGGTCGTGGACATCTGGCCCATTTTCACAGTCCAGTCGTCGCAGTTATAGCCGGCAATCTTGCGCGAGGTCCCCACCTTCTGCACGTCGAAGGTGAACATCGAGCCCATGGCTGCTTCCATCTGTTTGCGCTGCTCGGGAGGAAGGTTCTTCATCGCCTCCTGGGCCTTTTTCACCTCCGGGCTGTTCATCTGCTCCTGCATCTTGGCAGCGGCAGCGTCCATATCCTGGCGCGTGGTGACGTAGTAGGTCTTTTTCTTGTTGTCGAGCGTGGTCATGGTGCCCGCTTTGGCGTCGATGATGACTTCGCCCTCGCCGCCGGACCATCGGGCGTGGTCGCCGGACATGTAACTGGTCGTTGTTGCGGACGAGCCGTCGCTGCGGGTCACTTTGGAAATGATGGTGACGTCCTGAGCAGCGGCGGCGGTTGAACAGATCAAAAGGACGGCGAACGAGAACGTGGCTGGTCTCATGGAGCTCCTTTCAGACTGTTGCCTGGACGAACCGCGGGATTTTACAGGACGATCCACCAATCTTCGCAGAACGTGATCGGGATCAACGTCTGCGCGTGACCCCGGTCACGAAATGCTGCTGGCGCGGCATACGCGGTGCTCAATGCATATGCGTGGAAACGCGAAGGCGAACACAGCGGGTAACAGTCAAGCCGCCAATTGCGGCGCGGGCCGCCGGCGCACCGGTGTACGTCGTCGATGCCTCGGTGAGCGGCGTGCGGCTGTCGCATTCGACCCTCCTGGCGGAGCCGGCCCCGTGCGCCATTTCTCTCGACTTTCACGGAACGTCGATTGAATTCACCGCCGACCTCCGATGGACACATCCGGAGGGCGATCGCTATCAATCGGGCTTCGAAATTCAGACGATCGACTCGGCCTCGAATGTCGCGCTGCGCAAGCTGATCGATGAGTGCATCGAGCGCATGCCGCGATTCGACCGCCACGAACTGGTGCACGGAGTGTGGCGCACGACGACCACCACGGAGTCGTGGCAACCGCAGTCGGGCTTCACGGTGGCGTCGACGGAGTCTCCGCACACGGTGGCCTTTCTGCGGGCTGCCTATTCGGTGGGCGATCGGAAGATGCGCGAAAGGATCCGCAAGCTTGGGGAATTGAGCATCACACACCCGGAACGTCGCTTCGACATGTAATTTCGGATAGATCGTGATTTCCATCACGAAATCACCGGGGGGGCAGGACTATGAATGGTTGGATGTCTGTGGTCGCGCAAGTAGTCTCCTCGCCGGCGACGCGCCTTCTCATCGTCGATGACGATGCGCGTTACGCCCGGGCTTTGCGCGAGCTGCTCACCGAAAGTTTTTCCGACCTGCACATCACGCACGTCACAACCATCGACGAGGCTTGCCGCCGCGTCGACACCGGCCAGGTCGACATGGTCATCCTCGACCTCGGCCTCCCCGACGCGGACGGACTGGAATCGCTGGAACGCCTTCACGACTGCATTCTGGAGATTCCGATCATCGTTCTCACGGCGCGCTCCGACGAGAATCTGGCGCTGGCGGCGCTGCAACATGGCGCCGAGGACTATCTGGTGAAGGATGCCGTGAACCATCAGATCCTGGCGCGCTCGCTGCGTTACGCCCTGGAGCGCCACCGCGTGATCCGCGATCTGGGACGCGTGACCAAAGAGTTACAGGTCGCGAATTCCAATCTGGAGAAGCTGACTTTGCTCGATCCGCTGACGGAGTTGCTCAACCGGCGCGGACTGCAGCAGGCGCTCTCGCGCGAGATCGAGCGCATCGACCGCGAGAACATCGATGTGCTGGTCCTGCTGGTCGACATTGACGATTTCAAGCGCGTCAACGACTCCTTTGGCCATGCTGTCGGCGACATTGCGCTGCAGGAAATCGCCAAGCGGCTGCGGCATTGCGTTCGGGCGGTCGACTACGCCTGCCGCATCGGCGGCGACGAGTTTCTGATGCTGTTGCCCAACGCCGATCGCGACGAAGCATCGAGCATCGCCGAACGCGCGCGCGTCTCGATCGCCACCATGATCATCCAGCACAGCACCGGCACGCTGCACCTGACCTCCAGCGTTGCGGCCATGCTGCTCCGGCGCGATACGCCCTCGATCGACGAGCTCCTGACGCAGGCGCATCAACTGTTGCGGCGAAGCAAGAGCGAAGGAAAGAATCGCGTCGTCTACGAGGACGAAATATTCGAGGACACTGAAAAGCGGAACGACGCCCAAGCCGATCTGTGCACCAACCTGGCACAAGGCAAGTACCTCCGCACCGTCAAACAACCCATTTTTCGGATCGCCGACGAAGTGCCGGTGGCTTACGAATTCCTGAGCCGGTATTCCAATGGCGTTTTCGAGATGCCCGACAATTTCTTCCGCGTCTGCGCCGAGAGAAACGTGCTGACGCTGGTCGACCACCATTGTCTTCGCTCGGCCCTGCGTACCGCCACGGCCATCCCGGAGCGCAAGAGATTTCACGTCAATCTTTTTCCGTCGACGCTGATCGCGATCCCGACCGAGCACCTTCTGTCCAGCTTTCCGCATCCGATTCCGCCGCAAACCTACTGCGTCGAGATCAGCGAGCAGCAGATCATCGGCGATCCGTCCTATCTTCGCGAACCGGTGCAGATGATGCGCAACGCCGGGCTGATGATCGCGATCGACGACGTCGGCTTCGGCAACAGCTGCCTGGAGAGCCTGATCCTGCTCGAACCGGACATCATCAAGATCGACAAGCGCTGCATCATCGGGCTGAGCGGTGATCGGATGCGCACCGAGTCGCTGCGACGCTATGTCGATCTGGCCGAGACGCTGCACTCGCAGCTGGTGGCGGAGGGCGTCGAGACGCCCCGCGAGCTCTCCGTCCTGCGCGACCTGCACGTGGAGTACGCCCAGGGTTTTCTGTGGGGACGGCCGGCATAGCGGGGTGCTTTGTGATCCATGGCACAGAGGCTTGTGCTGCTGGTGGATAGGATGAGATCCGTTCCGAGGAGAGAAGGGAGTTACGCGGGAGTGAACGCGAATGGTTGAGCCGCTTTTTCATTTCCTGGTGGGGTCGGCGAGCGTGGCCTTCACTGGCGCCGCGCTGGTCGGCTACATCGCGCATCAGAAATCGGCCTTCCTCTTTACGACCGCCGCCGGCGCAACGGCGTTTCTCTTCCTTTTTCATCTGCCCGAGACGCCGACCCAGATTCTCCTGATCTGCTTGACGACCGCCATCGCCGAATTCGCAGCCGTGCGCGCGGATTCGGTGGGCCGCGCGCGTTAGGTCCGGGTGGCGACTTCCACAGCTCCCTGCAACGTTCGACCGACCTCCAGGCAATGCCGGGCGGCGTCATGCTCGTGGCGCTCGTGAAACAGCCACGCCGTTCTCCATAAAGACTCGACGCAAAGAGCCTCGAACGACAGGAGCACGTCGCGTTCGATCGATTTGAGTCCCTTCGGATGCGACGCCATCAGCATGTTGATGGCGCGATTCACATTGTTGGTGAGTCCGTTGATCCGCTCGCCTGAAGTCGCGATGGTTGCGTCGATCTGCGCGATCGTCTGTTCGTAGTCTTCCATCGTTACCTCGCCGCGTTTGTCTTTGCGACCGACAAACGGATCGCTTCCGCAATCTCGCGCGGCGGTCCCGTTCCCCAGAAGTGCAGAAAAAAGAGTCGCGGCGATTCGCGCAGCATGTGGGAGTGAACCGCCGTCACGCGGATGCCGTGCGCTTCCAGATCGCGGATGACCGGATTCACTTCGCTCGCGATCAGAACGAAATCGCCGCTGGTCGCGACTTTGTCGCCGTCGCGCTGAAAATTGACCGCGGTCGCCACGCCCATCGCCGGCACAATCGCGACGCTGTCTTCCGTGATCGCTTCCGCGCGCGGAATCGAAAATTGCAGCACGCGTCCGTTGACCGTTCCCTGCCGCTGCAGCACTGTCGAGATCGCCGCGAACGCGGCTTCATCGCCCTTGTCGGGCTTGCTCGGCGCCGCAGGCGTCATCGGTGTTCGAGTCGTGGCCAGCGCCTTCGAAAGCGTTTGCGCCAGCGCGGCCGGATCGCCGTGCCCGGAGTAGTGCACGTACGCGATGGGCGGCGACTCATCGAGAAGATGATTGTGGATCGCCGTGATCTCGACGCCTCCGTACTGCAACGTCCGCACGACAGGTTCGACCTCTTTCGGCAGAAGCACCAGGTCGCCCATGACCATATCGGACGAGAAGGCCGCCCACGATCCGAGGGCCAACGCCGGCTCGATGCGGACGTGGCCCAGCGTGACTTTCAAATCGCGACGCGGAAATCCGTATCGATGCACGTTGCCGGCGACGACTTTCCCCTGCTGCTTGAGAATTTCGTCAACGCTCTGCCACGGATCTGCTGCCGACGCGGAAACAGCCAGCAAAAAGAGAATTGTGAGGTTTGCCTTGGACATGGGCGAATGATAACGTTCCGGCCCTCCTGGGGAGGACGGTTCATTGCGGCGAGCCTGCTGTGTCTAACCATCAGCGACGCGCCGCGCAGCATATCGGGTTGGTACCGAGTCTGAGGCTCCGCGGAATCGGGTCGGGAAAAGAGGTAAGCCGATAATGTTTGATGACGTCCTCATCGAATCGGCCGGCAAAGACAAAACCAAAGGCCGTGGCGTCACTTCGCTGATCTCCGCCTTCGTCCACATCCTCATCATCGCGCTGGTCATCCTGGCCGCCAAACACATCAAGGAGCACCCTGAGGAGATCACCAAGCCGATCCGCGCCTTCATGGTCTCCGCCCCGCCCCCGCCACCACCACCGCCCCCGCCGCCGGCGGGAGCGAGCGCTTCCACTCCGCAACCGAAAGTCGAAACGCCGAAGGTGGAGCCACAGCCGTTCCATCAGCCGACCGAGGTGCCGAAAGAAGTGCCGCAGACCGCGCAGACTGAGACCGCGACGAGCACAGGCGTTGTGGGCGGACAGGCGGGCGGCGTGGAGGGCGGAGTCGTCGGTGGCGTTGTTGGCGGCGTCGTCGGCGGCACCCTGGGCGGGCAGCTGGGCGGAGTCCTGGGAGGCACCGGCGACAAACCGGTCCGGGTGGGCGGAGACGTGATCGCCCCGACGGTGATCATGCCGCGCGCCGAGCCGCAGTACACGGAACTTGCAAGGAAAGCTCGCATTGAGGGCGTCGTCATCATTGAAGCGATCATCGATCGGAACGGAAGCGTCACCGATGCGCGCGTCCTCAAGCCCCTGCCCCTGGGCCTCGATCAGGCAGCCCTCGAGGCTGTCAAGAAATGGAAGTTCAGACCCGGAACGCTCAACGGACAAGCGGTGCCGGTCATCTATAACCTCACCGTGATTTTCCGATTGCAGTAAGGGAGGAGAAGTCGCATGGACCAATCCAGTTTCAGTCTCCTGGGGATGTTGAGCTCCATGAACTGGGTGGCGAAGGGAGTGGTCATCGTGCTGGCGCTGATGTCCATCTGGTCGCTGACAATCGCCATCGAGCGTCTGTGGCGATTCCAACGCGCGAAGCGCGAGTCGCTCACCATCGCCAGACTGGTCACGCCGATGCTGGCGCAGCACAAGCTTCGCGAGGCCATCGCGTTGACGGGCGACAAGCATTACCGGCACAGCCATCTGGCGCGCGTGCTGCGGGCGGGCTTGACGGAATTCGAATACGAAACCACGCAAGCGTTACCCGAGGACTTCGACATCGTGGCGTCGGGGCAGCGGGCGATCGAGCGCGAGACGCTGATGACGACGGCTGAGATGAAAAAAGGGCTCGGCAATCTCGCGACCATCTCCACCACCGCGCCGTTCGTCGGACTCTTCGGGACCGTCGCCGGCATCATCCACGCATTCCAGGGGATGGCTCTGACGGGGTCGGGCGGGTTGGGGGCGGTGTCCGCCGGTATCGCGGAAGCGCTCGTGACGACCGCATTCGGTCTGTTTGTGGCCATTCCGGCGGTGTGGCTCTACAACTACTTTTTGAACAAGGTCGATCGCTTCAATGTCGAAATGTCGAATTCGTCATCGCAGCTCATCGACTACTTCATCAAGAACGAAGCGAAAGTGCGGGCCGGCACGGCAGCGGCGGCTCGGCGGTAACGGGAGAAAACGATGGCATTCGGAGCCGGCGGCGGCAGTCCTGACGAAGTCAAAGGAGACATCAACGTCACTCCTCTCGTCGACGTCTGCCTGGTCCTGCTGATCATCTTCATGGTCGTCACGCCGATGCTCCAGTCGGGGGTCGACGTGCTCCTTCCCGAAGGTCCGCATGCCGAGAAGAAACCCGGCAAGGAAGGCGACTTGATCATCTCGGTGAAGCAGGACGGGACGATCTTCGTCGGACAGGACTGGATTCCCGATCGCGACGTTCCGAAGTATCTGAAAGCGGAGCACGACAAGAATCCGGCCAGGGCCGTCATGTTGAAAGCGGACAAGCGCATCAACTTCGGGAAAGTGCGTCTGGTGATGAAGGCCGCCAACGACGCCGAGTTCACCACGGTCGGCATCATGACGCAGAATCAGCAGGCCGGCGAACAGATCGCGAAAGGAAAAGCGTAAATGGCAATGAGCGGTGGTGGCGGACAGGGAGTCCGCTCCGAGATCAACATCACGCCCCTGGTCGACGTGGTGTTGGTGCTGCTGATCATCTTCATGGTGGCCACGCCGATCATGCAGATGGGACTCGACATCGAAGTTCCGCCGAAGGTCGAAATCGCGGGCGCGCCGCCGCCGGCGGAACAGAATCAGCTCGTGATCACCGTCAAGCACGACGGCGTTTACCTCAACACCCAGCGCATGAACACTCCTAAGGATCTCGCCAACGCGATCGGCGCGCAGATGCGCGGCCGAGCGTCCGCCGACAAAGTCGTGTTCATCAATTCCGAGGATCAAATCCCGTTCGACAAAGCCGTCGAAGCGATGGATGCCGCGCATGAAGGCGGCGCGACGAAGATCGGGTTCCTGACGGACGCACCGAAACCGTAGCCCCACCCACCCGGTTAGGATGTAAGGATGTTGGGATGTCGCGTCCTGCCAACGTCCCAACCTCCTAACGTCCCAACCGGGCGGGCGGCGGTGGCGGAGGCGTGTCGGAATCGAACCGACCTTTCGACGCTTCCGCGCCGAAACAACGGTTTTGAAGACCGCGGGAGCCACCAGACCCCATTCGCCTCCTCATCCACCGGCGCGGAAATTAACACAGCTCAACAAATTAAGAATTTCGACTGAAAAATGAAAAATGAAGAATTCTTGATTTTTCATTTGAAATTTGAAATTTGAAATTTCTTTAGAATCTCCCTGACATGTCGGCGCTGCTCTCCTTCTACGCCTTCGCCCTGGGCGCGATCGTCGGCAGTTTTCTCAACGTCGTCATCCACCGTTACCCGCGTGAAGAATCGATCATCTTTCCGGGAAGTCATTGCCCACGTTGCAATGCGGCCATCCAGTGGTACGACAACGTGCCCATCCTCAGCTTCGTGATCCTGCGGGGGCGCTGTCGCGCCTGTCACGCTCCGATCGCGATCCGTTATGTCCTGGTCGAGCTCGCGAATGCCCTCTTTTACCTCGCGATTTTTCTGCGCACCGGGCTCACGTTCGTCTTTCCGCTCGCGGCGGCCATCGTCTCGATGCTCATCGTTCTCATCTTCATCGACGCCGACATTCAGATTCTGCCGGACGTCATCGATCTTCCCGGCATCGTGTTGGGCATCGTCATCGGAGCAACGCAAGCGGGCGCGCGCGTGAGCAACATGACATTGTCTTCATCGCTGATCGACTCGGTCGCTGGCGCTGTCATCGGGGCCTCCGTCCTCCTGACCATCGCCCTCGCTTATCGGCTGCTCCGCAAGATCGAAGGCATGGGGCTGGGCGACGTGAAAATGATGGCCATGCTCGGCGCGACCGTTGGATGGGAACCGCTCTTCGGGCTGCTGGTGATCGCGTCGGTGGCGGGAGCGGTCGTGGGCCTCATCGTCGCTTCGCGCAGCAGTCAAGGGATGCAGGCCGCGCTCCCCTTCGGCGTTTTCCTGGGATTCGGGGCATTGGCCATCATCTTCTTTGGCCCTACACTCTGGTCATGGTATCTCGCGCTTCTCCCGCGCTGACGCGGATCGGATTTCGGCGCGATGTCAGGCTTTTCTTCGGTTCGCTGGTGGGCTTCCTGGCTGTCCTGATTGTGGTCCTGCTTCTGCTGCTCCAGAATTTTCTCGAGCACGCGCAGGCGGCCACCCGACAGAACTGGTCGAACGTGGTGCAGATGACCATCGACGACATCGAGCGGTTCAATCTGCTTTCCGATCCGGGGTCGCTGGAAGCGCGATTATCGATCCTGCAGGCGCGTTACGGCATCGCCGGCATCACCGTCACGCGTGGCGGACGCGCGATCAGCGTCGGACTTCCCCAGAGAGAGAACGTCGAGCGGATGGTCAGGTCGTTTCAGGGAGCGACCATCGTGTTTGTGTTCGATACGTCGGACCTGACCGCGATCACGCGAACGTTCTGGGCCACGGCGGTGATTTCCCTGCTGGGAACGGCGGCCGCGGCGATGCTGGTCATCTTCTATCTCCCGCGCATCACGCGGCCGATCGAATCGATGCTCGATGCCGCCTCGCAACTCGAGCAGCGCGATCCGGCCCATGACGAGCAGCAGTATTTGATCGACACCTTTCGCCGGTCGATCGTCACGTTGCGTGAGCAGGAAGCCGAGCTGCAGCGCATGCACGATCTGCAGAAAGAGCGCGCCGATGATCTTGCGCGCGTCACGGCCGCGCTCACGCGCAGCCTGACATCGGGCTTCATGGCCATCGATCCGGAAGGGCGGGTGGTGGAGATCAATTCTGCCGGGCGCGAGATCCTCCGGCCCAACGGCGATGTTGCCGGCCTTCCACTGGAGGACGGGTTCGGGCGGACGCCGTTCAGCGATGCGGTACGCTCGGCCGTGGAACAGCGAATCGGACTCACTCGCCTCGAGCTCCAGTTGGGCAAGCAGACCATCGGGCTCACGACCGTCCCACTGGTCGGCGAAGAGCAGCAGTTCCTGGGGGTGCTGGCGCTGTTCACCGATCTGACCCACATTCGCGATCTCGAAAGTCGTGTCCGCGAACTGCAGACACTGGCCGACCTCGGCGAGATCTCGGCCGGCATCGCGCACGAATTCCGCAATTCGCTGGCCGCCATCCTCGGATACCTCCGGCTTGTTCGAATGGAATCGCTGGCCGACAAACCGCGCACCTCGGTCGAACGCGCGGAGAAGGAAGCGTCTCAACTCTCCGCGGCAGTCGACAGTCTTCTCAGCTTCGCGCGGCCGATGCGATTGAACAAAACGACGATCGATCTGTATGAGCTGGCATGCGAGGTCGCCGGGAAAATCCAAAAGCCCGATTCCGTGAAGATTGATTGTGACGGTGCACCGGTCGCGATCAAAGGCGACTCGGCGCTCCTGAGCCGGGCCCTCGAAAATCTCATCCGCAACGCCATCGACTCGGTGGTCGAAAAAGGCGGCGGCAGGATTCGGATCACCGTGACATCGTCGCCGCGCCCGGCCGTGCGCGTCGAAGACGATGGCATCGGACTCGATCCTGCCGACGTGACACGGCTGATGCTGCCCTTTCAGTCCGGAAAGGCGAAAGGCTACGGCCTCGGGCTTCCGCTCGCGCGAAAAATCGCCTTGCTTCACGGGGCTTCATTCGAGCTGACAGGATCGGTGGGAGAAGGGGCGGTCGCGGCCATCGAATTCTTTGCGGCCGAGCCGGCACCGGCGTTACAATTTGTAACAACCACCGAGCCCTGAAGATCGTCCCTTTCGCGACCAATTTCTGTTAAGTGGCTGTATTTGTTCGGCTTAACTGCCGCCGTGTGCCGTGGCACATCGGCTGCGTAAGAGGGAGCAACCATGCGAAGCGGGTTCAAGCATTCGTCACGCGGCTACAGCCTTACCGAGTTGCTGGTGGTGGTGGCACTCATCGGAGTTTTGAGCCTGATCACTGTGCCGGCCTTCATCAACTTCAAGAACCAGAATACGTTCCGCAGCGACCTGCGGAACTTCGCGAACGATCTGCGCGCGGCGCGTCAATACGCCATCACGCAGACCGTCGATGTTCGCGTGGAGCTCGATCCGGCACCGGGCAACCAGTTGACGAGCAATCAGTACCGCTTCTACTGGTCCAATGATCGCGGCGCAACGTGGACCGCGCTCACAGTGCCGGGAGCCCGCGGAATCACGCCAGGCACTAACGGCAACATCAAGGACCTCGCCGGGCCGGTCTGGTTTAAGAGCGAGACTTCGCTCCCCGATCCCGACGGCAACAGCAAGCCGGACGTGGTCTTTCACCCGAATGGCTCGATGGATCTCGTGGCCAACGCGGCCAATGCGCAGATCGTGATGCGTTGCGCGTGGTCGAAAGTCACCTACGACACCTACACCATCGGCCTTTCGGCGTCGGGCCAATTCACTTCGGTCGGCAGCCACAGCTAGGAGACAGGCGATGAACAGCAAGCGTGCACTGCGCTCGACAGAATCCGGCTACAACCTGGTGGAAGTCATTTTCGCGACGGCGTTGCTGGGCATCGTCTCCATCACGATCTTCACGCTTTTCGTGATGGGGCGCCGCAACGTCTATGCCGGAAAACAAAACTCGCAGGCGGTGGCGATCGGCACGCAAGTGTTGGAAGACCTCCAGCCGCTGAACAAGAAGATGCTCTACAACGGCGCTTTCGGAATTCCGGACACCGACACCGGCGGCGCCATCACACTGCCGCGCGTCTCCGGCCTCATCGCGCCGACGTTTACGAATGCGCGGATCCGCTCGACCGATCCCAACATGGTCAGCGGTCAAACTGACATCTCGACACAAAGCACGCCGCCGGGACTCCTGACGCGGTGGGGAACTTTGATCAACGGCAAGCTGACGAATCCGTCGGTGACGGTCATCCTGGTTCCCGATCAGGACACCGCAAACCCAGTGAACAATCCGCCGAAGTTCGGCACGGCCGCAATCCTCCACGTTCGCGTTTTCGTCCGATGGCAGGAACAGGGTCGTGGGCGCGAAGTCGTACTCGACACAGTCAAAGCTTTCTAACGAGGGAGACACTATGCGTTCGCTCAAGAACTACAGCCGTCAACGAGGCTTTTCGCTCGTCGAAGTGATGGTCGCAACCGCGATCCTGGTGGTCGTGCTTGTGGGCATCCTGACGCTGTATGACCGCGCCAACAGAGTGTTCAAGACGGGCAATGAAGCTGCTGAACTGCAGCAGAACGTCCGTATCGCCTACGAGCGCATGGTGGGTGACATCCGCATGGCGGGCTTCGACTACCAACGCGGCGGACCTCTTCTGACGGGTCAGAACGCGGCTCCGTGGGGACCTGGTAAGCCTTACTCGGCAGGCACGATCGTGACGCCGACGGCTGCGAATGGCCGTACCTATCGCGCGACCAACGCCGGCACCAGCGGTCCGACTGAACCGAGCTGGCCGACAGGGACAGGCCAGCTCGTGGTCGAGAACGGCGCCACGCCGCCGATCACGTGGCAGGAGAACGGCGGCGCGGTCTACCAACAGCGCGACGAGCAAATTGAATTCGCAGGCGCGACGGCGGCGACAGTCCGCGCCAACTACAACTACAGTGTGAATCCCGACGCGACCGATCACGGACGCGAGGGAAATCTCCAGAGCACCCAGTTCCCGGTTGTCACGACCGGAAACGACGAGATCGTGACGTACGCGCTGGTGTCGAACACCGCGCCATCCGGCACGGCTCCGAACAACCAGACCATCACGTTCTTCGCGGATGTCAATATTCCGCGCAGTGCGTATCCCGGCGGCACACGCGAAAATCAGGTGGATATCACCGGCGTCGATCTCACCAACGCCAATCCGCCTTACACGCTGTACCGATTTACGATCGACAACGCCCGCAACATCGTTCGCACGCCGCTGGCGGACAACATCCGCAGCATGAACTTTTTCTACTATGAAGATCCGTCCGGTCAAAGGCCGCTCACGGATGCAGCCGGCGCGTTTGCTCCGAACATCGGCGGCGTCGGACGCTATGACCCGACGGTAGTCAATTCGGAAAACGACCCTGCGCGCCTCGTACGCAGGAAGATCCGCTCGATCCGAGTGCGCCTGGTCGGCATGAACTCTCAGCCCGACGTCAACCTGCAGGAGACCGACGTCGCCAACGGCCAGCTCAGCACGATGGACACCGCCGGACAGCCGGTCATCGCGTCGGACACCAACCCCGCCGTCACTGCGGGCGGCCGGCCAATGCCGAATTACCGCAAGGTCACCGACGACACGCTCATCACTCCACGCAACCTCGGCATGACCGGATTACCGCAGGTCTATTTGAACCCGCCGCCGGCGCCGACCATCACAAACCTCTGCATCGGCTACTGCGGTGTGGCGGTCGTCAACTGGAACCCAAATACCACAAATCCGAATGCGAGCTATGTGGTGGCTTGGGATACCGACCCGAACGGCACGTTCTCCAATGCTTTCGATGCCGGAACGAGCAACACCTACGCCGTCGATTTGACCGCATCGGATCTGAGTCAGACCTATTACTTCCAGGTTCGCGCGACCAATGCCGGCGGCAGCGTGTTCTCGACAAACACGCTCTCCGCTTCTGTCGCCAACGCGACCAAACCCGGCCCTCCCAGCGGCGTCGTGGCCAGCGGGGGCGCCGGTGGTCCGGCGATCAGCGGTCGCGTGCGAGTGGGCTGGATTGCGCCACAAGGTACGCCTGCTTCGGGCTCGCCGAGCTGTACCCCAGCTGGTAGTCCCAGCGTGCAGTCCTACCTTTCGGAGATTCAGGGATTCCGCGTCTTCCGAAGCACGAACGCGGCCTTCAACGCCAGCGGCACAGTCGCCGGCGCTGGAAACTGCCTCATCGACGAAAACACTTCGGGCCCGACCGCGCCGACAACCGACGGCTACGGCAACTATTCGTGGGACGACACCAACGTCACCTGCGGGCAGACGTACTACTACCGCGTCCAGGCGGTCGAATGGTGCGCTGCGAGCGCCGCCTACAACACCTCAGGCAACGTCCTCGACGCCGTCAGCAACGTACAGCCGCCTAACGCGAGCACGGGCGCTATCGGCATCAGCGGCAGCTCGGGTGTGCCGCGCATTCCGCTCAACCTCGAAGTGGCTCCGCTCGCTCCGACGCCGCCGCAGACTGGCCTGTCCAACAGCGCTTGCAACGCGGGCTTGAACATTTGCTCTCCGATCAACCTGCGGTGGGTCAAGGTCACTCAAGACACCACGGGTGCCAACCTGGCGATCGACAGCTACGACATCGAACGCACGGCCTACGAGCTCGGCGTACCGGTGCCCGGAAGCGTCGTCGTGCAAACGCTCAACAACGCTCTGCAGCTGCCAGGCAGTTATGTAACGTTCGTGGACACCGCTCCGATGCACGATCCGATCACGTTCATCAACTACACGTACAAGTATCGCGTCCGCGCGACGCAGCCGAATCCGTGTCCGACGGGCGGCTACACGCTGCCGATCGACTTCCCGCCGCCTTGCACGTTCAGCGGATCGGTCATCGTCGAAACCGGCGCCACGTTAGGCGACGGCCTGACACCGGCATCCGCGTGGATCATGAACGCCGGCGACACCATTCAGGTGCAGCCGCCGCTCGGAGTCACACTCGCGACCACGAGCATGACGGTTGTCGATCCCTCCGGCACTCCGGTGGCGACCTACGTTTCGAATACGTCGCCGGCGAACTTTACGTGGCTCGACCTCGTTCCGGGTACGCCGTATTCCGTGACGTATACGATCACGGACTCTGCGTTCCCGCCGTGCACCGAGCAGCTCGTTCGCTACATCACCCAGCAGCCGACACCGGCATGCTCATTGACGACGCTCGACACCCAGGCGTCCATCCTAGTGAATACCGCCACCATCTATCAGTTGAAGCTCAGTCTGAAGAACGTCGGGCCAGAACCTCTGACGCTGCGCGAGCTCGACTTCAACTGGAGCCAGCCAAACCGCATCACCTGGAACACAGTGCAGTTCCCGAGCGGCGCAACCGCTCCAGGACCGGGCACCAGTACGGGCGCCTTCGGCGTGAACCTGTTCCCGACGCCGGGCAACTGCATCGGCAGCGGTGGCTGTACAGCCGGCGACCTGACCGTGCCGGCCAATGGCACCGAGACGTTGCTGATCAACATGGCGAAGACCAACGGCAACCCGGCCAACATCACGCCGTCGGTGATCAACGAAGTTTGCGTCCGATATCAGACGCCGACCCAGGGCTTGACCGCGGCTGACTTCGTCTTCAAGTGCCGGATCATCCCGACTGCCGGTCCGGGCAACCCGAACGCGTGCAACTAGAGGTCAAACATGCGACAAATGAGCAGATTGTTTCGATCCACGACTAAACGGCTCCGGCAGCGCGGCTCCGCGCTGCTGGCCAGCCTGATGGTCATTGTGGGACTGTCTCTTCTGGGCCTGGCGTTCGTGGCCATCTCCGAGACCGAGAGTGCCATCTCGGTCAACGAGAGGAACCACACGCAGACTGTCGCACTGGCTGAGACCGGAGCACGCATTGTCGTGCAATGGTTTCAGAATCCGACCCAGATGAAGACCGGCGGCACAGGCCTCGGCTTGATGCCCGTGAATGACGTGGCCACCAGCACATTCAAGATCGCTCGAGACAGCGGATCGTCGACTACTTTCTACAAGCCCGACGCCGGCAGCCTCTTTTGCGATTTACCGTTTGGTCCGGCGGACAAGGACAAGTTTTTCGGCTTCGAAGACAGCGCCGACCTCATGATCGACCGCACGACCGCGGCCGGCCAAACTTTCCTCGATACTTTCAACACCAAGTTGCTGGGCCCTGAGAGCACGACCGACGCCCGCCCGGCGGGCGAGATCACGGCCATCAAGCTCTTCGCGCCGCCGATCGTCGGTGCGTCTCCGAGCGCCGTTTCACCGCCGCGTTTCTGGCAGGGCGGTACACGCTATGGCGTGTGCACCATCATGGTGCGCGCCGAAAAGTTCGATCAGCCCTCCACCGCCGCGAGCCGGCGATCCATTGCACTGGCGGAGTGCCGCATCGTCGTTTCACAGTTCCCGCTGCCGACTCCCGGCGGCCCGCTGCAATCCGCGACATCGCTGGCAACCAACGGTAACTTCAACGTGCACTGGGGGCTGGTCAGCTCACAGCAAACGCTCGATCTCAAAAAGGATTACAGCACTGTGCCGTGGTTCAACGCCTACGAGCGCATTCACTTCAACCGCGGTTACGACTCCTCGGTGCAG
Organism: Thermoanaerobaculia bacterium; assembly: GCA_035636095.1. GTDB lineage: Bacteria > Acidobacteriota > Thermoanaerobaculia > Gp7-AA8 > Gp7-AA8 > Gp7-AA10. Next base: position 20,396 of record DASPZU010000067.1, read on the forward strand.
TGGGCTGCAAATGTCAATTACCGTGCCGGCGACATCGTTCGGCCTCTCCCGGCAACCGTCGCTGCGAATCCGCAGCTCCGACCGCATGAATACACCGTCACTGTTGCCGGCAACAGCGGCCCCAATGAGCCTGACGGCCAGGGCGGCCGTCCGCTGTGGCCGAATACCGCAGGTGGCACGATCACCCTCAACGGTGTCACCTATCAGGAGCGCGCTTCGACTGCCTATCCTCTGCCCACAGTGGGACTCGATTCGCAGCCCTGGTTGTATTTCATCTCACGCGGAAACATCACCGTTGATGATCCGTGGTTCCAGGCGCGCGCAGCGCAGAACGATGCCGGCGCTCCGAACGGAAATCCGCAACCGTGGCCTTTCAATCCTTCGAATCCGAATCAGAGCGTCGCGGCCCTGGCACCGAATCAAGTCGGAGGAACATGGCACTTCCAGTTTCAGAACTTCGACCAGTATCCGAACTTCAAGCAGTTGATCTTCCCGATCATCAATTACGACTTCTGGAAGGCTGCTGCCATCGCCGGCAGCAACGAAAGCGGCGTCAAGTACCTTCGCTGGGTGACGGCCGATCAGTACACCGACGGCGTGACGACGCAGACTTTCCGACAGTGGGCGTCCGCACAGCCTGGGTTCTATTTCTTCGAGACGCAGAACAACCAGAACCCGCAAAACGGCAATCCTGGCATTCTGGCGCCCGCCGTGAGCGTCAACGGCGGCGGCGCATACATGGGAAGTTTCATCTATCTCAACGCCGATTTCGCCACGACGGGCCTTTCAGGGCCCACTGGCAATTTCAACCAGCCCGGTGAGCCCTACATGGATATCGGCTACCGTCAGGTCGACCTCACGAGTCCGATCGGCGATTTCGTTCGCGACGCTGCCGGCATGCCGATCATCGAAGGCGCGGCGAATCGCCAATGGGATTATCAGGACCTTCCGTGGAGCAACAGCGGCGGCATCGGTGGCGGAACTCCCAACGGACAATTCGACGTGTTCATCGCACCACGAACGGTGCACGATCCTGCCGACACCGCCAATCCGAACTCGACCTATACCGGATACTTCCCGGTTCCGTATACACCGGGTTGCAAGCCGGGCGACAACTCCTGCGCAGGCTGCAACTGTTCCGAACCGCATGAGCCGTACTTGAACATCAAGTACACCTCGAACACGCTGGGAATCCAGCTCGGCTGGTTTGATCCTGCGTCGACGCCGACGGCAACGATGCGCAAGCCGAAGAAGACAACCGATGGCACGCGGATAGGAGCGCCAGTGACGTGCATGGCCAATTCCCTGCCGACGGATTGCACTTCGAACGCCTACGATCTCGACGGCGGTCTCGTTTCGCTACCACCCGCCACGGACGGAGTGTTGTACGTCGAAGGTCAGTTCAACTCGAAAGGTAATGCCGACTACTACGGTTCGGTGCTGGCCGGTGGATCCGTCAACTCTCAAGGTACGCCGAACCTGTGGTACGACGAATCGCTGTCTCGCGGCATCCGGCTCGCCGGCTTCCCGCGCGTCATGGTCACTTCGGTAGAGACCGACCGATAATTTCTCCCGGCGCGGTGAGCTCGCTTAGTGATTTGGGCTCGCTGCGCCGGAAATTCTCCAGATCGCGCTGGGCTCGCGCCGCCATCGGATCTCCAGTCTCGCGATAGCATCGCGCCCGCCGCGCCAGATAGATCTCCTGCCACGGGACATTCGGCTCATACGACTTGATGACGTTCAGGAATTCGCTCGAGCACTCGCCTCCGCCGAGCCGTTCGGAGAGGAAAAGAAGCGCCGACCTCCGCTGCTCGTTGAGCATGTCGATCGCGAATGGCTGCTCCAGTGCGTTGTAGAGCGGAGCACCAACCGATCCAAATGATGGATCGCGGGCCATGTCGACTGCCATGCCGAGCGCGCGGCGCATGACGCCGGGAACAGGCCATGGATTCGACCGATATTTCTGAAACGCGGCTGCCAGGATCGCGACAGCTTGATCGAGTCGCCCCTCTTTCCACCGCAATCGCGCCAGCAGGACTTCCGCTTCGATCGGAAATTCGTCGTGGAGAGCATTGATGTAGCGAATCGCGGATTCATCTCCGCGCTCCGCAAGCGGCTCGACGTACGTGAAGATCTCGAGCGGCGTCTGCGGCGGCGTTTTCTGTCCCTGCCACATCGTCCAGGCGTCGGCGAATCCGCCTTCCATGTAGCGAATCTCGGCGATGCCGCGCATGCGCAAATCATTCGGCAGCAGCGCGTGCACATCAATCTTGGAGTCGTGAATCACGCCGATCGAGAGGCGCTCCGCTTCGATTCTCTCTGCGCCCGGCGCGCTTCGAATGGTCTGCGGCAGATCATCCGCTCGAGTCCGCGCAAAAGCACGAAGCTCGGTGATGTCGAACGCGCCCAAGGTGCCCAGGGTGCGTGCGAAGGCGTATTCGACGAGCGGACGATCATCGGTATTCAGACGCGCGCCGATCGCGAGTCTCCTGGCCGTCGCTGTTCCGCACACGTACCGCGCGTAGACGCCGGCGACATCGGTGACCGCCCACCCGTCGCGAACGCCGCTGTGAAACGGATCGTCGCGTAGCTTCTGCTCGATCGACTGCCATCGGTGCTCGATGGGCGAACTCGATGCCACCAGGAGCAGGTCTCCTCCCGACGTCTGCCACGTTTCGACCTCCGGGAAAACACCGGAGATGGTCGCGTAAATCGTACGGATGGTCGGAGCATCGACTTCGTACGCCTGGAGAAACTGCACGAAAATTCCGCCGCGATTTAGCCGCGACAACACAGCCTCATAGAACTCGGTGGTGAACAGATTCGCGATGCCCGCGCGATACGGATTCGACGGCTCGGACGAGATGATGTCGAATTTCGCGCCGCGGCCTAGCAGAAATTCCCGGCCATCGCCGATGAGGACCTTCGACTTCGTGTTCGTCAGCACATCGCGGTTCACCGGCGAGCACATTTCGGCGACATGGACGATCGACGGCTCGATCTCCACTGTCTCCACGCTCTCGATTGACGGCACTGCGGCCAGCCAGCCTGCGGTCGTGCCGGTTCCCAGGCCGACCACTGCGGCGCGCCTGGGATTGGCGTGCAAAAGCGCAGGCAAAATTCCGCCCATGATCTGCGTGCCGGCGTCGAAACGCGCGTGCCCGTCGCTCTTGCCGTTCACGATGAACGCGTAGCCATCGGCATTCGCAACCGACACGCTGCTCTCGATCCCCTCCGTCTCCCACAAGGTCGTACGACGGCGCGTGTGTTGAAAGTCGATCAGCGCATTTCGGGCTGTTTTACTCAACTCAACACGGCCGGCACCGATGGGCGAATGTCTCCAGAAAGCCGTTGGCCCGTTCGCGAAGAGAAGCGCGATCGCACCGACCGCCATCGCAACAGCGACGGCCGCCAGCTGCAGTCGGCGCGTCCATCCGAGCATGATGCAGACAAGCGCGGCCAGAACTACGACGGCCGCCCGCCACGCGCCCGGCGCCGTCAGCAATGGCAACGCGCCGAAACCGCCCACGATCGCGCCGGCGATCGCGCCGACTGTGTTCCACAGATACGTGATGCCGACGTGCCGGCCGACATCGTCTCGCCCTTCGCCGAGAAGCGAGATGAGCAGCGGGAATTGTGCGCCGGCGATGAATGCCGGCAGAAAGATGACGGCCGTGGCAACCACAACCCATCCGAGGACGAAGCCGGAGAAACCGAAGGCGCCGAGCGGGCGAAGGAGAAGAGCGAGCGAGGCAAGGCGATCGCCGAGCGCGAACGGAATCGCGATCGTGATCGCCTCGATCGCGCACAGAATCGCAAAGGCGGCGACCGTCGCACGCTCGCGGCGTGCGAGCGCGTAAACGAAACTGCCGCTGCCGATTCCGGCAAGCGCGACCGCCAGGATGAGTCCGAACGTGTATGTCGTTCCGCCGAGGAGCGGGGCGAGCATTCGGTACCAGACCAGCTCCATCAGGAAAAACGCAAAGCCGACGATGGTGGCCGCTGCGTAAACCAGTCGCGGCGGAGCCACTGCAGGAACGATCGTCGAAGGGCGGGGCTCTTCCACTTCGCCGGCGAATCGATTCGAGTACGCGATTGCCGCCATCCCGACCATCGCGTTGAGCATCGCGGCAGCGATCAGCGCCTTGAGGTTGCCGAATGTCTCCATGAGATAGAACGTCGAGAAAATCGCTCCGGTGACGGCACCCAAGGTATTGAAGGCGTAGAGAATCGAAACGCCCAATCGTCCGGCGTCGCCGGAGTGCTCAACCGCGCGTGAAGCAGCCGGAAGCGTGCCGCCCATCAACACCGTCGGAATCGCGAGAACGACAACCGACAGCACCAGGCGAATCGCCGTCGCGAGGAATTGGCCGAGGACGAACGAGCCGCCGGTGGCGAGATACAGATGACGAACGATCCAGAAAAGAATCGGCGTCAGGCCCGCGAAGATCGCCACGCCGACCTCCAGGAAGCCGTAGATTGCCAGCGGATTGCTGGCGCGGTCCACGCGTTTGCCGATGTAGATCCCGCCCAAACCCAGCCCGCCCATAAAAATTGCCAGCACCGCCGCGGAAGCGGCTGTCGACGCGCCGAAAATCAGGCGGAATTGACGCAGCCAGACGGTTTGATAGATTAGGGCGCACGCGCCGGAGCCGAAGAGCAGCACGCTCACACTCCCGACACGCGCTTTGGTTGCCACCTGTCGATGATACTGGAATCATCCGAACTCAATGACCGTTGAAAATTGCGTCATGCGGAGAATCGCTTCGCTCGCAATTTGCGTCCTTTGCGCCGCTACTCTATTCGCGGAAGATTCGCCCCTTGTCCGAGCTGCGAAGATCGGGGCGGCCAAGCGCAAGCAGGTCGCAGGAAAGCATCAAGTCGTCATTGATAACGATGCTGTGAAGTCGACCAGCGGCCACATCACGATGGGCCCGCCTGTTCTCGACCTTCCGCCCCTGCCAAAGGCTCAACCAGCCACGACTTCGAAAGTCGTCAAGCCAACGCTCTCGCCGGCTGAGCGCGAGCAATTAGTGAAGAAGATCGCGACGCTCAAAGCGGAACGGACGAAGTTGAACGATCAGGGCGATCAGCCGTACAGCGAAGAGGGAAACGAAGACTACCTCACCAAGCGTCAGGCCGAAATTCAAAAGCAGCTGGCGGACGCCGAACGCCAGCTCGCCGCAAATCCCCCTCAATAAGCGCCAACATTTTTTACAGAATCCACAAGCCGCGGATCGGCTTAATGTCAGCGTTCTGAGCGATATAGTCGACCACGTCTCCGTGGGCCGCGGCGTGAATGACTCCGCGGGCCATGATGCGACAACGCGGAGTCTCACTCCTGGAAATCGTGGTCGTCCTGGCCATCGTCGGCGTTTTTGTCACCATCTCGTCGTTCGCGATGCAGTCGATGCGGCGGCGTAGCGGTTTGCGCACCGCGGCGGGAGGCGTACGCACCTTATTGATGAAGACGAGTTCGAGCAGCGTGACTCGAAGCACACATCGCGGCGTGCGGTTTTTCAATATCGGCGACCAGTGGTTTTACTCGATTTACGAGGACGGCAACGGAAACGGCATCTACTCCGAGGAGATCAAACGCGGCATCGACAAACTGGTGGAAGGGCCGAGGCCGCTATTCGAGCCGGGAAGCGCTCAGGTCGGGTTTCCGCCGTCGGGGATCGTCGATCCCGATACTAACCGCCCCGTCCCGCCCGGCACCCGCCCCGTTCAGTTCGGTCAGTCGAATCTTTGCTCCTTCTCCTACTACGGCGCCTGCACCCCGGGTACAATTTACTTAACGGATGGAGTTTCCGCCGGGGCCATGGTGCGGTGCTCCGGGGCCGGCGGGCGGATTCGGATCCGCTTTTACGGTTTGAACGGCAAAAGATGGTCAAACTGAATTTGGAATCAGTGCAACGAGTGGTCGGTTGAATCGCGAGATAGATATGAGACGCAAAGCCTTTATCACGCTGGGAATTCTGTTCGCGGCCATCCAACTGTTTGGCGCCGGTGCGGGGGCGCAAATGCGCGGCGCCCTTGTCACCGATCTTACCTTCAACCCGAATGACTCTCTGCTCGTTCGCGCCGCAAAAATGACCGTTGCAAGTCGCGCAAGCATGACGATGCACAGCAGCAGGGTCATCGACAACGACAGCCTTCGCCAGATCGCCAGCACTGGTCATTTCGCGGTCGGGACGACGGAAGTTCAGACGGCACCGACGGTGTTGGGACCGAGCAACCCAGCCCCCGCTTCGCCCTACCACCAGCAGCAAAACACTCAATACACACCGACTCCGGCCGTCCAGCCATCCACGATGCCACGGCCGTTTTCACTGCCCCCTCCCCCTCCGCCCACGAACCCGACCCCCTACCGGCCGCCGCAATAGAGCGGAAGAGGGGCACGATATCGGAACGGCCGAGCGTCCTCGGCCGTCGAAAAGAGAGAAATGCCGGAATTCATCATCAGGGTGGGAACGCCCGACGGGCAGATCATGGATCGCCACGTCCAGGCCTCTTCGGCACGGGCGGCCGAGGACGAGCTGCGACAGCAGGGTATGCATGTCTTCGCTGCCAAGCGAGGCACCCTTGCCCTTCGCGATTTTGTGCCCCGATCGCGCAAGGCCGTTTCGACCGAGCGCTTCCTGCTTTTCAATCAGGAACTTCTGGCGCTTGTGAAGGCTGGTCTGCCGATCCTGCAGTCGTTCGACATCATGCTGGAACGCCAGAAACACACGCGCTTTCGCGAGATCCTCGCCGACATCCGCGACAAACTGAAATCGGGCGTCTCGCTCTCCGACGCCTTCGCGAGCTTCGGCAACATCTTCCCGCCCATCTACTCGACCTCGCTGCGTGCCGGCGAACGCTCCGGCGATCTCGAGGGCGTGCTTCGTCGATTCCTGAAATACCAGAAGATGATCGTGGCGCTGCGCAAGAAGGTCATTACGGCGCTCATCTACCCCACGGTCCTGATCACGATGATGATCGGCATGGTCTTCGTGATGCTCACCAAGGTCATTCCGAAGTTTGCGGAGTTCTATCGTGGCTTCGATGCCGACCTGCCCGCTTTCACGCGCGTGATGATCGGGATCTCGCAGGGGCTGACCGACCACCTGATGATTGTCCTCATCGCCACCATCGTCCTCGTCCTTCTCGGACGGCAATGGATCGCGACGGGCGGCCGGGTGATTTGGGACCGATTCAAGCTGAAGCTTCCATTTGTGGGCCCGGTCATGCATCGGTTCGCCATGATGCAGTTCACACAATCCCTCGGCACACTGCTGGGCGGCGGTACACCCATGGTCCCTGCCATTGAAATCGCATCGCAGTCGATCGCCAATCAGGACGTTGCCACCAAGGTTTCGGCCATCGTCCAACAGGTGCGCGAGGGAGAGCCCTTGTGGCGCTCGCTCGAGAGCACCGGGGTGGTCAGCGACCTGGCGGTGGAGATGATCAAGGTAGGCGAATCGACCGGTGCCCTCACGGAAATGCTGGCCAATGTCAGCGAGTTCTACGATGAGGAAATCGAGGCTAGATTGCAGAGAATGGTGGCGGCCATTGAGCCGCTGATTCTCGTCTTCATGGGCCTGGTGATTGCCACGCTTTTGTACGCTTTCTATCTTCCGCTGTTCCAGCTCACCAGCGTAGGGCAGCAATAAACGATGACGACCGATTCTCGCTCGCTGTACAAGAACCTCGACCCCACCGGGGAGGCTGCCCGCGCCCAGCGTCTGGCCGATCAGTACGGTTTTCCCTACGTCAACCTCGAGCACTTCCAGATCGATCATCAACTCTTCCGCGACATTCCGCTGGAGCTGATGATCCGCTATCAGTTCCTTCCCGAGCGGCGTGACAACGGCCACATCTCGGTGGTGGTCGGCGATCCGACCGACGTCCTCAAGCTGGACGAGCTCGAGCTTCTCCTGGGCGCGCCGCTGAAGGTCAAAGTTGCATCACCAGCCGCGATCCGCGACAAGCTGGAGAAATCGGAGTCGACCCAGCGCGTCCTCGATGAAGCGACCGAGGGGTTTCGCCTGCAACTGGTGGGCGAAGATGAAGAGGGCGAAGAAACTCTCACCATCGATTCGATCACGCAGCAGGAATCGTCGCCCATCATCAAGCTGGTCGACTCGATCGTCTTCAACGCCATTCAGCGACGCGCGTCCGACATTCACATCGAGACCCGCGACAACGAAGTGGTCGTGAAATACCGCATCGACGGCGTGCTCTACGAAGCGCTCGATCCGATCGACAAGCGCCATCACTCCACCATCATCAGCCGCATCAAGGTCATGTCCGAGCTCGACATCGCCGAAAAGCGCGTGCCGCAGGACGGACGCTTCAAGCTGCGCATCACCGGCCGGACCATCGACTTCCGCGTCTCGGTTGTCCCCACCGCGCACGGCGAAGACGCCGTCATCCGAATCCTCGACAAGGAGTCGATGAACAAGGAGTTCAAAAACCTCCGCCTGGACGTCCTCGGATTCGATGACGACATGCTCACCAAGTTCCGGAAGTTCATCAAAGAGCCGTATGGAATGGTGCTGGTGACCGGACCGACCGGCTCGGGCAAGACCACCACGCTTTATGCCGCGCTGTCGGAGATTCAGAGCGCGGAAGACAAGATCATCACCATTGAGGATCCGGTCGAATATCAGCTTCGTGGCATTACGCAGATCCCGGTGAACGAAAAGAAGGGGCTCACCTTCGCGCGCGGTCTGCGCTCGATTCTCCGTCACGACCCCGACAAGATCATGGTCGGCGAAATCCGCGACGAAGAGACTGCGCAGATCGCAGTGCAGTCGGCGCTCACGGGCCACCTTGTCTTTACGACCGTCCACGCCAACAACGTCGTCGATGTGCTGGGCCGATTCCTCAACATGAAAGTCGATCTGTACAACTTCGTGTCGGCGCTCAACTGCGTGCTGGCGCAGCGGCTGGTGCGGCGGATCTGCCAGGAATGCAAGCACCAGGTGAAATATCCCGACGCTTTTCTCATCGAGTCGGGTCTGGATCCGGCCAACTACCGCAACCAGACGTTCTGGGAGGGCGCCGGCTGCCTCGAGTGCAACGGCACCGGTTTCCACGGCCGATCGGCGATCTCGGAACTTCTGGACCTCTCCGATCGTATTCGCGGCATGATCCTCGATCGACGCCCCGCTTCCGAGATCAAGAAGGCCGCCAAAGAAGAAGGCATGACCTTCCTGCGCGAGTCGGCGTTGCAGAAGGTCATTGAAGGGCGGACCACGTTGCGGGAGATCAATAAGGTGACATTCGTGGAGTGAGGGGGTGAATGAAATTTCAAATTTCGAATTAAAAATTCAAAATGAAAAATGCACTTCTCAATTTTTCATTTGAAATTTGAAATTTGAAATTTCGCTTTTATGCCCGGTTCTTTTCCTCCCGATGTCGTAGTCCTCGACTCCGACGCTCTGATTCACGCCCGCATCGGTCGCGGACGCAAGGGTCCGCAGATCGTGCAGGCGAAGAGCTATCGTCTGCCCGCCGATACGTTCGTCAACGCCGTGGTCACGCCGCAGCTCACCAATGAGGCGGCGCTGGCCGACGCGTTGCGCCGACTGCGCGTCGAGAGCGGCCGCTGGGACCGCGTCTCCCTTCTTCTGCCCGACTCCTGGTTCCGGGTCAACATTCTCGAGCTGCCGAATCTCCCCGACTCCGAAAAAGAAGCGGACGAGATGATCCGCTGGAGCCTGAAGCGCACCATGCCGATCGACTCCTCGCTTCTGCGCGTCAAGCACGAGGTTCTGTCGCGCTCTGTCCACACCAGGGTCCTGGTGCTGAGCGCGATGGATCAAACGCTGAGCGCGATCGAGAAGGTGTTCGAAGCGGCCGGTATCGAGATCGTCCTCATCGAGCCGATCGGTCTCAACATCTGGAACGCCATCACGGTCCGCGAGCCGAACACGACCCGCGATCGGATCTTCTTTTACATTCGAGACGGCGAATTCACCACCGCCGCTTTCCGCGGATCCCAGCCGCTGTTCATCCGGTCGCGCAATTTGAACGGCGAACGGACGATCGAGCAGGAGATCAAACTCTCGGCCAGCTATATCCGCGACACGCTGCGGACCGATTCGATCGAACAGTGCTACCTGTCCGGTAATGTCGATCCGGCGCTGGCCTCCGCCATCGGCAGCGAATTCAGCGCGCCCGTCCGCGCGATCGCCCTGGCCGATTTCAGCGAGCAGGCGCCCGAAGGAGTCGGCGTTTACGAGGCGGAACTGACGGCCTGCACGGGGGTCTTCACATCGTGAAGCCGCTGCATCTCAATCTCGCCGGCCGGCCCTATCGCGACTATCGCCCGCTCTACGCCATGGTGGTGGTGACTTCGATCGTCATCGCGATCATGCTGCTGAACAACATCGAGACCGGATATCGCTACGTGCGCGACACGCGGACGACTCGCGACAAGATCGCGCAGATCGAAAATCAGACTGACGCCGAAAATCGCCGGACTGACGAAGCCTATCAGCGCCTGCGCGGCGTGAATGTGAAGCTGCTCAGCGATCAGGCCCAATTCGTCAATGCCCGCCTGGCCGAGCGCGCCTTCTCCTGGAGCGAGCTGCTCGATCGCCTCGAGCGTGTGCTGCCCGACGACGTGCGCATCGAATCCATTTCCCCCTCCTTCGCTAAGAACGGCATCGTGCACCTTGGCATGCAGGGCGCCGCCAAGAACGGCGACGGGATGACGCGCACGATCGACCGGCTGAATCGCGACCCGCACTTCGCCAGTCCGTTCCCGACTTCCGAGAATCGCACCGATCGGGGATACGAATTCGGGATCGGTGTTGATTACCGTCCCTCAATCGCGAGGATCGTCGAATGACCTGGCGTGAGCATCGCGTATTGCTGATCGCTCTGGGGGCGTTGATGGTCGCGAACGGAATCTTTTTCTTCACCTACCGGGTGCAGTACGAGGCCCGCCTGAAGGCGCTCGATGCGCGGCTGCAGCAATCGGAAGACGATCTGCAGCGGGCACGCAACAAGCGGCTGGCGGCGGAGCAGACGGTCGCCAGCTATCGGAAAGTGCAAACCGACTTGCAGATGCTCTACAACAGCCGGTGGGCCACCGAGCCCCAACGCCTCACCAGGCTTTACGCAGAAATCAAGCGCCTGGCAGCCGAGAGCGGCATCGCCATGCCGAAGACGTTCTCCTTTTCGCGAACTGAGGATCGGGAGATGCAGAAGACGGGAGGGATCGGCACCGTCACTGTCACGATCTCCTTCACCGCTCAAGGGAGCTATCAGCAGCTCAGACGTCTCATCAACCGATTCGAGCTCTCCAACCAGTTTGTCATCATCGACGCCATCAACCTCGGATCGGGAAGCTCGCCCGACAATCTGACCTTGAACGTCCGGCTCAAGACGCTCTTCAGAGAACCAGCTCGTAGCACAATGTCGGTCAGTAAAGAAATGTGATGGATTGGATGAGCTGGAAAACATGGACCATCATTGGGCTGATCATCGTCGGCCTCTTTGCCATCTACGCCTTCGCGGCGACGCAGAGCGCCAAGACGCCCGACCTCGTTCCGCCGCCGCACGCGCCGACGCGCACGGTGAGCGGCAAGCCGGCGCAGACCAACGCGCCTGGCGTCGGCGTGGTCCACATGGAGTGGCTGGAGGCCCAAAGCGGCAGCTATCGCAGCGAGCGCAACCTCTTCGCTTACAAGGAACCCCCCCCACCCCCGCCGCCGCCTCCCCCCCCGCCCGCGCCTGTGCCTGTGCCGCAGCCCATCGTTCCGCAGCCGCCGCCCGTGCCGCAGCCGCCTCCGCCGCCGCAGTTTCCCTACAAGTACATCGGCACGTTCGGAACCGCGGCCAATCCGATCGCGACATTTTCCGGCAACGGCGAGATCGTCAATGTTCGCGTCGGCGAAACGATCGATGGCAAGTTCATTTTGCGCGGCATCGGAATCGAGTCGGTGGAGATCGGCTACGTAGGTTTTCCGGCCGATCTGAAGACCCGAATCGCCATGGGACAGTGACAATTTCGCGTGATGAACCGTCAGAAAGGGTGACACTAAGTCCTGAGTCCTGAGTGCTGAGTCGCATCCGGCTCGCGTCGCTCAGGACTCAGGACTCAGGACTCAGGACTAATGATGAATCGATTACGAACGACTCTAGCGCTGCTCCTGATCGCCGGTTGCGCGAGCTACAACGCTTACGAAAAGGGCCGCAGCGCCGAGCGCATGAAGAACTGGGACGAAGCTGTCGTCCAGTACACAAGGGCGCTCGACATTGATTCCGACAACATGCGCTATCAGATGAATCTGCAACGTGCGAAGCTGGAAGCGTCGCGCGTCCATTTCGAAAAGGGAAAAACACTCGAAGCGGCCGCTTTCTCGGCAAAGGGCGAGGAAAAGTTGCGGCTGGCGCAACTGGCGGCCACCGAGCTCGAGGTCACGGTCAAGCTTGATACGACCAATCAATTCGCCGCTGTCGAATACGGAAAAACAGTCGCGATGCTCCAGGACATCCATCGCGCCGCCGTCGAGAACATCTCCATCGAAGAGCTGAAAAAGCGCGCCGAGAAGACCAACATCACCAAGTCACAGCCGCCCCAGCTCGAGCCGACGTCGAGTCAGCCCATTACGCTGACGTTTCCGCGCGACACCCCCGTCAAGGACATCTACCGCGCCCTCGGCAATGCCTTTGGCATCAATGTCCTCTTCGATCAGGCGGTCAAAGACGATCGCGTCTCGATCGAGCTGCGCGACGTCACCGCCCAGCAGGCGCTCGAACGCGTCATGCAGGCGGCCAATCACTTCTACAAAGTGCTCGATGAGCACACCATCATCATCGTTCCCGACAATCCGCAGGCCCGCCGCGACTACGAGGACCTGGTCATTCGAACGTTCTATCTCTCCAACGGCGATGCGGAACAGGTCACCAACGTCGTCCGCACGATGATCGAGGCGCGCAACGTCTTCCCGCTCAAAGCGCTCAATGCCATCACGATCCGCGACACGGCTGACAAGGTTCGCATCGCGGAAAAAATCATCGAAGCAAACGACAAGGCCAAAGCCGAAGTCGTCGTCGACGTCGAGCTGCTGCAGCTCGATCTCGACAAGACCCGCGATCTCGGCTTCGTCATCAACGGATATGGGAGCACGTCACCCGGAGTTGTGCAGCCGCTCGCACCGGGGACCTCGACCGCCGGCGGCAATGTCGCGCTGACGCAGGGGACGCTGGCCGACCTGCGGCGGCTCAACAGCGGGCTGATCAGCTTCTCGATTCCGAACGCCTCGTACGCCGCGCTCAAATCACTCGGCAACACGCAACTCCTCGCGAATCCCGAGCTGCGAATTTCCGAGGGAGAGAAGGCCACCCTGCACATCGGAAGCCGGATTCCCGTGCCGGTGTCGACATTCACCAGCGTCAGCACGACCACATCGGGAACGTTCGCGCCGGTGACCTCGTACCAGTATCAGGATGTCGGCATCAAGGTCTCGATGGAGCCGCGCGTGCATCACAACCGCGAGGTCACCCTCAAGCTGACCGTCGATGTCTCGAACCTGGGAGCGCCGGTGGTCGTTGCCGGCCAGCCTCCGCAGCCGACGTTCGCGACGCGCACGATCGAGTCGACCATCCGGTTGAAAGATGGCGAGACGAACTTCCTGGCCGGTCTGATTCAGCAGAACGACGAGCAGAGCGACAGCAAGACTCCTTTCCTCGGCGACCTGCCCGTGATCGGCCGGTTGTTTACGAACAACCACAAACACACGCTCCGCACGGATTTAGTGATGACGATGACGCCGCACATCATCCGCATCCCCAACATCACCGAAGACGATCTGGCGCCGATGTGGGTTGGGACGCAGAGCAATTTGTCGTTCCGCGGACTGTCGCCGCGCATCGAGTCGCAATCGGCAATCGATCCGTTTGCGCCGCGCTCGGCCGTGCAATTCAGCAGACGCGATGCAGTTACGGGATTGCCGCTGGCTCCCGATGGCGAGCCTGGCAATGTGATGCGGCCGCTCCCCGCGCCGGCACAGGGGGCTCCGCCGCGGAATCCGTTCCCTCAGCCACCGCCGCAGAATCCGCCGACCGTACAGCCGCAAAGCGAGAACAACGACCGCGTGGTGGCACCGCGCATCTCGCCCCAGCCGGCGCGGCTGTCGTTCAAGCCCGGCGAAGAGAAACTGTGGAGCGTGGTTGGAATGGATCTCGATGGCTTGACGGCACAACAGCTTTCGCTGCGCTATGACCCGCAGGCCATCGACGTCAGCGAGGTCACCTTCGGTCCGGCGATCCGATTCGATCCGAAGACGCCGCCGGTCGTGACGATCAATCGTGAGCTCGGAAAGGTGACCATCGCGGCGTCGGACGGCAAGCCGCTCAGCTTCAACGGCGGCGGCGACATCGCGACGCTGCGCGTTCGCGGGGGCGGCACTGGAGAGAGCTTCCTGGTGATGGAAAACCCGACCTTGACTAATGGCCGCGGCGAAGTGGTGGTATCCGAGGTGGCCGGAGGCCGGGCAAAGGTCGAATGAGACGGCACACCCTCACCCGCCGCTTCGCGGCACTGACGCGAGGTCCTTCGCCCCGCGAAGCGGGGAGAAGGTGGCGCGAAGCGCCGGATGAGGGGCGTTCTTCCCGCGGCTTCACGATCGCCGAGCTGATCACCGTCATCGCGATCATCGGCATCCTGGCGGCAGTCGCGATGCCGGTCGCTCGATTCGGCCTGAAGCGGCAGAAGGAGATCGAGCTGCACGAACGGCTGCGCAGGATCACCAGCGCGATCGATCAATATCGCGAGCTTCGCAATGCGCAGGGGCCGGCGGCGATCAAGAAGCCGCCCGACTTCGGCCAGCGCGATTATCCCAAAACCCTCGAAGAGCTGACCAAGCCCATCGAGTTGAACAACGGAAAGATGATCCGCCTGCTTCGCGAGCGCGATCTCATCGATCCCATGACCGGCAAAAAGGAGTGGAACACGCTCTCCGACAACGATGATCCCGACACGTCACAGAGCAACGGCGACAACGTGTTCGAGGTGCATTCGAAATCGACGGCGCTCGCGCTCGACGGTAAGACGCACTACAACCAATGGTGATTCGACAACGACATGTGGCGACCTAAACGAAACGAACTCGGATTCACGCTGATTGAACTCATCGTCGTGGTCACGATCATCGGCATCCTTGCCGGCGTCGCGATCTCGAACGTGAGGTACGCACAACAGAAAGCGCGCGAAGCGGCATTGCGCCACGATCTGTTCGAGATGCGCAAGGCCATCGACGACTACTACGCCGACAAGCAGAAATATCCCGACAGTCTCCAGACGCTCGTCGGCGAGAAATACCTGCGCTCGCTACCGAAAGATCCGATCACGCAGCGCAGCGACTGGGAAGAAGTGCAGGCTTCGACCGATCCGAACGATCCCGCCGCTGTCGACACTTCCGGCGACCAGGCCGCCGCCACGCCGGGCATCATCGACGTTCGCAGCGCCGCGCCGGGGAACGGCCTCGATGGAACACCGTACAAGGACTATCCGTAGAAGCGAGCGAGGGTTCACCCTCGCCGCCCTGATCGTCATCATGACCCTCATGATGATCGTGGTCGCGTACACCGTTCCACGCGCGTGGTCGATCATCGTGCAGCGCGACCGCGAGCTGCAGACGATCCACATCATGAAGCAGTATGCAAAAGCGATCGACGCTTTCGAGGCCAAGAATCATGTGCTTCCGGTCAACATCGCTCAATTGAGGGATGCGCGTCAGCCTCGCTTCCTTCGCGGGAACGGCAAGGACGACACCATCGATCCGCTGACCGGTCAGGTCGATTGGCTGATCGTCACGCAAGCGGCCGCCGGACCGCAGATCGGGGCGCCTGGGTTGGCTGCCCCGCAGACAAACACGGCCCCGCCCGGCATTCCCATGAAAGACTACGCTGGGGGACCCTTCATCGGCATAAGACCACCCAAAAATGGAAGCGGCTTGGTCACTCTCATGGGCGCCGACAAATACGACCAGTGGCACTACACCGTCCTCGACTATCGAAATGAAAGGGCCGCACGCCTCGCGGCCGCAACCCGAATCTGGCAATAGCCCTCAGCCGTCTCCGGTTACTAAAATTCTCATGATGGCCACCAAAGCCATGCCGACGACTGTCAGCCGGCACGTTCTCCCATCGGGGATGACGATCCTGATCGAGACGCTTCCGTACGTCCGATCGGCGTCGCTGGGCTACTACCTGCGCAGCGGCTCGGCGGTGGAATCGCAGGAGCACGGCGGCGCGTCGCACTTCCTCGAACACCTGGTCTTCAAAGGCACCGCAACACGATCGACCAGCGACATCGCGCAGGTCATCGACATCCTGGGCGGCGACGTCGATGCGTTCACCGGCAAGGAGTACACGTCGTTCTACGCGCACGTGCTCGACGAGCAGCTTGAAACGGCGCTCGATCTGCTGACCGAAATCGTCGTTTCGCCGCGTTTCAGCGACAAGGACCTCGAAGCGGAGCGGTCGGTCATCCTCGAGGAAATCAAGATGGTCGAGGACACGCCGGACGACCTTGTGCACGAGATTTTCGTCACGTCATTCTGGCCCGACCACCCTCTCGGCCGCCCGATTCTCGGCACCGAGGAAACGGTCAATCGTCTCCGCCGCGAGCAGATTCTTTCGCATTACGCGGAAACATTTCATCCGGCCAATATCATCTTCGCGGCCTCGGGCAACATCCGGCCCGAGCAGATCGTGCCGTATCTGGAGAAGCACTTTCCGGCCGATCCGCTGCCCGCAACGCGACGCGATTGGCCCGCTCCGCTCCCGAAACAGCACGTGATGCTTCGCGAGAAACGCGAGCTCGAGCAGGTGCATCTTTGTCTCGGCTCCAAAGGATTTGCACAGCAGGGCGGCGAACGCTACGCCGCCGCGCTCTTCAATGCCATCCTCGGCGGCGGCATGTCATCGCGACTCTTTCAGCGCATTCGTGAGAAAGAGGGCCTGGTCTACACCGTGATGTCGTATCACAACGGCTACCTCAACGGCGGATATGAAGCCGTGTACGCGGCGTGCGCACCGCGAAATCTGCGCCGCGTTCTGACGCTGACGCTCGATGAGATGCGCAATATCAAACAGAACGGAGCCACCATGCAGGAGCTGGCCGCGGCCAAGCTCCATCTGAAAGGCTCGATCCTGCTTTCGCTGGAATCGACCATCAGCCGCATGTCGGGAATCGCGCGACAGGAGTACTACTTTGGCCGTCAGTTCTCGGCCGACGAGATCATTCAGCAGATCGACGCCGTGACGCTCGAAGATATCCAGGGCGTCGCCAAAGCCATCGTCGATCCCGAATCGTTGTCGCTGACACTCCTCGGCAATCTCAAGTCGCCGGGGTTCTCGACGGATATGTTGCGCGAAGCGGTAGCATAGCCTTTGGAGTGCGGTGCCTTGGCACCGCCTTCACGGCCGCAGCTTGCCGCCGCACTCCGAAAGGCCTCCGGCAAACCTTTCTTTCGCCGGTCCACAAACGCGACCGTCACGCCCGGCGCGACGCGGTGCTCGATCTCGGTGGCATCCCAATTCGTCAGCCGCACGCAGCCGTGCGATGACGCGTAACCGATCGTTTCCGGATCGGGCGTGCCGTGGATCCCGTAGTGCTCCTTGCTCAGCGCCATCCACACCACGCCCACGGGCGTGTTCGGGCCGGGCGGGAGGTGGGCGTCGGGCTCGGTGTCGGGAACTTCGTGGTAGAGCGTCGGATCGTAGTGGAAGCTCGGATTCGGGAAGATCTTGACGATGTGCAGCGTCTCGCTCGGCGACGGATCGTAGCCCGCGCCGAGCGTCGTGGGGGCGTGAAAAACCAGATTGCCGGCCGTGTCGAAGCCGTTGAACGAATTGCCGGCGATCGAGATGACGATCTTCGCGATGTCGGGTTGATCGGCCGGCATCGGCGGGCGCACGTTAAGCACATTGATGGTCGCGCCGGCATTGAGCTCTGAAAACTTCACCTCGGGATTGAGCGTCTCGAGGAAATCCTGATCGACGTGAAAACGCTCGGCGATTTCCTCGCGAAGGCTCTCGTAGCCGAGGTAGCTGCGTCGCGCTTTTTCGTACGGGCTGTCGGGCACCGGTCGAAACGGCCCCTTCACGTCGTCGGCGGTGAGCGTGTATTTCACGACAACGGGCGCGTATCCCGCTTCAGCCGCCAACCGCCGAAAAGTTTGCTCATCGATGTCCCCGGTCGCCTCGAGTCCACGAGCACGCTGATACCACCACACCGTGATCGCCGAATTGCGTCCCCAGCGGCCATCGATCGCGCCGACGGCGAAATGAATTCGATCGAGATAGACCTGCGCCCGCAGCACCGACGGCCCGCGCACGTCGCCCGTGATCGGGACATTGACCGGAGCGTTGTTGATGGCCATGGCATCGAGGCCCTTGAATGTCTCCTTGACGCCGGTCACCAGTTGGAAATTGGCCGGCGGTTGCGCCGCTGCGGCCTGCTGTTGCCGCTGCCGTTCGGCTTCCGCCTGCTGAGCCCGGAAGGACTCGAGTTGCCGCCACTGCTGATCGAATCGCTCCTTTTCGCGGGTGGCCGGATCATCGCGCTGCCCGAGGGGCGCGCTGATGTCTTCGGCGATGTCTTTGACTTTCTCTTTGACCTTTGCGACCGGCTCGCCGCATGCGATCGCCGTCAGTATGAGTATCGGAATGAGCTGCTTCATGAGATCGTCTCAAAGCAGCGGCTGTGCCACACTAATACGCGTCCATGATCACCTACCTCAAGGTGCGCAACCTGGCGATCGTCGAGGAGCTGGAAATCGAGCCGGGAAGCGGCCTGAATGTCCTCACCGGGGAAACCGGAGCCGGCAAATCGCTGCTGATCGATTCCCTCGAGTTTCTTCGAGGCGCACGGGGGTCGACCGAGATGATCCGCGGCGGCGCCGAGAAAATGTCAGCCGAAGCTGTCATCGAGACCAACGGGAAAGCCGAGATGATCGTCAAGCGCGAGATCGCCGCCAACGGCCGCGGACGCGTTGCGATCGACGGCTCGATCTTCTCCGTTCGCGAGCTGGAGACCTCGATGGAACCGCTGCTCGAAATTCACGGCCAGAGCGATTCGCATCTGCGCGTGGCAGGACAGACGTATCGCGAATTGATCGATCAGTACGGCGGCCACGATGCTCTGCTCGAGCAAGCTGGCACTGCATTCCGCGCCTGGCGCGATGCGGCCGGCGAGCTGGAGGACCTCACGCGCGCTCAAAAGGACCGCTCGCTGCGCCTCGACCTCCTGAAATATCAGATCGACGAAGTCTCGGCCGCGAAACTGCAGTCGAATGAAGAGGAGGAGCTCCGCGCCGAGCGCAGCGTGCTGGCGCACGCCCAGGAGATGATCGAATCGACCGCCGGAGCATTCGCGGCCATCGAGGAGAACGAAGACTCGGCGCTGGCGCAGCTCACGCGCGCCGCGCACATGCTGCAGCCGCTGGCAGGCGAAATCGAAAAGATCGGAAGTCTCTCGGCCGAGTTGCAGGAGGTCGTCTATCGATTGCAGGACACAGCGCGCACGCTTGCGTCGCTCAGCGAGTCGGTGCGTCATGATCCGGCGCGACTCGAGGCCGTTGAAGAACGCCTCGCGACCATCGAGCGGCTCAAGAAAAAATACGGCGGATCCGTCGATGCCGCGTTGCAGCAACTCGATAACAGCAAAAAGGAATTCGACACGCTCAACGATTTCGAATCGAGCGTCGACAAGCTCCAGAGAATCGAGCAGAAAAATCGCACCGCCTACCACAGCGCCGCAGAAAAGCTGTCGACGGCGCGCAAAAAAGCGGCGCGCGCATTCGAGCCGGCCGTGCAGAGCGAGCTACGCGACCTCGCCATGGAGCGCACCACCATCGGCGTGACCATCGATCAGGCCAACGACAGCGAGACCGGGTTCGATCGCGTCGAGATTCTCGTCGCTCCGAACAAGGGCGAGGATCCGAAGCCGATGCAGCGAATCGCTTCCGGCGGCGAGCTGTCGCGCATCCAGCTCGCGATCGCCGCCGCGCTCTTCAAAACGTCACAGAAGTCGGCCCAGGCCACCTTGGTGTTCGATGAGATCGATGCCGGCATCGGAGGGCGGGTGGCGGAGGTCGTCGGCCGCAAGCTGCAGGAGCTTTCGGCCGTCAATCAGGTCATCTGCGTGACGCATCTCCCACAGATCGCGAGCTTCGCATCGACGCACTTTTTCGTTTGGAAAGAAGATTCCGGCGGTCACACGCGCGCTCGCATTCGTCGTCTCGACCAAGGCGAGGAACGGGTCAAGGAGATCGCGAGAATGCTGGGGGGAGAAAAGGTCCCGGCGTCCGCGGTCGTGCACGCGCGCGAGCTGCTGAGTGGGGCGAAACGTGAAGCGATGGCAAGTCGCCGGCGCGCCAACTGAGGCACAACTCGACGAGATCGCGGCGCTGCTGCGATCGGGCGGAATCGTTCTCCTTCCGACCGACACCATCTATGGACTGCATGGACTTCCCTCCGAGTCGGCAAGAATCGCGACCATCAAGTACCGCGACGAAGAAAAACGCTTCCTGCTCATCTCCTCCTCGATCGAACAGCTCCGATCCCTCGGCATCGACGTCCCTTCTGCGCTGAACAAGATCTGGCCCGCGCCGATGACCGCGGTTTTGCGCCGAGGAGGAGCGACGGTCGCGGCGCGCGTCCCCGATTTGAAGTGGCTCCGCGACCTTCTCGAGCGTACCGGACCACTGATTTCGACCAGCGCGAATCGCAGTGGCGATCCGCCGATCTCCGTTACCGATGAATTGAGGTCTGACCTTTTGAGCGCGATCGACGGCGTGGTCGACGCAGGTCGCCGTGAAGGAAAACCTTCGGCAATTGTTGACTTTACCGAAACTGAGCCGCGGTTCATTCGGGAGGGCGATCCACGGTTTGCACAGATGCTGCGGAAAACGCTGTCGAAAAAGCTGTGAAAAACGTTCAAAGGTGCAAAAAATGCACGCCTCTAAGCAAAATGCACAAACGTGTGGGCGAAGCGCGCAAACCGATCAAAAGGCAGATGTTGGCCGATTTCAGCCCAACCATTGCATCGCAACTTGTGCACTTTTCCGCGCCGCCTAACACTTTCCACAGCATTGCCCGGAAATTTGCCGTCCCTCCGTAAGTTGGTTTAGGGCCCAATCTACGCGGGTTCTGGACGTGCACCCTCGTGTTATTGATTGCAACCCTCCTCGGAAATGACATTAGAATCGACTGACTATGACCGCCATCGACACTTCCGCGCAGCCAACTCGCGCCGGTGAGAAAGAGCTCCAGCGCCAGTTCGTCAACTTCATGTTCTTCAAAGTCGACCGCGCGTTCCGCCGCGAGAACGCCGAAGTCAAAGTGCAGGCGAAACGCGAGTTCGCCGATCTGGTGCAGAAGTTCAGCACCTCGATGATGCTCCTGCCCTATTCCAACATCGGACTCAAATCCACTGTCGACTTCATGCTGTGGCGCATCAGCTTCGAGATCGAGCCGCTGCAGCAAATGGCCACGGCTATCAACAAATCAGTTCTGGGCCGGTATCTCGATGTGCCGCACTCGTATCTGGCCATGACGAAGCATTCGCAGTACGTGCAGGAACATGCACACGAAGGTCAGGAAGGGCGCCGACTGCGCATCGTGCCGGGCAAAAAGCCATTTCTGTTCGTCTATCCGTTCGTGAAGACGCGCGATTGGTATCTGCTGCCGCAGCCCGAGCGCCAGCGCATCATGAACGAGCACATCGCGGTCGGACACAAGTATCCGCGCGTCAAGATCAACACCACCTATTCGTTCGGCCTCGACGATCAGGACTTCGTGGTGGCATTCGAGGCGGAGTCGCCGGCCGAGTTCCTCGACCTGGTGCAGGAGCTGCGCGAGACCGAGTCGTCGAAGTACACCGTTCGCGACACGCCGATGTACACCTGCCGCCGCGCGACGATCGCGGAGATCCTCGACTCAGTGGCGTGATCGTGGGGCGCCGCCGACCTCGGCTGCGTAACGAATCGCCGGCGAGGTCGCCGGCGCTCCACTCACGCTCGGGATGACAAAAATCCAGCAACAATCGCCGTGACGATCAGGCTCCCTCCCAACACCGCCATGGTTGGTTGAAAGCCGCGGTGCTCCGCCAGTATCCCGCCGAAGAGATTCCCGAATGGCAAAAAACCGGAGAAGGCGAAGGTGTACATGCTCAGAACGCGCCCGCGAAGCGCGTCGGGGATGCGCTGCTGAATCGATGTGTTGCAGAGCGCGACGCAGATGACCATCGACGCGCCGGCGAGCACCAGCAGCGCGAAGATCGGCGCCTGCTGCCGCGTGAATCCGATTCCAGCCAGGCCAATGCCGAACGTCGCAAGGGTGATGAGAATGACCGTCGTCATCCGCGAAGGCTTGGGCGTGCGCACCGACAGCACCAGCGATCCCGACAGCGCCCCCGCCCCGATGCCGCCCATCAGCAGTCCGAGACCTTTGGCGTCGTTGACGAAGAGCGCGCGGGCAATCATCGGCAAGAGGCTGAGATAGGGATAGCCGAAAAGGCTGGCCGCCGCGACGATCGCGAGCAGCAGGAGCACGATGCGCTCCTTCAACACGTATCGGAATGCTTCGCCGAGGTGCGAGAGCATGGCGGCTTCGGAGGGGGGATGCCGGATTTGCCGCGCCGTGATCGCGCCCAATGCCCAGATCAGCGGCAGAAACGAGATGGCGTTGAGGAAAAAGCACCAGGACGGGCCGTAAAGCGACAGCGCAACGCCGGCGATCAGCGGACCGATGGCGCGCGAGAGGTTGAACTGCAGCGAATTCATCGCGATCGCGTTCGACAAGCGCGATCGATCGTCGAGCAGATCGACCACCATGGCCTGATAGGCCGGGCCGGAAAACGACATTGCGATGCCGGTGATGATGGCGGCCGCGATGATCTGCCACACCGTGATGCGATGCGCGTAGATCGCGATGGCGAGCCAGAGCGCCGTCAGCGTCTGCACCCACTGCGACGCGCTCACCACGCGCCGCCGATCGAATCGATCCGCCACCACGCCGCCGGGAAGCATCAGAAAAAATTGCGGAATCGAGTTCGCGAACCCGACGAACCCCAGCAGAAACGGCGAATCGGTCAGTCGATAGACCAGCCAGCCCTGCGCGATCCCTTGCATCCACGAGCCGATGTTGGAAATGAATTGCGTGGTCCAGAAAAGCCGGTAATCCCTCTCCCGAAACGCCTCGAACGCCATCCCTCGGATGATACAATTCGCGGCACCTCCTTCAATGTTCGAACAGGAACGTCGCAAATCCGAGCGTCTGCTCGTCAGCCCCCCCATCACCGCCCGGGTCGAGCAGAAGCCCGTCCGCGTCGTCAACATCGGGTCCCTCGGCACCACCATCGAACATGACAGTCCCCTGGTCGGCGGGCCACAAAAATTGCGATTTCAGTGGGACGGCGAAGAGATCGTCGTCGACTGCAACATCGTCCATTCCCAAAAAAGCGGACCGAATATTTTCTCGACCGGCCTCAGTTTCGTCGGCGGCGAGCAGCCCGCGCTCAAGCGTGTGATCGAAACGCTGTCCGACCGCGATGAGATGGAGCGCCTGCGCACGCTGGTCGAAGCATCGAAGCTGATCAACTCATCGATCGAGCCCGACGCGCTGTTCGGATCGATCCTGACCGTGGCGCGCAACGAGCTGCACGTCGAGCGCGGCACGCTCTACTTCGTCGACGACGATTCCAAAGAGATCTGGACGAAAATCGCGGGCGAGCTATCGAGCGAGATCCGTCTTCCGATCGGTAAAGGTCTGGCCGGCACGGTCGCCGCCACCGGCGAGCCAGTCATACTCCACGATGCCTACGCCGACCCGCGATTCGATCGTTCGCTCGATCAGAAGACCGGATATCGCACCCGCTCGATGTTGTGCGTACCCATTCGCAATCGGCAGCAGAAGATCGTCGGCGTGCTGCAGCTCCTGAACAAGACCACCGGCGCGTTCGGAACCGGCGATCTCGATTTTCTCAACAGCATCTCCGATCACATGGCCATCGCCATGGAGAACGCCACGCTGCATATGGAGCTGCTCGAGAAACAGCGGATGGCCGAAGAGCTGAGGCTGGGGCGGGAGATTCAGAGCCGGCTGCTGCCGTCGCCGCCCATCGACGTCGATTCGACGCAGTTGGCGGCGTTGAGCGTGCCGTGTTACGAGGTCGGTGGCGACTACTACGATTTCCTCGAGCTCCCCGACGGCGACCTCGGACTCGCCATCGGCGATGTCTCGGGGAAGGGTGTGGCGGCGGCCCTCATCATGTCGAGCGTGCAGGCGGCGCTGCGCGTGGCCGCGCCGATCGAGGACGATCTCGCGCATCTCGTGCAGCGGCTCAACGCGCTGATCTATCGCAGCGCCCATGGACGCAAGTACGCAACGTTCTTTTTCGGGCGGTACACGCCCTCTTCGGGGATGCTGCGGTACGTGAATGCCGGACACAATCCGCCCTTCATCGCGATCGACGGAAAGTTGCAGGAGCTGTCATCGACCGGAAAGCCGATCGGCATCCTTCCCGACTCGACCTATCACGAACAGATGGTCGAGATTCCGCCGGGAGCGACGCTTTTCTTGTACACCGACGGCCTCAACGAAGCGGAGAACGTCGATGAACAGGAATTCGGATACGAGCGCCTGCGCGAGCTGTTCACGAAGACGCACGAGCCCGCGCGCATCGTCGCGGCCGTGACGGAGTTCGAGCGTGGCGCGCGGCCGATGGACGACAAGACGATCGTGGTCATGCGGCGGCAAGTCAACGAGCCGTAAGCACTTGGCAACGGCGGCGGTAAACTGATGTCGATCGAGGTCAACCATGAGGAAAGTTCTAATCTCTTGCGTCGCTCTCTTTCTGGCCTTGTCATGCTCGAAAATCTCATCTCCAACGGAACCGGTCCTCGGTACTGGGAAGCTGGTCACGACTGTCTACGAAGCGACGTCCCACGCTGGCATCGCTAACGTAACGGTCGAGATCAGACAGGTTGAGACCGGTCCAGTTGTAGTGACGGCGACGACGAACACGTCTGGAGTCTCTGAGATCGCAGTTCCGGCTGGAGCGTACTGGATCCGCGTCGTTCCACCCGTCGGCTATTCCTTCGCCGGTGGCAGGGCCGACCTCCTCGGAACGCAACTTACTATTGGCGCGGGAGGAACGGCCGGGATCACCATTCCTCTCTCAAAGATGTAGTCGACGTCAGCGGGCTGCAGCCACGCGTGCCCAAGAAATATGTAAACCCAGCGTCCCTCTTTCCGAGCGTCGAGCACGGGTTCTCCCAGGTTGTCATCGCCAGCGGGGCAAAAACAGTGTTTATCTCGGGGCAGACGGCCTGGGATGCGAACAAACGAATCGTCGGCCGGAACCTGGGTGAGCAGGCACGGCAGGCCTTGCGCAATATCAAGGCCGCCGTTGAAGCGGCGGGCGGCACTCTGAGCGATATCGTGGCCTTACGGATCTATATCGTCGACATCGCCGAGAACGTTGACGCAGTCGGCGGCGCGCTCCGAGATGTGTTCCCGACCAATCCGCCGACCAGCACATGGATTGGCGTGTCATCGTTGGCAGTTCCGGAGTTTCTGATCGAGATTGAAGCGACCGCGGTCTTGGAGTGAGCAGTCCGCGACACCAATGTTTTGGATCTTCGCACTGCTTTTGCTGCTGGCCCTCGCTTCGATCCTGGTAGGTTTGCCGCTCGCGATCGGCCGCTGGTTTCAGCTCTCTTCCGGGCGCTACGCGGTCGGTTTGGCAATTCTGCTTTCGGTCCGTGTACGTGGACCGCACGCTGCAAAACCTCGCCCGCAGCGCCCATGAGCCCATTCGGGGGCTCATCGGGCGGCCGATCCCCAACAGCGGCGGCGATCACGTTTACACGCCCAAAGGGCAGGCCTACGAGAGAGCTGCCTTTGTGATCCCGTTTTGCCTCGCTTCGCTCGCGATCATCTACTGGAGCTCACAGCCTGGGACATTTTCATCTAGTACTTCCCGTCGTAGGCCTTCTGCAATGTCGGGATGTCGATCTTCTTCATCTGCAGCATAGCCTTCATGACGCGCTGCGACTTCGCGCCATCCTTGTCCTGAAGCATGTTGTTGAGAATCGTAGGCGTGACCTGCCACGACAAGCCGTATTTGTCCTTGAGCCAGCCGCACTCGACGATCTGTCCGCCTGCGGAGAGCTTGTCCCAGTAGTAGTCGACCTCTTTCTGGTCCTCGCAATTCACGACGAACGACACCGCCTCGGTGAACTTGAATTGCGGGCCGCCGTTGAGCGCCACGAATTCCTGTCCCGCGATCTCGAACGCCACGACCATGACCTGTCCCTTCGGACCCGGTCCAGCGTCGCCGTAGCGCGAGACGTTCTTGATTTTCGAATTCTTGAAAATCGAGGTGTAAAACTTCGCTGCTTCTTCCGCTTGATTGTCGAACCACAGGAACGGTGAGATTTTTTGCATAATGGAAGTATGACTTATCACATCGCGCTCGACTGCTAAGAATGCGACGGAAGATCCTGGTCGCATCGCTCCTTCTGATCGCCGTCGCCGTGATTGCGATGGTTTGGATCAACCGCCGCCCGATGGTCGTCGAGCGCGCGAACCTCGGCGGTCCACCCCCGCAAATCCGCGCACCGCGGACCTTGATCGGACAGCTCGCTCCGAGCTTCGCCGGTCTGGATCAGGACGGACGTGAGGTCAGCGCGCCGGCATTACGCGGGCGCGTCGTTGTGCTCAGCGTCTGGGCGTCATGGTGTCAGCCCTGCCTCAGGGAATTGCCACGCCTCGAACGCGAAGTCTACCAACGATTCCAGCCGCAGGCCGTCGTCGTCGGTGTCGGGCTGGGAGAAGGGCATGCGAAGGTCGTGGATTTCAATCGACGCGCAAGTCTGACTTTTCCGCTCCTGGCTGACCCGAACAGAAAGATCGCACGCCGTTTCGGCGCCGACCACGCCATTCCTCAAACCTTCGTGATCGATCGCTCCGGCGTCATCGTGTATCAGACGTTCGGTTACGACGAGCGGAATTTCGATCATCTCGCGGCAGCAGCGGAGCGAGCGATCGCGCGGCGCTAAGAACGGGCTCAGCAGAACTCGCCCCCCCCATGAAATTAGAATTAACTCATGCTCGACCATCGCTTAGAAGACACGATCGCACTGCTAGAACGCACTCCGGCAGCTCTCGGCGCTCTCCTTCGTTCGCTGCCCGATCGATGGACACTGCGCAACGAGGGCGAGAAGACGTGGAGTGCGTTCAACATCGTCGGACACCTCATCCACGGCGAGCGCACCGACTGGATCCCCCGCGCGCGAATCATCCTGCAATCCGGCGAGAGTCGCCCCTTTGATGCCTTCGATCGTTTGGCGCAGGAGCGTGAAAGCCGGGGTAAGTCGCTCGCGCAGTTGCTGGATGAATTCGCTCGATTACGTGCGGAGAATCTCGCGACCCTTCGCGCGCTCAATCTGCGGGCGGAGGACCTCGAGAAACGCGGGCGCCATCCTGCTTTGGGAGTCGTGACTCTTTCGCAACTGCTCGCGACCTGGGCAGCCCACGATTTGACGCATGTGCATCAGATCTCCAGAGTCATGGCGCACCAGTACCGCGAGCTGGTCGGTCCGTGGACGGCGTATCTGGGCGTCATGCGATGCGACGGCCACAGCGCGTGACAATTTTTGCATAATGCAGCGATGATTTATTACATCGCCCAGGTCAACATCGCGCGCATGCGAGCGCCACTCGACGATCCGGTGATGGCGGGATTCGTGGCGCGGCTCGATGAGATCAACGCGCTGGCCGACAACAGCAACGGATTCGTCTGGCGGCTGCAGACCGAGGCGGGCAATGCAACGTATTTGCGGCCGTACGACGACGATCGCATCCTCTTCAATTTCTCGATCTGGGAATCGATCGAGGCGCTGCGGACGTACGTCTACAAGACCGCGCACGCCGAGCTGCTCCGGCAGCGCCGCGAATGGTTCGAACAGTTCAGCGGCGCCTACGTCGCGCTGTGGTGGGTGCCGCGCGGCTACATCCCGGGCATCGACGAAGCGAAAAAGCGGCTGGCCCACGTCGAGGAGCACGGCCCGTCGCAGTTCGCGTTCACGTTCAAGACGACGTTTGCGCCGGACGCGAAGTACATCGAAGCGTTCGATTGGTCGATCTTCAAACCGTGTCCGACGATGGCCGGCTGATGGCGCAGACGGTCTTCCTGGTCACGCGATCTCGCGGCCCGCGCTGGAATGACTCGGTGTCGATGGAGCAGCAGGACCAGTGGCCGGCCCACGCCGACTTCATGGACGCGCTCAACGCTGAAGGCTTCCTCGCGCTGGTCGGTCCGGTCGAGGGCACGCGGTACGCGCTCCTCCTCGTGCATGCGCAGAACGAAGATCAGATTCATCAGCGTCTGTCGGAAGATCCGTGGAGTCACAACGGACTCCTCCAAACCACCGAGGTCCGCCGCTGGACCTTGCGCCTGGGAACGGTATGAGATATTTCTGCACGATGGCGCGAACTTTGATTTCGGTGCTGCTGTGCGCCAGCCTGATCATTCCCACCACGGTCGCGAATCGGGTCGCATCGGGCTGCTGCTCACAAACGCTTCACAAGTGCGCGATGTCGAAACACGCGCGACCGGAAATGCCGAGCGTAGCGGCGAGCCATCAGGCCTTGTGCATCACCTTTCGCGTCGAAGCGCTTCCGTCTCCCCCCACATTCCTGTGCCACACTGCGATTGCGCTCCACCCACTCCGCTGCGATCAGGACGTCGGCCTCCGCATTTGATTCTTCCTCGTTCGTGATCCGTTCACGATGAGGAGGAAATTGTGTACAAGAAATATATATACTTAATTATTCTGATCTGCGGACCCGCCTTCGCGCAGCACGAGCACATGCCGATGCCGCAGCAAAAGCCCATGCAGCACGATCTCGCTCACGATTTCCTGATGCAGCAAGCCTCCGGGACCAGCCATGACCCGGCCGCGGCATCGATGCACATGTCGATGACCATGTTCGAAGGATGGATGGTGATGTGGCACGGATCGGCATTCGTCAGCCAGGTCGTGCAGAGCGGTCGCGGCGGCGATCAGTTCTTCTCCACCAACTGGGCCATGGGCATGGCCGAGCGCCCGCTGGCGGGCGGACATGTGATGATTCGCTCGATGCTGAGCCTCGAGCCGCTGACGGTCAGAAAGCGCGGTTATCCGGAGCTGTTTCAGATCGGCGAAGGATTGATCGATCGCCAGCATGCACACGATTTGTTCATGGAGCTGGCCGCCGAATTTGCCGCCGACCTCGGCCATCAAACCGTCGGCTACATCTACGCCGCCCCGGTCGGCGATCCGGCGCTGGGCCCGGTCGCTTTTCCACATCGGGCATCGGCGGCCGAGATTCCGCAGGCGCCGCTGTCGCATCACCTGCAGGACTCCACGCACATCGCATCCAGCGTCCTGACCATCGGCGCGAAGCAGAACGCGTTCGGCGTCGGAATCAGCGGATTTCACGGACGCGAGCCGGACAACGACAACCGCTGGGATATCGACAAAGGAGGCATCGACTCATGGTCGGTGCGCGGGACATGGGACCCGAATCCGAACTGGAGTGCGCAATTCTCGACCGGTCATCTGCATCAGCCGGAGCGCGAAGCGCCGGGAAATATCCAGCGCACCACGGCGTCGATCGGGCATTCGACCGGCGACTGGTCGAGCACTCTGGTTTGGGGCTGGAATCACGAATCGGATCACGACGCACACTCGCTCCTCACGGAAACGAATCGGCGCTTCAACGTTTCGAACTACCTCACTGGACGATTCGAGATCGTGCGCGGCGTCAAGGCGCTGACTGGCGGCTACACCAAAGACATTTTCCGCAGCCGCGATTTACTCGGCGGCGTGGGCGGAAACGTCACGGTGTACCGCGCAGCGGGCGAACGTCCGACCAGCTTCTATGTGTTCGCACGGCTTCGATCGCCGGCAGCAAGTCACGCAGATCATTGATCGTTGCATCGGGCTTGATAACCAGATCGTGTTCGACCGGCGGCGCGACTGCCGTCCCGCGCTGCGGCGGCACAAAGTGGATCGCAGTCATCCCGCACTGCATCGCGCCGTGGACGTCGACGTAGAGGTTGTCGCCGACGAAGAGCATGGCATCGAAGTCGACATCGAGCGCTTGCCGCAGCGCCTCGAAGATCGATCGCTGCGGTTTGCATTCGCCGTGTTCGTTCGAGAAAACCATCGCGTCGAAGCGGAGTCCGAGGCGATCGAGGATGGCGCGGAGGGCGTAACCGGGGGTGCGCCCGGTGTTGCTGATCAATCCCAACCGGTAGCCGCGCGATCGCAAATCGCGAATGAGCTCCAGCGCGCCGGGAACGATCTCGGGAAGAAACTCGAAAATGGCGAAGGCGTAGGCCTCCTCGAGCGCCTGCGTCTCGGGTTCGTCGAGCTCGAGCTGCATGGCCTCGAGGAAATGATCGATCTGCTTGCGGCATGAGACATCCTTGTCGCGCGACCAGTACAGTTCCTGACAGCGGTCCCAAACATCGCGGTAGGGAGCCTCCATTTTCTCGATGGGCTGGCCGAGGATCTTCGCCATCCGCTCGAGACGCACTTGTTTATGCGTGCGGGTGAGGTCGGGCGGGTTGGTGATCAGCGTTTCCCAGAGATCGAAGCAGATTGCTTTGAGCGTCACTGCAGTTTCACCCGCCCGCCGAATCCATCTTCATATCCATGAAAATACTGCAGCGACTCCTCGGGATATTGCCAGCAGTAGTAGCCGCTGCCGTTGTCGAAATCGACGAGCCACAGTCCTTTGACCTCGATTCCCAGCTTCATGACCTCTTCGGCCCACTTCGCGACGATGTGCTGGCCGGCGTCGCGCGGAGCGTCGCTGGCCAGCGCTTCGACTTCGTCGACCGCGCCATTGGTCAGGCGCTGGACCTCGGGCAAGAGTGCCGCAGCGTCCTCGTACGTGAAGATCTTTTTCAAACGGGCGCAATCGTACGTCATCCTGAGCCGCGGAGACGGCGAAGGATCTCCTTCACGGCCATTGAGATCCTTCGCTTCGCTCAGGATGACGTTCGCGGCCCTGGTGCCATTTGTGCTAAAACGCCACGTGCACTCAGGTAGCCCGCAGCAAACCTGATGGAGGAAAGACCGATGTCGGTTGAGGAAAGGGTCAAATCAATCATCGTCGAACAACTCGGAGTCGACGCGGACGAAGTTACCGCTGACGCGTCCTTCGTCGAGGACCTCGGCGCCGATTCGCTCGACCAGGTCGAGCTGATCATGGCCTTCGAAGAGGAGTTCGGTGTTGAGATTTCCGACGACGAGGCCGAGAAGATCCGGAAGGTCAAAGACGCGGTCGACTACATCGAGAAGCGCGCCAAAGCATCGTAAGCGACTCCTGCTCCATCTCCCATCACCATGAACAAGCGCCGCGTCGTCGTCACCGGGATCGGCATGATCTCCCCCCTCGGAATCGGGAACCAGACAACGTGGCAGGGGTTAATCGAAGGTCGCTCCGGCATCGGGCG
This sequence comes from Thermoanaerobaculia bacterium, assembly GCA_035636095.1. Lineage (GTDB taxonomy): Bacteria > Acidobacteriota > Thermoanaerobaculia > Gp7-AA8 > Gp7-AA8 > Gp7-AA10. The sequence goes on from DASPZU010000067.1 coordinate 51,921, forward strand.
CATCACGAAATTCGATCCCTCCAGCTTCGCCTGCCAGATCGCGGGCGAAGTGCGAGGCTTCAATCCCGAAGAGTGGATCGAAAAGAAGGAAGTCAAGAAATCTGACACTTTCATTCACTACGCCATCGCGGCCGCGCAGATGGCGGTCGATGATTCCGGACTCGACACCAAGAAAGAAGACTCCGATCGCTTCGGCGTCATCATCGGATCGGGCATCGGCGGCCTTCCGCTGATCGAGGAGATGCATAAGAAAATGCTCGAGCGCGGACCGAGCCGCATCTCCCCTTTCTTCATTCCGGGACTCATCGTCAATCTGGCCGCCGGCCACATCTCGATCCGATTCAACTGCCGCGGA
>DASPZU010000068.1:0-13009 GCA_035636095.1 Thermoanaerobaculia bacterium
GCTTCGGTGAGGCTGCGCATGTTAGGCGAGGTGTTGATCCACGGCAGGCCGGCCTGGTCCTGCCACATCGCGCGCGACCAGCCGCGTAACGGGATGACCGTCAGGTCGATGGCCATGTGCCGCTCGTCCTGGAACATCTTCGCCAGCTCGCCGACCGTCATTCCGTGCCGAATCACCAGCGGATGCCACCCCACAAAATCGGTTTCGCCTTTGAGGAGCGGTCCTTCGAACGCCTCGCCGCCGATCGGATTGACGCGATCGAGGACGATGAATTTCTTCTTTGCCTCCGCCGCTGCTTCCATGGCCAGTCCCAGCGTGGAAATGTAGGTGTAAAAGCGCGTGCCGATGTCCTGGATGTCAAACACCAGCGCATCGAGATTCGCGAGCTGCTCCGGTTTCGGCTTCCGCGTGTCTCCGTAGAGGCTGTAGATGGGCAGTCCGCTTGCGGCATCGATGGTGTCGGACACTTTCGCATCGGCCAGGCCGCGAATTCCGTGCTCCGGACTGAACAGCGCCACCACCGTGACGCCGGGTGCGCTCCGCAGAAGATCGATGGTCGGATTGCCGGCGCGATCGATGCCGGTCTGATTGGTGATCAATCCGAGGCGCATTCCGCGCAGCGGCTCAAAGCGGCGCGAAATCACGACATCGATTCCGTTGGCGGCGTCTGCGCCGTCGACGACCCAGCGCACGCGCGGAGCGACGGGCGTCGATAGCCCGATGGCGCGGGCCGAGAGCGTGCCGAGGTCGCGTTGAAGCGCCAGGACGTTGCCTTTGCCCTCCGGATGTACGCGATTCGAAAGAAAAATGTAGAAGGTTTTCGAGGTCGGGTCGATCCAGAAAAATCCACCCGTGAATCCGGTGTGACCGTAGGAGCCGATCGGAAAGAATTCGCCGCGTGGACGGCTGTAGCCTGAGTCGTAATCGAATCCGCCCGCCCGCCGCACCGCGACGTTGGGCGGCGACTGCACACTAGTCAACATATTGACTATATCGGCGCGGAAGATCGGATGGCCACCCCGAAGCAGCATGCGGCAGTACTTGGCGAGATCGTGGATCGTGATGAACACTCCCGCGTGCCCCGCCACCCCACCCATGCGGCGGGCGGTGGGGTCGTGAACGACGCCGCGAAGCATGACGCCGTCGGCGAATTCGGTGGGGGCGATACGCCCCTCACCCGGTCCCGCTCCGCGGGACCACCCTCTCCCCGCTTCGCGGGGCGAGGGGTCTTGCGCCACCGAGCGGGCCGGGGTGAGGGGCCGAAAACCGGTGTCCGTCATTCCCAGCGGTTCGAAGATTTCTTTCTTGCAGAAAACAGCGAGCGTCTGCCCCGAGACGCGCTGCACGATTTCGCCGAGGAGCTCGAAGTTGATGTCGGAGTAGCGAAAGACGTAGCCGGGATTGTTGATCGGCTCCTCTTTCATGATCAGCCGCATGGCGGTGTCGTAGCCGCTCCACGGGTCCTTCAGATCGAGATCGGGGCGCAGCCCCGACGTGTGCGTGAGTAGATGCCGGATGGTGATGTCGCCGCGTGGAAACTCCGGCACAAATTTCTGGGCCGGATCGTCGAGACCGATTTTGCCGCGCTGGATCAGCAGCCAGATGGCCGGCGTGGTCGCGACGACCTTGGTGATCGAGGCGGCGTCGAAGATCGTGTCGACGCTCATCGGCTCCACTTCAGGGACCAGGGCCCGCTTGCCGAACGCTTTTTCGTAGACCGAGCCGTTGCGTTCGAGGTGATACGCGCCTCCGGGGATTCTCTTTTCAGCGATCGCCCGCTCGATGCGGGCGTCGATCCGAGCCAGGACGTCACGATCGAATGTCCGATCGGGTACGGTGGAGCTACAGGCGAGCAGGAATGTGACGGCGCACACGGCGGCGGATCGCATGGGAGCTGAGTGTAGAATGCCGGGCCGAGCTCTCCAACATGATCAAGAACTTCCGCGCCGCGGTCACCGCCGCGCTTCTCATCATCGCGCTCAATGCGCGCGCGCAGTCGATCATCACCGTCGCGGGTGGCGGAAGCGATGACGGCCAGCTCGCGACTGACATTTCTCTGTTCGGTCCGCGCGGCCTGGCCTTCGATTCCGCCGGCCGGCTGTACGTGGTGGAACGATTCCAGGGCATCATCCGGCGCATCGATCTGCAGAGCGGAAAGGTCGAAACAATCGCAGGAAGAGGGGCGGCGGGGTTTGGCGGCGACGGCGGACCAGCGCGCAAAGCAACACTCAAAGAACCGCGAACGATCTTCATCGACGCGAGCGACAACATCTACATCAGCGATTCCGGCAACGGCCGGGTGCGAAAGATCGACGCCAAGACGGGAATCATGACTACCGTCGCCGGCCGCGGTTCGGAACGTTCCGATAACACCCTCGGCGATAACGGACCGGCCACCGAAGCTGTCTTACGCGGGCCGTGGGGCATCTGGATCGATCGCGGCAATCTCTACATCACCGAGTCGGGATTCCAAGGGCAGCGCGTCCGAAAAGTCGTGCTTTCGACCGGAATCATCTCGACCGTCGCGGGGCCGGTCGACGGATCGGAAGGCTTCGAGGGCGATGGCGGTCCAGCGAGCAATGCCAAATTTTCGAATCCGCTCGGCATCATCGCCGACAGCGGAGGAAACATCTTCGTCGCCGACTCCGACAGCCATCGCGTGCGGCGCATCGATGCCGTGACCGGCAACATCGAGACCTATGCCGGCGGCGGTACCGCCAAGGCGGACGGCGTACCGGCCAATAGTGTCGATCTCGATTACACGACCGTGTTCGCCTTCGATCGCAACGGAAATCTTCTGATCGATTCGCTGAGCGGCATCCGTCGCGTGGATAAGTCGACCCGCGTCATCAGCACGCTGGCCGTTGACTTCGGCATCAGTTACGGGCTGGCCGTCGACCCGTCGGGGAATGTGCTGGTGAGCTCCGACGGATATGCCGCCATTTTGAAATTCACCTCCGCATCGACGATGGACTTCACGGTTATCGCGGGAGAGGGAACTTACGTCGGCGATGGGTTGCCGGCGACCGCCGCCATCGTACGATCGCCGCAAGGACTGGCCGCCGACGCCGCCGGAAATCTCTTCATCGCCGACAGCGCGAACCTGCTCGTTCGGCGCGTCGATGCCGTGACTAATCTCATCTCGACAGCCGCCGGGAACGGCTTTTTCTACGACAACAACGAGGATGGCAAGCCGGCAACCAGCAGCTCCCTTTATCCGGTTGACATCGCCTTCGATGCCAACGGCGATCTCTTCATCGCCGACGCCGGAAATGGTCGCATCAAGAAACTCGACAGCAAGACCGGAATCGTGACGTTCTTCGCGGGCAGCGGTGCATCGCCGGATGCCAACACCAACAACGAAGGCGTACCGGCACTGCAGGCGACGTTCGCGCGGCTGGGGGGCATCGCATTCGACGCGAATGGAAATCTCTACCTGGCCGAAACGGGCGCGAACCGAATCTGGAAGATCTCCGGGTCGACGAAAACCGTCAACCTGTTCGCCGGAAACGGCAAAGAGGATTTCACCGGCGATGGCGGAGCGGCCAAGGAAGCCGCGATCTGGAGTCCGTCGCAGGTCGTCTTCGATGGCAGCGGCAACGCCTACATCTCCGACAGCGGCAACAATCGCATTCGAAAAGTCACCCCGGCCGGGACGATTTCGACCTTCGCCGGCGGCGGCAACGATCAGCCTCCGTTCGGCGACGGCGGGCCGGCATCGCAGGCGTACTTCACGCCCGGACACATGGCAATCGATCGCGGGCGGGGCAAGCTCTATTTCGTGGACACCAGCGCGTCGCGACTGCGTGTGATCGATCTCGCGACGTCGACCATCGACACGGTCGCCGGCAGCGGAACGTACTCCTATGTCGACGCAGATTTCGCGGGCGACAATGGCCCAGCGAAGGATGCCAAGCTGAATTTCCCGTTCAACGACAGCGGTGTCGCCGTCGATCGCACCGGAAATCTCTTCATCTCCGATTCGAACAACAATCGCGTGCGCGCGGTCTTCGCATGCGTGGCGGTGTCCGCACCGCAGCTCACGAATCCTGCGAATCCAGGGACCGCACCGTCGCTGAGCTGGAGCAGTGTGAGCGGCGCGTTCCGCTACGACGTGCGCCTCGACACCAACAATCCGCCCGTCCGCATCATCGCGTCGGATCTGACGGAGACAACATTCACGCCTTCGAATCTTGCGCCGAACACTAAGTACTTCTGGACTGTGACCGCCAAAGGCGATCCGTTCTGCCCGACGACATCGAGCGCGACATCCACAGTCGCGTCATTCACGACTGCCGCCGGCTGCGGCGTGGGTGCGTTCGACCTCGTGGCGCCACCGAACAACGCCACCGGAGCGATCGCCAGTCTCAGTTGGCAGCCGGCCTCCGGTGCCGCCACCTACGATCTGTACCTCGGCACAACCAATCCGCCGCCGCTTTTGGAGTCGGGTCTCACCGCCACCACGCATTCCGTGCCGAACATACCGGGGCAAATCTTCTGGTTCGTGGTCGCGCATGCAGCGTGCGATCCGACCAGGACCGCCAGCACCTCCATTCGCTCGTTCACCACGTCGTCCGCTCCGCCTTGCGGCGCGAGTCCATCGGTGACGCAAACAGCACCCCTGAATGGCGCGACCAATGTGGCGACGAGCACTGATCTCACCTGGTCGGTGTCGCAGGTCAACAGCACCGTCGACGTTTACTTTGGGACGACCGCCACTCCGCCGCTGCTGCGCAGCGGAATTCCGGCGACCACGACGTCGCTCACCTTGCCGCCGCTCGATCCGGGCGTCACGTACTACTGGCGTGTTGTGGCAGCATGCACGACCGCGGTCAGCACGCCGGTGGCCAGCTTCACCACCCGGACGGCCTGTACCGCGCCGAGCGGCACGCAGATCATCTTCGTACCGAGCGCAGTTTCGACTGGCGCGACCTACACCATCGTCTGGTCCGTGGCATCCGGCCTCGACGTCGACGGCGGTTACCTCGTCGAGCGTTCGACGTCCTTGGCGTTCGCCTCGCTTCTCGATTCGCAAGTGACCAGCTCGACCGCTGCCTCGTTCGTAGCTGGATCGCCAGGAACTATCTATCACCGCGTTCGTGCGCTCCCAGCTTGCGATCCGACCAGGAGCGGAGCGGTATCGGATGTGAAAAGCGTTGCGATCACCAGCGCGCCGTCGAACATCATCTTCACGGTGCAACCGCAGGCGGCGGTTGTGTCACTGGGCGAGAAGATCGAAGATCGCCGCGCGACCTTTACGCTCGAGAACATCGGCCTCACGCCCGCCCAGATCATCGTGGGGCAATCGGAGCTGCCTGGGCCCGGCTCGCGTCCATTCTTCAGCATCGCGGAGGGGGGTGCCTTCGTGACGCTGAAGCCGCGGGTTCCACGCACGTTCACGATTCAGTACAGCGGTCCGCCTAACAACGTCGCAGGCTCATTTCAAGGGGTGATCTTCGCGACGGCGGTCGGCGGGACGACGGCGCTTCCGGTGACGCCGTACGCATTCGTGAACCTCAAGATCGGAGGCGGACCGACGGTCCCGCCGGAATTCATCAACAACGGCATCCGCACCGACTACATCGCATTCCCGGGCTTCAGTGGCGATGATGACAATCGCCCGGGACTGGATGTCACGATTCGCAATTCCGGCACGGCGGCAATGGAGCTGGCGGCCGAAGTCGGGCCCGACGTCTGGCTGATTCCGGAAAACAGCTGGAACTCGCCCCCGCTGGCCGCCGGCGCCAGCCGAACCTTCAAATTGTTTACGCGCCGGCCATTCGCACCGAGCGGTTCGCCGCTCCCGCGCTACACCTATTTCACCGTGCGCACGAAGGACGGCGCATCGTCGCGATTGCTCGTTCAGGACAACGATCTCATCGCGGTGAGCAGCGGGCGCGCGACGGCGCTCGATGTCTCGGCGCGCTCGTTCATCGTTCCCGATGCCGCCAATCGACTGCGGCTGACGAACAATGGTGGTGATTCCGTGCAAGCGGAACTGATCTTCACCCCCAGCGGCGCCGATGGATTCGACGTCAATGCCGTCAAGCGCGCGGTGGTCGTCGTTCCACCGAACGACGTGGTCACGCTGACCGATCCGGTCGTTCAGGTCTTCGGCGCGGCCGCGGGCACGCTGGGGCAAATCGAGGTTCGCATTCCACGCGAGCGCCTCGGGCTCATTACCGTCACGGCCGGCATTCCGGTCGTCACGCGCAGCGACGGCGCGCGCGTCGCGACGCCCCACGTCATCTATCTCCCTCCATCGCCCGGCGCGGCGCTCAGTCTCACACTCGCCGAGACCAGCGGACTCGACAGAGCAACCGTGCGCGTCGTGAGCGATAGCGGCCAGACCGTCACTCAGGACATTCCGCGCTACGGCATGAAGCGCTTCAGCGTGAACAGCGCCACGCGGTTCGATATCAATGTCGACTCCGGCGGAGGATCGATCATCGGTTTGGCGTCGCTGGGCAACGCCACCATTCTCAGCCGGCCGCTCAACGAGCGAGTGACTGCCACAGCGCTCGCGCGCGCCTTCGCGAAGATCAAACCTGAGGCCATACCGAGCGTCACCACGGTTGTGCCCGTGATCAGCGGAAGCACATCAGCGGGCAGCACTCCGTCATTCAAGACATCGATCGGCCTGGTCGCGCAGTCTTCGCAGGTGACCTTCAACGCCTCGTTCTATCCATCGAGCGGCGGCGCGGCGCTGGTTCGCTCCGTCATGGTCGCCGCCGGCCAGACCACGGTCTTCAGCGATGTGATGAAGGATCTTTTTGCCGTTTCCAGCCCCTCCGACGGAAATCTGTTCCTGGTCGGTCCGTCGAACGGAAAAGTCTTCGCCGTTCTGCAGAGCACATCGTCTTCCGGCACGACCACGCCCGCCAGCGCGCTGCCGCTTCCGACGACATTGTCGGAAGCGCTGACCAGCGCCGCCGCGTCGGCGCGGCGGCCGCTCTTCCTGGACGGACTCGAGCAATCGGTCGATGACTCGCGCGGCACGCGATGGATCCTGCTTCTCAACGAAGTCGGCGGCGCGACCGGATTCATCAATGTCAGGCTGTACGAGGCAGGGAATCGCAGCCGTCCGATCGCAGAGAAGGACCTGGCCATCGCGCCGAACCAGCAGATCAAACTCGACACCGTCTTCAGAGAACTCGGACTCGACTCACCGGACCGCCGCAAAGATCGAACCAACGTCGAGCTGGTCGTCACGGCAACCGCCGGCTCGGCGAAGGTGGCCGCATCGGCGGTCTCGATCGACAATCAGACCGGCGCTACCAGGATGACCGCCCTCGCGCCGGTGGTGGGATCAGGAAATCCGAACATCAATTTCGCCACCCCCGTGGTGACCGAGCAGCCGCCGGCCGTGCCGACGCGCCGCCGTGGCGTCCATCACTGATGTCGCATGCGATCGACGCGAAGGACCTGATCGGCGCAGACGAAAAGCTGTCGACGTACAAAATCCTCGTCATCGTTTTCATCGTGGTCACGCCCATCATCATCGCCTTCAAGGATCCCCACAATTTTCTTCGCACCTATCGGGACTTCATGTTGTTCGCGATTTCGTGGCCGCTTCTCGCGCTGGGCGTGCTTTATTGGTTCCGAAGGCGATACATCATCAAACTTGCAGAGCAGGGAAGAGTTTTTCGAGGTACGGTCAAGGGGCTGACCTATTCGGCGAGCTTCAAGATGCGGTCGATCGGTTGGGAGACGGCCCAGGTGGCCATCAGAGCCGATGGTGAGGAACGCATCGTCGATGTCAATGTGGCGCGCGGCACATTGAGGCCCGACGCGCAAGTCGACAACCTGGTCGAACCGAAGATGCGAAAAGGCGTGGTCATCGCTGCGAGTCGGATCCTGTGATCAGCCGCGCGCCGCGCTGATACGTCAAATACGCCCACGCCCACTGCAGGATCACGAGCACGCGGTTGCGGAAGCCGATCAGGAAAAAAATGTGGATTGCCAGCCACGAAAACCAGGCCGCAAATCCGCTGATGTGAAAACGGCCGAGGTCCGCGACGGCCGCCGCGCGGCCGATGGTGGCCAGTGACCCTTTGTCCCAGTAGTGAAAAGGGCGCATCGGTTTTCCCGCCATCGCCAGCACGATGTTCTTCGCGGCGTGCTTTCCCTCCTGAATGGCCGCAGGGGCGACGCCGGGGACTTTGTCGACGGCCGCCAGATCGCCGATCACAAAAACTTCGGGATGCCCGGGCACGGTCAAGTCGGGATTGACCGTGACGCGGCCGGCGCGATCGAGCGGCGCGCCTAACGTCCGCGCCAGCGGCGAGGCTTGAACGCCCGCCGCCCAAAGCACAGTGCGCGTCGGAATTCTCATTTCGCCCACGCTGACGCTGTGGTCGTCGACATTGGTCACCATCCCGCCGGTGATCACCTCGACGCCGAGGTTGCGGAGCTGATCGGCGGCTTTCTTGGATAGATCGGGCGGATAGGGAGGGAGAACGCGATCGGTTCCTTCGATCAGAATCACGCGCGCGCTGGAAGGATTGATCCGCCGAAAATCGCGGATCATCGTCTGCCGCGCGATTTCCGAGAGCGCGCCGGCCAGCTCCACGCCCGTCGGTCCTCCGCCGACGATCACGAAGGTCATCCATGCCTTCTGCTTGTCGACGTCGGTCTCACGCTCGGCCGATTCGAAGGCCAGCAGAACGCGCCGGCGGATCTCCAGTGCGTCTTCGATCGTCTTGAGTCCGGGCGCGAATCGCATCCATTCCGGATGCTTGAAATACGAATGCGTCGCACCGGTAGCGACGATGAGATAGTCGTATGCGATCTCGCCGTCGACGAGCTTCACAATCTTCCGCTCCATATCGATGGCCGTGGCTTCGGCGAGGATCACGTTCGTGTTTTGCTGATGCGCCACCACCGATCGAATCGGATACGCGATGTCGCTCGGATTGAGCGCAGCGGTCGCGACCTGATAGAGCAGCGGCTGGAAGAGGTGGAAGTTGCGGCGGTCGACGATGGTGATCTGCGCCGGCGCTTTCCTCAATGCCTTCGCCGCATAAAGTCCGCCGAAGCCGCTGCCGACGATGACGACGCGATGTAGTTCCGTCATTCTGAGCAAAGCGAAGAATCTCTGATCACGGTACTGAAGCGCAAGTGGAGATCCTTCGCCGTCTGTGCGGCTCAGGATGACGGCTTCACGAACTCCTCTCCGAAGAGCGTCATCGATTTCACCTGACCGTCGGATCCGAGCTGGAACTGCACCAGCTCGTCGACGAAATCCGCTTCCGAGGTCGCGGTGAATGTGTCGAAGTGATAGTGAACGAGCGGAATCGTCACGCGGCTCCATCGCAGGACCAGCGCGTCGTTTTCGAGCGTGATGGTCACGTCGCCGTACGCCTGGTCGTGATACGTGCCGGCGTAGCTGGCGAGCTCGCGCGACGGTTTCGTATTCGCGACGCGTTTGGCCTCGCGATCCTTTTTCCCCTTTTCGTCGTTCTCGATCGCGCGTTTCTCGAGTGCCAGATACGCGGCGTTCCAGTCGCGTGCGGGCGTCGCCTGCAGCAGCGCGTCCAGGATGGCGTTGCGCAGCGCGGCCACGCCGAAGCCGCGGCCGATGTTCGTCATCACCACCACGCCGGCGTGCCGATCGGGAAGGAGCGCGACCTGGGTGCGGAAACCATTGAGCGCGCCGGCGTGCGCGAGCATCAACTCGCCGCGGTAGTCCTGAACAACCCATCCCATGGCGTAGGACTGGACGTGCGTGAACGGATTCGTTTCACGCGACAGCTTGTCGACCCGCAAGGGCATCTGTGGACTCCTGGTCTCGTTGAGCGCGTCCTCGGAAACGAGGCGCTTACCGTCGATCATGCCGTCCGTGAGCTGAAAGCGCATCCACTGCGCCATGTCGCGCGCCGATGACTTGATCGAGCCGGCCGGGGCAACGTTGGTGTCGTCGCTGGCGGACTGCACTGTGATGGTTTCGTTGGCGTAGCGATGTCCGGTGGCGTGATCCGACGGCGCCCAATCCCCGAACGCCGTCCGCGTGTGCGTCATGCCCAGAGGCTGGAAGATGCGTGCCCGAACGAAGTCGTCCCACGATGTCTTGCCTGCCGACGCCACGACATCGCCGGCGGCCATGAACATGATGTTGTTGTACTGATAGGCCGAGCGGATGGGCTTGGTCAGCTTGATGAACGCGACCCGATGGAGGATCTCCTCGCGCGTCCAAGGCGAGTCGTCCCACAGCTCGTCGTGACGCGACAGTCCGGTGCGATGCGAAACGATGTCGCGCAGCGTCACCAGCGAATCGGCGCACGGATCGGCGAGGTGAAAATAGTCAATATGTTGACGGACGGGATCATCCCAATCGAGCTTCTTCTCGTCGGCCAGCATTGCCATGGCCGTGGTGGTGAAGGCCTTGGTGGTCGATCCGATCTGAAACAGCGTGTCGGCCGAGACGCGATCCGATTTTCCGAGCTCCTTGACGCCGAATCCTTTCGCGTAAATCACGCGATCGTTCTGCACGACCGCGACCGCCAGGCTCGGGAACTTCCAGGTGCTCATCGCGTCGGTCGCCAATTTGTCGAACGGTTGCTGGGCCAGTGCAGGAACCGCGATCAGGAAGACGAAGAGAAGTCGGCGCATGGGCGCCATTCTATTAAGGGATGAGGGATGAGGGATGAGGGATGAGGGCTGAGGGGAACGACGCGAGATTCATCCCTCCGCCCTCATCCCTCATCCCTCTTACCCGCCGCCACCCAGGCGCGCGCAAAATAGAAAACGCTCCCCGCCGCGATCACGTACAGGCCTCCCACTTTCAGTCCCTTTTCCGGCGAGATGACGATGTAGGACCACAATCCCATCGCGACGATGGCAGGGAGCGGGTACAGCCACATGCGGAAGGGGCGGCGGCGGTCGGGGTCGCGTTGACGCAGGATCACCGCGCCCGCGATTTGTGCCATGAACGGAATGATGGCGCGGATCGACAGAATCGCCTGCAAAACGTGCTTCAAATTGAACTGACAGAAGATCGCGGCGACCGTGCCCAAAAAAATCGTCGCGACGTAGGGATGGGCCTCGGTGGCATGCAGCTCGGCGAAGATGCGAAAGAAATTTCCGTCGCGCGCGGCGGCGTACAGGATCCGGGAATAGCCGAGCATCAGCGAGAAGATCGACGCGAACGCGGTCCACAGAATCAGAATCGAGATCACCTGCGCGGCGTCTTTACCGAGGAGGAAGGCCAGGTAGTCGCTGACGATGGAGGTCGACACCATGGCCTTCTGCATCGGCACCACCGATATCAGGCAGGCGTTCATGACGAGGTAGATAACGCCGATTGCGAGAATCGAAATGACGATCACACGCGGAATCGTGCGCTCGGGATCGCGGACCTCGTCGCCGATGTAGCAGATGTTGTAGTAGCCGAGGTAGTCGTAGACGGCGTAGATCAGCGCGACGCCGAGTCCCGCGTATCCCACCTGGGAGTCGAGCCGCGGCGCGCTCCAGAATGCGAACGCGCTCCATCGTAGATGCGGAAGGCCGACTGCGATCACGATCGCCAGCGTCGCCAGCACGCCGATCCACAGCAGCACTGAAAATTTTCCGACCGCTTCGATGCGTCGCAGCAACAGAAGCGTGGTGAGGATGCACACGATGGTCGCCGTCAGCACGATGTGATTCTTCGCTCCAGGCGCGAGCACGGGCAGGTAGTTCGCGAAACCGATGCACCCGGACGCCATCGAAAGCGGCGCGGAAAAGAGAATCTGAAATAGAAAAAGAAAAGAGATCAGCCGGCCGGCGCGACCGTAAGCTTCGCGCAGAAAAACATACGATCCGCCTGATGCCGGCAGCTCCGCTGCCAGCTCAGCCGTGACCAGGCCGTCGGAAATCGCGAGCAGGCCGCCCAGAAGCCACGCCAGCATCCCCCGCCCGCCGCCCATGGCCAGAAGAATGAATGGGATGGTGATGAACGGGCCGATCCCCACCATGTCGATCATGTTCAGCGCGATCCCGCGCCACAGGCCGATGTCTCTTCTTAACTCTGACAACCCTTAACCGTTCGTTAACGCGACGTTCACGAACATTCTCTATGATTCGGCTCCCAATTTTGCCCATTGGAGGTTTCAGAATGCGCCGCATCCTCCCCCTCGCGATCGCAATGGTCGCGGTTGCGTGCAGCACGACCACCCCGACTTCACCGACAACTGAGAACCGACAACCGACAACGGCTGCGAAGCAGCCACTGTTCGGTCCGCACGGCTTCGATCTGAACGGAGTCGACTCGACCGTGAAGGCTTGCGATGACTTCTATCGCTTCGCGGTCGGCAAATGGCGCGACACGCATCCGCTGCCGGCGCAATATGCGCGTTATGGAAGGTTCGAAGAGCTGTCGGAGCGCAATCGCGACGTGTTGCACGCGATCCTCGAGGAGGCTGCCGCCGCCGCGCCGACCGCGCCAAAGGGAAGCGCGCAGCAGAAAATCGGAGACTTCTACGCTGCCTGCATGAACGAAGCGGCCATCGATCAGGCAGGAGTCACGCCGATTCAGGCCGAGCTCGATCGGATCAACGCCATCAGCGATCACAACACGCTGCTGGCCGAGGTGACCCGACTCCACGACATGGGATACGCGCCGCTATTTCGCGTCGGCGGTCAAAACGATTTCAAGAACAGCAAGATGATCATCGCGTCGGTCGGAACCGGGCAGCTCGGATTACCGGACCGCGATTACTACCTTCGTGACGACGAGCGCTTCAAGAACATACGTAGTCAATATATTGACCATATTGCCAACATGCTGACGCTGGCCGGCGAGAGCGCGTCGCAGGCGCGGTCCGAGGCCGAGCGCATCCTGCAGCTCGAGACCAGGCTGGCGCAGGCGCAGATGCCGCGCGAGGAGATGCGCAACCCCGAGAACCGCTACCACATGATGAGCGTCTCGCAACTCGCTTCGACGGCACCCGCCGTCGACTGGAACGCGTACCTGAATGCGCTCGGCGTCAATCAGCAGAATGTGAATGTGACCGAGCCGAAGTACATCGAA
>DASPZU010000069.1:0-75322 GCA_035636095.1 Thermoanaerobaculia bacterium
GAATTGCAGCTTCGACTGCTCGCCAGCGCGCACGAGGAACACACGGAATCGGGACGTCACGCGATTGTGCTCGAGTCGTGGCCGCCCTCGAAAATGACCGCTGAAGAAGGACGGCGTCAGCTTCAGGGGGCGGCGACCGCGATCGGCGCGGAGCTGCACGACCTGCCCTGGAATCGATTCAGGTAGCCGACTACAAACGCGGCACGATTTTCTGCGCGAGAGCGATCGACTTTTGTTTGTCCGGGAACGTGCCGAAATAGCTGCGATTGTTTTTGACCGCCACCACGGTGCCGGTCGCCGGATCTACCGCCGCTTTATCACCAAGGCCGCTCAGCGGCTCGAAACTCTTCCCCTTCGTCATTGAGTCGTATGTCTTCACGCCGTCCTTGATGTCGAAGACGAAGAACATTTTGGTGTCGGCCGCCGCCACCAGCTTGCATTCGCTCTTCTTCGATTCCTCGAACTTCATCGGCTGGCCGACGATTTCGGTGACTTCGATTTCGGTGGTGTGCGAACAGGTCTTGCCGGGCGTGACGCTCATCGCCGACACGATGTTGGTCTTGGCGTTCGACAGGTCCTGAAGGGGCTTGCGCGGGGCGGCTGCCGTCGTTTCCGATTTTCTGGCGCAGGCGGCTGCCGCCAGCAGGATGAGAATGATTGTCGTTCGTCTCATGCTCGGATTCTCCGCAGGAAGCGCGCCAGCTACACGAAAATGCGATTTCACCATCTTCTGTGGAACCGCTTTCTGTAACAATTTCCGTAGTTTTGCTTCACAGCAGCAGAGGACCGATGGCACCTGAGCGACGTGATCTAACGGCTCTTTTCTGTCTCGTGGCGGCGATTCTGACGTACATCGCAAGCTACTTCTGGAGGTTCGTGTTGGCCGGCCTCGAAAATTGGTCAGGCAGCGCTGCAGAAGCAAAACACGGGTGCAGCTACTTCTTTGGCCTCTGGCTGGTGACGATTTCGGCTGGATTGCTCCTGACCAGCGCTCTCGCGGCATATAACCCGCGCGAACCGGTTCGGCGGTGGCTGGTGGCAGTTCCGATCGCCGCTCTGATGATCATCATCCTCCTTGAATACCTCATCTCTCGATCGACATAGCGGCGGCGATTGCCGCCTCGTCACACGAAAATCCTGATCTCCTTCAGCTCCCGAAGTTTGTCACGGATCTCGGCGGCCCTCTCGAAGTCGAGGTTCTTGGCCGCGTCCTTCATCTCTTTGGTCAGGCGGCTGATCGCTTTGTCGAGGTCTTCATCGGCGACCAGGTCGAGCCGCCGCTTCCCGACCGGACCGGCCAGGTCGACGTAATCGAGATTGGCCATGCGCACCAGGTCACTATCGACGGCCTTGATGATGGTGGCCGGCTCGATGCCGTGGTCCTGGTTGTATTTCTGCTGAATCGCGCGGCGGCGATTGGTCTCGTCGATGGCCGATCGCAGCGAATCTGTGATCACGTCGGCGTAGAGGACCGCCACGCCGTTCACATTGCGGGCGGCGCGTCCGATGGTCTGGATCAGCGAAGTCTGCGATCGCAGAAATCCCTCTTTGTCGGCATCGAGTACCGCCACGCACGAGCATTCTGGAATGTCGAGGCCCTCGCGCAGCAGATTGATTCCCACCAGAACGTCGTAGATGCCGGTGCGAAAGTCGCGAAGGATCGCGATGCGCTCGAGGGTCTCGACGTCGGAGTGGAGATAGTTGACCTTGATTCCCAGCTCCATCAGATAACGCGTCAGATCTTCGGCCATCCGCTTGGTCAGTGTCGTGACCATGACGCGTTCGTTCTTCGCGACTCTCTCCTTGATGACGCCGATCAGATCGTCGACCTGACCCTTGACCGGCCGGATGATGATCTCCGGATCAATCAGCCCGGTCGGGCGGATGACCTGCTCGACGTACAGGCCGCCGGTTTTCTCCAGCTCATACGACCCGGGAGTGGCGGAGACGTAGATGATCTGATGCAGCTTCCCCTCAAATTCGTCGAAGGAGAGCGGGCGATTGTCGATGGCGCTGGGCAACCGGAATCCGTACTCGACCAGCGTCTGTTTTCGCGAACGATCGCCGCCCCACATCCCGTGAACCTGCGGAACGGTCTGATGCGACTCATCGATGACCATCAGAAAATCGTCGGGAAAGTAATCGATGAGCGTGGGTGGCGGCTGGCCCTGTTTTCGTCCCGATAGATGGCGGCTGTAATTCTCGATGCCGTTGCAGTAGCCGAGCTCCGCCAGCATCTCGAGATCGAACAGCGTCCGCTGCGACAGGCGTTGCGCCTCCAGCAGTCGATCCTGGGCGCGCAATTCGACGAGGCGTTGGTCGAGCTCTTTCCGAATGTTCTCCATGGCCTCCATCAGACGCTCCCGTGGCGTGACGTAGTGCGTTCGCGGATAGATGGCCACGCGATCGAAGTCGCCGCTGGTGCGGCCGGTGACCGGATCGATGCGGGAGATCTTGTCGATCTCGTCGCCGAAGAATTCGATGCGAACGGCATCGTCTTCGTACGCCGGCCAGAGCTCGAGCACATCGCCGCGCACGCGGAACGTGCCGCGCGCGAGATCGTAGGGTGTGCGCTCGTACTGCATCTCGGTGAGACGGCGGAGATATTGCGTCAACGGCTTCTCGATGCCGCGCTCGAAAAACAACAACATCCCGAAGTACAGCTCCGGATCGCCGATGCCGTAAATACAGGAGACCGACGCCACGATGATGACGTCGCGCCGCTCGAACAATGACTTGGTGGCCGCGAGACGCAGTTTGTCGATCTCGTCGTTCTTGGTCATTTCCTTTTCAATGTAAAGATCGGTCTGCGGTATGTAGGCCTCGGGCTGGTAGTAGTCGTAGTACGAGACGAAATACTCGACGCGATTCTCCGGAAAGAAGTTCCTGAATTCCTGATAAAGCTGCGCCGCCAGCGTCTTGTTGTGGCTCAGCACCAGCGTCGGGCGGTTGATCTGCTCGACGACCTTCGCGACCGTGAAGGTCTTCCCCGATCCAGTGACGCCGAGGAGGACTTGATGTTGGTTGCCGGAGCGGACGCTCTCCATCAACTGTTCGATCGCTTGCGGCTGATCGCCCTGCGGCTGGAATGACGAGACGAGTTTGAAATTCATGGTTGCTGGGTTCCTGGGTTGCTGGGTTGCTGAGCAACCCAGCAACCGAGCAACCTAGGAACCCTTTCTGTGATTGATTGCGCGAAGCTCATGAATCAGACGCGCGGTTTCCGCCGGCGTCACCCGCTCATCCGAAACGACGTCGCGAAGTGTGTGCAAGAGCGGCTGCAGGCGTTGCATCGGCACGCGATTGAAGCGAACGGATTCGCGCATCGTTTTCATTTCCGTGTCGAATGCCGCTTTGTCGGCCGGCTTCACGTCCTTGGTGAACATCTTGTCGATCTCGCCCTGCATCGGTAACCAGAAAACCACATCAAACAGGTCGCCCAACTTTCCTTGCGATGCCAGGATGCCCATGCCGAAAACGACGAACAGCGCGACGATGGCGGCCGATCCGCAGCCGAATGGAACCCATCGCGGGAACAGCGGCCTTGCCTCGCCGACCGGGGAAGAGTAGTAATCGGCCGGGCGACGGAATGGTAAGCTTGGCGGGGGTTTCGGAGGTTGCGAATCCGGCGCAACTACGGGCGTGATCTCTTCCAAAACAAAAAATGTATCATGACGCCCGAAACAAGGAAGGGATGACCGGCTCATGACGGTGCCGCTTTCAAAAGTCACGGTTCTGATCCTCGATGACAACCCGCTGGTCCTGAAGCTGGGGCGCGCGTTGCTCGAGCGGGAAGGATGCACGGTCCTCACCGCCGCGAGCTGGATCGAGTTCAATCACGTGCTGGCGGGCAACTCGCCCGACATCATCTTCCTCGACGTCAATCTGCCCAGCATCAAGGGAAATCGATTGAGTGAAGTGCTGAAGTCGCAGTCGAACAAGAAGGACATTCCGATCATCCTGATCTCCGACCTGCCCGAGAAATCGCTGGAAGAGATGTTCCCGAGCTCGGGCGCCAACGCCTGGATGCGCAAACCACTGACGCGCGACAAAATGGTCGACATGATCACGAAATACGTCAAGCAATGAGCGAAGTGCGACTGGTTCGCACAACCGCCGTTATGCTCGGCATCGCACTTCTCTTTCTCGTTCTAACGCCGAAGCTCTGCGAGCGCGCCATCGTCAATGCCCGCAAGCAGCAGCCTCCGGCTCCCCCGCCGGGGACTCCCGCTCCGTCGGGGCTGGTGATCTCGTCGTCGACTCCCGCGCCCGGGACAGCGGCGAATGTGAGTTTTCCGCCGGGCCTCGACGCGGTCCGTGTCCAGTATTTGATTGAAATCGATCGGTCATTCGCGGAGCCGTTGAAAATGACGCCGAGCGCAGACAGCACGCTCGCCAAGACTCTTTTCGACCGCGGATACGTCGATCAAAGTCTCGCGCCGACGCGCGAAGGGTTAATTAACGTTAACGGCGCGGTGCAGTCTTCCGAAGGCTGGATGGTGCCGGTCGCGCAACGAAAATTTCTCGGCGTCGAGCGCATCGAAGACGCCGGTGACAGCCGTTACGACATTTCGGTCCGATGGCGGTGGGAACCGACGCCGGTCGCGGCTTCGCTGCTGACCAGACCGACCAACCATACCCTGAAGGCGCAATTCGCGGGCGGCGAGCGCAATTGGGTGCTGGCGAGCTTCATCTGGCCGCCCGATCACGAGTGGAGGTAAGGCCGGTAAGGTTGGTAAGGTTGGTAAGAGGGTGGGCCAGGACCATCCTCACTGGCCTTACCGGGCGGGCGGCGGCTGCGGAGGCGGCGGTTTCGGCGCCGCGGTGGTGGTGGTCTCCTCTTCGGGCGGCGGCGCCGGCGACTCGCCTCCCTCGCCTGTTTGCGCTGACGCGTCCGCCGCGGCAAGCGTCGGCTCGAGCTCTTTCGGCTGATAGAACGGACGCTGCAGGTAGTACGGGAGCTTCGCGACCGCCACCGTCGAACCGCTGCAATCCTTGTCCGGCTCCTGTCCGGCGATGAAGGCTTCCATGACCACGCGCGCACAAGGACCGACGCCTCGCCTGCCCGTCTTGAGGTCCATCGGAACGACGACGATTCCCGGCGGTGCCTCGAAGTCGGGTCGCGTGGTTCGCAGCTTCAAGTTGTCGATCTGTTTGAAGATGTCG
Organism: Thermoanaerobaculia bacterium; assembly: GCA_035636095.1. GTDB lineage: Bacteria > Acidobacteriota > Thermoanaerobaculia > Gp7-AA8 > Gp7-AA8 > Gp7-AA10. The sequence goes on from DASPZU010000069.1 coordinate 5,167, forward strand.
ATCCAGATCGGCAGCGCGACATCAGCGCCGGTCGCCCCCGGACCCAGCGAGCGGCTCGGATCGTCGTACCCGACCCAAACGCCGACGCAGAACTCGGGGGAAAAGCCGACGAACCATGCGTCGGTGTAAGCGTTGGTCGTTCCCGTTTTTCCCGCAATGGGCGGCGGCAAAATGTGCGCTTCGTATGCCGTGCCGCGAAGCACCGTGCCGCGAAGCATGTACGCCACTTCGTAGGCCACCTGCGGTTGCGTCGCCTCCGACAGCGTCGGCGTTTGCTCTTCCAGCACGCGGTCGGTTGGATCGACGATCTTTCGAATCATCTGCGGCTTGACGTAGACGCCTTGATTCGCGAAGACGTTGTACGCTGCGGTCAACTCGATGGGCGCGACGCCCGCCGCGCCCAGGGCTGTGGACGGATACGGCGGAATGTCGGAAGTGATGCCGAGGCGATGGGCAAAGTCGGAGACGCGCTGCGAGCCGACCATCATCCACGTCTTGACTGCTGGAACATTGATCGACAACTCCAGTGCGCGCTGGATGGTCACAATTCCTGAGTACTTACCGTAATAGTTTTTCGGCGCCCAAACCGTATTGTCGTTGATCGGAATCGCGATCGGTTCGTCAAAGATCGTGTCGGCGGGCGTGAGTCCCTTCTCGAAGGCCGCGCCGTAGACGATGGGTTTGAATGACGATCCTGTCTGCCGGCGCGACTGGATGGCGCGATTGAATTTCGAAAGCTGAAAATCGTACCCGCCGACCATGGAGCGGACCTCACCCGTTTTGACATCGAGGATGACCGCGGCGCCCTGCACTTGCGGCAGTTGGTCGAGCTTCCACATCCGCGCTTTCGTTTTCGAGTCTTCGTCGAGACGGACCCAGATCAGATCGCCGCGTTTGAGCACGCCTTCCATGCTCGACCGTTCCGTCCATACAAACGCTTTCGGTATGAGCTCGATGTTGTCGCGATTGATGCGCGCCGTAACGCCGCTCGGGCCGACGTGCATCACCACCGCGCTGTAGAGCTTATCGGTGGTGTAAGGATCGTTACTCCAGCTCGGATCCTTGTATGTCTCGGGATCGGCGCCTTCCGCGATCAGATTGCGGGCCGGCCGTCGAAATCCACGCCGGCGGTCCCAGCGCCGCAGTCCGCGCTGCAGCGCCTTCTCGACTGCTTCCTGAAGCGGCAAATCCATCGTCGAGTAGACCTTCAAGCCGCGCTGGTAAAGGTTCTCGACGCCGAATTTCTTGTTCTGCTCGATGTATTGCCGGATCTCTTCGGAGAAATAGCCGCCCACGCTCGGCGTCTCTTCCTTGAATGTGCCGAGCACCAGGGGCGTCTTGATAGCCTGCAGGTATTGCTCACGATTGATGTAGCGCTCCGAGAGCATGCGGGCCAGGACGACATTGTTTCGGCGCTCGATTGCATGATCGGGATGATTGATCGGGCTGTAGTAGCCGCCGCGGTGTTGGAAGAGTGCCGCGATCGTCGCGGACTCGGGCAGCGTCAGATCCTTGGCGTGCTTGCCGAAGTAAAGGCGTGACGCCGCCTCGACGCCGTACGCGCCGTGACCCATGTACATCTGGTTGGCGTACAGCTCGAAAATCTGGTCCTTGGTGAAGTTTTTCTCGATATCGACCGCCAGGGCGATCTCGTTGATCTTTCGTGTCCAATGTTTCTCGGGCGTCAGGAAGAGCTGCTTGGCCAGCTGCTGCGTGATCGTCGATGCTCCCTCGGCCTTTTTTCGTTGCACGAGATCACGGAAAGCGGCGCGGAGCATCGACTTCGGATTGAATCCCCCGTGGTGATAGAAGTCGGCGTCTTCCGTGGCGATGATGGCCTCCACCAGCGTCGGCGCCATGTCGCGCTTCGAAATCACAATCCGCTTCTGGATCGCGTACTCCGCGAAAACAGTCCCGTTGCGATCGTAGATGCGGGTGATGATTGCGGGCTGATAGTTCTCCAGCGACTTGACCAGCGGGAAATGAATCACGTGCGCCAGCACGAAACCCGAGGGGATGCCCAACGCGAGGGCAACGAAGGCAACGAAAAAGCGCTTGTGAAGGCGTTTCGGTGCGGCCGGAGTCACATTCTCGGACACCACGTCAGGATACAATAAGCATCCATGTCCTCAGTCGCTTCCCCCAAAAGTTCCGTAACTCCGGATTGGACGCGGCTGGTCGCCGATTCCGTCAAACAGTACGGCATCTGGCACACCCATCTGAAGCTGATGGAAGCGCGCGTGGCGTATCCCGATGACGTTTCCCTTCGCGGATATACCGAGATCGTGCGCAACAACATCGTGCGCGATCTGCTCTCGAACCCGAAGGGCATGTCTGCGATCCCCCGATTGAGCGCCGAATTCCTCACCAACTTCGACCGATTCAATCTGACCGCCCAGGAGGGCTACCTGATCTCACTCATCGATGGCCGCATGGATTTGCAGAAGCTCCTCGTGCTGAGTCCATTCGATCCCTTCACGACGCTTTTCAACCTGGCCAAGCTGCAGCACGAGCGCGCCATCACCATTCCACAATGAGCAAATACGAAATCGCAGAGAAACTCTCAGCACCGGTCGCCATCGTCAACGACCATGGCGGTGTCGAATGGCAGAACGCCGCCTTCGAGACGACATTCGGCAGTGACGCCAAGGATTGGTTGAACGCAGGCGCGCGCGCGGTCGGCGGTGAGCGCGGCTGGCTGCAGGATTTCTTCATCTTCATGGAGGGCGACGAGCACCGCGCCAGCGACGTTGAAATCGAAGGTCGCACCTTCCGTGTCGAGCGGATCATGGCCGCCGAGGGCTGCTCCGCTCCGGCGGTGGCGCTGTGGTTCGAAGACGTCACCAACGAACGCCAGATGGAGCAGAGTAAGTCCGACTTCACCGCGCAGATCGTTCACGACCTCCGTGGTCCTCTCTCCGGCATTCAGGGGACGCTCGAATTCGTCCTCAGTCAGGAAGGCGCAAAGCTCGACTCGATGTACAGCGACCTTCTAACCGAGGCGCAGCGTGAGTCGGAACGGATGATGGGTCTGATCAACGAGCTGCTCGACTTCTCGAAGATCGAGTCGGGCAATTTCGTGATGGAGAAGGAACCGGTGCGCGTGGCGGGCGTTCTCAAGCGCGCCGTCCGCAGCCTGCAGCAGGTCGCCGGCCGTGACGAGATTTTCCTGATGAGTGCGCACGGTCGCGATGTGCCCCAGGTCATCGGTAACGTCGAAAAGCTGACCCAGGCCATCATCAACCTGGTGTCGAATTCGCTGAAGTTCACGCCGAAAAAAGGCTTGATCTCAGTCGGTGCGCAGATCGTTCGCAATGGCGAGGTGCCGGAATCGCTCGTCATCACCGTCACCGACAGCGGGATGGGAATCAAAGCGGCGGAAGTGCAGCAGATCTGGGAGAAGTACAAACAGAGCGGCAACAAGTCCCTCCGCGGCGGCGGCGGCACTGGCCTCGGCCTCTACATCGTGAAGCAGATCGTCGAAGCGCACGGCGGCGAGGTAACCGTGGCATCGCTCGAAGGCATCGGCACCAGCATGGTCATCAAGTTGCCGGTGAAGAAGAGCGCCGACACCGGCATCATGACTGCCCCTCGCCTCACGACGTCTTGACTCCGATGGCCGCCAGGCCGTAGCGCAACTCGTCGTCGGAGATCCCGGATACAACCTCGCAGCGGCCGATTTCGCGCGGAAAAACCATGACGCGTGCCCTCCCGGTGTTTTTCTTGTCGTGCTCGGTGGCGGCCAGCACCGCGCCGGCATCGAGTGTGGGCAGTGCTGCGGGCTGCCACGTTCGCACCGCCTCGTCGATGCGCCGGCGCACTTTTTCTGATGTCACGCCGCGTTTCACGCCGATGGCGTTGGCCGCGATGATTCCCCACGCCACCGCCTCGCCGTGGGTCAGCTTCTCGTAGCGCAGCGCGGCTTCGATTCCGTGCGCCAGGGTGTGGCCATAGTTGAGCAGACGTCTGAGGTCAGCTTCCTTCTCGTCTGCCGAGACAATCGCGGCTTTCACGCGAATCGCCTTGCGCACGACGGTGTCCAGATCGACATCACTCCGGTGCTCGAGCAGCTCGAACAGTGAGGGATCGCCGATCACACCGCCTTTCAGCGTTTCATACAGTCCGCTCAATTTTTCGCGGGGCGGGAGTGTGGCCAGAACGGCGGTGTCAGAGAGGACTGCCCGCGGGGGAAAAAAGCTGCCCATCAGGTTTTTCCCGAGCTCGTGATTGACCGCGACCTTTCCTCCGATCGAGCTGTCGACCTGCGCCAGAAGCGTCGTCGGAACATGCACCAGATCGATTCCGCGCAGAAAAATCGAAGCCGCGAAGCCGGCGGTGTCTCCGATCATGCCTCCGCCCACGACCACCGCCATCGAATCGCGTCTGCCTCCGCGATCGAGAAGCTGGGTGACGATGGTATTGACGGTCGCGAGCGTCTTGTTGGCCTCCCCTTCCTCGATTGTCACGATCTCCGCTGATGGCTCAAACGAGGTGGCGACGCCCACTCCGAACCTCGTCAGCCCGCGCGAGGTGATCACGAAGACCTTGCCGCGCGGCTTGACCAGTTTGCCGACCGAGTCGAGCAGACCGGGTCCGACGTAAACCGGGTGGTTCTGTACCGTCAGAAAGGGAAGAGGGATGAGGGATGAGGGCTGATCGATTTTTTCATCCCTCATCCCTCTGCCCTCATCCCTTCAATCGAATTCCCAGCTCATCCAACTGTTTCGGGCCGACGCGCGAGGGCGCCTCGCTCATGAGGTCCTGCGCGCGCGCCGTTTTCGGGAAGGCGATGACGTCGCGCAGCGACTCGCCGCGGGCCATGAGCATCACGATGCGGTCGAATCCGAGGGCGATGCCGCCGTGGGGAGGAGCGCCGTAGCGGAAGGCTTCCAGAAGAAAACCGAATCGCTCCTTCGCTTCCGCTTCGTCGATACCGAGCGCACGAAACATTCGCGACTGGATCTCGGGACGGTTGATCCGAATGGATCCGCCACCCAGCTCCAGGCCGTTGAGCACGACGTCGTAGGCGCGTGCCAGCGTTCCGCCGGGATCGCTTTCGAGTTTGTCGATATCCGACACTTTCGGCGACGTGAATGGATGATGACGCGCGAAATAGCGCCGCGTCTCTTCGTCCCATTCCAAGAGTGGAAAATCGACGACCCACAGGAAGTTCCACGTCTCGGGCTTGATCATCTGCTGCTCTCGGGCAACGCGCGTGCGAAGGCTTCCAAGGACATCCCACACGACTGTGGTTTTGCCGGCCACGATCAGCGCGAGATCACCTTCGTTCGCGCGAAGGGCGTGCCGGAGCACGTCGAAAGAAGAGTCGGTCAGGAACTTTTTGATCGAGGAACCGCGCTGCGCGTCGTATTTGACCCAGATCAGGCCTCCCGCGCCCAGCTTCTTGGCCTCTTCGGTCAGATCATCGATCTTCTTGCGCGAGAACGTCGCGCCGCCGGGCACGACAATGGCGCGGACGCTCTGCGCCTCGCGGAAGGCCGGAACCTCGATCGATTGCGCAGCGCTGCTGATGTCGATCAGCTCCATCCCGAATCGCGTGTCGGGACGGTCGCTGCCGAAACGATCCATGGCCTGCTGCCATGGCAATCGCGGAAAGGGTGTGCTGACGGGGATGTTGGCCAACGGGAAAATATATGCGAAAAGTCCTTCTATTAATTGATACACAAATTCTTCGTCAATGAAGGAGCTCTCGATGTCGACCTGCGTGAACTCCGGCTGACGGTCGCGCCGGAGGTCCTCGTCGCGAAAGCAGCGCACGATCTGGTAGTAGCGCTCCATGCCCGAGACCATCAGCAACTGCTTGAAGATCTGCGGCGACTGCGGCAGCGCGTAGAACATCCCGTGATGGATGCGGCTGGGTACGAGGTAGTCGCGCGCACCTTCGGGGGTCGATCGCGTCAGCATCGGCGTCTCGATCTCGAGGAAGCCTTGCCGGTGCATGTAATCGCGAACGCCGAACGCCACCTTGTCGCGCAGGGCGATGTTGTGCGTCAGCGACGGGCGTCGCAAATCCAGATAGCGATACTTCAGCCTGAGCTCCTCGGCCGCCTCCGTTTGGTCTTCGATCGGAAAGGGCGGAGTCTCGGAGGTATTCAGAATCTCGATGCTTCTTCCGAGGACCTCGACATCCCCGGTCGGCAGCTTCGGATTGCGCGACTCTTCGGCGCGCGCGATGACATCGCCGTCGATGCGCACGACAAATTCCGCGCGAACCTGCTTGGCCGCCGACAGCAGCGTCTCGCCTGCTCCGCGCGCCTTGTCGATGACGACCTGACAGAGGCCGCTCCGGTCGCGAAGATCGATGAACAGCAGATCGCCGAAGTCGCGCTGTTTCTGCACCCAGCCGGCCAGAGAGACCGAGCGGCCAACGTGTTCGGTGCGGAGCGTCCCGGCAGGAATTCGATTCATAGGGCTGAGGGATGAGGGATGAGGGATGAGAGTCTCCATTCAGCCCTCATCCCTCTGCCCTCATCCCTTCAAATACTTCTCCTTGTATCCGACGTAGTTCTTCCACGACTGCTCGAGATGCGCCAGCTCGTCGGTGGTGAGCTGGCGTTTGATGCGCGCCGGCACACCGACCACCAGCGTCCGCGCCGGCACCTGCATCCCCTCCGGAACGAGCGCGCCCGCGCCGACCAGCGCCAGCTCCCCCACCAGAGCGCCGTCCAGCACGCGCGATCCCATCCCGATCAGCGCCCGCCGCTCGATGGTGCAGCCGTGCACCACCGCCGCGTGTCCGATGGTCACTTCCTCCGCGATCCGAACCGGATGCGTGCCTTGCGTGACGTGCAGCGTGCAGTTGTCCTGAATGTTCGTTCGCGCGCCGATGCGGATCGAGTGCACGTCGGCGCGGACGACGGCGCTGTACCAGATCGAGCAGTCATCGCCCACCTCGACATCGCCGATCACAGCCGCGGTCTCGGCCACGAACACACGAGCGCCGAAACGCGGCTCTTTCCCCTCGTAGGCGCGGACGATCATGCCGGCGGAGATTAGCACGATTAGAATCGTGGCCATGGCGCACAAGATGCCGTTTCGATATCGCTCGCACGAGGTGTCGCGACTGGAGGCATTCAGCGATGTGATCTTCGGGTTCGCGCTGTCGCTGATCGTCGTCTCGCTGGAGGTTCCCAAGACTTACGATGAGCTGATCGAGACCGTGCGCGGCGTTCTCCCCTTCGGATTCTGCTTCCTGATTTTTATCGGACTGTGGCTGGCGCACCATGAATTCTTCCGACGCTACGGACTGCAGGACAAGATCACCATGGCGTTGAACATCACGCTGCTCTTCCTGATCCTGTTCTACGTCTATCCGCTGAAGTTCATGTTCGTGTTGATGGCCAAGGGGATCTACGGTCACCCGGTGGCCACCTCACTTGATCAGGCTCGGATCTTGTTCACGATCTACGGAGCGGGCTTCGCGGCGGTGAACGGGCTGCTGGCGGCGATGTATTGGCACGCGGAACGTCAGGCCGACAAGCTCGATCTCAACGCGGTCGAGCGGCTCGACACGCGCGAGAGCATCTACGATTTCATCTGCACCGGCGCGTTCGGCGTTCTCTCGATCATCCTGGCGTATACCGCGATCCAATTCGCAGGTCGGGTTTACTTTCTTCTCGCGATTCCGAAAACCGCTGTGCCGTGGATCATGGGCGTGAGGAGAAGCAAACTCGAGGAAGCGTTGTCGCCCCTGTAACGCTTGCGCTTCTGTGGGAACTGACAAGCTGATGCGGGTCTGGCGATGGCCGTCCTCCTCGCTGCAGCGCAATCTCCCCCTATCGATTACTCGGTCTCGTTCTGGCCAGCTCCGGGCGTCATCCCCGACAAGAGGATGGCGGGAGTCGAGCGTCAGTTCGCGGTGGTGATCAACCTCGCTGACGGCGCGGGGACGCACCCATACAAGCTGCTGCTGCGCGCATTCGCGCCCGACGGATCGCTAGCCTGCGAGACGACCACCACCGTCGCGCCGTGGCCGGGAAAATCGACGATGAAACGCGTGGCGTGGTTCGAAGCGGCCTACTCCGACAAGGCCGGGGACCGAAAAGTGCGCCCGGGAAAGTATCTCCTGCGGGCGTACCTCACCGAACAAATCGCCCAGGGCCAGCAGGCCGAGGACGCCAATCTGAGCAACAATCAATTTCCGTTGGAGCCGCCGCAGTACACGCCGGTCGAATTCGAGGTGCGTCCGGGCGCCGCCGAGATCCGTTGCGCGGTGCCGTCGTTCGCGCCCGCGCCTGAGCCGCCACACTAAGCCAGTTTCCCGGCGCGCTCGTAGGTCAGAAACGAGTAGGGATACTGATTCTTTTCGTCGGCCTCGCGATGCTCGGCGTCGACGAGGTCCCACTCCGTGACGTCGTCGAATTCGGGGAAGAACGCGTCGCCTTCGATCTCGGCGTGGACGCGCGTCAGATACATGCGATCGGCGCGATGCAACGACTGCTCGAAGATTTGTCCGCCGCCCGCGATGAATGGCTCGTCGTCGAGCCGCGCCAGATCGATGGCGCGCTCGATGGACGGGGCGGTCAGGATGCCGTCGGGATGGAATTCGCGGTCGTGCGTGATCACCACGATGGTGCGGCCGGGAAGCGGATACTCCAGCGACTCGTAAGTCTTCCGTCCCATCAGCAGGTGATGTCCCATGGTCAGCGCTTTGAATCGCTTCAGATCATTCGATTGTCGAAAGGGCAGCCGATTTCCTCGGCCGATCACATTGTTATCCGACAGGATCGCGATGATCGACAGCGTCATACGGCAATGGGAGCCTTGATGCTCGGATGGGGATCGTAATTCTCGAGCGTGAAGTCGCCGAAGCGGAAATCGAAGATCGACTTCACGTCCGGATTCAATGTCATCGACGGCAGCGGTCTCGGGTCGCGTGTCAGTTGCAGGTTCGCCTGCTCGAGATGGTTCAGATACAAATGCGCGTCGCCCAGCGACAGAATCAGTTCGCCCGGGCCAAGGTCGCACACCTGCGCGACCATCATGGTGAGAAGCGCGTACGAGGCGATGTTGAAGGGCAGGCCCAGGAAAACGTCGGCGCTGCGCTGGTACATCTGACACGACAGCCGACCATTGCCGACCCAGAACTGCATGAAGGCGTGGCAGGGCGCCAGCGCCATTTTGTCGATGTCGGCCACATTCCAGGCGCTCACCATCAGGCGTCGCGAGTCGGGATTGCGCCGGATCTGCTCGATCACCTGCGAAATCTGGTCGATATGTTGACCATTTGGGGCGCTCCACGATCGCCACTGGTAGCCGTACACCGGACCGAGCTCGCCGCTGGCGTCCGCCCATTCGTTCCAGATCGTGACGTTGTTTTCCTGCAGCCAGCGCACGTTGGTCTCGCCGCGCAGAAACCACAGCAGCTCGTAGATGATCGACCGCAGATGCACTTTCTTGGTGGTCACCAGCGGGAATCCGGCGCTCAGATCGAATCGCAGTTGATAGCCGAAGGTGCTCAGTGTGCCGGTGCCGGTGCGATCCGATTTCTTGGTGCCGTGATCGAGGATGTGACGGACGAGTTGCAGGTATTGCTGCATGATTAATTTTAGCGCGCAGAACCTATAATCCGCGCTCCATGCTCAAAGTCGGTGAGCTCGCTGCCGAAGATCTCGCTGGCAAATACGGAACCCCACTCTACGCTTACGACGCCGCCATCATCCGACGACAGATCGCGCGGGTCAAAAAAGCTTTTGCTTCCCTCCCCTTCCGCCCGTTCTACGCCATGAAGGCCAACGGCGCACTGGCGATCCTCGACCTGATTCGTGACAATGGCTTCGGATGCGATTGCGTCTCTCCGGGCGAGATTTACCTCGCGCGTCAGGCCGGCTTCACTCCCGACGAAATCTGGTTCACATGCTCGAATGTTTCCGACGAGGATCTTGGCGCGATCGGCGATCCGCGCATCGTCGTGAATGTCAACTCCGTCTCGGAGATCGACCGGGCCCTGACCCTCGACCTGCACAACCCGATCGCCTTGCGCGTGAACACCGATGTCGGTGCCGGGCATCATGCCGACGTCGTCACGGCCGGCGGCGGCGTGAAATTCGGAATCGATCTCGCCCAGATCCGCGATGCCCGCATGATCGTGGAGGACTCCGGACGAAAAGTCGTCGGCCTGCACGCGCACATCGGATCGGGCATCGATGATCTCGCGCCGCTCATCGAGTCCGCACGCCGTCTGCTCGAGCTCTCTGGTGATTTTTCGAATCTCCGCTGGCTCAATTTCGGAGGCGGCATTTCGATTCCTTATCGTCCGGGCGATCCGGAGTTTCCGATCGACGACTACGGACGCGAGCTGACGCGAATTGCCGACCGCCTTCTGCGCGGGCGTGATCTGACTGCCATTCTCGAGCCCGGACGCTACGTCGTTGCGCAATCGGGCTACCTGCTTGCGCGCGTGACCGCCAAGCGAGTCAGCGGAGGATTGTGGTGGCTCGGCTGCGACACCGGATTCAATCATCTGGTCCGACCGTCGAAGTACGGCGCCTATCACCACATCGTGAACGCCTCCCGCAAGGCCAAGACGAAAGAGGAGTACGTTGTCGCCGGCAATCTGTGCGAGTCCGGCGATGTCTTTACGCGCGACGCCATGGGCAACGTGATTCCGCGCAAGCTCGATCACACCGAGGTCGGCGATCTGATCGCCTTTTGCGATGCCGGGGCGTACGGCTTCTCGATGGCCTCGCATTACAACGCGCGGCTGCTGCCGCCTGAGATCATGGTCGACGGCGCAGCGTCTCGACTCGTCCGTGAGCGGCAAACGCTCGAAGATCTCGTGAAAGGACAACGATGAAGCGACTGGCGATCCTCGCGATTTTTCTCGCGGCGTGCGCGACGACGCAGCAGAGGAAGATGCTCGATCTCAAAATTACCAACGGCCGCATCCTCGACGGCACGGGAGCGCCCTGGTATCGCGGCGACATCGGCGTTCGCGGCGACGCCATCGTCGCGATCGGCGACCTTTCCTCGACCTCTGCCGCGACGACTCTCGACGCGCGCGAGAACATCGTTTCCCCCGGCTTCATCGACCTCCTCGGCCAATCGCAAATGTCGGTGCTGATGGATCCGCACCTGGAAGCGAAAGTGCGGCAGGGCGTGACGACCGAGGTCACCGGCGAGGGAACATCGCCCGGTCCGGCCATTGCGAATCGCGAAACGGGACAGGCGCCGCGTTTTCCGCGCTTCGCGGACTACCTCGAGGCGCTCGAGAAGAATGGCAGTGCCATCAACTTTGCGTTGTTCGTCGGCGCGTCGAATCCGCGCGAGATCGTGATCGGCAATATCAACCGCCCGCCCACTGCCGACGAAGTGCGCGAGATGGAGAAGATCATCGATCAGGCCATGCGGGAAGGCGCGATCGGCATCTCGACTTCGTTGATCTATCTGCCCGCCATGTTTTCGACGACCGAGGAAATCATCAACATGGCCAGGGTCGCTTCGAAGTACGGCGGCGTGTACTTCAGCCACATTCGCGACGAGGGAGAGAAGATCGACTCTGCGCTCGACGAGGCATTTCAAATCGGCCGCGAGACCCACATCCCCATCAATATCTGGCACATGAAAGTCAGCGGTCCCGCGAACTGGGGACGGATGCCGCACGTCATCGACCGCATCATCGCGGCGCGCGGCGAGGGGATCGACGTTGCCGCGAATGTCTATCCCTACATCGCATCGTCGACGTCACTCAGCACTCTGGCGCCCGACTGGGCGCTGGAAGGCGGCTACTCGGAATTCAAAAAACGTCTCGCCGATCCGGAACAACGCGCGAAGATCGCGGCGGCGTTGCGCGATGAGGTGGCGCGGCGACGCGAACGCGGGATCTACGTCGCGCGCATTCCCAATCCTGCGCTGGCGCAGTACGAGAAGAAATTCATCGAGCAGATCGCGAGCGAGATGGGCGTGACCACCGAAGAGGCGCTGATGCGGCTGTTCAGCGAAACGCCCATGTCGCCGAGCGTGATCTATTTCTCGATGAACGAGGATGACGTCCAGTACGCGCTGAAGCAGCCCTTCGTCTCGATCGGCTCCGATTCGGGGTCGCCCACGCCGCAGGCCCGCGCCACCCAGGCGGGAGTGCATCCTCGCGCCTACGGTACGTTTCCCCGCGTTCTCGGACGCTACGTGCGCGACGCAAAACTCTTCACGCTCGAAGAGGCTGTCCGCAAGATGACCTCACAAGCCGCCGATCGCGCACAGCTCAGCGACCGCGGCGTACTGCGTCCGGGCATGAAGGCGGATATCGTGGTCTTCGATCCCGAGAAAATTCGAGATGTCGCGACTTACGAGGACCCGCATCATTTCAGCGAAGGCGTGATCGACGTGATCGTGAATGGAGTGCCGGTGCTGCGGGACGGCGAAATGACTGCGGCGCTGCCGGGACGAGCATTGCGAGGACGAGGATGGGAGAAAAAATGAATTAAGAATTTCGAATTTCAAATGAAAAATTGAGAATGGGCTGATCTTTCATTTTTCATTCTTAATTTGAAATTTGAAATTTCATATTTCGCATGGCAGATACGAAAAACGAGAAGCTCGTCCGCGCGGTCGGCCTTTGGGGCCTGGTGGCGATGTGCATCAACGCCGTCATCGGCAGCGGCGTGTTCCTTCTGCCGTCCGAGTCCTACAGACTCCTCGGTCCGTTTTCACTGTGGGCGCCGCTGATCTTCGCGCTTCCGGTTTTCATTCTGGCGCTGTGCTTTGCGGAAGCGGCCAGCCATTTCAGCGAGCCTGGCGGTGCGTACCTCTACGCACGGACAGCGTTCGGCGATTTCATCGGATTCGAGACTGGATGGATGAACTGGCTGGCGCGCGTCACCTCGCTGGCGTCGCTGTCGAACGGATTCGTGGTCTCGCTGGCGCGATTCTATCCACCGCTCGGCTCCGGCGTGCTGCGTTGGAGCCTCATCATCGGCTCGCTGCTCATCCTCGGAATCATCCACTTCGTCGGCGTCAAGTACGGTGCAGTTTCGATCTACGTCTTTACGTTCGGCAAGGTCGTGCCGCTGGTGGGATTCATCATCATCGCCTTGATTCTGTTTCGCCACAATCCGATTCCGGGGTCGCTGCATCTTCCGGGGCGGGGGACTGACTGGGGCGGCGCTGCCCTGTTCATGCTCTTCGCCTACGCTGGTTTCGAAAACCTCGGCGTTCCGGCGGGCGAGTACAAAGATCCGCGACGCGATCTTCCAAAAGCGCTGCTGATCGGACTGTTGATCATCGGCGTGATCTACGTTCTGGCGCAGCTCGGCGCCATGTCGGCGCTGACGAATCTCGGCGACAGCAAGACCCCGATCGCCGACGCAGCTGCGGCGCTGGTCGGCACGTGGGGCGCGGTCATTATCACGCTCGGCGCGGTGCTGTCGATGGCGGGAACGAATTCGGGCACCGTGCTCGAAGGCTCGCGCATGCTGTACGCGCTCTCGCTCGATCGCAAGTTGGGGCCGATCAGCTACGTGCATCCAAAGTTTCGGACGCCGTCCTACGCCATCGTCGTGCACGTCATCGTCGCGACCGTCCTGGCGCTGATCAGCACCTTCGCAAACATGGCACTTTTTTCGGCCGGCGCGCGCCTGACGACGTATCTCTTCACCTGCGCCGCGCTTCCGCGTTTGCGGAAAATCAATCAAGGATTTCGAACGCCGGGGCTGTGGATGCCGATCCTCGGCACGCTGATCTCGATCGCCCTCGTGGTGAGCCTGGATAGGCAGAAGCTGATCGCCGGCGCGGTCGCTTTAGCCGTCGGCGCGGCGATCTGGCTCGGGACGCGCCGCAGTTAGGCGTAAGGGCGCGCACCGCGCGCCCAACTCTTCAGACGGTAGAGAAATCTTGACGGCGAGGCCGCCGAGGTACTCTCGCTCGATGCTGACGAGTGCGGGCAGACCCTATCGTCGAACGATACGGCTGAAGGATTTCAACTATCGAGGCGCGATCTATATTTGTGACGATCAACTTGCAACACCGTCGAACATACATCGCAGAGAATCCTCGACGGTGGCAGGATCGGCGGCGAGGTCTGTTGGCCCGATAGGTTGCGGGCGCGCGCTGCGCGCCCTTACCCGAACATCCACGTGCACACGGCGACCGCGACGATGGCCGCGACGAGATCGCCGACCAGCGCTGCTGGAATCGCATGGCGTGTCCGCTTGACGCCGATCGCGCCGAAGTAGACCGCCAGCACGTAGAACGTTGTCTCCGATCCGCCGTAGATCGTCGCGGCCGTGCGGCCGATCAGCGAATCGGGCCCGAATTGTTTAACGATGTCGGTGGTCAGTGCCAGCGATCCGCTGCCGGAAAGCGTTCGAAGGATCACGAGCGGGAAAATGTCGGGCGGAAAGCGCGTCGCGCGGAGCAATGGGGCAAGCGCAAAGGTGAGGATGTCCATCGCTCCGGAGGCGCGGAACATTCCAATCGCCACCAGAATCCCCACCAGGAACGGGATAATCCGCACAGCGACCTGAAATCCTTCCTTTGCGCCTTCGATGAAAACGTCGTAGACCTTGATGTTTCGAGCCATCCCGATGAGTGGGATGCCGACCAGGAGGACGGGGATCGCCCACAGCGAGATGGCGCCGAGGATCTGGCGAATCATTGTGGAGCGCCGCTGACCTCAGCGGCGGCGTTCTCCTGGTACGGAAAGAATCGCTGCAGGATCTTCGAGGTCGTCACTGCGGCGATCGCGCCGCATACTGTCGCGATGACGGTGGTGGAGATGATCGCCGTCGGATTCTTCGATCCCGACGCCGCGAGAACTCCGATGATCGTGGCGGGGATGAATTGAATGCCGGCGGTATTCAGTGTCATGAACGTCACCATGGCGTTCGATGCTGTTTCTTTCTGCGGATTGAGCTCCTGCAGCTCCTCCATCGCTTTGATGCCCAGAGGCGTAGCGGCATTCGAGAGGCCGAGCATGTTGGCGGCGATATTCAGGATCATCGCGCCGACTGCCGGGTGGTCGGGCGGGATCTCGGGGAAAAGCAGCCGGCTGATCGGACGCAGCGCGCGACCGAGAAGCGAGATCAGGCCCGCCTTTTCCGCGACCCGCATGATGCCGAGCCACAGCGTCATGATGCCGACCAGGCCGAGCGCGATCTCGACCGCCGTCTTTGCAGAATCGACGCCGCCCTTGGTGAGCGCAGCCGCAGTTCCGTTGAACGCGGCGACCAGCAAGGCGATCGCCATCAGGGCGAACCAGATGTAGTTGAGCATGCGCGATGTTAACCTGCGGGCCGATGCGCAAGCTCCTCATTCTGTTCGCGCTGAGCGCATGCGCGAAAGTCGAGACGCCGCCTCCCCGCCCGTCAATTCTGCTCATCACCCTCGACACCACGCGCGCTGACGCGATGCGGCCCGAGGTCGCGCCGAATTTCACCGCCATCGCGAAGCGCGGCTTGCGATTCACGCAGGCCTACACACCTGTTCCGCAAACCCTGGCCGCGCATTGTTCGATGATGACCGGACTTTATCCGGCGGGTCACGGCGTGCACGAGAACGGACGCTATCTCTCCGATCGCGTTCCCGTGCTGGCCGAGGAAATGAAGGCGGCCGGTTATCGAACAGCGGCGTTCGTTTCTGCTTTTGCGCTGGCACGTCGATTCGGCCTGGGGCGCGGTTTCGACGTTTACGACGAGGATTTCGGCGACGGCCGCGCCGAGCGGAACGCCAAGGAGACGACTGACCGAGTGGTCCAGTTTCTGACTCATCAGTCAGGTGCTCCGCTCTTCCTGTGGGTGCATTACTACGATCCGCACTTTCCCTACACTCCCCCGCCGCCCTTCCACGGATACCACGGCGAAGTCTCGTTCATGGATCAGCAGCTCGCGCGCGTCGTATCGGCGTTTCGGGGCGCGGTCATCATCGTCGGCGACCACGGCGAGGGGCTCGGCGAGCACGGCGAGGCACAGCACGGCGATCTTCTGTATCAGGCGACGATGCACGTGCCGCTGTTGTTGATCGGACCGGGCATCAGTCCGGGCGCGACCGACACGCCGGTGAGCACGCGCCGCGTGTTTCACACCATCCGCGACTGGGCGGGCCTCGATGCGACGCATTCACTGCGGCGCAGCGAAAACGAAGTCGTGGTCGGCGAAGCGATGAAGCCTTTCCTCGATTACGGATGGCAGCCGCAGGTCATGGCGCTGGAAGGGCGGCTGAAGACGATCTCGGCGGGAAAGATCGAAGTCTACGACGTCGTCGCCGATCCGGCGGAAGGGCACGATCTTTCGTCATCGGCGAATCTTTCGCGTCCGGTTCGCGCCGCGATTCAGCAGTATCCGATTCCGTCGTTCGCTCCGCCGCCGAACGATGAAGAGTCGCACAAACAGCTTGCAAGCCTCGGCTACGTCGCATCGGTGGCCAGGCCGGTCGTGCGAAAAGATGCGCCGCGGCCCGCCGAGATGGCGCATCTTTTTCCGCTACTCGACGAGGCCGCGCATCTGTTCGTGGAGGAGCGCTATCGCGAGGCCATTCCGCTGCTGGAGCGGATTCTCAAAGATGATCCGCACAATCTCGATTCGGCGCTTCGGCTCGCTACCGCGGAATCTTCCCTCGGTCACGACGCAAAAGCCGTGGCCGCATTTGAGAAAGCGCAGGCGATCGATCCGAGTTCAGAAGACGTCCGCACCTACCTCGGTCTGCACTACGCCCGCGGCAAGAATTGGCAAAAAGCAGCTCCGCTTCTCGAGGAAGTTGTTGCGAAGAATCCCGCGCGTCTCCCGGCTGTGGAAGGGCTAGCGATGATTCGCGAGCGACAAGGCCGGCTCGAGGATGCCATTCGACTTCGACAACAGATCCATGCGCAGCGCACGCCGACGGCCGCGGAGCTCGTTCGCCTCGGCAGGATGGCCATGGCCGTCGGGCAAACGTCGGTCGCCATCGATGCATTCGAGAAAGCCCACAGCGATCACGACCTCGAATTAGGCGTGCTGTATCTGGCCGCAGGACGGCTTCAGGAAGCTCGCGACGCGCTCGACCGCGTTCCGCAGACGAGTCCCGATTATCCGATGGCGTCGTTCAAGCGCGCGCAGGTCAGCGTGCTGCTGCATGAACCGGATGCGTCGGCGCACATCGAGAATGCGCGACAGCACGCCGATGCGACCACCAGAGAGTTGATCGCGCGCGAACGTTTGTTTCGGTAACGCTTCCGCCGCAACGGGAACTCACATTGCGGAGGAAGTCACATGAGAACCGTTCGCTTCGCGTTTTTCGCGTTGGGAGTAACCGTCGCGGTCAGTGCTGCTACCCCGCCCTACGATTACTTCGTCAGCCTCTATCAGCCACCCGGAACAACTCAGGTCGCCGTCAACCTCGGCAACAATGCGTTCACTGGCGCGGCGCCGGCCGGTCCCGCCTACAACGCGTACGTGCGGGTGTCGAATGCCGCTGGCCAGGTTTGTACCGCGGAGGATGGACAGGCACCCCCGATTCCGACCGGCAAGGCGTGGGGGGCGTACCTATTCAAGGTGACGTATCCAAAGATCGTCGGCGGACCCCTCAAGAAGGGGACGACGACGTACACGATTACGGCAGCGATCAATCCCGAACACTTCGACGCCGACAAAAATCATTCGAACAACATGGCGACACAGACTTTCACCTTTCCGGCCGGTGGAACAGCTTCGTGCACGCCACTGCCCCGTCCGACATTTCACTGAAAATAAAAAGGCCCGGCGTCGCCGCCGGGCCTCTTCGCGAGATTTCAATCGTCTCAGAACTGAACGCGAGCTGTGAGCTGGAACCGGCGCGGTGCGTAGTGCGACTGTGCGAAGGGCGCTCGCACCGCCCAATCCGCGCGGTTGAATGTTGCGTTCGGCGAGAGCAGCGGCTTCAGCACTGCATCGGAAATCGAATCCGGAATCGGAACGGTCTTCGTCGTCGAGTTCTGCGTGATGTTGACGAAGCCGAGAGAGTTCGTCGAAACCGCCGTTCCTGTACCGATGCGCGTCTCGAAGTTGTAGCCGGTCTGCCTGTTCAGCAGATTGAAGACGTCGGCCGCCAATTGGAAGTTGAGACCCTTGGGCAGCCGGAAGCTCTGCGTGTAGTTGAAGTCGAATTGGTAATGCGACGGCGAGGTGCGGTTCCCAGCCGGTTCTGCGTAGCGGTTCGTATCGCTCGCTGACGTCGTGAACTGACGGTACGGCAACACGCTCTCGAGCTGATAGGGCTGGCCGGTCTGGTATAGGAAGAACAGGCCGCTCGTCGCCTGCCAAGGAAGCGCATACGTACCGTTGAGTTTCAGATTGTTGCGACGGTCGCCGCGAAGGTTTCCGTACTTCATGTTCCACAACTGCCGGCCCGGTCCATCACCGATGTTCGATGAACCAATGAAGATGGCCGCGTCATTAGCAAAGCTGAACGAGGAGTTGTCCTGGTCGAAGTTTCCGTAGTAGTGGCTCCAGGTGTACGAGCCGCCGACGGTCAAATTCCGCGCGCGGTACTCCGACTCCGCGGTGGCCTCGTAGTACTTCGTGAAGGCGCCGTCGAGATTGGCGATGACGTAAGTCGAACCGCTGCCGATCGCGCCACGAATCGTGTTCGGGCCGCAGGTCGCAATTCCGGTATTGCAAAGGTTCGGAACGTAGTCCGTGGTTGGGATTCCCGCGGGCGCTCCGAAATCGGCGCGAGCGGTGTTGTTGGTGTCCTCGAGGTAGTGATCGCCCTTGCGGTAGCGTGTGTAGAGGCGCGACGACCAGTTCGAGCTAATCTGGCGGCTCGTGCCGATCATGAACTCCTTGATCTCGGGATGCTTGATCCCGTCCTGCCACCACTTGCCGGACGACGACGCATTCGGCGCGATGCCAAGCAGATTGGCGTTCTGGTCGAAGTAGACATTGAGCTGCTGGACGAGATTGCGGTCCCACGATGCGGCGCGGGCGTCGGAATTCGCCGGGGGCATGTAGCGTGCGAAGCTCGCCCACACCGTGCCCGACGGGTTGTACGCCCACGTCGCGCCGAGGCGCGGCTGGATCATGTCCCCGAAGCTGAATCGGTGCATGAGGTACTTCGTGCCGGGCGATGCGATGAAGCCGGCGACGTTGTCCGCCTTCTTCAAACCCTGTCCGTAAAGCGTGTCCTGGCTATCGAGGACGCCGACGTTGAACGTCCAGTTGTTGAAGTGGATCGTGTCGTTGAGCTCCAGGTTTGTGGTGTGGATCTCGGAGTGAATCGTCGGAACGCCGGTGGCACCCTGCTGACTGACCTGCGCGCGGAAGTACGAATTGGTGGCCGTCCCGCAAACGGTTGCCGGGCACACCGTGCCCGCCGCACCGGTCCCTGCCGGTACGTCGATGACTCCCCATCCGTTCGACAACTGAAACCGATCCTCGGAATCCTTGAGTTGCTGGAAGCCGATGTGCAGGTCATTCGCGACATTCGTTCCCAGCGTGTAGTTGTAACCGGCCTGCCCGGCCTTACGATAGAAGCTGTCGTCGTCGCGCGAGAACTGTCCGAAGCCGACCGTCCCGCCGCCGGTCTTCGCACCCGGAGTGCAATTGAGATTGAGCTGCGCCGGGTTCTGCGGGCAGATGAATCCATATTGATTCACGAACGGCGCGACGAATGCGCTTTGCGCCGCATTCGACGAGATTGGGCTCGGAATGATGAGACGTCCCTGGTTCGCGAGCTGCGTGATGTCGAGGTGTGTGCCCTTCGCGAAGTTCGGAACAACGGAGGCGACATTTGACGCCGTGCCTGTTCCCGGATTGCGGTAGTCATAAACCTTTGCGGTCGCGAAGCTCTTCGGGTTAATAACCCACGAGCCCTCGAGGGTGCCGATCTTTAGTTTGACCTTCGAGTCGGTGCCGGTCGTCGCGGCCTGTGTCGAACCGAATGACGACGGCGTTTCATCAGTCTTTGAGTCGCGATAGCTTCCGTTGATCAGCAGCGATCCGAGCGGTGTGAAGGTAGCTTTGCCGAACCAGTCCGTCCGCTTCAGCTCGTACTTCGGCAGATCGCCGTAGACGTTCGCCTGATTCGACTTCGTGAACTGCGGACGGTAGTAGGAGCCGTAGAAATAGAGCCGGTCGCGGAGGATCGGACCGCCGGCGTTCACGGTCGCCCACGTGCGGTCCTGCTGATAGGTCAGGATCTGCGATCCGCTCTGATTCGCGATGAAGTTCTTGTTCAGCACTTCGTAACTGGCTTCGCCGGTGAGCTTGTTCGTTCCCGACTTCGTGACAGTGTCGATCTGGAAGCCGCCGGCGCGATCGAAGTCCGTCGCCTTCGCGCCGCCGCGAATGACGGTGACCTGCGCGATGTCGTGATTGTTGGGATCGGACGATGTCGCATTCAGGACGCCGAACAGCGGCATGGTGATATTCACGCCGTCGAACAAGTACACGTTGTCCTGACCGCTCGCGCCGGCGCTCGGGCCGCGGAACGTGTCGGGGTTGTACATGACGCCTGGGATGAATTTCTGGAGGTCGCTGTAATTCTGCGTGATCGGCAACTGGCGGATCTGATCGCTCGTCAAGCCGCTCTGCAGCGCGGTCGACTCTTTATCGACCAGCGTGGCCGCGGCGGTGACAGTGATTGTTTCGGCCACCCCCTGCAGTCCGAGCTTCACGTCGGCGACCACGTTTTGCGAAAGAACGACTGTCGCCTTCCGTGTCACGGTCTGCATCCCGGCGAGACTGTATGTGACGGTGTAATCGCCCGGCACGAGTGCCGGAAGCCTGTAATCCCCGTTCGTGTCGGTGGTGGTGAGGCGAGGCTGGGGCAGCACGTTGGACCGCGCTTCGATAGTGACACCCGGGAGCGCCGAGTTATCGGTGGCGGTCACTCGGCCGCTGATCGAGCCGGTTTGCTGGCCCAGGAGTGCGGTACAGCAAAGTAATGTGATGACGAAGATGCATAGCGGAGCACGCAAGCGCATCGATCTCTCCTTCTGCTAAAAAAAAGTGACGAGCTGCGCGGGATTCTACACCGTCAGGAGAACGGCCACTCCAACTCGCCGAGGAAGCGCTCGTCTTCGCGCCATCTTTCATGAACTGCGACGTGAAGATCCAGAAACACTTTTGCTCCCAGGATGGATTCGAGCTCGATTCGCGCTTCGGTGCCGATGCGCTTGACCATCTCCGCGCGCTTGCCGATCACGATCGGCTTCTGCGATTCGCGCTCGACGAAGATGGTCGCGTAGATCTTGATGAGATTTTTTTCTTCTTCCTCTTCCCAGCGATCGACCGACACCGCCGTGGTGTACGGCAACTCGTCGGCGGTGTGCTGCAGGACTTTCTCGCGCACGATCTCGGCGGCGAAGAATCGCTCCGGCTGGGTGGTGTAATCCTCGCGCGGATACATCGGCTCGCCCGGCGCGATGGTTTTGAACAGCAGATCGATCAGCTCCGCGACGCCGTCGCCTTTCGACGCCGAGATCGGAACGATGTCATCGAAAAGTCCGGTGTCCGAATAGCGCTGAATCAGCGGCAGCAATTTGTGCTTTTTGAGCAGATCGATTTTGTTGAGGATCGCGATGCGCTTTCCTTTGACGGTGTCGCGCAGCAAATCGATCGCGTATTCATCGCCTTTTCCGAACGGCTCGGTGACGTCGACGATCAACGCCACGACGTCCGCCTCCGCCAGACTCGATCGGACGTGATCCATCATCCGCACGTTCAGCTTGTGCAGCGGCTTGTGAATGCCGGGCGTGTCGAGAAACGCGATCTGGCCGCGCGGCTCGTTGAGGATCCCGACGATGCGATTGCGCGTCGTCTGCGGCTTGGGCGAGACGATCGAGACTTTCTGGCCCAGGATGGCGTTGAGCAGCGTCGATTTGCCGGCGTTGGGGCGGCCCACCAGCGTAACCACGCCCATTTTTTTTAGTTTATCCCGAGCGGAGCGAGGAGTCTCCGGTGGCGCAGCGAGATCTTTTGCGGCAGGCGGAACGCGATGCCCATCCTTTTTCTTTTTTGTTCGTCGCTGCTCCATCATAGATCCCTCGCTAGGCTCGACCACCCTCTCCCCGCTTCGCGGGGCGAGGGACCTCGAGATCGTCCGAGATCCTTCTCCCCGCCTGCGGGGAGAAGGTGCCGCGAAGCGGCGGATGAGGGGCTCTTCACGCCCTCTGCTCTTCTTCGATTTCCTGCCATTCCGGATCGCGCGTCACTTTTACGCGGTAGATACGGCGACGGTCGGCGCGGTCGACCTCGAATCGATATCCGTTCTTGCTGATCACCGTCCCGGCTTTCGGAACGCGTCCTAGGGTCGTGAAGATCATTCCGGCGACAGTTTCGTAATCCTCGCCTGCGAAGCTGGCATCGAGCATCTCTTCCAGCGTGTCGATGGGAAGCATGCCGCTGATCAGGTATTCGTCGTTTCCGAGATCGACCACCGTCGCTTCGACCGACTCGTGCTCGTCGGCAATCTCCCCGACGATGTCCTCGACGATGTCTTCGATGGTGATCAAGCCGGCCGTCCCGCCGAACTCGTCGACCACGATGGCCAACTGCATGTGCTCGCTCTGAAATTCGCGCAGCAAGTCGGAGACCTTTTTCGTCTCCGGGACGAAGTAAGGCGGACGCGCGAGATCAGCGACCGTTTTCGGCTCCTTTCTCATGACATAATCAAATACATCTTTAATGTGTACAATTCCTGTGATGGCGTCGATGCTCTCCTGATAGATCGGAATTCGTGAGAATTTCGATTCGCTGAATAGCCGCGCCAGTTCATCCAGCGACTTGCGTGCATCGAAGGCCAGCATGTCGATGCGCGGCGTCATCAGCTCGCGCGCCATGCGATCGCCGAACTCCACCACCGAGGCGATCATCTTCCCTTCGCTGGGCTCGAGGATCCCTTCCTCCTCCCCCACGTCGATGAAGGCCTGCACCTCTTCGTCAGTCACCGTCTCCGGCTCCGCCTCTTCCTCTTCCTGACGATCGAGGCGCGCGAACATGCGTCGCATCGGAAAGAGCACCGGCCAGAATAGGTAGTAGAAAAAATGCGAGAACGGGATCATGTGTTTCAGCGCGATCTCACCGATGTCATCCGGCACGAGCGCAAGGCCGAACTTCCACAGAATCACGATTGCCAGCCACAGGCCTCCCGCGATCGCGACGGCACGAGCGATCGGGCGCGGCTGAACCGCCATCACGGTGCATGCAAACGACACCACCAGCGCGGTCTGCAGAAGCGCGCCGCTCATGAGCTGCAGGTTGCGCGGATCGTAGGAAAACCAGCGGCTGCCGCGCTCCAGCTCCGGATCGCCGCTCCATCGTCGGAGCGTGACCGCGCTGACCTGCTGCGCGAAATGGCGGACGGCATCGAAGAGGAGGTAGAAGACGCCGCTGACGACGGTCGCGGCAATCCATTCTCCGTGCGAGAGGCTACTTCCCATCGGGCGTGGGGCGGAATTCTATCAACTGAGGAAGAGCGCAACTATGGCAACAACAAGTGCCGATTTCATCAGTAGTTCCGCGCGATGATGAAGCTTTCCGAACACGGCGGCGTCCCCCCGATTCCGCTCCATCGCCGGTTCGAGATAGGCAATTTCGTAAACGACGGTCAGGGCAAGCAGCGCGATCGCGACCCATCGAACGGCGATCCAGGGACTCTCGGCATTGCGCTCCCACCCGACATACTTCGCGGCCGCGCCTGTGATGATCAGGACCACGGCGATGACTCTTAACCGCGAGAACCGGCGCAGCGTCGGACCGAAAATTGCCCCCGCCTCCGCCCTCGGAAGGGCCTTGAACAGGGCCGGCGCGACCAGGGCACCGAGGGCGATGCTTCCTCCGATCCAGAGGGCCAGGCCAACTTGATACAGGAAATTGATCGCTAGATACGACCAGTTTGGCATACTGAAGGCTAACAGCTTCATGACCGCGTTGCTCCTCATCACCGCCCTGACAATCCAGACCAACACGCTGGTGCTGCGCACCGGAGATCGCATTGCAGTGGAGGGAGTGGTGCGCGTGGACGGCCCGCAAGTTCTCTTCCGAGCCGGTGGCGCGCTGTACACGATTCCGACGCAAGACGTCGACCTCGATGCCAGTCGCAGCGAAGTGTTGCCGGCACCGATTCGGGCAGAGACACGGGGAAGGTTGCGCGTGACGCCTGAAGAGCGCGATCGGCTGCTTCGCGATCTCGAGCAGAATCACACCGGAACTGCGCCGCCTCCCGCGCCGCTCGAGGTTGTCGCTTCGCAAGCTCCTTACGAGCGACGACAGATCAACGAGGACGAGTGGTCTTGGCGGAATCGGGTCCACGCTTACGAAGAAGACATCCGTCGCGCTCAGGAAGACGTCGATTACCTGGAGAACAAAGCGCAAGCCCTCAAGGCCCACATCGCCGGTCTTCTGTCCCTCGGATTCAAACCGAGTCAGTTTACATACGACACGACGCTGCTCGTGAACACGGTCGACCAGATTCCGCGCGCGCAACTCGAAGTCGTGCGCGCACAGCGGCTGTACGACCAATTCCGCGACGACGCGCGCAAGCAGGGCGTGACGCCGGGCTGGCTGCGTTAGCGCGCTTCGCGGGCGTTGTCGGTTGTCGGTGTTCGGTTGTCGACAACTGACAACCGACAACTGACAACGTCAAGGCTCCGGTCCAAAGCTCTCCACGATCACTTCCGCGGTGTCCATCCCGTTCGCGCGCAAGGCCGACTGCACGCGCGCCAGGAAGCCATCGAATCCGGCCGTCATCTTCAGCGAGCCTTCGAGTGTTTTTCGATTGCGTCCGATGAGCATCTCGATCTTGCCGCTTTCGTGAACGATCGCGCCCGTGCGCGCGAGCGGATCGAAATCGCCCGCGTACAGAATGTGCCGCTGATCGGGCTCATACAGCACGGTGATCTTGCGGCGATCGCCGACGGCCAGCATGTGCAGCACGATGCTCCGAATCGGCGCGATTCCGGTGTCCCCGGCCAGGAAAACCACCGGACGGCCATCGGCCTGCGGTAGGACGAAGTCGCCGTAGGGCCCGTCGATGGAGACATCCGCGCCGGGCTCGAGCCTCTTGAGAGCTTCGCCCCCCTTGCCTGCTCCGACGCGGACGCATAGCTGCACGGCTTCCGGTAGTTGCGGCGCCGACGCGATGGTGTACGCACGCGAAACCCCTTCCGGAAACCCGAAGTTCACCCATTGCCCGGGCTCGAAGTGGAAATCGCGATCGTTCAACGCCACCGTCAACTGAACGACCGAGGGGGCGAGCTCTTCGATCTCGGTGACGGTCGCGGTGTGCTCCGGCATGCAGCCGAAACGTTTACCACATCCCGGCCTTGGCGAGTTTCTGAATCTTCTTCACGATGCGGTCGCG
Organism: Thermoanaerobaculia bacterium; assembly: GCA_035636095.1. Taxonomy (GTDB): domain Bacteria; phylum Acidobacteriota; class Thermoanaerobaculia; order Gp7-AA8; family Gp7-AA8; genus Gp7-AA10. The sequence continues at coordinate 30,436 of DASPZU010000069.1, forward strand.
CTTGAATCCGCGCAGGCGATCGACGAAGAGTTTGCCATCGAGATGATCGATCTCGTGGGAGATGGCACGGGCCATCAGTCCCTCTCCCCACATGTCGCGCGGCTCGCCATTGCGGTCGAGAAAGCGAACGTGCACGCGTTCCGGCCGCACCAGCGTCTCGGTGAAATCGGGGACCGACAGGCAACCCTCGTCTTCCGTCAGCTTTCCTTCCAGGGCATCGATTTCGGGATTGACCAGAACGTGCAACTCCCCCGGACGTTTGCCGACGGAGAGATCGATGACAGCCAGGCGCTTGCTGACCCCGATCTGGTTCGCAGCGAGCCCGATCCCGGGCGCGGCGTGCATCGTCTCGACCATGGCGTCGATCAGCTTCTGCAGCGATGGATCGAATGATGTGACCGGATCCGTCCGGCGGCGCAGGACCTCGTCGCCGAATTTGCGAATCGGGAGGACCGACAATCAGCTTCCCCGTTTTTTGAGACTCTCGATCATGGCCTCGACGGTGTGCTTCGCGCGTTTCTTGTAAAACTCGTCGAGAACTTTCTGGATGCCGGGATACTTGCCGAGGGCGTTGTCGAGTTTCTCCTTATCGAGTCGCAGAAGCTCGGTGGGCTGCGAAGCCGTGATGGTCGCGGTGCGCGGCTTTCCAGTCAGGACGCTCACTTCGCCGAAGAAATCGCCCTCGCCCAGCTTGGCGAGATAGACGCTGCCGCCCGTCTGGCCTGTGCCGCGCGTGTAAACCTTCACTTCACCGTGGGCGATGATGTACATCGAGGAGCCGGACTCCCCCTCCGAGATGATGATGTCTCCTTCGCGATGCTGCTCCAGGTCCATCTCCTTGACCAGCGCGGCGCGTTCTTCGTCGCTCAACACCTCGAACAACGGACTTTGAGGCAAGTCGCGGCTGAACATCGGTTCGCCTTTGGCTGGCGCACCGCCAGGGGGCGCTGCCGTGCCCGACGATTCGCGAACCTTCTCGGCCTTCTTGCGGACGGCGATCGCCTGCACGGTCAGGCCGTTGTCTTCATAGTACTTGGCGGTGTGCTCGTATTGCGCGGCCGCTTCTTCGAAGTCTCCGTGGCCGGCCAGCGCGTCGGCGTACTGCAATCGGATGCGCGGATTGCTGGGATATTTGTCGAGGTCGTCTTTCAGCAGAGGAATTGCCTTGGCGTAATCCTTCCGCGCGAGCAGATTTGCGCCACTAGTCTCTTCAGCCATGCGTCGTTATTGTATCGGACGGCGCGCTAGTACTTGATCCGCTGCAGTTCCTGCTTCGCGGACGCGGCGGCAGTCGAGTAGGGATATTTGCGGATACATTCCTCGAACGTCTTCCGCGCCATTCCCAGGTCGCTGATTTTCTCGTAGGTAACGCCGAGTTTGAGCATCGCGTCGGGGGCTTTGTTCTCGGTCGCGAACTCTTTGGTGACCCGTTCGTAGAAACGCATCGCTTTGTTGTAGTCGCCGGCAGCAAAGTAGGTTTCGCCGATCCAGAAAAGGGCGTTGTCGGCGAGCTGGCCGGTCGGGTCGCCGTCGAGCACCTGCTGGAACATCGCGCGCGATTCGGCATGCTTTCCCTGGCTGAACAGCATCAGCGCGCGGCGGTAAGTTTCGGCGACGTCGGCGACGTGGAGCGCCGGCGACCTCGCCGGCGCGGTCGTGGAAGTCGCCGCCGGGGTCGGCGGCGCTCCACCTTCCAACTTCGAGATGCGGGCATTGAGGACGTCGAGGCGGTCGAGCAGCTCGGTGAGCGACGTCTGAAGGTCGACGAGCTGTTTGTCGACCGTAGGAGAGGAAGCCGGCTGGGGCGGCGGGACGAGTGACGGCTCATCCGCTGGCTGCTTGGAGGAAGCGCATGACAAAGTCAGAAGGCAGAAGGCAGAAGGCAGAAGGAAGCGGAGCGCGGCTCTTACTGCTGCCTTCTGCTTTCTGCCTTCTGCCTTCATGCCGTCTTCATCTGATCGAGCCACCGTTTCGCCCGGTCGGCGTAGTTGCTCTTGGGAAACTCCGAGATCACGCGCTCGAAGTAGAGTCGCGCTTCCGCTTTTCTACCCAGTCCCGCCAGCGCCGTGCCCATGTCGTAGAAAACGGCATCGCGCTCGCGATAGTTCGGATAGGTGTCGATGATGTAATTCAATCGCTGGATCGCCGAGGGGTAGCTGCGCCGCTTCATGTAAAAGCGCGCGATGATGTGCTCATGTTTCGCGAGACGATCCAGCGCGTCCTGCAGCCGCTTATCCGCTTCGGGACGCAAGGCGCTGTTCGGGAAGGTGTGGATCATGTCGTTGAACTTCTCGACCGCTTCGCGAGTTTTCTGCTGATCGCGGTCGGGCTTTTCCATCTGTTTGTACGCCACCATCGCGATCTGCAGCATGGCGTAATCGGCGCGGTCGCTTCCGGGATAGCGATTGATGAAGTCGCGGTATTTGTACTGCGCTTCGACGAGATTCACCGGATCGCCCTGCGCGTAGTACGTGTCGGCAACCCGCAGAAGAGCGCGGCGTCCCAGCGGATCGTTGGGATGGTTTTCGTAGATGTAGCTGTAGTAGGTCCGCGCTCGCGGGTACCGCTTTTTCCCGAATTGCTCCTCGCCGCGGTCGAAAAGCTGCTCTTTGCTGAGCTTCGTCAGCTCAGGATCGACGGCCGGCCGGATCGGACGTGGTCCGCCGTGACGGCAGGCTGCGAGCGACAGCGCGATCGCTGCCAGGAGAACGATTCCAGTTCGTTTCAATTGATTTACACCTTCAATGCTGTAACAGAGGCGCGGATCAACTCCATTGCCGCTGTTCGGTCCTGATGCCCGAAGATCGCCGATCCCGCCACCAAAATCGTGGCGCCGGCGGACACCACCCTGGGCGCCGTCTTGGCGTCAATGCCGCCGTCGACCTCGATCTCCACCGGAAGTCCGCGTTCGCGGATCATCTGAGCGATATGACGTATCTTGGGCACAACAGGTTCGATGAAGTGCTGTCCGCCGAATCCGGGATTGACGGTCATCACCAGAACGAAATCGCAGAACTCGATCGAGGTGCTCAGGGATTCCGCCGGGGTAGCGGGATTGATGGCGATCCCCGCCCTGGCCCCCCCGTCCCGGATCAACTGCAGCGCTCGCTGGAGGTGCGGCTCGGCCTCCTGGTGGATGGAGATCATGTCGGCGCCGGCGTCGATAAACCGCTCGATGTAGAGCTGCGGCTGCTCGATCATCAGGTGGCAGTCGAAGGTTAGTTTGCTGACCGCGCGACACGCTTTCACGACCGCCGGTCCCATGGTGATGTTCGGGACGAAATGTCCGTCCATGACATCGAGATGCAGCAGGTCGGCCGATTTCTCGACGCTCGCGATCTCCTCCGAGAGTTTCGCGAAATTTGCGGAGAGCAGTGATGGAGCGATTTTGATGTTCACATTTAACCCGGTGGCGGCTGTTCGACGATGGCAGTCTCTTCGTGTCGGCAGACGACGATGCTGATCGGATCGCGCGCGCTTACCGGCGCGCCACGAAGCGGGAACTGCCGGATGATTATGCCATCGGCGATTCCCGGATAGGCCTCGAACTTGACGTTCGACACGACCAGGCCGTGCGCCTCCAGATACGGCCGCACCTTGTCGAGTGGACGATCGATGATGTCGGGCATGATGAACGTCAGCGGCGGAGGCGTCGCACCGACCAGCAATGACACCGGCGTTTGCGCCGCTACCACCGTTCCTTTGGGCGGATCGGCGGCTAGAATTCCCTGCTCCGGCCCCTCGACATAGGACATGCTGCCGGGCTTCAGATTTTGCTGGCCGAGGCGCAACACGGCGGTCCCGGCGCGTTCACCCCTGAAATCGGGAACGCGCAGCACCAGCGGACCTGTGCTCAGCTCGACCTGGATTGTCGTGCCGCGTTTGATCAGATTCGTCGCGCCCGGCGCGCGGTTCTGCCACACGATGTTGCCGGCTGCCACCTTGTCCGAATTGCGGCGGTGCTCGGTGTCGACCTGCAGGGTGACGCCGAGGTCCGAGCAGATCGCTTTCGCTTCATCGACGGATTTTCCGATCAGATTTGGCGTCGACACCGATTTGCCGCGGATGAAGAAGGTGAAGCAGACGTAGCTGCTCACACCGAAAAGAAGGACCGTGAGACAGGCGAAGAGTAAGTTTCCCAGGCAGCCGGACTTCATCGCTGCTCGGGCCGCTCATTCTTCTGACGTTCGGCCCTGTACTCCGCTTCGTCGTATTTACGATCGCGTGTCCGGACGATGTACAGCGGAATCAGCGCTTCCTTCCAGGCATCCTCCACGCGCTCCGCGAAGACGAAGGTGAGGCCGGCCTTGACGTCTTCCGGCACCTCGGTGAGGTCCTTGCGATTTCCTTCCGGAAGCACGATGGTTTTGATGTTGGCGCGCTGCGCGGCCATGATTTTTTCCTTGATGCCGCCGACCGAGAGAACTTTTCCGCGCAGCGTGATCTCGCCGGTCATGGCCACGTCGTGTCGCACCGGCCGCTCGCCCATCACCGACGCAATGCATGTTGCGATCGCGACGCCGGCCGAGGGTCCATCTTTCGGAATCGCACCGGCCGGGAAGTGAATGTGAATGTCGTAGTCGTTGAAATTTCGCTCCTGGATTTCGAGATCGGCGGCTTTGGACCGCACGTAAGAGTAGGCCGCGGAAACGGATTCCCGCATCACCTCGCCGAGCTGGCCGGTGACCGTGGTGCGGCCGCTTCCCGACATTCGGGTCGCCTCGATGAACATGATCTCGCCGCCGAACTGCGTCCAGGCCAGGCCGGTCGCCACACCGATTTCGGGATGGCGCTCGGCGAATTCGTGTTCATATGACGGCAAACCGAGATACGTTTCGAGATCCTTGGCGTCGATGATGTATTTCGCCTGTCCTTCACTGTCACCACTCGCGACTTTGCGCGCGATCTTGCGCATGCCCGTTGCCAGCTTCCGCTCGAGATTGCGGACGCCGGCTTCTGCTGTGTAATCGCGAATGGTTCCCACGATCGCCTCGTCGGAGATCGAGACTTGCGCCGCCGTCAGGCCGTGGTTCTCGAGCAGCTCGGGGATCAGATGCTTTTTGGCAATCTGCACTTTCTCGGTCTCGGTGTAGCCGGACAGCCGGATGACTTCCATGCGATCGCGCAGCGGCGTCGGCACGGTGTCGAGGACGTTAGCGGTGCAGATGAATAATGTGTGCGATAAATCGTACGGAATTTCGAGGTAGCGATCGACGAAGGCGTGGTTCTGTTTCGTATCGAGCACTTCCAGCAGCGCTGACGCCGGATCGCCGCGGTAATCCTTACCGATCTTGTCGATCTCGTCGATCATGATCAACGGATTGTTGACGCCGACCTGGGTGTAGCTCTGAATGAGCTTTCCCGGCATCGCGCCGATGTAAGTCTTGCGGTGACCGCGAATCTCCGACTCGTCTGTCACGCCGCCGACCGCCATCCGCACAAACTTTCTGCCCAGCGCCTCGGCGATGGCCGCGCCCAGCGAAGTCTTGCCCACGCCGGGCGGACCAACGAAGCAGAGGATCGGTCCTTTCAGATCGCCCTTCAACTTCATCACGGCCAGGAATTCGACGATCCGTTCTTTGACCTTCTCCAGCGCGTGATGTCGCTGATCGAGGATCTCCTCGGCTTTTTTCAGATCGAGACGATCTTCGGTCTTCTCCGTCCATGGAACCTGCAAAATCGTGTCGAGGTGACCCCGCAGCACCGAGTAATCGGACGATGAAGGCGAAAGCTGCGAAAGGCGGTTGACCTCCCGCCGCAATTGCAGCTTGAAATCGGCGCCGAGCGGAAGCGCCTCGATGCGTTCGCGATACGTATCGGCCTCGCGTTCGCCGGGATTGGTCTCGCCCAGCTCGTCCTGGATGACCCGCAGTTGCTCGCGCAAGTAGTTCTCACGCTCGCGCCGATCGATGGACGTTTGAATCTGGCGCTGCAGCTCGCGATCGACGTTTGCTTTGCCGAGGTCGCGCTGGATCCAGTCGATCAGGAGCTCGATGCGCTCGATTGGATTGACTGTTTCGAGCAGGAGCTGCTTCTCCTCCAGCGGGGAATTGACGAACGACGACAGCAGGTCCGCGAAAGTGTCGGGGCCTTCCGTGGTGTTCATTCGCAGGATGTTGAGCAGCTCGTTGGAGTACTTCGAATCGCTCTCCACCAGCTTCTCGAAGAGCGACATGGCCTTGTTCATCAGTTGCTCGGTCTTGGCGGTCTTCGGGATTGGACGGGGGGCGACTTCGCGCAGCATGCCTTCGAAGTAGGGCTCGCTCTGCAGCATCTGCACGAGCTCGACCCGCTGCCGTCCCTGAAGAAAAAGCTGATAGCGATCGGACGACAGGGGGAGCCGCTGAACGATGGCCGCCAGCACGCCGATCTGCGAGAGATCCTGCGGCTTCGGGTTTTCCTTATCGCCGCTCTTCTGGCAGAAAGCCGCAATCAGATTCTGATCCTCGGGCAGACTCTTGAGGAGCCTGACGTTACGGTCGATGCCGACCTGCAGCGAGAGCACGCCGCCCGGGAAGAGCACCGAAGACACCAGTGGAATGATCGGGAGTCTGTTCGGAATCTCCAGATCAATCCATTCCGAGGAGTTTGTGGTCGGGGTCTTTCGTGTGGGCTGAGCCATCGTGCGCTACACTGATTTGTGACCGCGCTCAACTACATCGGCATACAAATTGTAGAAAATGCCGGTGGGTTGAACAATCATTCTGAACCAATGAGTGCACCGGCTTCGACGGTCGTGGTGTCCGATCCGACGCTCAAACGCGCCGATTTGCACTGTCATAGCCGCTTTTCGATCTTCAAGTATTTCCGGCGGGCCAACACCCGAGACTGCTACAACGCCCCGGAAGACGTCTACAGGATCGCAAAAGAGCGAGGAATGAGCTATGTCACCCTCACCGATCACGACTCGATTGATGGCGCGCTGTACCTGTTGAACAAGCATCCCGATCTAAAGGATTTCTTCATCGGTGAAGAAGTCGAAACCTACTTCCCCGAGACCGGGCAGCGCATCCACGTGGGGGTGTGGGGTCTCAGCGAAGCGCAGCACCGGGAGATTCAGCGATTGCGGCCCAACATCCGGGAGCTCATCCCTTACATGAAGTCGGAGCGGCTGCTGTTCGGCGTCAATCACCTCTTCCAAAACTACCGGATGAAAAACGTGGCGGGCCGCTATATCGCGGAGCTGCTCGACATGTTCGACGTTTTCGAAGTGCTCAACGGTGCCATGGCGTCGTTCCACAATCGGATGGTGCAGCAGCTCATCGACACGGTGCAGCGAGAGCATGGCCGTCGCATTTCGATGGTCGGCGGCTCCGATGCCCACACCCTCAAACACGTCGCGAAAGTGCACACCGTTTCGAAGGGCGACACCGTCCCCGAATTTCTTGCCAGCGTCCGCGCCGGCGATTGCTTCGGCTGGGGCGAAGAGATGCGCTTCCGCGACCTGGTTGCCGACATCTACATTCTGTTCCTCGCCTATCACGGCGAAACCGGCGCCGATCTCCGGTCGCGCGACTACACGCCCGCCGACAAGATGATCCAGCTCGCGACGCGCCTGGCGTCGATTCCGACCGCGATCTCAGGTCTGCCCGCCGCGATCACGTCGCTGAACTACCTCAAGCAGATCGTGATCACAAAAGGCATCTCGATGCGCTTCGATCGCCTGCGCGAAGAAATCCGCCGCTAGTAGGTGCCGCGCCTACAGTTTTCAGTTTTTTCCACCTATGGGAGAGACGTTCTACGACCTGCAGAACAAGGCGAAAACTGTAGGCGCGGCACCTACTAGAAATTGACGGCCAGGCCGCCGATGTACTTCCGGGTCGTTCCGTCGGGATCGACGGTGTCGAGCAGGAAGGGCGAATTCGCGGCCCGCACGACTTCGACGCCCAGAAGCACTTTGAGGTCCAAGGGCAGATGGAGGTCTTGCGCGACCCGCACGTTCACGCGCTGCGACCGGTACTCGGCGTTGGCGTTGGGCCTCGGCTCATGGAGTTGTCGGTACGAGACGGCGAGGGTCGTGCCGGATGGATGGTAAGTCGACTCGACATCGCCGGTGACGTAGACCTTCTCGGATCCGCCGATTGCCGGCGTCGCCGCTCCGGCACTCGATGACATGTCGATCAGGAGATACCGGCCCAGCTCCTTGCGATAAGTCAGGCGCAAGTCGCGGCGGATGTCGCCGGTGTCGACGTAGAAACCATCCCAGAACTGCTGGAAGCCATCGGTGAACACAACGCGCAGAGGCGAGTCTGCGGCGCTGACCGTGGCGATTGCGGAAACGTGATTGCGCGCGTCATCGCTGGAAACAAATCCGAACGAGTACGCGTACCGCGGCAGCACGCGCGATTCATCGGTCCACACCACGATGCTCGGCATCATGTTCTGCCGCTGCTGGTCGTAGACCTTGTACATGCCGGTGACGATGAAGGAGGTGTCCTTCGACAACTTGAATTGCGCTCCTGTTCGTGGGGCCCACTCCGTACCGTAGAGTCCCAGCCGGCTGGACACTCCGTAGCGGAGAATGAACGACGGCACGATCTCGAGGTTCGCGTTGGCGGTGAGGTCCGCCGTCCGGAAAGTCGCGTTGGCGGTGTTGTGCAGACTCTCCTGCGTCACGCGCAGTGCGACGCCGACTTCGTTGCGCCGCGTCTGCATCACGGTGGTGTTGCCGGCGATCTCGATCAGATCCGATCCTGGATTGCCGACGAACAGATTCTGCTGCGCCAGGTACCGCACTTCGACGCGCGCGTCGCCGTGCTCCCATTCCAGATTGTGCGCGCGGATGTCGGCCTCATGCTGCGGGCCCGGTTCGCCATCTCTGTAGCGCCACCAGCTCTTCATCGACCCGACCCGATACGCTTCGGTCGCCGAGGAGCGCAGCTCCATCTGCATGGCGCTCGATTGCGCGATCGCACCGCCGAACGGTGTGTCGTCGGTCGGATCGTCGATGCGATGGATGTTTCCTTTGAATCCGAGCTGCCACGAGTCGCCCAGTCTGCTCTGAACACCGACCGCAGTCTGTGCGAAGCTGGGAGTCGACTGATCGGCGACCCCGGTCATCGAAACCATCTCGCCCTTCAGGCGCGGGATCTGATAATCGGCGGCCGCGCCAACCGAGAGGGGCTGCGCCATGGCCATGTCGAGCTCGCGAAGGATGTCGGGCGGAAGCGAGCCGCGAAGCTCCCAGATTTCCTGATTGGTACTCCTGCTGGCGCGCTTTTCGTTCTCGAGACGAATTGCGAGCTTCACATCTTTTCGCGTCGGAACGATCATCGCGACGGTCGGCGCGAAACCCTGCTTCACCGCGATGACGCGATAGACCGCCGCCGGAAGTGCAGGAAGCGAGAAGGTGCCGTTGTTGGCGCTGAAGGTCTGCATCGCTTCGAGCGTGTTGAGATTGAGCGCGATCACAAGCACGTGCTCGACGGGCCGTGCCGCCGTCGTGACGATGCCGATGATGTTGAGGGCGGTCGGGAGCGGCAGGGAGTCAGGGCGAGCAGTGCCCGCCATAGCGAGCGTGGCGCAGATGACGGTGGTGAAGTTTCGGCGCAAAGCTCCCCTTTCTATCCGCTCGGGCGAGTCTACGGATTGCTCGCACGCGAAGTCAAACACACGCCTGCAAATTATTGTCCGCTTCCAAATTTAGCGGTGAACAATGAGCAAACTCAACTACTTGAAGGCAGAAGGCAGAAAGCAGAAGTCAGAAGGGCTAACCGTTCTACTTCTGCCTTCCGCCTTCTGCCTGCTGCTTTTCAGATGCGAACCCTGTGAACTCTGAGGAGATTGGTCTTGGCGCGCTGGTAGATCGGGGATCCCATGAGGATCACCAGCGGGTCGCCCGGGGCGACGATGTCGCGGCTCAGGAGGAAATCGTCGACGCGCTCGACGATTTGCTCGTGGTACTCGCCTACCTCGCGAAGGACGAACGGCTGCACGCCCCACAAAATGTTCATGCGCCGCGCAACCCAGCTCGACGGCGTCAGCGCGATGATGGGCTGCATCGGACGGAACTTGGACATCAGTCGCGCCGCGAAGCCTGTCTGCGTGAAGACGACGATGTACTTCGCATCGAGCTGCTCGGCGGCGTAATTGGCAGCGCCCGCCAGCGCGTCGGTGAATTCATCGGCTTCGGAGACCTTCCGGAACGGCTCGCGTCTGACGCGAGCGACCAGCTCGCGATTCTGTTCCGCGGCCATGATGATGCGGGCCATCATCTGCACGGCTTCGGTCGGATAATTTCCCGACGCCGTTTCTGCCGACAGCATCACGGCATCGGATCCGTCGAAGATCGCATTGGCGACGTCGGACGCTTCCGCGCGCGTCGGCCGCGAGCTGACCGTCATCGACTCCAGCATCTGGGTGGCCGTGATCGCGAATTTTCCCCAGCGGCTGGCGCTGGCAAGAATTTTTTTCTGCACGATCGGCACGTCTTCCGGCGGCAGCTCCACGCCCAGGTCGCCGCGCGCGACCATGACGCCGTCGGAGACCTCGAAAATCTCCTCGAGCTGCTCGATGGCCTGCGCCTTTTCGAGCTTGGCGATGACGTTGATCTCATCGCCGCCCAGCGCACGCAACAGCGCGCGAAGCTCCTCGATATCCGAGCGTCGCCGAATGAATGACGCCGCGATGTAGTCGAGTTGATGCTCGACTACGAACTTCACATCTTCGCGGTCCTTTTCGGTGATCGCCGGGATCTTCAGGTCGGTGTCGGGAAAATTCATCCCCTTCCGCGACGAGATCGGGCCGCCGTGCAGCACCCGCGTCGTCACTCTCTTTTCGTCGATCGCGGTGACGACCAGCTCCACCAGTCCGTCGTTGATGAGAATGCGATGGCCAAGCTGCACTTCCTGCGGCAGGTGCGTGAATGGAGTCGACATCATCGTGGCATTTCCCTGCACCGGCTCCGTCGTGATCACGAAGGTCATGCCGTTTTGCAGTTGCACGACCCCATCGACTTCGCCGATGCGCAGCTTCGGTCCCTGGATGTCGCCGACGATCGGAATGTACTTGCCATGCTCCGTGGCGGAATGGCGAATGATTTCGATCAGACGCACCCGCTCCTGCGGAGTACCGTGCGAGAAATTGAGGCGGAAGACGTCGACGCCGGACGTTAAAAGACGCTGGATCGTTTCTTCAGTGCTACAGGCGGGACCGAGGGTGGCGATGATTTTGGTTCTTCTCAATTTTTTCGCAGTTTATCCTGAGCGAAGCGAAGGATCTCCGGTGCAACAGCTGCGCAGTTAGCCGCAGCGGCAGCTGCTCCACCGGAGATCCTTCGCTTCGCTCAGGATGAAGTTATCGCGCAGCCAGCGCCGGTTGCAGCGTCCGCCCCAGCACCTGCGCGATCGCGTCGACCTCGCGCACGAGTTGCTCGAACGCCTCCGGCAGAATCGCCTGCGGCCCGTCCGACAACGCCTCCTCGGGCTTGTGGTGCACTTCGATCAGGACGCCGTCCGAGCCCACCGCGATCGCCGCGCGCGACATCGGAAGCACTTTGTTTCGCTTGCCAGTGCCATGGCTGGGATCTACCAAAATTGGAAGGTGCGACATTCGCTTGATCGCGGGCACAACCGACAGATCAAGCGTATTGCGGGTGTGATCGGCGAATGTGCGGACGCCGCGCTCGCAGAGGATCACGTTGTAGTTGCCTTCCGACATGATGTATTCGGCGGAAAGCAGCAGCTCTTCGAGCGTCGCCGACATGCCGCGCTTCAGCAGCACAGGCTTTCGGGCGCGGCCGGCCGCCTTGAGGAGCGCGAAATTCTGCATGTTGCGCGCGCCGATCTGGATGCAGTCGGCGTAGCGATCGACGAGGTGTAGCGACTCCTGATCGATCGCTTCGGTCACGATGGGCAGATCGAATTCGTCGCGGACGCGCGCCAGAATCTCGAGGCCGGGTTCGCCGAGGCCCTGAAACGAATACGGTGAGGTGCGCGGCTTGTACGCGCCGCCGCGAAAGAGCTGCCCGCCCGCGCGCTTGACGCCCTCCGCGATCGTGCGCGTCTGATCGAGCGATTCCACTGCGCACGGCCCACCCACCACGACCACCCCGTTGCCCCCGACGTCCACGCCTCCGACACTGATCACGGAGTCGTCGGGCTTGGCCTCTCGACTGACGAGCTTGTACGGCTGCGTGACGAGAATGACTTCCTTGACGCCCGGGAAGTTCTCGACGTTGGCCGGGTCTTTGGTGGCCTGCTGACCGGTGACGCAGACGGCTGTCCGGAAAGCACCCGGAATCGGGAGCGCTTTGAGCCCCAGCCGTTCGATGTGCCGTACGACGGCATCGATCTGTTCCGCCGAGGCGGCGGCTTCCATCACGACCAGCATCGCGAGCCAGTATAATCGACGGTCTAATGCGGAAATTGCTCGTCACCGTCGCCGCGTCGTTTCTCCTTTCGACTCAGGCATTCGCAGCGTACTTCATCGTTCTGAAAGACGGCACGCAGTACAAGGCCCGACAGAAATGGACGGTCGTCGGTGGCAAGGCGACCTTCCAGCTCGAGAACGGACAGACGTTGCAGCTCGATCCTGCTTCCATCGACGTCGCGAAATCCGAAGAAGCTACCAAGTACGGCGGCGGATCGGTCCTCGGACAAGAGCAGCTACAGCCCACCGGCGGGACCAAGCCGGCGCAGTCAAACCTCGGCGGCGCGTTCAAGCTCCGCAAACTGCCCACCGAGCAACCTGCCGTCACGAATCCGAATGCACCGCCGCCGGTCGCGCCCATCAGCGGCATTCCGCTTTCCAGCGATGTGATCGCCAAATTCGAGCGCGCCTACGAGAACGTCGGGATCTTCGAGCACAAACTGACCCCGACCGGAGCGCACACATTCCGAGCCGAGCTGGTGACCGATAACGAGGAAAAAGTCTTCAACGCCCTCAGCGCGACCGCATTCCTGATGATGCACGAAGCGGGTGTTCCGGGGACGAAGATCGACATGGCGGAGCTGTTCATGCAAACGACCATCGGCGTCGCGGCCGGTCGCTTTCAAATGACGCATGCCGATGCCGAGACGCTCGATTCGAAGAAGATGACACGCGAAGAGTATTTCATTCGCAAAGTGGTTTTCTGACGCCCGCGTCTACTGAATGACGGCCACGCTCGCCTGACCCCCGTACACCATCACATAGCGAAACGAGCGTTCCTCGGGGTCAAGGATCGTTTTTTCACCGGCCGCAAAAACAAATTCTTCGACCGGGCCTTCGACGGTGATCAATTCCAAGCGATCGTTCGCAAACCGCACCTGAATGGAGCGCGCCACTCCGTTGTCGTAGTTGATCGCGAATCGCGCACGCCCGTGGATCCCGCCGAAATCGTAAGCCGTCGCGGCGCTCGGTCGCGATCCGACAACCGGAACGCCGTTGACATCGCGGATTTCCGGGATGGCGGTCTTGAAACTGAACGCCGTCTTGGGCGGAACGATCTTCTGCGGCGGTGAAGCGAAGATGCCCGCGCGCTGCGACAGGAAGTTCCAACGTCCAATCGGTGGACGCCCGATCAGCATCGGTGGCGTCATCCACGATCGGGGGGGATCGCGAGTCAGCAGATCGTCGCGCCACGCGCGCACGATGGTCCAGGTGCTGCCGGTCGGTTCGACATTCTTGTAGGCGTCGGTGATGTCGATAGAGGCGATCACGCCGCCGACGCCGTTCGCGCTGCGGGCCGCGATCACGATGCGGTTGCCGCGGTCGCGTGCGAGCTTGCTGACATCGTAGACATCGAGCGCGCTGTCCTCGCGAATTCGCCGGCCGCCAATCTGGACACCGTTGAAATAAAGCGTGTACTCCGGATCGACCGCGACTTTGATTCGGGTGAATTGGCGATTGGGAGGGAGATCAAAGTTGTGAGTCGCGAAGAACGCGACCGGAATGTTGCGGCTGAGCTGATGCTGCGCCCAGATCCACTGCGCCCGGCCGGAGACATCGAAGAATTTGTGGGCGTAAAGCAAATAGAGACGATCGTACGCGGCGACGAAACCGAAAATCGCGAGGACCCCCATGGCCATGCGGCGCATCAGGCTATGATCGGACGCGTTCATGAACGCAGTTTAATGCGGCGTTATGACAGTCACATGCTGCGTTTCATTGTTCGTGACACTAACGAAAGCCCAGAATCGCATGCCCGGAGAGACTGGCTCGATTTCGATTCGCAGCAATGTCGTCGAAAGAAGCTGCGGGAAATCTCTGGTGAGCCATAGGTACTGCGCGAATCCCGGTTCGAACTCCGATCCGCTCGCCGACGGCAGAGCGACATTGATATCGACAAGCGGCGTTTTCCCGTCGAGCTCGAACATTCGAAGCCGTGCGACGCCGGCGCCTCGCAAGTCGGTCTCGTAAATCCGGAGCGCTTGTCGGAAGCGAGAGTCGGTCGGAATTCCGAGAAGGACGATCTTGCGCGTTGAGAGCTCCGATTCGCGTACGACCGGAATCTCTGTCCCCCACGTTTGCGCTTGCCGCGAGACATCCTGGACGCGAAGATTGAAGTGAAGGTTCGCTTTGTCGAATCCCTCCGGATATCCCAGCCAGAAAATCGTTCCAGGCACGTCACTGTGGTCGAATCGGACCGAGAGAAAACCGTTGACCGTGCTTAACGGCGCGATGCGGAAACCTGGCGATGTAGGAGTAATGCCGACTTCGACGGACGAATCATTGCGGATCAAATCCTTTGTTTCCCATAACGAACCGTTGACGCCCTTCACGTTCTGAACGGAAACCGGGACAAGGATTCGCTCGCTCACGATCACGATATTCTGGCCGGCAAGACGAATCGTTGAACATGCCACAATGATTGAGAGCAGAGCGCGGTGCATTCGTTCCCCTTTTCACCAGCCGATTTGTAACGGCGTGTCGCCGCATAGTCCGGTCCAGTCGACTGCTCCGTTCATGATGCAGGCCTGTGGGCCGATACACTGGCCAACTTCGCAATTGCGATTTGGAGCGGTTGGTCTCGGGCCTCGTCCCCGTGTACACGAATTGCAGCCTGTGCGGAAACAGCCAGCGTTATATTCATCGCACGCCCAAAAAACGTGGCCAGTTTCATGGCTTAGCACACGATCAAAATTGTTGGATCCCCAGTAATCGTTGATAAACAACGTCTGCACCCAGGGGCCGCTAAGGTCGTACGTATAGGCGTAGATGCCACCGGAACCCGGAAAGAAGCTCGGCGCCCCGGGAGGATTATAGGCAACGAATACGGAGAAAGCGCCGTCGTAAGGCGGCGATACGCGATTCAGCTGATCGTGATTGTATTCCTCGACTCTGGTCGCCACGTTATCGCGACTGAAGATGAGCGCCGGCGGCGCGCTTACACCGTATCCCTCGGCCCTGCAACCGCTAAACGGTGGTCGACACTGCTCCATGATTTGATTGATCCAGCGAAAATCATCGAGGACGTTATGAGTTATCGGCTCGTAACGCTGGTTCACCAAGCTGTTGTATGGCTCCCAGACGCCAATGATAAAACCGAGACTGATACCGCGAGCGGCTGCTTGGTTACGCCAGAAACTGAGGCTATAAATAGCCTGATTGGTAATGTTGCTGTACTCGGCGCCAGTCCAAGTATAGGTGTTGAGATCACCGGGACTCTGGTCCGGATCGGAGGGTGTGGGTGTCACTTGGCCAGAGCTTTCGACTTCGAACACTTCGACGTTAATCAAGCCCCGCATCTGCGGGTTAGCCCGCCTAAGTGGTCATTTGGAACGACAGCTTGCCTGGCAATTCTCCGTGGACCCGTCAGATTTCCGCTGTTACTCGGCGGGCTGGAGACATTCGCGGTGACGGCCGAATTCCACTCCGCAGAGATGCAACCGGTAATTGGACGAGGCGTCACCTGCAGCGCGGCTTCCTTCTGTCGAGCGATTTCGCCGGAAACCACTGCGTTGAAGAAACGTAGAGCGATTCCTGCCTGCTTTTCTAGGAACGGGAGTTGCGGCAGACTTGGTTCGTCGAGGCGCAGTGAGCGCGCGTCGACGGCCGCCCGTGTTATCGCGAGAATTCCATGTTGACCAATAAGAGTACGGTCAAGTGCAGGATTAACCCAACCGAGCATGATACGCGGCGTAATGACAGCAATTCGTGCGCCTTGCTGCTCGGCAAAGTCCCGTGCCGCGCGGGCTTCAGTTTCTGTCGCGTTTGTCGTGATTATTGCCGTGTAACCTTGGAGCCAGGCAGTAGCGCGCAGACAGCGCTCGGTTCTACATTGCGCGAATGCATTACCTGCAAAGAAGGTACAAGTGATTACGGTCAAGATGCGGACAGCAACCGTGAAGTCGCGATTAAACCTACTCATACCGCCTCCTTTTCAGCGAGTGGGAAGCAAACTGCATTCCCTCCGTATTTACACTTAGACGGCACGAATCAGATGAGAAACCAGCTGCTAGATAACGGTGACATCCAAGAATTTGTGGGCATAGAGCAGCTAGAGGCGGCTGTACGCGGCAACCAGCGCGAAGAGCACGAGCACCCCGATCGCTATGCGGTGCATCAAGCTATGATCGGACGCCTTCATGAATGCCGTGATTGTAATTCCCGCGCGCTGGGCGTCGACGCGCTTCCCTGGAAAACCTCTGGCGATGATCGCGGGAACTTCGCTGATCCGGCGCGTTTACGAGCGCGCCAACCTTGCACGTCGCGCGAGCGCCATCTTCGTCGCCACGGATGACGATCGCATCGCCGATCACGTGGCCAAGTTCGGCGGAAAGGTCGTGCAGCCCAAAGGCGATTTTCAGTCGGGTACCGACCGCATCGCCGCCTCGCTCGATCTACTGGGTGGAGAGTTCGATCAGGTCATCCACCTCCAGGGCGACGAGCCGCTGATCGATGCCGCGAGCATTGATGCTCTCATCGAGAATCTGCAGAGGACCAAGGCCGACATGGTGACGCTGGCCTGTCCCTTTGAGAATGACGGAGAGCGAGAGTCACGAGACATCGTCAAAGTCGTCACCACCCTCGACGGCACCGCTCTCTACTTCTCGAGGGCACCTCTCGCGGGCTCCCGGCATCACATAGGACTCTACGGTTACCAGACTGGGGTGCTCCGCGCTCTGGCGAAGCTCGAACCCTCTCCGCTGGAGCGTGCCGAATCTCTCGAACAGTTGCGAGCACTGCAAAACGGTTTTAGAATCCAAGTGCTCCACACCCGACGGCCTCACCTCGGAATTGATCGACCGGAGGACGTTTTGCGTGTGGAGCAGGAGTTGGCGAAACATGGCTGATCGGGAGGCAAATTCGTGAGCGTAAGGCTCACGATCATCGAAGTAAAACAAGCTCAGCCGGACTTTCCCCCCTCAAAACCAAATTTCAAATTTCAAATTTCAAATGAAAAATTGAGAGCGTGGCCATCTTCGGCGCGCTTTTTTCATTTTTCATTTGAAATTCGAAATTTTTCATTTCGGGTTTCCGGAGGCCTGCCATGAGCACAAAATTCATCTTCATCACCGGCGGTGTTGTGTCGGGGCTGGGCAAGGGGATCGCCGCGGCCTCCATCGGTGCGCTTCTCGAAGCGCGCGGTTTCAAGGTCACGCTGCAGAAGTTCGACCCCTACATCAACGTCGACCCCGGAACGATG
Organism: Thermoanaerobaculia bacterium; assembly: GCA_035636095.1. Taxonomy (GTDB): domain Bacteria; phylum Acidobacteriota; class Thermoanaerobaculia; order Gp7-AA8; family Gp7-AA8; genus Gp7-AA10. Next base: position 48,005 of record DASPZU010000069.1, read on the forward strand.
TCGCCGTTCCAGCACGGCGAAGTGTTCGTCACCGATGACGGCGCGGAGACCGATCTCGACCTCGGCCACTACGAGCGATTCACAACCATGCGCGCCACGCGCAAGAACAACTGGACCACCGGCCGGATCTATCTGAAGGTCATCGAAAAAGAGCGCCGTGGCGACTACCTCGGCAAGACGGTGCAGGTGATCCCGCACATCACCGACGAGATCAAGCGCTGCATCCGCGATGTCAGCGAAGGGGTGGACGTGGTGATCGTCGAGATCGGCGGCACGGTCGGCGACATCGAATCGCTGCCATTCCTGGAAGCAATCCGCCAGTTCCGTCAGGAAGTGGGACGCGGCAACGCCATCAACGTACATCTCACCCTGGTGCCGTACATCAAGGCCAGCGAGGAGCTGAAGACAAAGCCGACGCAGCACTCGGTGAAGGAGCTGCGCGAGATCGGCATCCAGCCCGACATCCTTCTCTGCCGCAGCGAGCGGCCGATTCCCGAGGAGATGAAGAAAAAGATCGCGCTCTTCTGCAACGTGGAAGAGGAGGCGGTGGTCTCGGCGCTCGACGTCGAGTTCATCTATCAGGTTCCGCTGGCGTTCTCGCGGGAAGGGCTCGATGAAATCCTGCTCGACAAACTGCATCTGCCCCACGAGGAATTCACGGCGCTCGGGAAGTGGGAAGAGATCGTCCGCAAGCTGCGCCACCCCGAAGATGAAGTGCGGATCGGGTTCGTGGGCAAGTACGTCGAGTTCGGCGATTCCTACAAATCGCTGAACGAAGCGCTCATCCATGGCGGAATCGCGAACAACGTCAAGGTCCGCATCATCTACATCGACTCGGAAGCGCTGGAGGAGGAGGGCTATCACGGAGAATTAGCCAATGTCGACGGCATTCTGGTCGGGCCCGGCTTCGGAGCGCGGGGCATCGAAGGCAAGCTGCGCGCAATCCGTTACGCGCGCGAAAAGAAGATCCCCTACTTCGGGATTTGTCTGGGCATGCAATGCGCGACCATCGAGTTCGCGCGCAACGTCTGCGGCATGGTGGGCGCGAACTCGACCGAATTTGATGACGAAGCGCCGTACAAAGTGATCTTCAAGCTTCGCGATCTCATCGGCGTCGAGGCCCTGGGCGGCACGATGCGGCTCGGAAAATATCCGTGCAGTCTCAAAGAAGGCTCGCTCGTTCGCGAGGCGTACGGCGTCGACCTTGTGGAAGAACGCCATCGACACCGTTACGAAGTGAATCCCGAGTATGTTCCGACGCTGGCGCAGCGCGGGTTCCATGTGACGGGCGCATCGCCGGACGGAAAATTTGTCGAGATCGTGGAGCTGGAAGGCCATCCCTGGTTCGTCGGATGCCAATTCCATCCCGAATACAAGTCGCGGCCGATGGCTCCCCATCCGCTCTTCCGCTCCTACATCGCGGCCGCGCGTGCGTACAAGACTTCCCAGAAGACAGCGCCGGTGAGCATCCCGCGCGAGGCCGAGCTGGTTTAGTGGTCTGGCGAAGAATCGGCGCCACCATCCTCGGAATCATCGTCGCCGCGCTGATCGTTCAGTGCGCCGAGTTGATCGTCCATTTCTTGTACCCGCCGCCGCCCGGCTACAACATGCGGAACATGGATGAGGTGAAAAAGTTCGTGGCGGCACTGCCGGCGCTCGCGATGGTAGTGGTGCTGATCGGCTGGTTGATCGGAACGCTGGCGGGAACATTCCTGGGCGCGAAAATCGGACGCAGTCGCGTGCCTGCCTACATCATCGGTGCATTGCTGTTCCTGGGCGGAATCGCGAACGCGACGATGATTCCGCAGCCGGTGTGGTTCTCGGTCGCGTCGTTCGTGATTTACATCGGCGGGACCATCGCCGGCGCCATGCTCGGGCGGCCTGCGGTACCATCCCCGGCGGGATGACCACGCGCACGATTCGGATCACCAACGACATCGCGTTCGGCGGTGATCATCCTCCCCTCTTCATCGCCGGACCGTGTGTGATCGAGTCGCGCGAGCACGCACTTGCGATGGCACGTACGCTGCGGAAGCTGCGGGACGCGCTGAAGATCAACCTGGTCTACAAATCGTCATTCGACAAAGCGAACCGCTCGTCGATCGACTCCTTCCGCGGACCCGGGCTCGAGGAAGGGCTCGACATTCTCCGCGCTGTGAAAGAGGAGACGGGCTTGCCGCTGATCTCGGACATCCACGAACCCGATCAGGCGGAGCCGGCCGCGAAGGTTCTCGACATCCTCCAGATCCCGGCCTTTCTCTGCCGCCAGACCGATCTGGTCGCGGCGGCGGCGCGCACCGGAAAGCCGGTCGGCGTGAAAAAAGGCCAATTCCTTTCTCCGGAGGAAACCAAGAACATCCTCGAGAAGGGCCACGAAGTCGGCAACGACCGCATCTTCATCACCGAGCGCGGATCGTCGTTCGGCTATCAGAATCTGGTGGTCGACATGCGCGCGTTTCCGATCATTCGCGGATTCGGCGCGCCGGTGGTCTACGACATCACGCATTCGATGCAGAAGCCGGGCGGCGAAGGAAAGCAGACCGGCGGCACGCCTGAGTTCGCGCGGCCGCTGGCGCGCGCGGCGGCGGCGGTGGGCGCGGACGGATTTTTCATGGAGGTGCACGACAATCCGCCAGCGGCGCTGTCGGACCGCACCACGCAGATCCGTCCCGACGCGGCGCGGTCGATCATCGAGGACGTGCTCGCAATTCGGGCGGCGCTGCAGCCCATCTGATGATGCGACGCGTCATCGCGATCGTCATCGCCGCCTACCTTGTGCTAGTTCTTTTCAACGGCTTCGTCCTGGTCGAGCTGTTTCTGCGGCGTGTCGGGATCCCGATTCTCTTCGCGGTCGCGGCGTCTCTCGCCTGCATCGGCAGCGGTTTTCTCGCGCGACGGCTGCGCCCCGACATCGCGCTGAACTTCATCGTCGGATATCCGATTTTCGGCGCGATTTGTTTTCTGGCCGCGCTGATGAAGATCTCCGCCTGGACGATGGTGCCGATGGTGGGGATCCTGGGTGGTGTGGGAGCGGCCGCCCTCGGCCGCTCAGCAGCGGGCGAGGCGCCCGCCGCCACACCGAAGCCCGCCACCACGCTCGCCCTCGCGCTCATCGGCCTCTCGGCATTGATCGAGGCGCAAGCACCCCCCTCCACGCTCGACGAGCTCGCCTATCACCTCGCGGTGCCGTGGACGTGGGTGAAGGAAGGGCGTGCGATCGATCTTCCGCTCGTTTCGCATTCGTACTTCCCTCTGGGCATCGAGTCGGCTGACATTCCCTTTCTCGCGATCCTCGGAACCGGCGGCGGCGTGGCGTCGCATTTCCTGCATCTCTTCGCGGCGATTGCCGTCGTCGTTGTCCTGCTTCGCAATACCAAGGATTGTCCGATCATGACCGTCGCGATCGTCGCGACTCCGGCTCTGGCGCTGACCGCCGGCTGGTCGCTGGTCGACTGGATCGTTCTCGGCGTTTCGCTCGCGCTCGTGAACGCTCTCGAGAATGATGATGTCGCCACCGTTTCGGCAGCCGTCGCTGCCGGGCTGCTGACGAAATACACCTTCGTTCCGATCGCGCTGATTGCGATTCTCGTTACGCGAAGATTTCGGGGTGTGCTGCCTGGGGTAGCGGTCGGATCGATCTTCTTCATCCGAAATCTGATTCTGACCGGCAATCCGATCGCCCCCTTCTTCGGCGCGTTGGCACCGCACGTCGCCCACTATCGGGCCGGAGCGTTTTTCTCCGATTACGTTTTCGACGGCCGATTTATCGACGAGAGCCTGGGCGCGTCGCTCTTCATCGCATGCACGTTAACGGTTGGATTGCTGCCGTGGATCCTGATGGCAGCCGGTGCGCTTCTGTTTCTCCTCGCGCCCTCGGCGCGTCTTCTCGTCCCGTTCTTCGCGATCCCCGCCGCCCGCGCCCTCCCGCCCACCCGCCCGATCCGCGTGGCGCTCGCGATGGCGGTGGTCATGCAGCTTTTCCTGGTCGCATTTTTCACCGATCGCACGGAAGCATTCGCGCTGCTCTCCGGGCGTCTGGACGAAAAGCAATATCTGGCGACCATGCGGCCATCGACGACGACCATCGCGTCGGTCGACGCCGCGCTGCCGCCCAACTCGTGCACGCTGCTGATCGGTCTCAACGAGACCTACTGGTTTCAACATCGCGTGCGAGGAGGCGGCAACTTCGACGGTCAGCGCATTTCGGCGTATCTCGACGCCGGCAATTCCGATGCGCTTTACGCGCGGCTGCGTCGGGACGGGATCACGCACATCGCGGTATTCGCGACGCCACCACCAACGGCAGTGGAGACCAAAGTCGAAGAGCGCCAGACCATTCTGTCGACGGGAGCAGGGCGCACGCTAGCGCAGACTCTCGATCGTCACACGCTCAGCGTCACGCAGCGCGGAAACGCAACTCTGTTCGCGCTTAAACCGTGACCACTTCGCGCACGCCCGACGCCGATCGCAGCGCTGCCGCCTTGTCGGCGGCCTCCCACGAGAATTCCGGCTCCGTGCGGCCGAAGTGGCCGTACGCAGCCGTCTTCTTGTAGATCGGGCGTCGCAGGCGCAGCGACTCGATGATGCCGCGCGGCGTGAGCTGGAAGTGTTCGCGGACGAGGTCGGACAGGCGCTTCGGATCGATGCGGCTCGTCCCGAACGTCTCGACGTAGACCGAGACCGGGTCGGCCACCCCGATGGCGTAGGCCAGCTGCACCTCGACTTCATCGGCCAGGCCGGACGCGACGATGTTCTTGGCGATGTAGCGCGCCATGTAGCACGCCGAGCGATCGACCTTGGTCGGATCTTTTCCTGAGAAAGATCCGCCGCCGTGACGTCCGCGTCCGCCGTAGGTATCGACGATGATCTTGCGTCCCGTCAGGCCGGTATCGCCCTGCGGACCGCCGATCACAAATCTGCCGGTCGGATTGATGTGGAACACCGTTTCCTTATCGAGAAATTCGGCTGGGACGGTCGGCTTGATCACCTTCTCGGTGATCACTTCGCGCAGATCGCGATTGCTGACGTCGGGCGAATGCTGCGTCGAGATCACGATCGCCTGCGCGCGCACGGGACGTTTTCCTTCGTACTCGATTGTGACTTGCGACTTGCCATCAGGGCGCAGGAAATCGAGCTCGCCCGATCTGCGTGCTTCAGCCAGACGACGCACCAGCTTGTGCGCCAGCGTAATCGGAAGCGGCATGAGCTCGGGAGTCTCGCGGCACGCAAAGCCGAACATCAGACCCTGATCGCCCGCGCCACCGGTGTCGACGCCCTGCGCGATATCGGGCGACTGGGGATCGATCGATGAAATCACGGCGCACGTTTCGCTGTCGAAGCCGTACTTGGCGCGCGTGTATCCGATTTCTTTGATGGTGTTGCGAACGATGGAAGGGAAATCGACGTAGGTCTTGGTCGTGATTTCGCCGGCGATCATGGCCATGCCGGTCGTCACGAGCGTTTCGCAGGCCACCCGGCCCACCGGATCCTCGGCCAGGACGGCGTCGAGGATGGCATCGGAAATCTGGTCTGCGATCTTGTCCGGATGACCCTCGGTCACAGACTCCGAGGTGAATAAAGTTCGATGCATCGCCATGGTCGGGGAAGCTCCTTCGAGGAAATCGACGAATCGTAGCATACGAGTGCTTAGTGCTGAGTCCTGAGTGCTGAGTCCCGCCCACTCAGGACTCAGGACTCAGCACTCAGGACTCAGAATCCCTCGAGCAGATTCGTCACCAGCGTCTCCGCGAAGCGCTGCGCGATCTCGGCGATGGCGCGTGTTTCCTGGTCGAAGGCGTCCGTCGATTCGAGGTTGACCTGGTAGTTTTCGGCGAAACGGTATTGATCGTTCTTCCACAGCACCTTGTCTTCGTTGCGGTGGTCGACCAGCTCGATCTTGGCGGTGATCGAGATCTGATACTGCGTCGCGCGCCCTTGCGGATTGAAGGCGATCGGAAAGATCCCGAAGCTGTCGATGGAGCCGCGCAGGATGGCGTCGGCGCTGTTGGGATTGCTGACCAGCTTCAGGCGGCCGCGCGCGACCACCTCGTCGGCCACCGATTGCGTGACCAGCTGCTCCAGGCCCACGCGCGTGGTGCGATTGACAAAGGCCGGTACCTCGACCGTGTGAATCTTCGGATCGAGAGAATTGCTGCGGCCCACGAGCGCATAGCCGCACGCGGACAGCATCGCGAGTGGCGCGAGGAGCGCTTTTTTCACATCGAAGAGGTTAGCACGCGCTAAAGCCCGGGCGCTGTCGCTTTCGGTCGGCTCAGCTCCGCATCAATCACCTTCGCGAACTCTTCGTACGGCTTCGCGCCGGACAAGAAATGACCATTCACGAAAAACGCCGGAGTTCCGCTGACCCCGAGCCCTTTGGCCTCGGCAATGTCTGCATCGATGGCACTCTTGCCGCGCGTGCCGTCAAGGTCGGATTCGAAGCGCTTCATGTCCAGGCCGAGGTCGCGCGCGTACTGGAGCAAGTACTGACGTTGAATCTTCGGCTGATTCGCGAACAGCTTGTCGTGATACTCCCAGAATTTTCCCTGATTCTGTGCGGCCATCGCTGCGAGATGCGCCAATGGTGAGTCTTTGTGAAAATCGAGCGGATAGTGTTTCCAAACGATTCGCACCTTGTCCCCGTAGGTTTTTCGGATCTGCTGGAGAGTCGGACCGACTCTCGAACAGAACGGTCACTGGAAATCGGAGAATTCGGCGATCGTGACGGCTGCCGTGATCGGGCCTTCCATCGGCGCGCCGTCGATCTTGACAGGATAGACGCGATTGGGATCAGGTCCACGCTGTCCAGGCGCCGCGCTGCGCGCTGCGACCCGCTCCACGTTTGCGGAGAGCTTCGCAAGGCGAGAATCGATCTGGTCAAGTCGAGACTCGAGGTTGTTAGCTGCCGTGCGAGTCGATCGGGCATTGAAGTAACTGGAGACGAGGAGAACGGACAAAACCGCGATCGTCGCACCCTGCACCATGACCGCGAGCGAGGATCGGCGCTCCTCGGATTCGATTTTGGGTGGTTCTCGATGTTTACCCATCTAGCGAGTTCCCCCACCTCCGCCTGGCGGCATCAGAACAGAGTCGATCGCCGACTTGAACTCCGCGTACGATTTGGCGCCAACGAGCTTTTTGGTGATTTTCACGGAACCGTTTGGCTGGACGACACCGATGAGAAATGACGGCGTTCCCGAGATGCCTGCACCGCCCGCGTCGGCGATGTCTTTCTTGATCTCGGTGGCGAAGCGCCCGCTGTCGAGACATTGCTGAAAGAGCGAAACATTCAGTCCCAAAGCTTCAGCGTGCTTGGGAAGATCGGCGGCTGCGATGTTCTGCTGATTGGCGAAGAGGCGATCGTGCATGTCCCAGAATTTCCCTTGCTCGCCGGCACAATGCGCCGCCTCGGCCGCCTTTTCGGCGTTCTGATGAAAGTCGAGCGGATAGTCGCGCCACACATACTTCACCTTGCCGGTGTCTACGTAGTCCTTGAGGATTGCGGGATATGTGTCTTTGTCATACCGGCCACAGAACGGACACTGAAAGTCGGAGAACTCAATGACGGCCACTTTCGCGTTTGGGTTCCCCTTGAATGGTTCTTTGTCGACATTGACAGGCGCAATGGGAAGCGCATCGGCCGCGGGTCGCCCTTGCCCCTGCTGCGCGAGTAATTTGTGAATCTCTTGCAGTTCTTTCAGGATCGCCTTCTGGCTCTCACTTAGAGAATCGATTGCCTTCTTAAAGTCATCGGTCTGTGTCCCTTGGGCCGATGCGGCAACCGGTGCGATCACCATCAGCAATGCAACCATCGTTCGAGCGAAACGCGCCTTCTTCATGAACCCCCCTCGTTTGGGCGATGACGATTCAAGAATGAGGCCCGTCCGCACGTGCGGGCGCGCACGTGCGGACGGAACCCTATTGGATCGTCATGCTCCCCTGATTGACCGTTGCCGTCGGCAGCGCGGTCTGGCCCAGGAGCACGCCGATCGTCCCTTGATCGTTGGCGTTTGTCGTGATCGTGGCCGTGAACGGGACACCAAGAAGCGGCGGGGTGCCGTCGCCCATGTTGATCGTGCACGTGCCGGAGAAAGTAGCGATGTTCGCCGCGTTTCGGGAACCGCTGGTGGCCTTGCCTTCAATCACGATGTTTTGCTGCAGACCTCCAAGAGAAACACCGAGCAGAATTGTGCAAAACTGGCCAAGCGATCCCGTGGTATCGATCTGCACGCCGTAGCCGGACTGCAGGCCGTTGATCGGAACTCCATTGAAAGTTGTACCAGGCGGAAAGATCCCGCCCGCGCCGGCCGTCACCGAGGTCTGCGCGAGGGCGGGCGGACTCCCGCCGAAAATCACGCCGAGGGCGATGGCGGTGAGCAAAACTGCAAACCTGATCTTCATCTCTAGTCTCCTTAGTTCGTCGGATGCTTCTGGATGTTTCCGTTGCTCAGCGTATGGCAGCCGGTATCCATCATCAGGGTGCAGGAAGTGGGCGCATTGGGATCCTGGTCGCTCGGGAGGCGCTGAATGCGGATCCTGTCCGAATTTGCTCCAGGCTCTGTGTTGTCTTCGACTGTAACCCTGTAGATGCAGCCCGTCTTCTTATCCCTCACCTTGAACGTGATGCAGTTGGTGCAGCTGGGGCAGTCGCCGTTATTGCCGCAAGGAGTTACCAGTCCGATGACTGGCCCATTGATGTGGAACCCCGATGTGTGGTCGAGGCCGTTGAACTCGCCATCGGTGGGCCCGTTCGAGGGTGTCCTGAAGTTGAAACCGAAGCTCCACTTGTTGCCGTTGGTGGCGATGAATTGACCGCCGCCGGTGTACTTAACGGCCGTGGGGGTACCGGTGCAGATGCCGCCGCTACAGGTGTCGTTGCTGGTGCAGGCATCCCCGTCGTTGCACGGAGCGGTGTTGTTGTTGTGCACGCAGCCCGTCGCTGGGTTGCACGAGTCGTCGGTACAGACGTTGTTGTCGTTGCAGTTGGGCGGCGACCCGCCCACGCACGAGCCGAGGGCGCAGGTGTCGTTGGTGGTACAGGCGTTCCCGTCGCTGCACGGGGCGGTGTTGTTGGTGTGCGCGCATCCCGTGGCCGGGTTGCACGAGTCGTCGGTGCAGACGTTGCCGTCATCGCAGTTGGGCGCAGGCCCGCCTATGCAGGTTCCACCACTACAGGTGTCATTGGTCGTACAGGCGTTGCCGTCGCTACAAGGATTGGTGTTGTTGGTGTGCACGCAGCCCGTGACCGGGTTACAACTGTCATCGGTGCAGACATTGTTGTCGTTGCAATTGGCAGCCGGCCCGCCGACGCATGCGCCCGCGGCGCAAGTGTCATTAGTCGTACAGGCGTTCCCGTCGTTGCAGGGGCCGGTGTTGTTGGTGTGCACGCAGCCTGTGGCCGGAACGCAGCTGTCGTCGGTGCAGACGTTGCCGTCATCGCAGTTGGGCGCCGGCCCGCCGACACAGGTTCCACCACTACATGCGTCATTGGTCGTACAGGCGTTTCCGTCGCTACACGGGTTGGTGTTGTTGGTGTGCACGCAACCCGTCTGTGTGTTGCAGGTGTCGGTCGTACAGACGTTGCCGTCGTCGCAGTTGGGCGCCGGCCCGCCGACGCACGTTCCGTTGGCGCAGGTGTCGCTCGTGGTGCAGGCGTTCCCGTCATTGCACGGGTTGGTGTTGTTGATATGTGTACATCCGCTGGCCGGGTTGCAGGCGTCGGTCGTACAGACATTCCCGTCGTCGCAGTTAGGCGCAGGCCCGCCGACGCAGGTTCCACCACTACAGGTGTCATTGGTGGTACAGGCGTTCCCGTCGCTACAGGGATTGGTGTTATTGGTGTGCACGCAGCCCGTGGCCGGGTTACAACTGTCGTCGGTGCAGACATTGCCGTCGTCGCAGTTGGGCGCAGGCCCGCCTACGCACGCGCCACCCGCGCAGGTGTCATTGGTAGTACAAGCGTTCCCGTCGCTGCAGGGGTTGGTGTTGTTGACATGCGTACACCCACTGGCGGGGTTGCAGCCGTCGGTCGTACAGACATTCCCGTCGTCGCAGTTAGGCGCAGGCCCGCCGACGCACGCTCCCGCGGCGCAAGTGTCGTTGGTCGTACAGGCGTTCCCGTCGTTGCAGGGGGCGGTGTTGTTAATGTGCACGCAGCCCGTGGCCGGGTTACACGAGTCGTCGGTGCAGACGTTATTGTCATTGCAGTTGGGAGCTGGCCCGCCGACACACGTTCCACCCGCGCAGGTGTCGTTCGTGGTACAGGCGTTCCCGTCGTCGCAGGAGGCGGTGTTGTTGGTGTGCGTGCATCCGCTCGCCGGATCGCACGCATCGTCGGTACAGACGTTGTTGTCGTTGCAGTTAGGCGCTGGCCCGCCCACGCACGTCCCACCCGAACACGTGTCATTGGTGGTGCAGGCGTTCCCGTCGCTACAGGAGGCGGTGTTGTTAGTGTGCACGCAGCCTGTGGCCGGATTACAGCTGTCGTCAGTGCAGATGTTGCCGTCGTCGCAGTTGGGCGCAGGCCCTCCTACGCACGTGCCACCCGCACAGGTGTCATTGGTGGTACAGGCGTTCCCGTCGTTACAGGGGGCGGTGTTGTTGGTGTGCACGCAGCCTGTGGCGGGGTTACAGCTGTCGTCGGTGCAGACATTGTTGTCGTTGCAGTTAGGTGCAGGCCCTCCAACGCAGGCTCCACCGCTACAGGTGTCATTGGTGGTACAGGCGTTCCCGTCGTTGCAGGGGGCGGTATTGTTGGTGTGGAAGCATCCGCTCGTCGGGTCGCAAGCATCATCGGTACAGACGTTGCCGTCGTCGCAGTTGAGTGGGGCGCCGGGGTTACAGGTCCCCCCACCGCACACCTCATGGCCATTGCACACCGTGTTGTCATCACATGAGGCGGTATTGTTGGTGTGTACGCACCCTGTCGCGGGATTGCAGCTGTCGTCAGTGCAGACGTTGTTGTCGTTGCAATTGACCGCGCTGCCCTCGCAGAACCCCAGGGAGTTACAGGTGTCGTTGGTGGTGCAGGCGTTGCCGTCGTTGCAGGAAGTCCCAGTGGCCGGAGTGTGGCGACAGGCATGCAAAGTCGTATCGCATGTATCGGTGGTACACGGGTTGCCGTCGCTACACTGCGAGGCGTCGGTGCATCCCTGAAAAAGGATACAGTCCGAAGGGTCGGAGTTTGGTATCTCGGACGGATAGGAGCACGCGTCAACCAACGTGGCGCTCGTGCCCGCCCCGAAGTCGGCAAGATCGACCGAGCAAGTGGCGACTGTGTCCGAGGGGTAGGCGTCATCGGGTGGGAAGGGATCGGTGTTCTGCTGCGACACCGAGCACGTGGTGTTCTTGCCTGGCCCCGGCATACAGGCACCACCGCCGAGGCAGCCCGATTCGCTTGAGCAGGGGGCGCCGGCATTGGTCCCGCCGACACACATGTTCCCAGCGATCTGTACACTACCAGTACACCTGTCAGGCCTACTGTCGCTGCAGTTGAACAGCCTCACTGCTCCCAGTGTGGCGAATTGGCCATGGTCCCTTATGGTCACGCAGACCGCGAGGTTGACATTGCCATTACCGTTGGTGTCATAGAGGGAGCAGGCATCGCCGGTGTTTCCGCCGGAGAGAGTTACGAGGTCCCAGTCCCACTGTGTAAAGACCTCGAACGGGCTAGTTCCGGGCTCCACACAGAATCGTGTCAGGTCCTTCTGACCAGGTACGTCGTTGGCCCCTTGCACGTCGTTTTGACAACTAACGAACACGGGCTGGGCAGCCGCCGGAGGTGCGGCCAGCGCAATCAGCGAAATCAAAGTCGCTATGAGACAAAGAGACCGGAAGGTCAGCCCGAAGCTTCTATTACGGCTGCATCGGGTCAACCTTCCGGCGTTGCTTCTATAGCTGCTTTGAGGGGCGTTAAGTAGAGAGGCTGCGCACAGCCGCGTACAGCGGCAGGAATCTGGGTCTCGCATTTCTGGGCCTCCTCGAACCCAAAGGCGCCCGGAGCCGAAACTACCTTCTGTGGTGAGGTTGTGTGCGCGGGCCTGGCGGCAGCACTACGAACACCGGACACCCGCTGTGCATGAGGTGTGCCGCAAATGTTGCGATTTTGTGCCAGGCCTCGATTGCATTGCGCATCCTGAAAATCGGTGACCGAGTTTTGTGCAGGCCAATGTTCCGTCAATGCAACGGTTCTTGTGCAACCGAAAGGATTTGAACCTGCACGAGTTCGTTTGCACCTATCGCAAAAGAAACTGCACAATTGTTTTTTCGCGATCGAAGGCCGTAATGATGGAAGACAATGAGGTTGGAAAGTTATCGCCGCTCGCGCGCGTCAAAAATGTTACTCAGCGAACGACAACGTTTACCAATTTTCCTGGTACATAGACCGTTCTTACAACTTGCTTCCCGCTCACCCATTGTTGAATCTTGTCGTTGCTCTGCACTGCAGCCAGGATCTGCTCCTCGACCGGAGGATTCGGCACCTCGACGTGCCCGCGCAGCTTTCCGTTGACCTGCACCACGATCGTGATGATGTCCTCCTGCATCAGCTTCGGATCGGCGACCGGCCACTTCGACTGCAGGACGAAGCGCTTGTTGCCGAGCATCTCCCACAACTCTTCGGTGATATGCGGCGCGAACGGATGCAGCAGCTGCAGTAGAACGGTGTAGCTTTCGCGCACGTTGGCGCCGGCGGCCAGCGCCTCGCCGATCGCGTTGGAGAGCTCCATCAGCGCCGAGATGGCGGTGTTGAACTCGAAACGCTCGATGCGCTGCGTCACGGCGGCGATGGTCTGGTGGATTTTGCGGATGAGTGCCGCCGAGGCCGGCGGCGCTCCACCGGCGGCTGCACTGTCGGCCATGTTCCACACGCGGCTGAGGAAGCGATACGCGCCGATGACGCCCTCGTCCGACCAGGCCGCTTCCTTCTCGGGCGGGGCGATGAACAGCGTGTACACGCGTTCGGTGTCGGCGCCGTAACGTTCGATCAGCGCGTCGGGCGGCACGACATTGAACCGCGACTTCGACATCTTCCCCACCTCGGGAATCAACTCGACGCCGTTGCGAAAGGGTTTTTTGTCGCGAAACTCGACCTCATCCAGCGGAACCCAGCTCAGACCGCATGACGGATCGCGAAAACCTTCCTTCGTGATCATGCCCTGGTTGAAGAGCCGCGCGAATGGCTCTTCGAAGCTGACCAGGCCCATGTCATACAGCGTGCGGCAGATGAACCGCGAGTACAGCAGATGCAGGATGGCGTGCTCGATGCCGCCGATGTATTGATCGACGGGCAGCCAGCGATTGGCCATCTTCGTATCAAAGATTCTTGTTTCGTCGCGCGGCGAGATGAATCGCAGGTAGTACCACGACGAGTCGACGAATGTGTCCATCGTGTCGGTCTCGCGGCGAGCCTGGCCTCCGCAGGTCGGACAGGTCGCGTTGACGAACTTGGGATCCTTGGCGAGCGGATTTCCCTCTTTGCCCGTGAACTGGACGTCCACCGGCAGCACGACCGGCAAGTCCCTTTCTTGTACCAGAACAATTCCGCATTTGTCGCAGTACAAAACCGGAATCGGCGTTCCCCAATATCGCTGGCGCGAAATCAGCCAGTCGCGCAGCCGATAGCGCACCATCTTTTTGCCGATTTTGCGACGCTCGATCTCCGCGATGATTTTCTCGATCGCCTTCGGCGTGGGAAGGTCGGTGATGATGCCGGAGTTGACCGAGATACCGTTTTCTTTGTCGACGTAAGCCCCCTCACCCGGCACTTCGTGCCACCCTCTCCCCGCTTCGCGGGGCGAGGGCCCTCCCGCCGAACTCCCTCGCCCCGCTTGCGGGGAGAGGGACGGGGTGAGGGGTGCCACCACCATCCGGACCGGCAGCCCGTACTGTTTCGCGAACTCGAAGTCGCGTTCATCGTGTCCCGGCACGGCCATGATCGCGCCGGTGCCGTACTGCATCAGCACGAAGTTGCCGAGCCAGATCGGGATCTTTTCTTCCGTGAAGGGATTGATGGCGTACTTGCCGGTGAAGCGGCCTTCCTTCCCCGCCTCCTGGCGCTCGAGCGCGCTCTGATTGCGCACGCCCGCGATCCAGCGCTCGAGCGCGGTCCGGTCCGGACTGTCCGCGATGAGCGCAGCAACGTCGGGATGCTCCGGCGCGAGCACCATGAAGGTCGCGCCGTAGATCGTGTCGGGGCGCGTTGTGAAGACGCGAATCGGATGACCGAGGTCGGGTATGGGGAAGTCGACGTCGGCGCCGAGGGACCGGCCGATCCAGTTGCGCTGCATGACTTTGACCTGCTCGGGCCAGTGCTCCAGCGCGTCGAGGCCGTCGTCGAGGCGATCGGCGTAGGCCGTGATCTTGAGGAACCATTGCTCCAGCTCGCGCTGCACGACTTCCGTACCGCAGCGTTCGCATCGGCCGTCGATCACCTGCTCGTTCGCGAGCACGGTCTGATCGCTGGGGCACCAGTTGACCGGAGCCTTGCCGCGGTACGCCAGGCCGCGTTTATAGAGCTGGATGAAGAGCCACTGGTTCCACTTGTAGTAGCCGGGATGGCATGAGGCGATCTCTTTGGACCAGTCGTAGAGGATCCCCCATCGCTGGAACTGTTTTTTCTCGCGCGCGATGTTCGAGAGCGTCCACTCGCGTGGATGGACGCCGCGATTGATGGCCGCGTTTTCGGCCGGCAATCCGAAAGCGTCCCAGCCCATCGGATTGAGGGCCGCGCGGCCGCGCATCATCAGATATCGATAGAGCGCATCGCCGAGGATGTAGTTGCGTCCGTGCCCGACGTGCAGATCGCCCGACGGGTACGGAAACATGTTGAGCATGTAGTACTTCTGGCCGGGCTTCGAGACATCGATCTCGGCCACGCGGGCATCGGCCCATGCGCGCTGCCATTTCTCTTCGATTGCTTTTGGGTCGTACGGCATGAGGATCGCGAAGTATAAGTCCTGAGTCCTGAGTGCTGAGTCCTGAGCACGCCCACCCACTCAGGACTCAGGACACAGGACTCAGGACTCGTAGACGAACGTCACCGGCCCGTCATTTTCGAGCGAGACGATCATCATTTCGCGAAAGCGTCCGGTCTTGACGGGAATTCCTGTGGCGCCAAGCTCGGCGACGAAGACGTCGAACATCGCGCGCGCCTTCTCCGGCTCCTCGGCATTGTCGAAGCTGGGGCGACGTCCGCGCGCCAGCGAGCCCGCCAGAGTGAATTGAGAAACAGCCAGGATCGATCCGCCGATTTCTGCGACGTCGCGATTCATCTTGCCGGCGTCGTCGCTGAAGACTCGAAGCTCGCGGATCTTGCGCGCGGCATCCCGCATGGTCTGCTCGCCATCTCCTTTCTCCACTGCCGCCAGCACCAGGAGTCCCGCGCCGATCTCCGAGATGACTTCGGCCGCCACCGAGACGGACGCGCGCCGCACGCGCTGAATGACACATCGCACAAATCGGATTCTATGTGCTAGGGTGAAGCATGGTCCGCGGCGAGCGATTCAACAGCATTACCCACCTGGTCGGCACCGTACTGGCGCTGATCGCGACAGCGGTTGTGGTCACGCTGGCATCCCTGCGGGCCGACGCCCGTGCGGTCACGGCGGTCGCGATCTACGGCACGATGCTGGTCGTGCTCTACCTCAGCTCGACGCTCTATCACAGCCTGCGAGGCAAGGCCAAGAACGTGTTCCGGGTGTTCGATCACACCTCGATCTATCTGCTGATCGCCGGAACGTACACGCCCTTCACGCTCGTCACGCTGCGCGGTCCGCTGGGATGGACGCTGTTCGGCATCGTCTGGACGCTCGCGATCCTCGGCGTGACGAAAGATGCCGTCTTTCACGGACGGTTCCGCGGGGTGTCGGTGACGCTCTACGTGATGATGGGTTGGCTGATCGTGCTGGCGTTCGTGCCGCTGCGTCGCGCGCTCCCGCCGGCGGGCATTGCGTGGCTCGTTGCCGGCGGCATCGTCTACACGGTCGGAATTGTTTTCTATGCGCTCGGGAAACGCGTCGCGTTCACGCACGGTGTGTGGCATCTGTTTGTGATTGGCGGCAGCGTGTGCCACTACGTCGCTGTGCTCCGATACGTGGCACTCTACACGCCGTAGAAAAACGACGGTTGTGCGTCCGTTCGCAGTAAACTGCCACTCGGAGACTAATGATGATCAACAAAGTCATTCTCGTGGGTCGCCTTGGAAAAGACCCGGAGATCCGCTCGACACCGAATGGCAGCACAGTCGCGAAGTTCACGATGGCCACGGACGAGCGCTTCACCGACAAGAGCGGAGAAAAGCAGGAACGTACCGAGTGGCATGACATCGAGGCGTGGGATCGGCTGGGAGAGATTTGCGGACAGTACCTTCGTAAGGGCAGCCTCGTGTACATCGAGGGGACACTTCGTACCGATACTTGGGACGATAAAGAGACCGGCCAAAAGCGATCCCGAAAGAAGATCGTCGCGCGCGAGATGAAAATGCTCGATAAGAAACGCGACGATAGCGGCGCTCCCAGCGGCGGCAGCTACGCCGGCGCACGCAAGGGCGGCGCCGCGACGGCGACTCAGGTCGAAGAAGAGGACGAAGTTCCGTTCTAGTCTGCTGTTGACCGCTCTCCTGGTCGCGTCGATCGCGCGCGGGCAGGACATCGTCGTCGTCGACTCCGACAACTTCGCGCGCGGCTTTCATCCTCCCTCCATGGAGCAGAGCGTTTCGTGGACGGCGGCCTTCTACGACCTCTCGCATCGCGCCATCGCCCGCGCATGGGGAGATCGCGAACAGTGGGCAAGGACGAGCATCGCGCTGTTCGACGGCGCCGCCGAAATCGTCCTTGCTCTCCCGCTGAGCGACGCGTGGGTGCACGAAGAATTTCATCGCGCCGTCCTCGGCAATCGCGGTGTGGCGAGCTTCAATGATGTCTATCGCTTCCGGCCTTTTGCGGACGCGATCGCGGTCAGTCACGTCCGCGACGACAATCTCGCGCGGATGAAGCGCGAGCATCCGGCGGACCTCGTTCGCGCGCACGAGGCCGGCATCGAGGGCGAACACGCGCTGGTGCTGCGCCTGGAGCGGCAACATTTCTTCAACGGCGCAACGTCGTGGAACGTGCCCCTGTACTGGCTGGTGAAGCTGAATTCGATCGCGTATATCGCTTCCGGAACGACCAACGAGGCCAACACCGCTACCGACAAATGGGAACGCGACGAAGGCGCCCACATGAGCCGGCGCGATTTCACCGGTCACGATTTCACGGCCTGGGTCTACGATCTTTTTCGCCCCAACGAACCCTACCCCGCTCGCGGACCCCATCCCTCCGGCGTCGGCATCCGTCGCTACATTCGCGAACGCGATCTGACTCCGGCGGAACATGACTTCTTGCATCGACAGGGACAACTCTCGCTCATCAATCTCCTCGATCCGAACTTGATCGGTTTGACGGGCACCAGCCGTTTCAACATGTCGGCCGGACACCTTCTCACTCCGTTCGGCTACTCGATCGACGGCAATCTTTTTTTGCGGAAGCCGAGATTGTTCGTGACGCTGCACGACTACGTGAACCACGAGCGCAATTTCGTGGGCGTCGATGCGACGCTCGACGAGCGTTATCGCGTCGCGCTGTGGCGTCAGCCCGAGCATCAGATGTTCCGCGATCGCGACGGGCGGTTGGGCGGGTTGGTGGCCGCGCGCATGCAGCGCGGCAAATGGTTCGGAGAGGTGGAGGCCAAGAGTGCCGGGTGGGTGGAGGGGAACGTTCACCTCGACCGCAGCATCACACTCCGTATCGGTCGTGCAATACTTTCAAATGATGCCGTTCGTGGCCGAGGATGATGTAGGCCAGGCCGAGGACATTGACCGCGACTTCATTGGCCACGCCTCTGCGCGCCCAAGCGGCGTCGGGAATTCCGCGAAGCATCGCGATGGTCGAGCGCCGCGCAGCTTCGTAGTCATCGGCGAGATCGCGAATGGAGCGGCGATCGAAGTCACCGGCCTCTCCGTATGAGTTCTCGTCGAAGCCCGGAAGCGACTTGGTCTCGCCGCGCGCGATCGCCAGCGTCCGGTAGCAGAAGATGCGCTCGGCATCGGTGAAATGGCCGACCACCCCCTTCACGCTCCACTTTCCCGGCGCGTATTGGAAAGCAGCCTTCTCCTCGCTGATCCCGCGCAGGATGGCGGCGGTCTTCCTGGCCTGATCGACAATCGCTTTTTGAATGTCCTCTTCCGGAACGAGATCGACATAGCGTTGATAGACCGGAGGAATTTCGGTGGCGGCAGGTCGCGTGCTCATGACAACATCATCGCATGGTTGCGATCCGGCCTCCGGCCGGCGAAAAAGAAGCACGGCGATGCGCCGAGATGATGTGTTCCACCGAGCCGTGGATCACGATCGGCCGCAATTTCGACGAATCGTTCGCCATCGTCAGCGATCCCACGCGCGAAGTCTATGTCGCCGAGAATGATGGCCGCATCGAGGGCTTCATCATTCTCAACATGCGCGGCGCGTTCATCGGTTACATCCAGACCGTGTGCGTCGATGCTGCGGCACGGGGCGGCGGACTCGGCACGCAGCTCGTGCAATTCGCCGAGGAGCGCATCTTCCGTGAGACGCCCAATATTTTCCTGTGCGTTTCGTCGTTCAACCCGCGCGCTCGCCAGCTTTATGAACGACTCGGATACGAGCTGATCGGCGAGTTGAAGGACTATCTGGTCCGCGACGCGTCCGAATTGTTGATGCGCAAAACCATCGGGCCGCTGCGCGAATCTCTGTGGTGACCTGTTAGTGTGACTCGAGGCGTTTCAGAGCTTCTTCACCATTCGTATTTTTCGGATTCAGCTCCAGCGATTTGCGGTAGTTCTTCACCGCCAGGTCCCGATCGCCATGAGCCGCATAGGCCTCACCGAGGCTGTCGTAGACGTTCGAAGATTGCGGAAATTTCTCGACGTTGAGTTGAAAGATTTCGATGGCGTCGGCGATGCGGCCGCGCTGCAGGAGCATGTAGCCGAGGCGGTTCATCTCTGCTTCCCGGAAATCCGCCTTCGACTCCCGATAGTGCGCGACTGCCTGTTTGGCATCCGTGGTCGCGAGACTCTTCATCAACTCATCGACGACCGACGCCCGCGCCTGCGGCGCTTCGACATCGTGGAGGATGTCGGCGATTCCGCGGCCGAGATCGTCGATCTTGTCCCCGCGCGAAGTGTTGTCGAGAAGGACGATCAGATCCTGGGTGTCGGGGAATCGAACGATGGTGGAGTTGAAGCCGTTGATGCCGCCGTCGTGTGAGATGACATTCACTTCGCTCTTGTCGTCCAGCTTCACTTTGTGGACCGCCCAGCCGAAGGCGTAGTTGTTCAGCACAGGAGTAAAAACGATCTTCTCGAGCTCAGGCGACAGCAGCTTGTCGGAGTAGAGCGCGCGATCCCATTTGTAGAGATCTTCGACCGTCGAGTAGAGCGAACCGGCAGCGAACGGAATCGTCATGTCGAGATAGGTCGCATTCTGGTAGCCGTCCGGCGTGAGGAGATATCCCGATGCGCGCCTGGGGATCACAACATCGGAGCGATCGTATCCGCTGTTCTTCATGCCGACCGGATCGAAAATGCGTTCCTTGAGATTCTGCTCGTACGACTTTCCGGTAACGCGCTCGATGATCGCGCCGATGAGAAAATATCCGGAGTTATCGTAGGAGAACTTTGATCCAGGCTCGAACTCGAGATCGCCGCTGGTGTACTTCTTCACGAAATCAGCGACCGTGTACGGGTCTCGCGACTCATTCTTGAAGAATCCCGGCTTGCTGGTGTAGCTCGGGATTCCCGATGTGTGGCTCAGAAGGTTCCGCACCGTCACCTTCTCACCGGTGTCCTTGCGGTAATCCGGAAGATAAGTCGCGATCTTTTCGTCGAGCTTGATTTTTCCTTCGCTCACCAGCTGCATCACCACCATGGACGTGAACTGCTTCGTGATCGAGCCGATGCGGAATTTCGTGTCGGGCGTGTTCGGAATCTGCCACTCCATGTTGGCGAGTCCGTAGCCCTTGGCGAGGATGACGCTCCCTTTTTCCGCCACCAGCGCCGAGCCGTTGAACTGCCGCAATTTGTTGTAAGAGGAGATCAGCGCATCGATGCGTTCGGCACGCGTTGCGGCGAACGTTGGCAGAGCGAAGAGAAAGAGGGCTGTAACAAGCCGCGTGATTCTCGACATGGGCGAGATTCTAAACGGCGCGCACGACGACGAATGTTACGTCGTCGTTAGGAGGTTGCTCCCCGTGCCAGCGGCGCACCGCGTCCGCGAGTGCGGCAATCA
This sequence comes from Thermoanaerobaculia bacterium, assembly GCA_035636095.1. GTDB lineage: Bacteria > Acidobacteriota > Thermoanaerobaculia > Gp7-AA8 > Gp7-AA8 > Gp7-AA10. Next base: position 68,302 of record DASPZU010000069.1, read on the forward strand.
CGCTGTTGCTGTCGCCCGCCTTTGCGGCATCGGCGAAGGCATCGGCGGCCGCTGTGTAACCGAGCTGCTGGGCGGCGGCGTTCATCAATTCGGGGAAGCCGTCGCTCATGAGCAGCAGCGTGTCGCCGGCCGCCAGATCGAGCTCGATGTCGTCGTAGGTATCGCCGAGTGTTCCCAGCGGAGTGGCGCTGTGCGCGATTTCTTCGACGGCGCCCGTGGAGCGACGATGGATGTACGCCGGCGGCATTCCGGCCGACGCAATGGTCACGCGGCGATTCTTGAATCGCGCCAGCTGGAGTGCCATGGCCATGCGGCCGAGGTCCATGCGCCGGATTTTTTCGGTGGCGTCGTGGAGAAAATCAGCGGGCGTCTGCGCGCCGCTGTAGCCCGCAAAGAGAGCTTTGATGACCGCGACCATCGTTCCGGCGCGCGCGCCGTGGCCGGTGGCATCGCCGATGGTGATCGACAGCGTGCCGTCCGCGTCGACGTGAAAGTCGTAGTAGTCGCCGCCGACCTCAGTGGCCGTCTGCGTGAAAACCGCGATGTCATAGTCCCCAAGCCGCGGCACTTCCTTCGGCAGCATCGACAACTGGAAGCGTCGGGCTTCCTCCAGCTCCGCCGATTTGCGTTCGTACTCGATGGCCGCGCGTTCCTGCTCGACGATCCGCTCCTGCTGCAGGCTGAGGTCTTCGGCCATGCGATTGAAGGCCGATGCTAGATGTCCGATCTCGTTTCTCGAGCGCACCGGAATGCGCGTGGTCAGGTCGCCGTGCGCGATGCGTTCCGCTCCCCCTTTGACCAGATCGACGTCGCGCGTGATGTGGTTTGCGATGGGCATGATTCCGATCAATGCCACGAAGATGAGCGCGATGCCGTATCCGAAATTCTTCGCCGCCGTTTTGCGGAGTTCCTCCAGGTCCTCACCGAATGGACGAGCGACGCCCACCCGCAACTGACTCTGCGGATCCTGATGCAGAACCACGACCCAGTTCGGGATGTCGTTGAGAGGCCTCCCGGTCGCGACGCGCGCCAGAACGCCGAGATTCTCCAGCGTCTTGCGGTCCTCGGGCGTCCGGATGTAGACGTTTTTCTCGCGATCGATCGCGAACGTGATCTCGCTGCGATCCTCATTCGATGCGTCCAGGACGCGGCGGATGACTTCTTCGCCGCTGACCATGGCGTGCACTTGTCCGATCACCGTGCCCTGATTGGTGAGCGGAACGTTGAAGCGTTGACCGAACAGCAGGTTCGCCTGTTTCTCACGCATTCTCCAATGCTGTTTCTGCTGCTCGCTGGCTTGCGCTTCCTCGACGACGTTGGCGGCCGCTTCTTCCTGTGCTTCCTGTACGGCCTGGGCGGCGTCGGCCGCCTTTTCCTGTTCTTTCTCGTTGCGATCCTGCTGCGCCTCGCGTTGGGCATCCTGGCGCCGTTTCTGACGGAGTTTCAAGTGCTCATCGCGCGCCTCGAGCGCGGCCGACAGATCCTCATTGAATTTCTTCGATGTCACTTTCATCGACTCGCTGAAGGCGGCCTGTGCGGCGTTGAGCTCCTTCTGCAGCCGATCGCGCTCTTGCGGAGTCAGCTCGTTGCGCCGCCTTCCCAGCTCGCTTCCGAGCTGGGACATTTTTTTCAGATACTCGCGCTGCTGATCGGTAAAGGTGAATCGCGGCAGTTTCGGCGCCGTCGGCATGTCGATGACAATCGGGTGAGACGGCGGCGGTGGGACGGCCGATGCGTGTGCCGCCGGCGCGGCCGAGGCCATGGGCCGGATTTCGATCGAATCGATGAGCGATGCAGCATCGCCCATGGTCATCAGGACGTTCTTGACGATCGGAGCCTTCTGCTTCTCCGCGGCCGACAGATCCGGCAGAGCCGAGACTTCGGCCAGCCGCTGTTCGAGCACATCGCGAATGTTGCCGAGGCGGCGATCCATCTGCGCCGTCAGTCGTGCCGCTTCGGCGTGATACGCGTTCCGCAGCGCGGACCGCGAGCTGTAGTACGAATAGACCACCAGTCCGCCCAGCGGAAGCGCGGAGAGGAGAAAGAGCGCGATCACCAGGGAGGTGCGGATCTTCATCGAGCCTCAGGTAAGACGAAAAACTACGTAGAAAGTTTGGGCATCAGGTCCATTCCTCGCGTCCCGTCCGCCCGCCCCGTGGTTTTTTGCGCTGCTCCGCTTCCGAGACGTAAACCTCATGCGGACCGCGGGTCTTCTCGAAGGCCTCGACAAAACGTTTGACCTCCTCCGCCACGGCCTCGAAACTCGTTGCCGGCGGTGCCTCGCGTCGAAAATGGTCAACATATTGACGATATTGCGCCGCCCGCTGTGCGGCTTCATTCACACGCGAGCGCAAGATGGCGTCGGTGCGCGTCCTGGCCTCCAGGAATCGATGAATGTCGGGAACGCGCTCGATGTGACTGGCGAACATCACCACATCGTTGCCGGCCAGTACGGCGCGCTCGGAGATGTCTTCGTACGATCCGAAATCGGACACCGCGTGCATCTCCATGTCATCGGTGATCGCGAGGCCCTCGAATCCGGCGACCTGGCGGAGCAGATCGAAGGCGATGCGGCGGCTCAAGGTCGCCGGAAGGTCGGGTTCATCGATCTGGGGATAGGTGCCGTGTCCGATCATGATCGCTCCCGATTCGTTGCCGAGGCGCGCATAGGGAACGAGGTCGCGCTGGACGAGCGCATCGAGTGAGATGTCGATGACGGTTGCACCGTAATGCGGGTCGGCCGATCCGATGCCGATCCCCGGAAAATGTTTGAGGCACGAGCCGGTGCCGGCTGAATGCAGACCGCGCATGAACGCGCCGGCGAGATCGATCACCGTTTCGGGATCGGCGCCGAAGGTTCTTCGCTCGAGTCCTTTCGGCGCCTGCGGGCCGCGCACATCGACCACCGGCGCGAGATCGACTTCGATGTCGAAATACCGCAGCGCGGCGCCGATGACTTTTCCCATCCATGTGGAGAGCTCCACCGACTGATTCCCTTCCCCGAACAATTCCGCGCTCGGCAACCCGGGGATGAGATGACGCAGCCGATCGACGCGTCCACCTTCTTCATCGATCATGAGCATCGGCGGCCGCTTCGCGATCGATTTCACTTCCCGGACCAGATCGGACAGCTGCTTCGGGTCGGCGATGTTGCGGCCGAACAGTACGATGGCGCAGGGCTCGACCTCTTTGATGATGGTTTTTTCAAGATCGCTCAGAGCCTTGTCTGTCAAGCCGATGCCGAGGATGCCCACCGAGAAATGCTAACTTAGCTTGTCTTTCAGGCGTTGAAGTTCGTTCAAAGCCTGAATGGGCGTCATCGCGTCCGGCTGCAGCACTCGGAGAGCATCGACCACTTCGCGTTCGCGCGAGTCGAACAGCGAAAGCTGCCGCGACGGCATAGCAGTCTCTTCCACCAGATCGCGCTCTTTGCGCTCGAGGGTGTTGAGGATCTCGCGGGCGCGGTCGGTGACCGATCGCGGAATGCCGGCCAGCCGCGCCACCTGGATGCCGTAGCTCTTGTCGGCCGCCCCCGGCAGGACCTTGCGCAGAAAAATGATCTGATCGTTCCACTCCTTCACCGCCACGTTGAAGTTCGCAACGCGCGCTTTCGTCCTGGCCAGATCGGTGACCTCGTGATAGTGCGTCGCGAACAGCGTGATGCCGCTGCGATTGGGATGGTCGTGCAGGAACTCGATGATGGCCCAGGCCAGCGAAAGGCCATCGAAGGTGGCCGTGCCGCGACCGACTTCATCGAGAATGATCAGCGATTGGTCGGTGGCGTTGTTGAGAATGTTGGCGGTTTCGTGCATCTCGACCATGAACGTCGACTCGCCGCGCGCGAGCTGATCCGAGGCGCCCACGCGCGTGAAGATCCGATCGAAGATGCCCAGGCGGGCCGAGCCGGCCGGGACGAAGCTGCCGGCCTGATTCAGCAGCACGATCAACGCGACCTGCCGAAGATAGGTCGACTTTCCTCCCATGTTCGGCCCGGTGATGATCTGGATGCCGTTGCGGTCGCGGGCGATGTCGCTGTTGTTGGGAATGAAACGTTCTCTCGCGATCGACTCGATGACGGGATGGCGGCCGTCTTCGATCACGATCTCCGACTCCTCGGTCAGCGTCGCACGGACGTATCGATTGCGGGTCGCGATCGACGCGAACGAGCAGAGCGCATCGATCTGCCCGACCGCGCTGGCGGTGGCCAGAATCCCGGCCGCCGATTGCGAAGCGAACTCCAGCAGCGCTTCGTAGAGCCGGATCTCGATGGCCTTCGACTTTTCTTCAGCGCCGGTGATCTTCTCCTCCAGCTCTTTCAGATCGGGCGTGATGAATCGCTCGGCATTCACGAGCGTCTGTTTCCGGATGTAATCGCCCGGCACGCGAGCGAGGTTCGATTTGGAGACTTCGATGTAGTAGCCGAAGACGTTGTTGAATCGCACCTTCAGCGAGTGAATGCCAGTGCGTCCACGCTCGCGGGCTTCAATGTCCATCAGGATCGATTTCGAATCGCGGGCGATGGCGCGGAGCGAATCGAGCTCGGCATCGACGCCGCTCTTGATCACGCCGCCCTCGCGAGCGCTGAGCGGCGCGTTGTCGGCGATGGTGGTGGCAATGCGGCCGACAACAGCGGGGACTCCATCGAGGCCATCGCGGATCGACTTGAGCAGCGGACCGCGCAAGGGCGTGGTCACCTCACGAAGATCGTCGACCGCCATGAGCGAATCGGCCAGCGTCAGGCATTCGCGGGGCGAGGCACTCCGAAGCGTGACGCGGGCCGCCAGCCGTTCCAGGTCCGCGATCGATGCCAGGCGCTGCGCCATCGGTTCGAGAATGGCGCGCGATCGCGTGAGCTCGTCGACGGCGTCGTGCCGATCGAAGATGGCCTCGCGCTTTTTCAGTGGCCGGGTGATCCAGCTGCGCAAGGTCCGTGCGCCCATGGCCGAGCGCGTCGCGTCGATCACACTCCACAACGATGCGCGGGGCTGCGACGGATCGCGCGATTGCAGCACTTCCAGATTCGCCAGCGTGGCGGCATCGAGCTGCAGAAAATCCCCCTCGTGGTCGACGCGAAGCGACCGCACATGATCGAGCGCTTTCTTGTGACTCGCCGATGCATATCGAAGAGCGGCGCTGGCAGCGCCGATGCGGACGTCGTCTTCCTCGAGACCGAACCCGCGAAGCGACTGCGTCGCGAAATGCCGCGCCAGATAGTCGTGCGCCCCGGCCTTCTCGAACATCGACGGCTCGACGGCCGTGGTCGGAATCGGCACTTGCAGCGCTGACTCGCGCGGGACGATCGCCTCGCGCGGCGCGAATCGCGCCACGTCGTCGCGCAAGCGCGGGTCGCTTGCGCCCGCATACGCGGTGACGAAAAAGTCGCCGGTCGATACATCCAGGTACGCCGCGCCGACCGCCTCTCCGTTCGGCACCAGCGACAGCAGGTAGCAGCTCTCGCGCTCGACGATGGCGTTCTCAGTGGCAGTGCCGGGTGTGAACACGCGAACGATTTCGCGCTTCACGATGCCCTTCGCTACCGCCGGGTCTTCGACCTGATCGCACAGCGCGACGCGAAATCCCTGCCTGATCAGCTTGGCGATGTAGCCGTCAGCGGCGTGATACGGCACGCCGCACATCGGTGCTTCGTGCTCCTGCCCCTTGCCGCGCGCGGTGAGGACGAGATCGAGGATGGGCGCCGCTTTCTCGGCATCCTCGAAAAACATCTCGTAAAAGTCGCCGAGTCGATAGAAGAGGATGGCGTCGGGAACCTGCCGTTTGATCTCGAAGTACTGCTCGAGCATCGGGGTGAGTTTTTTCATCAGGTTTCAGACGTCCGACGTCAGGCGTCATCTTACCGGCTTTCGAATCGCGAGCAGCGATCCATTGGCGGCATCGAGCTCGACCACCACCGCTTCGCGCAACGCGGTATGCGGGACGCGATCGCACAACACCACCCACCGCGCCGCCCCACCCCCCTCCCCCCGCCCGGCGTATGCGACGTGCACCGCCTCGTATCCGGCGTAGCGCGCGCGATCCTTCTGTCGCAGGATCGCGACCGCCCGCACCGCCGCATCGTTGCTGAGGATCCGATCATGTCGCCGAGAAGGATCTTCGCGATCGCGGAGCGCGAAGAATAGGCCGGCGCACAGCACCATCCACAACGGGTAGAGCAGCCAGAAGTGCCGCCGCACGCGGGGTATCATAGCCGCCGCATGACGCGCGACGAGATCCAGCAGAAGCTGATCGAAATTGTGCGCGAAGAAAAGGACGTCCCCGACGAGAAGCTCACTCCCCAGACCCTGCTCACCGACGCAGGAGTCGATTCACTCGACGCGCTCACCATCCTCTTCGCGATCGAAGAGCAATTTCACATCTCGATCCCGGACGACAAAGCGCGGGCGATCAAGACGTTTGGGGATATGGTGACGGTCGTGCAGGAGCTCCTGCCGAGCCAATGAAATTTCAAATTTCAAATGAAGAATGAAAAATGAAAAATGGGCTTCGGCGTCCCAATTCTTAATTTTTCATTTGAAATTTGAAATTTATGTCTTCTCCCCGCGTCGCCATCACCGGTCTCGGCATCATTTCTCCCTTCGGCCGCGGCCGCGCCATGGCGTGCGCCGCCATGCGTGATGGCCGCAGCGGAATTCGGCGCATCACCAGCATCGACACCGCGGCGCTGAATTGCAGAATCGGCGGCGAGGTGCCCGCCCAGGCGCATCAGGGGGCCTTCAAAGGGTTCGATCGCTTCAGCCGGTTTGCCTTGATTGCGGCCGAAGAGGCGATGGCTCAGGCGAAGATTGAGAATGTCGATCCCGAGCGATTCGGAGTGATCGTCGGCACGGGACTGGGCGGCTGCGAGACGCTCGACGCAGCTTTTCGCCGCGTCTACAAAGAAGGCCAGCCGCGCGTCCCGCCGACATCGATTCCGTGGTCGATGTACAACGCCGCGGCCAGCGCCCTGGCGGCGAAGTACGGCGCCCGCGGCATCGCCTACGCCGTCGTTTCGGCGTGTGCGTCG
>DASPZU010000070.1:0-3792 GCA_035636095.1 Thermoanaerobaculia bacterium
TACTGAAGACAAGATGATCCCGCCCGATGCGCAGAGATTCATGTCGAAGCGAGCTGGCGCAACCGTTGTTGAGACAAAGGGGAGTCATGCCATCTACGTGTCGAGGCCCGCTCCCGTCGCTGCGCTGATCAAACAGGCAGCGGCAACGATCACGACGACGGCGTCTAAGTAATGATGCCGCAGGTCCCATAAATCCGTCGTCAGCGCATCCGCTTGGATGCGCTGGCGCGGTCGGACGAGCTCATTCAAAGTCCGATTTGGCAGAGCACGCCTTGACGGTTGGGGCGATGGGACTCAAGTCTACAGTCCCTTCATTTAATGCTTATGCCGACTAGCGACCGTGCAACTCAAGCGAGGGGCACGCGACAAAATCCTCAGACGGATACCACTGTGACCGCACGGTCGCCAGTGGCGACGGCGTTCAGCTCCGAGAGTGGCCGCACTTACCAATTGGATCGACTGATTGGTAAAGGAGGATTCGGCGAAGTCTATCTTGCGACGCCCACACCTCAGGACGGACTGCCGTCGCAGGTCTGCATCAAGATCACCGAACGCTTATCGGGGTGGCTGCGCGAGGCATACTTCGCGGAGCTTCTCTACCGGGAGCCGCGCGCGCTGCGCGTGTACGATCGGTTTGCCGAGGTCGAGAATGGAAGGGCGCGGTACTGCATCGCGTTGGAGTACGCGGTGCACGGAGACCTGAGCGTCTGGCTCGAGAAGCAGGGGGCGCAATCCGAGCGGTTCGTTCGCCGTGAGATCGCCGCAATCCTTCAGGCGCTCGATATCCTCCACCGCGGCCAGGCGCTGCATCGCGATCTCACGCCGTTCAACGTCTTCGTCTGCGAGAACGAGCAGCTGAAGCTGGGCGACTTCGGCATCGCGATGCACCAACGCAGCCAGCGTGGCGTCACCGCGGACGCGTTCAACGTGTTCAATGTGCCGGCGGAGATCGCATGGGGAAGAGTGCGCCGCTGGCAGCAGCGCGACGACATCTACCAGGTCGGGCTGATCGCGGCGATGATACTGCGCGGTGACACCTCGAGCTCGATGAGCAGTCGCGATGTGCGCCGTCTTCCCTGCAGCGATCACCTCAAGGAAGTCATCTACCGCTGCCTTGGCGCGCGGGGAAAGCGGTACGAAGCGGCAGGCGAGCTGATCAAAGCGCTGCGGCATCGTCCGAAGGAGCCTCATCTCGGCCGCGTCGTGAGTCTCGAGGGAAAGCGGTTGTCCTTCACGGGTTTTCTGAGCCGGCCGCGGAGCGAAGCGATCGCCGCCGCGAAAAAAGCGGGTGCGATCGTGCAATCGAAACCGGGCCCATCGTCGGACGTGCTGGTGCGTGGTCGGCCGAACGCATTGCAGATTGCGGGCGCGGCGGGTGGTACGAAGCTGCTGGAGATTCGGCGCCTGGCCAGCAAAGGTCACGTCGTGAAGGTGATTGGTGAGCGCCAATTCTGGAGGCTGGCTGAATCGTCGGCGCGGGAGCGAAAGGCTAAGCGAGACAAACGCAAACGAGCCGTGGTCCGATCACGCCGATGAACGCGAACCACAGATAATTCGCGAGCTTAACGGTGACTTTCGGACGTTCAATCCTGCTGGCGGCATCACGAAGTCGATCGCTCAACGATTTCGCTCTGCGGAGCAGATTCGTGAAGCGGGCGACGAGGACGTTCATGCCGGGCGAGCACGCTGACGACGCACTCGAAGCGGGAGCCGCCATCGCCGCGAGCGGACGCGGGCTGATCTTCACGCAGCTCGGTGAGGCGATCACCAGTGCCGAGGCTGCGGTCGCAGTGCGGGATCACTACCTCGGGTTCTTCGATCAGATTCGCTCCAGGGAACTTCCGGCGCAGGTCAGCGTCAAGCCAACGCAGCTCGGTCTCGATCTCTCCTTCGCTGAATGCGAGCGCCATCTGCTCGCGCTGGCGGCCAAGGCGGAGGAAACTGGATCAGCGCTCTGGCTGGACATGGAGGATTCGAAATACGTCGACCGAACGTTCGAACTTTACGTCGCGCTGAAGAAAAATCACCCTACGACCGGTGTCGCACTGCAGGCGTACCTGCATCGCGCTCCGAACGATCTTGCTCGCTTGATGCCGCTCAAGCCGGTGATCCGACTGGTGAAGGGGGCATACGACGAGCCGAAGGACATAGCCTTCGCGAAGAAAGCCGACACCGACGGGGTGTACTACGAGCTCGCATCAGAAATGTTGAACGCCGCGCGGACCGGCTGCTGCGTTCCCATTTTCGGCACGCACGATCTCGGGTTGATCGCGCGCATCGCCGAGCGTGCGCAATCGTCAGGCGTCGGAAAAGACAAGTACCAGATTCACATGCTTTATGGGATTCGCGACTCCGCCCAGCGCCGCCTCGTCGCCGAAGGCCACATCGTGAAGACGCTGGTCAGTTATGGAGCGGCGTGGTATCGCTGGTATATGCGGCGTCTGGCCGAGCGTCCGGCGAATGTCTTGTTCGTCGTGAAGTCGTTGTTCGGCTGATGGGCAAACAGGGTAACTTTTGACTCGTCCGGCGCGTAGGGTTCTCTAGCGATAAGGAGTTGGTCATGACTCGACGGGCCAAGCTGTGGCGAGCTGGTGCGGTGCTTTTCGGCATCGTCAACCTTGGCGGCATGGGGTTCGCCCTGGCAATGGGTGAGATGATGCACGCCATGGCACATGCATTCCTCCTGTTCGTTGGCCTCGGCGCTTACCTGCTGTGGAAGGCGGTAACCACTTGGGCCACGACACCGTCGGGTGACCAGCTGTCCCTCGCATCCCCGCTGCCGTCATCGGGCAGGGATCCGACGCCGAAGCTGGGCGATCAACGCATCGATTACCTGCAGCGGTCGATTGATGCTCTCGCGCTCGAAGTGGAGCGCATCGGCGAGGCGCAGCGCTTTAAAGACAAGCTCCACGCTGAACGTGGCGACCCCCCGCCGCCTAAGAAGTTACCACCGGAGGAGTAATGGCAGAGTCTGGATCAGTCGCCGTCGTACCCGCACCTGACCGCCGCCTGGCTTGGCTCGGCGCACTATTGATCGTGGTTGGCTTCCTCGGGCATTTTTTCGCGGCGCGAGCAATCGGCACCTACATCTATTACAGGGATCACATCTTCGGCTTCTTCCTGATTCTCTTCGTGACTGGGCCGATCATCGCGGGCCTGGGCTGGCGATTCTGGAAAGGTCGCAAGGATATCACGCTGTTGATCATCGGCGCGGTTCAGGCGCTTTTCGGCATCGCGATCTACATAATGCGGTTCCACATTCCCTGATCGCCGTACGCATCCGGAAATACGATCTTCGTAATGGGGCCGCCGACCTAACTCCCGCGGCGTTTCCCACGCGCCTCACGCCACGCGCGCGTCGGGTCGTCATCCGGGTCGGGCATCTCCTGCGACGGCCTGATTTTCTCCGGAACGTTGCGCAGGTTGACGCGGACGCGCGTCCATGTCGACGACCGGCCCCGCATCGAATCGACGAGCACATCGTCGGCTGCCAGATGCGATGCTGCGTCGGAATGTTTGGCCTTCCAGCGCGCAAGACCTGCGAGTGCCGCCTCTTTGTCGGGCGAGTTGGCGACGACGATTAGCGGCATTTTCACTCTCGGCTTGGCAGCCGTTTTCTTGCCGGTCGTCTTCCCGCTGGCCGTCTTGGTCATCGCCTCCCCGCCCGCCTTCTTCGCTGCCTTCGCACCTTTCGCGCGTGACGGAGCCACGCGTGCCGGCTCGCCTTCCATCTTCCGAAAGTGTGGCGGCCAGGGCGCGTCGCCGAGTCCGGCGGCTTCGTCGCGGTCGGCA
>DASPZU010000071.1:0-30668 GCA_035636095.1 Thermoanaerobaculia bacterium
GCGGACGTAGTGCATTTCCGGCAGTCGCAGCGAGAAGAATTCCGTTTTCGCTTCCCGGACGCCGAAGCGACCGACCACCGTCCGGTGATTGCGAAAGATCGAGTCGACCAGAGCGTCGCCCACCCGCATGGTGATGTCGACCTGCCGCGCCAGCAGACCCTCAGCGCCGCGATTGGCGACCACGTGAACGCGATCGCCGGGACGCAGATCGGCGCGATCGTAATTGTGGGCGTTGAATCGGATCGGAACGGGACGACCGAGGGCCACCCGAACGCGCGGGCCGCCATCGGTGAGGATGATCATCCGATCGATCGACCGGTTCATCATGCACACCGTGCCGTCGACATTCAATGTGCGGACCGCGGCCATCCCGGACGTGGTGAGGAGAGCAAGGGAAATCGCAAGCGTCGTGATCTTCATGGCAGATACCTTCGCGTCGGAATTCCTTCCGCTTTGTTGATGCTGAGCTGCGCCAGAGTCTGCGTCAGCCTCTTCCCCTCCTCATCCGTGAGCTGGTAGGTCTGGCAAAGTAAATCGACGTAGTACGGAGCGACGTCGGCGGAAATCGTGAAGCCGTTCGGAGGCTGCTCCGAACGCGTGGTCTCGGTCCGTCGCCATTTGCCGTCCACCAGCTCGCATCGGCGGTAGCGATCGCCCTTCCCGATCACGAATGCATACGGGCCCAGCGGCGGGATGCCGCGCGCGTTCGCTTTCTGCTCTTCCAGGGCGCGAATCACGTAGGAGGCGATCAGCTCGCGGATGACCTGGTCGGCATCGCCGATGGTTTCTTTGATGACCAATCCGGTCTGATAAAGGCTTTTTTCCCCGGGCGCCTTGGCGAACGAATACAGCGTGCATCGAACGACCTGACACGCAACCTGCACCGCGCGGTCGTTCCAATCGAAGACCAGCTCGGTGTCGCTTCCGGGCGTGAAACGCGCGTCCGAAATGACGCGCGCGCCGTTGAGCGAGAGATCGACCAGATGGACCGGAACAGCCCCCAGATGCGCCTCCAATGGCGTATCGAGATGGATGCGGTGGAACCGCCGCCGGTCTTCAGGCCTTTCGCTCTGCGAGGGCGAATTCTCTGCGGTGGACACGGGCTCAGAGAGTATAACGCTGGCCGTGACGACGTTCGCCCGCCGGCTCGGCCCGTTCGACGCCACCATGATCGTGATGGGCGGGATCATCGGCTCGGGCATCTTCATCAACCCGCACGTGGTCGCCCTTCACGTCCACTCGGCAACACTGATCGTGAACGCCTGGATCGCCGGCGGTCTCATCGCCCTCCTGGGCGCGTTCGCCTATGCCGAGCTTGCGGCGCTGCGGCCGGAAGTCGGTGGTCAATACGCGTACCTTCGCGACGCCTACCATCCGTCGATCGCCTTTCTGTACGGATGGGTGCTGTTGCTGGTCATTCAGACGGGCGGGATGGCGGCGGTGGGAGTGACGTTCGGAAAGTATTTCGTCCAATTGACAGGCACTGCCATCCCGGATCGCGTGATTGCTGCCGCGGCGCTCGCGATTCTCACGATCATCAATTGCCTGGGCGTGCGCAGCGGCAGCAACACGCAAAGCGCGCTGATGCTGCTGAAGCTCGCCGCCATCGCAGCATTGATCGTGGTCGGCTTCAGTGGGGCGCCGGCGCCGTCGCCGGCGGCCGCCGAGGTCGGCGGCGCTCCACTCCTCCTCAGCTTTGCAGCCGCCATGACGCCGGTGATGTTCGCCTACGGCGGGTGGCAGACCGCCAGCTTCATCTCGGGCGAGTTGAAACGCCCCGAGCGCGATCTCGCGGTCGGCCTCCTGCTCGGCGTCGCGGGCGTGATCGTTGTGTACGTGCTCGTGAACGTCGTGTGCGTTCGCGTTCTCGGTCCGTCCGGTCTGGCACAAAGCGAAGCGCCGGCGTCCGATGTCATGCGCGCCGTGCTCGGCGAGCGCGGTGCGCGAACGATCGCGCTGGGGATCGCCATCTCCGCGCTCGGCTTTCTCAGTCAAAGCATGTTGACCGCGCCGCGCGTCTACTACGCCATGGCAGCCGATGGCGTCTTCTTTCGCACCGTTGCGCGCATCAACCCCAAGACTCACGTGCCGACCGTCGCGATCGCGCTGCAGGGAATCGTCGCGATCATCATCACCTGGACGCGAAAGTACGGACAGATCCTCAACTATGTGGTGTCCATTGATTTCATTTTCTTCGGACTGACGGGGCTTTCGCTCTTCATCTTCCGCCGCCGCCTCCCCCCCGCCTCCTTCCGCGCGCCCGGCCACCCGGTGACGACAGCGGCCTTCACGCTCGCGTGCTGGGCGGTCGTGATTGCCACCATCGCACAACATCCGACCGACAGCGTCATCGGCCTGCTGATTCTGTTAGCGGGATTGCCGGCGTACCTTTGGTGGAGCGGTCGGCGTCAGGGTATGTAGCGCCGCGTCGGCACGCCCTCGGCCTTGTTGATGCTGAGCTCCGCCAGGATGCGCGTCAGCCGCCGCCCTTCCTCGTCGGTCATCTCGTACGTTTTGCAGAGCATGTCGAGGTAGTGTGGCGCCACTTCCGCGGAGATGGTGAAGCCGGTCAGCGGTTGTTCGGGGCGGGTGGTCGCGGTGATTTTCCAACTGCCGTCGGTGAAGTCGCAGCGACGATAGCGATTGCTTTTTCCTTCCAGGTGAACGTACGGCCCGATGGGAGGAACACCTTCCCAGTTGGCGCGTTGCTCATCGAGCGCTTTCATCACGAATGACGCGATGAGCTCGTGCATCACCTTGTTCGAGTCGCCGACCGACTCGGCGATGCGAAGGCCGATCTCGTATGTGCTGACCTGATCCTTTCCGCTCGCGAAGGTCTGAAGGAGGCACCGCGTTACCTCGCACTTCAGGTGAATGGTCTTCCCTTCCCAATCGATCATCAGGTCGGTCTTGGCGCCGGGAATCATGCGCGTGCTGCCCAGGAGCTTCGCGCCGCCGATGGCCAGATCGAGAACGCGGACGGGTTTGTCGCCGAGGCGCCCGGGCATCGGATGTTCGAAGTGGATACGTTCGAACTGGCGTTGAACCTCGTGGAATTCTCGGCGCGTAGGAATGTGAAAAATTATAGCGGCCTTACTGCGGACTTATTGGAGATAGCTCAGTAAGGATTGACTTCATGATCGCTGGAAGTAATGTCTTGTCATCGGCGAGGCCGCGCGTGAACACGACCAGGATGATTTTCCGCCCGCTGGGCAGCTCGATATAGGCCGCGTCGTGCCGCACTTCGGCTGTCCATCCGGCTTTCGACCACAATTTCGATCCGGCCGGCAACGCTTCGCCGATGAAGCTTTTGACCTGCCCTTCGTCCGTCGGCGGCGAGTCGAGCGGACGCGCCATCAGCGCCATCATGGCGTCGCTGGCCGCAGGCGACACCGCGCGCTTCCGCAAAATCCAGAGCATGAGCGAGGCGACGCCGTTGGCAGTGGCGCGGTTTCGGTTCGGCCGAGTCGGCCCGCCCATCAACTGCACGTCGCGGCCGAACGGGCCGAAGCTCCACGGCTTGGCCATGGCGCTGATGTCGTACCCCATCGGATTGAAATAGCGATTGACCACGCCCCGCCGATCGATGAACTTTCGCAACGCGCGACCCTGCAGCTCCGGACCGCTGCACGTGTCCGTGATCGTATCGAGCAGAAAGGCGGTGGCGTCGTTGTCGGACACCACGATCATCTCGTGCAGCGCGCGCGGGACGTCGGGATCGTTCTCTTTGCGCTGGTGATAGACCTCCACCATGTAAAAAAGCTTGATGACTGAGGCGGGATAAAACGGCGCGTTCCCGTGGTAATCGGCCCGCGACATCACGTCGGGCTTGGTGACGTCGATGATGTTCATGGCGAGATTGTCGGCGGTCAGCTTTGGAAATGCCTTCAGGGTCGCGTCGGTGGTATGGCGCAGTGCAGTGTCGAGCGACGGATCGACAGGAAGTTGTTGGAATTCGAGAAAGTTGGCGCGAGCGACTGCAGAAATCAGCAAAACTCCGATGACAAATCGGATACGCATGGCGTGCATTCTATGCATTGTGATCCGAATCACAGTTCCCATTTCAGCCTGAACGCATTTTTTACGGCACCGCGCATCCCTTTCGTTGCATCGTTCAACCATTCGGCTCAAGCCGAGGCGTGCGCACAGGGGTCTCTCTCGAACCGTTGACCCTCCGGTCAACATAGGAGGAAAAATCATGGTTATCCGTGTGTCCAAAGTGTCGGCATTCATCTTTCTTCTGGCTGCGCTGACAGCCAACGCGCAGCCGATCGTCATCGACGGCCATTTCGATCCCGCGGAGTGGGCCGGCGCGACTTCTTATGCATTCTCCGTCAACCTTCCCGGCGGCGGAACGACGTCCGGGCAGCTGTACATCGCCAATGACAGGAACAATCTCTATATGGCCATGCGCGTGAAGGAGCCGGTGACGCAGGCCGCTGAGAGCTTCGTCATCGAGTTCGACAACCCGGCGCGCGACGGCGTCATCGGCCCCGGCGATGACGGCCTCGTCCTGAGTATCTCCGGCTTCTGCAATCGTCAGAAGGAGTTCACCGACGACTTCCGCTACACCGGCATGCCGCCGTGTCCCCCGGCCCAGATCTGCAGCGGCAGAGACGTCGACTTCGGAGGCACGAGCGATGGAAACGGCGCCGTCGACAACGACGGCACGTGGACGACGTACGAGCTATGGCATCCGCTGGCCAGTGCCGACGTCACACACGACATTCAAATCCGGCGCGGACGCGAGGAGCTGCGCTTCACGGTGATGCAGCGGCTGATCGACGCCAGCAACACCATCGCCGACACGTTCTACCCCGGACCGGCCTTCGGCGCCCTGGCGACCTACGTCGTCCATCCGTAACCAGTTTGCGTCAGGCGGCGCGGCCTAACCGCGCCGCCATTCGCGAATGCGCTGCGCCACCTTCGCCGGCGTGAAGCCCAGCTCCTCGGCGATCTTTTCGTAGGGGGCCGAGGCGCCGAAGCGATCGATGCCGATCACGAGCGCATTGTGATTGACGTACTTATACCAGCCCGATGAGCGGCCCGCCTCGATCGCGACCACACGGCTGCGATCGCCCAGGACGCGGTTGCGATAGTCAATATCTTGACGATCGAAGAGATCGAGCGAGGGCGCCGATACGACGCGCGCCTGCACGCCTTCGCCGCGCAGAAGATCAGCCGTCTTCATGGCCAGCGGCACTTCGGAGCCAGTCGCGATGATGGTGATGTCGCCGTCGCGATAGCGATCGAGCACGTACGCGCCGCGCCAGATCTCGTGCGGATCGAAACCTTCGCCATGGGGAATCGGATCGAGCTTCTGTCGCGTGAAAACGAGAATGCTCGGTCCGTGCGATTTTCCGACCGCCCACGCCCACGCCATTGCGGTCTCCGCGCCGTCGGCAGGACGGAAGAGCGTCATGTTGGGGATGAGTCGCAGCGAGAAGAGCTGCTCGACCGACTGATGCGTCGGTCCATCTTCGCCCAGGAAAACGGAGTCGTGCGTGTACACGAAAATCGAAGGAATCTCCATCAATGCTGCCAGGCGTATCGCCGGGCGCATGTAGTCCGAGAAGATCAGGAACGTCGATCCGAACGCGCGCCACGAGCCGTAGAGCGTGATTCCGTTCACTTCCGCGCCCATGGAATGCTCGCGCACGCCGAAATAGAGATTCCGTCCCTTGAAAACTTCGAGTGACGGCGGCTTATCGGGCGTCTCTTTCGCTCGCACGATGTTGGTGGTCTCTTTGATGTTCGTCTTGGTGGAGGTGGAGAGATCGGCCGCGCCGCCGATGACGAACGGCGCGATGGCGGCAAGCTTCTGGATCACCTGGCCCGACAGATCGCGCGTCGCTGTCGGTTTGTCCGACTTGCCCGCTTCGACGAGCTGCATTTCGAATCCGTCCGGGAGCGTGTGATTCCAGTACCGGTCCCACTCCTCCGCGAGCTGTGGATTGCGCGTGCGCCACTCCGCCATCCCCTTCTCCCACTTCTTGTGTTCGCGCGCCAGCTTCTTCGTCTTGCGATCGAATTCCGCGCGCACCTCCTCCGGAACCAGAAAGGTTGGCTCCTGCGGCCATCCGATCGCGGCTTTGGTTGCCTTCACTTCGTCGGCGCCCAGCGGCTCGCCGTGCGCGCGCGACGTTCCGTGAAACTTCGGGCTGCCCCATCCGATGATGGTGCGCGCCATGATGAGCGAAGGGCGATCGATGACTCTCTGCGCTTTCTTGATCGCCTTGCGCACGGCGTTGCGGTCGTGACCGTCGATCGACTGCACGTGCCAGTGCACGGCCTCGAATCGCTTCTTGACGTCGTCCGAAAACGAGAGCCGCGTCTCGCCGTCGAGCGAGATGTAGTTGTCGTCGTAGAGGTAAATGAGATTGCCGAGCCCGAGGTGGCCGGCCACCGAGGCGGCTTCCGAGGAGATGCCTTCCATCAGATCGCCGTCGGAGCAGATGCAGTAGATGGTGCTCGCCACCGGCTTGAACGGATCGTCGGTGTTGAACCGCGCCGCCATCATCTTCGACGCGATGCCCATCCCGACCGCATTCGCGAATCCCTGTCCCAGCGGTCCGGTGGTGACTTCGATTCCGACAGCGTGACCATATTCCGGATGCCCGGCGGTCTTCGATCCCCACTGACGGAACGACTTGAGCTGATCCATCGTCATGTCGGGATAGCCGGTGAGATGCAGCAGCGAATAGAGGAGCATCGAGGCGTGGCCGGCGGAGAGAACGAAGCGATCGCGGTCCTGCCACTTCGGCGCTTTCGGATCGTGGCGGAGAAACTCGGTCCACAGCACGAAGGCCATGTCGGCCATTCCCATCGGCGATCCGGGATGGCCCGACTTCGCCTTTTCCACGGCATCCACCGACAGGAAGCGGATGGTGTTGACGCACAGCTCTTCGAGCTTGTCCTTCTCCCCGATTTTCGGCTCGTTGCTTGCTTCAGCGGCCTCGATTGCCGTGCTGGCTTCTTGTGCTGTGCTGCTCATGAGGGACCTCCGCGGAGCGTGGATTATACTCGGCGGGTCTCGTCCAAATTTGCATGGCTGACGAAAGCGTCACGGTCAAAGGCTCGCCCGTTCGCAGTCTTCAGAGATTCATCGAGAGCGAATTGACTCCTTCGCAGCGCGATGCCGTTCTGGCCACGCTGCCCGCCGATTACGCCAGACGATTGCGCGATCCGATTCTGCCGACTGAAACGATTCCGGTGGGCATTCTCAATCAACTGACCGAAACGGCCGCCAGGACGAAAGGCGAGCCGGTCGAGCAATTCGCGAGGCGCGCCGGACGTGAGGCAGCGGCCGACGCCGTCAAAGGCATCTATCGATTCTTCACGCTGGTGCTCACTCCTGCCGCGCTGCTCGCGAAAGCGTCGCAGATGTGGAGTGCACTCTACAATCGCGGGCAACTTCAGGTCGCCGATCAGACCGATCACGGCGCCACCATCAAGCTGATCGATTTTCCATCCGAGAGTGCCGGCTGCTCGCGGACAACGGGGTGGATCGAGCGCATGGCGGAGCTGGCGGGCGTCAAGGACGTGCGCATTCAGCAGACGCAGTGCTACGCCAAAGGCGCAACGCATTGCGAGTGGAGCATCACGTGGTCGTAAGGATGAAGGCAGAAGGCAGAAGGCAGAAGGCAGAAGGATGAATAAGCTATTTCCACAGCACAGCGACCATCCTCTTTTCCGCTATTTCACCGATGATGAGCGGCGGAAGATCGAGAAAATCGCGGTCGTCAAGACGATCCTGGCCGGCAATTATCTGATCCGTGCGAAGGAGGCCGACTCGAGGCTCTACACCGTTGAAGAGGGTCACCTCGACATCGTCGCGAAGCGCGACGGCAAAGACACCGTCCTGGCCACCGTCGGTCCCGGCGACGTCCTCGGCGAAGTCTCTTTCATCGACGACTCGCCGCGAACAGTTTCGGTCCGCGCAGGCGAGGAGAACGCCGTCGTGCGCGGATGGGAGAAGAAGACACTGTCGGAAGCGCTGGCGTTCGATCCGCAATTGCTCGCGAAATTCTCGGTCGCGCTATGCGAGCTGCTGGTGGAGAGACTGCGCGACACTGCGCGAAGAGTCTGAATCGGTCGCGCGTTCGACTGCCCACAACGGAAGTCCGCGGCGGGTCTCCTCCGTCCTGCTCATTCCCAACCGGCGAGCGACCGCCTGTGACGGTTCATTGTCTTCAGGCACATTCGCGGAGACGCGCCGAACATCAGGCGATGCGAATGCCCATGCGATGACGGCTCTCGTGGCTTCGGTCGCAAAACCGCGGCGTCTCGCGCCGACTTCCACATCTCCGTCGGGCGGGGGAGGGCCTTTCAAGTTGATGGAGCCGATGAGTGCGATTGACCGCGTTTCAACAACAAATCGGATCTGCCAGAAACGGTGACCAGGATTTTTTTCGATTGCGGCGAAGTGCCACGAGAGTCCCTCTCTGGCCTCGGAATCCTCGGGCCCTTCAGACAGCGTCGCCTCAGCGAGCGAATTCTGCAGCGACGTCCGTAATGACGCGCACCGGTTTGCCGTGGCGGGTCGCCGGCGCAAATTTCCATTGGCGCACGCTGTTTTCGATCGCAATCTGATCGGTCGCGGATGGATATTTCCCGAGAAAAGCGTGCGCCGCCTTCACGGCTCCCGTCTCGTCGACGTCGACCTCAACGATGACGCCCTTGAGATTGTGCTCGATCGCCGAAGCGGTCGGCGTCAGCGGCGAGGATTGGATCTTCACAGGCGGCCTCACCTCAGGCTCGCGCGTGGAGAAGACTTCCGCAACGTGCGCGGCAGTCGCTGGATCGAAGAGCGAGATCGCGACGAAGGCGTGGCGCTGGTCTTCCACTTCACTTCCGATCACCACGGTTCGATTGATTGGGAGTGTCAGCTCGAGTGGCGGTGGCGCGCCGTCCATCACGACGGAAATGCGCGCGCCTTGCGGCGTCAGATCGAGAACGCGAACCGTGGTTTCGTCGAGTTCTTCATCGGTGCCGATCGAGATGGAGCGCCTTCGCATGTCATACACGACAGGATGCATCCCGGTGACTCCAGCGACAGCATCCGTCAGCGCAGTCAGCTCGAGGGGCCATGATTGCCACGTCTCGACGGTGCGCGAAGGGCCGGTGTGCGGGTCGGGGTGGTCGCCGAACTCGATCACGCGCAGCTCATCGCCGGAAACGGCACGCGGCGCCGTGCTGCATCCGATCATCACGCTGATCAGCGCGAAGGCTGTCACCGTTCTTCTCATGCCTTCCTCCTCATTGGCGCTTACCGAGGTTCACGGTCGGCGTTTCATCTGCAATGAATGTTCACCGTAACTATGTACTCGACAGGAACTGGTTTGCCATTTAGCGTGGCCGGCTGAAATTTCCAGTGTTGTAATGCATTCGCAAAAGCATGAGTGAATACGTCCGGCTGTAGTGTCAGATCTTGGATTTGACTTGGATTCCCATGCGCATCGATGACGCTCTTCAGAACAATATGTCCTCGGCAGTGCGAGTTGGTCGGAATCTGAGGTTCCGCGCGAGAAATCACGATCGGAGCTTTCACATCGCCGCCGATGCGATAGACCTGCGCTGATTGGTGCGGGGCAAGTGACAGCTCCCACGGCCGGTAGCTCAGCGCGAAGTCGATCCGCCGCTGGGCGGCGGGGTGGCTGTAGCGCCACCACTCGATGAAGCGCGGGGGATTGGGATCGACTTTCGAGTCCTCCGCGAATTTCACGAAAGAGCTGGCAGTGGCCTCGTTGAGACGGGTCAGGTCGAGTCCGAATTTGTCGGCCTGATGTTCGATGTGACGCGAGAATCCCGAGTCGACCGGCGAGAGCGCGAACGTGATGACCGAGGCGATCAAGAGCAGCCACGGCAACGCGGCAGGATCGGCGCGATCGGTGAGGCGCCATCGAGCGAGTCCGCGCTCGTAAAAGATCTGCGCGACGAAAAACCCGAAGAACGACACGACGACGCCGAACGCGATTCCCTTCCACAGATGATGCAGAACGTAGTGGCCCATCTCGTGGCCCATGGTCGCGATGATCTCGTCGTGATCGAGCTTCGCCAGCAGCGTGTCGTACAACACGATCCGCTTCGACGGCCCAAGGCCGGTCATGTACGCGTTCATGGTCTTGGTTTGCTTCGATTTGTTGACCTGATAGACGCGGCTCCCTTCGATCCCCGCCTTCCCCGCCTCCGCGAGCAGATCGCGCCGAAGAATCGGATCGCGGAGCGGCTCGAATTTGTTGAAGAGCGGATCGATGATCAGCGGAGTCATCACGACGCCGAGGATGATGAGCGGGATCGAGGCCAGCCACAGGACGATCCACCACCGCCGCACCCGCCCCATGATCAGCAGTGCAACCGCTGCGATCGGCGCGAGGATGGCGATGTTCACGCCGACCGCTTTCGCGAAGTCACCCATCCACGACGCGAAGCTCTGACTGGTCAGATCGAATTGATGCGGCACGACGAATCCCCGATAAAACGTAAGCGGGAACTCGAGCGCGACCATCGCCAGCGTCAGCAGCGCGTAATACAGCATCGCGATGATCAACCGCTTGCGCGTCACGCGGGCTGCAACGTCGCGCAGCCGCATCGACAGTCCCGATCGCAAAAGAAAATAGAGAACCACTGCGCCGTAGACGAACGCGACGAAGTAGAGCACGTCGAGAATACGGCTGTGCCGGATCATCTCGGGCGTGACATGCACCACCAGGTTCCGCATTGCGCGTTATCATCGCACGCTGTGCCAGGCGTCAACATTCGCAATGCGACCGAAGCGGATGTGCTGCTCATCCTGCAATTCATCCGCGAGCTGGCGATCTACGAAAAGCTCGAACAGAAAGTCGTGGCCACCGAGGAAAAGTTGCGGCAAACGCTGTTCGGCAGTCCGCGATTCGCAGAAGTCGTCTTTGCCGAAGTCGATGGAGAGGAAGCCGGCTTCGCCCTCTTCTTCCACAACTACTCCACCTTCCTCGGCCAGCCCGGCATCTATCTCGAGGACCTGTTCGTCAAACCCGAGTGGCGCGGACGCGGCATCGGGAAGTCACTGCTGACGCATCTGGCGCACCTCGCCAAAGAGCGCGGCTGCGGACGCATCGAATGGGCGGTGCTGGACTGGAACGCTCCTTCCATCGATTTTTATAAGAGCATCGGCGCCGTGGCGCTCGATGATTGGATCGTGTTTCGCCTTAAACCGGAGAAGCTGGCATGACCGATATCGATAAACCAAAAATCGTCGGGCTGTTGAACAAGATCCTCGAAACGGAGCTCGCAGGCGCCGTGCGCTACACGCACTATTCGCTGATGGTGTTCGGATACAACCGGATTCCAATCGTGTCGTGGCTCCGCCAGCAGGCGACCGAATCGATGGGCCACGCCACCCAGGCCGGCGAGATCATCACCGCCCTGGGCGAGCATCCATCGCTGGCGATCGGACCGCTGCTCGAGACTCACAAGCACGACGTCGGCGACATCCTCCGCGAAGCGCTCGACAACGAGCGCGCCGGCCTGCAGTTGTACAAGGAGCTGCTGGCGCAGGTCGAAGGAAAATCGATCTGGATCGAAGAATATGCGCGGCAGATGGTATTCGCCGAGGAGCTGCATGCGGCCGAGGTGGACAAGATGCTGCGGAAGCCGGGCGAGGTGAAATCGATCCGATGACTATGCGAATCCTGTTTCTTCTTGTTCTCGCTCTCACTCCGAGCGACATTCACGCCCAGTCCACCGAGGCATTCTCGTTCTTTCCGAACTTCGGGCCGCTCGCAGGAGGGACGACGGTCGAATTCAGGACGTCGTCGCTCGACTGGCGTTTCGGAACGCCGCAGGTTTTCTTCGGAGGCGCTGCCTCGCCTCAAGTGACGGTGATCAGCGCGACGGAGATGCGCGCGGTGACGCCGCCGCACGCCGAGGCCGCCGTCGATGTCGAGGTGCGACTCGGTGGAAAATCGTACGGATCGTTTTTCAAGTTCGGTTACGTGCGCCCTCGGGACCCCCTCCTCCTTCCCGTGGCCGCCAGCTTTCCGGGCGCGTTCGGCGCGCGTTGGACGACGGATATCTGGGTTTTCAACGACAGCGACGAAGCCACAAATCTCTTCCCGGAAGTGTGTGTGTCGCTCGGTGCCATTTTTCCGTGCGGCGAAGGGATCATCGCGCCCGCGCACGGCGCGCTGCGGCTCGAGCTCGCGGCGCGTCGAGACGGCAGATTTCCGCAGTTGTATCTCAATCCGCCGAATGACGTGGCGAGCCGACTGCATTTCAGCGTGCGCGTCCGCGATGCGTCTCGATCCGACGACATCGGAACACAGATTCCGATTGCCCGCCGATCTGATTTCCGAAAGGGAAAGCTGGAACTGTTGAACGTTCCGGTGCGCGACGGTTTTCGCGCACTGCTAAGGGTCTACGACGAAACGTTGTTCAATCATGCCGGCATCACCGTGCGCGCGTTCGATATGGAGAGCGGTGCTTTTCTGACTCAGCGCAGACTCGAAGAGATTCTGCCAACTGACAATCCACTTCGGATGAGCTTCAGCGTTGGCGATCTGCTGACCGATCCTCAGGTCAGCGGTCATGCATCAGTCCGCGTCGAAGTGGAGGAGGACGATCGGAACGCTTCGCTGTGGGCACTGCTGACGCTGACGGACAACGCGACGCAGCGGATCACGATATTCACGTCGCAATGATTACGCCCCCGATGACAATTCCACTTGCCGTCCTGCTCTGGATGGCGCCGTCATCGACTCGCTGCGGCACCCTCACGCACTTGACACTCGCGAACACGACGATCGCGAACGCCCACATCGTCGCGGCAGGCGCATTTCACCTGCCGCCTGACGGCCGCAACGCCGCACCGGAGTTCTTCACCGCATTCGATCGCCTTCCCGCGTTCTGCCGCGTGCAGGCGACGATCATGCCATCCGCAGGCTCGCACATCGAAGTTGAAGTGTGGCTGCCTGAGTCGCGCTGGAACGGAGAGTACCTAGGCGTCGGCAACGGCGGATTCGGCGGTTCATTCAACTACTACCGGCTCGGCGAGGCTCTCAACAACGGATACGCGACCGCGTCGACAGACACTGGACACAAAGGCGCCACCTCTGATTCGCAATGGTCGGTCGGTCATCCCGAAAAACAAATCGATTTCGATTACCGCGCCATCCACGAAATGACGGCGATGGCGAAGGCGGCAATCCGCTCGTTCTACGGCCGGCCGCCCGGCCATTCCTATTTCAACGGTTGCTCGAACGGCGGACGACAAGGCCTCATGGAAGCGCAACACTACCCAGCCGACTACGACGGCATCATGGCCGGTGCGCCCGCAATCCATTGGGGATTCAACGCGTTCGTCTCGGACGATCTCGAGGCTTTTCGCGACCGCGGCGGAAAGCTGGTGATCTATCACGGAGGCGCCGACCGCCCTGAATCGAGTATCCACTACTACAGACAGCTCGTATCTAGAATGGGCCAGAAAGCTGTTCGCGGATTTGTGCAGCTCTACGTTGTGCCGGGCATGGGACATTGCGGCAGCGGCCCGGTGCCGAACGACTTCGGTCAATGGGTGCGACCCGACGCTGAGCCAAAACACAGTATGTTGAAGGCACTCGAGCGCTGGGTGGAGGAAGGCGTGCCGCCGAAGAGCGTCATCGCAACGCAGTACAACACCGATGGCGTTCCGATGAGCGGCGTCCTGCGAACGCGTCCCCTCTGTCCATATCCCGAGGAAGAGTGCGGAAAGCGGTGACTACGCGCGCAGCGCTTCGACCGGCTCGAGCCGCGAGGCGCTGATGGAGGGATAGAGTCCCGCCAGCAGGCCGATCGAGATGGCGAAGCCGCTGGCCACCGACAGTCCGAACATCGACACGGGCAGGCCGGCCGGGAAAAAGCCGGAGATCACCCGCACCAGCGCGATTCCACCCGCCAGTCCGATGACTGCGCCAACGACCGAGAGCGTCACGGCCTCGATCAGAAACTGTCCGAAAATCTCGGCGTTGGTCGCGCCCATCGACTTGCGTAATCCGATTTCGAACAGGCGCTCTGAAACAGAGATCTTGAGCACGGAGAAAATTCCGACGCCGCCGATCAGCAGCGACACGCCTGCGATCGAGAAGAAGACGATCCGCCAGTTGCGCAGAATGCGAAGGATGTTGCCGCGCTCTTTCAGGATCTCCTTGCCGACGTTCTCGACATGCACGTCATGAATTCCGTTGTGCGCCTGCGCGTACAGCCGCGACGTTTCATCTTCCGCATCGACGCTCTTCTCCGGCTCGACGGCTTTGGCAAGCATGTAGGAAATGGCGTTGGTGCGGCCGAACATGTCCTGGTAGATCGAAAACGGCACGTAGATGCCTTCCTGCTCTTTGCGCATGTCGTCGTCGTTGACGAATTCCATATTGAACTTCGTGCCGACCCCGACCACCGTTAGGCGGCGACCGCCGAGGTTGACCTGCTCCCCGATCGCTTTCTCGCCGCCAAAAATCCGCTGCTTGAGCTTGAATCCGAGGACGCACACGGGAGCAGAGCCGCGGTAATCGCGCTCGCTGATGAATCGCCCTTCGCTGGTCTTGCGGCCCTTGATGTCGACGAATGACGGCGTGATGCCGTAGACCGTGACGCGGCGTGTGATCTTGCCGCCGGTGATCACGGCCCGGGTCTCGCCGACCGGTCCGATCGACGTCACCAGCTCGTTCTCGCTGAAGTACTTCGCGTCTTCGACGCGCATGCCGCGCGAGAGATGCGCCTTGGCCTGCTCGACGCGATCGGTCGGCTTGCGCGCGTTGATCACCAGCACGCCGTCCATGCCAAGGTCTTCGATGCCCTGCCAGACCGCGGCCTCGACACCGTCCATTACCGACAGCACCACCACCAGCGCGAGGCAGCCGAGGATCACGCCGATGAGGGTGAAGAAGGAGCGCAGCGGATGTGCTCTGACTTCTTCGAGGCTCGTTCTGATGGATTCGCCGATGACCATGGTTGCTGGGTTGCTAGGTTGCTGGGTTGCTCAGTAACCGAGCAACCAAGCAACCGAGCAACTACTCCGTCCTCAACGCCTCAATTGGACTCAACCTCGATGCTCGTATGGCCGGATACATTCCGAAAATCAATCCCGTTCCTGCTGCGAAGATCAGCGCCTTCACGATGGTGTCGGGCGTGATCGCCGCGGGATCGCGCGTGAGCGCAGCGATGCCGTCCGTGAAAAGCTTCCCGACGAAAAGCCCGATAAACCCACCAAAGACCGAGACCAGGATCGACTCGGCCAGGAACTGACCGAAGATCTGCGCCGGCGAGGCGCCGACGGCCTTCCGCGTCCCGACTTCGCGCACCCGCTCGTTGAACGACGCCAGCTGAATGTTCATCACCACGATGCCGCCGACGATCAGCGAGATGATCCCGCAGATCATGAAGGTCATGTCGTACATCCTGTTTTGCGATTCATTGCGCTTGAGATTCGCCACCCGCGACAAGACTTCGTAGTCCTTCACGCCGTGCTCGCGGTGCAGGACCTTGCGGATCTGATCGACGGCCTCTTCGTGGTTCTTGATGTCGATCATGCGGGCGTTCATGAAGCTGACTTTTCCGCGATCGAGCGACTGTCCCTTGCGCGTGAAGTGGGTCGTGATGGGGATGTAGATCTGGCGATTCATCCAGCGCAGGACATTGCGCTTGTGATCGAAGCTGAAGTACTTCTCCTGCATCACGCCGACGACCTGATATCCGGTGCCGTTGATGGTGACGGTCTTGCCGATCGGATTGTCAGTCGAGAAAAATTCAGCGGCCCGCTCGGCACCGAACACGACCACCTTGGCGGCGGTCTGCACGTCGCCGTCGGTGATGAATCGCCCCTGGGCCGCATGCACGTCGTTCATCGGCGAGTACGCTGGAACGACGCCCATCACGTTGCGCGGCTTCTCGATCTCGCGATAGCGGATGGTCATCGTCTCTGACGCGACGGGAGAGACCAGATCGATGTCCTTGGCGTCGCGTTTGATGGCCTCCGCATCGCGGAAGGTGAGCCCTTTCGAGGCCAGCGCCTTGGCGTCAAGGGTGACTTTTCCGGTCGGCTTGTCCCAGATCCAGATCTTCTGAATGCCGCCGCTGACGCGGTAGTACTCCATCGAGGCGGCCTTGCCGGCGACGGAGAGGGAGAATGTCGCGACGATCGAGCCCGCGCCGAGGATGATGCCGACGAGCTGCAGCAGCGTGCGGCCGAGGTGATCCTTGATGTCGCGGATCCCGTCGATGATCGACTCGAGAAGAATCATGGCTACTCGAGCTCGCCGTTGACGATGCGGCCGTCGACCATCTTGATGCGACGCCCGGTGCGCGACGCGATGGTCGGATCGTGAGTCACCAGGACGATCGTCTCCTGTCCAGCCAGAGCCTCGAAAATGTCGATGATCTCGGAACCGGTCTTCTGATCGAGGTTGCCGGTCGGCTCGTCGGCCAGGACGAGGGACGGATTGTTGACCAGCGCTCGCGCGATTGCCACGCGTTGCCGCTGACCGCCGGATAGCTCGTTAGGCCGGTGCTTGGAGCGATCGCCGAGTCCGACCCGCTCGAGCGCGGACATGGCGCGTTCGCGACGCTCCCCGCGCGACAGGCCGGCGTACAGCAGCGGCAGCTCGACGTTCTTCAGCACCGTCGCGCGGGGAAGCAGGTTGAAGGTCTGAAACACGAATCCGATTTTCTGATTGCGAATGCGCGCGAGCTGGCGCGCGGTGAGCTCCGCGACATCCTGTCCATCCAGCCAATACTTTCCGGTGGTCGGCGAATCGAGGCATCCCACGATGTGCATCAGCGTCGATTTGCCGGACCCGGAGGGCCCGATGATCGCGACAAACTCCCCTTCCTGAATCGCGACGTCGACGCCGCGCAGCGCCTGCACGGCGTTCTCGCCGGCGTCGTACGTCTTGGTGACTTCCTCGAGCTGGATCAGAGCCTTGGCTGCCACTGATTCCTCGATGTATTCAGGTAGTGCGCTCATTGCGTTGTCCGTTTGGGGTTAATCGTCGTTATCCTTCTTCTTGTCGTTGGGCAGCGTCGGATCTTCGAGCGCAATCTCCTCGCCGGCCTTCAGGCCCTTGAGAATCTCGACATGCGCGTTGTCGGAGAGTCCGGTGACCACCACGCGCTTATCGAAGAACTTCTTCCAGGCGTCCTTGTCGATCTTTCCCTCATCCTTCGGCTTCTTGCTGGCCTCGGCCATGGCCTTGGCGTCGAGCTTCTTTTTCACGTAGACGATCTCGCCTTCGTCGCGCTGGAACACCGATTCGACCGGCACAGTGAGAACCTTTGCTTTCTTCTCGCCAATCATCTCGATGTTGGCGGTCATGCCGGAGCGCAGCTCGCGCCCTTGCGCGTCGAGGCGAACCTCGACGTCGAACAGGTGGACCTTGTCCTCGATGCGCACTGCCGGTGCGATGCGATCGATGCGGCCGGCAAATGAGATCTTGGGATACGCATCGAGCGTCACCTTGACCGGCATCCCGACGCGGATCTTGCCGATGTCGACTTCGTTCACGCCCGCCTTCACGATCATCTTCGTGACATCAGCAACCGTGAAGAGAATCGTGCCGGCGTTGAACGAGGAGACCCCGGAAGTGATCGACTCGCCGATCTCGATGTTCTTGGTCAGAACGGTGCCGTCCATCGGGGCAATGACGTTCGAACCCTGGAACTGCTCGGGCGACTGATTGATGGGGATGCCGCTCTTCTCGACGATGTTGTACTTCTCGTTCGAGCGCTCCCACTCCTGTTTGGCAGAGAGGAATTCGGTTTCGCTGTCGCGATGCTGCTTGGTGGCGAGCAAACCCTGCAGGAAGAGGCTGTGATCGCTCTCGTAATTTTTCTTGGCCTGCTCGTAGTGGATCTTGGACGATGTCAGGGCGTTTTTCGTATCGGCCAGCGACTGGGCCTGATTGAGATCGGGCTCGACGCGCGCCAGGATGTCGCCGCGCTTCACCTGATCGCCGTCGCGATGATAGATCGACACGACTTTCCCGGAAACGGCGCTCTTGACGTCGACCTTCATTTCGGATTGGACCGTCCCGACTTCCGTCACCTTGACCTGGATGTCCGCCACTTCGGCTTTGCCGACTTTGACGGGCAGCTTGGGAGGCTGATTGCCGTTCGCCCGGGCCTTCATGGCCACCAAAGCGATGACGATGACGACGGTCAGGCCGATACCGGAGAAGATCGCGATTTTCTTTTTGCGCTTCGATGGGCTCATTGCGCTCCTGAACGTAGGGTTTTCTGCACCTATAACGCTTCAGAGGGCGAAAAGTTTCACCGGTGCGTCAGGATGACGGCCTAGAGGCTCGCTAACTGTTCCTTCGGGTACGAGCGAGCGTCAACCTTCGGATGCGCCTGCGCGATCTTGCCCTTCTCGTCGATGACGTACGCGATGCGGCGCGCATATTCGTCCTTGGGGGACTCGGCGGCGCCGTACGCCATCCCGATCTTGTGGTCGGTATCGCACAGCAGCGGGAACGGAAAGTTCTGTTTTTCGGCGAATTTGCGATTCTCCTCGACCGTATCGAAGCTAGCGCCGAGGATCTGGACGTTTTTCGATTCGTAATCTTTGATGAGGTCCCGGAACCCGAGACCTTCCGCCGTTCAACCCGGTGTGCTGGCCTTCGGAAAAAACCACAGCACGACTTTCTTCCCGCGAAAGTCGCTGAGCTTCACGCGACGGCCGCGATGATCCGTCGTCTCGAAATCAGGAGCGGGGTCACCGACTTTCAACAAGGTTGGACCTCCTCGAAAACTCTTCAGGACGTGGCGGGCGATTCCTGAAACGGACACGCGCGTATTGTATGGCGATGGAGCCGGCTCGCGTGGTCGTGGAGGCAGCGGCGCTCTCCGCGCCCGGCCGGGCGCTCGATCTCGCCTGTGGGCGTGGACGCAATGCGATCTATCTGGCCGAGAAAGGCTGGTCGGTTGTCGCGGCCGACATCACCGCGCAGTTCACGGATCCCCGGATCGATCTCCGGCTCCTCGACCTCGAGGGAGAAAAACCGCTTCCTTTCGACAGCAACACCTTCGACATGGTGTGCATCATCCATTTTCTATGGCGCCCGCTTTTCCCCGAGGTCAGGCGACTGGTGCGGTCCGGCGGCGTGGTCGTCAGCGCAATTCACACCGTGCGATCGACGATGAATCCGAAGTACACGGTCGCCATGGGCGAGCTGCGCTCGCTCTTCGCCGATTGGGAGATCCTCGTCGATCGCGAGGACGAGATTGCAGAGATCGTCGCGCGTCGCAATGGATAGATCACACACAGAGGCACAGAGAGCACAGAGAAATCTCTCTGTGACCTCTGTGTCTCTGTGGTGATTCCCTCCGTTCCTCCACGGTGAAGATTGCGAAGATCGTCGCGCAGAAATAAGATCCCGCACCCATGAAGAGAACGACCATCGCTCTTGCCATCGCATTTGCCGCCAGCCTTTCCTTTGCAGCCGACACCGATGACATCCGACGCGAGATCGCGAAACGGCACGATGAGGCCGTCAAGCGTTTGCAGGATTGGATCGCGCTGCCGTCGATCGCGGCCGAAAATCGCAATTACCCGGCCGGCGCGGAATACATGGCCAAGCTCGCGCGCGACGCCGGTTTCCAACAGGCGACTGTCATCAGCACCGACGGGAGGCCGGGTGTCTACGCGACGCTCGATGCCGGCGCTTCGAAAACGTTCGGGCTTTACTTCATGTACGACGTCAAACAATTCGATCCGGCGGAGTGGTCCTCGCCGCCGCTCGAGGCGCGCCTGGTGGACAGGCCGGGGCTCGGCAAGGTGATCATCGGACGCGGCGCGGTCAATCAGAAAGGACCGGAGGCTGCGTTCCTGGCGGCGCTGCACGCGATTCGCGGCGCTGGCAAAAAAATGCCGGTGAACCTCGTGATGGTTGCCGAAGGTGAGGAAGAAATCGGCTCGCCCCACATCGGTCAGCTCGTCCATCGGCCGGAAGTCGAAGCGGCACTTAGAAAAACCGCCGGGGTCTTCATGCCGGCAGCATCCCAGGGCCTCGACGGAGTCGTCACCGTTTCCCTCGGTGCCAAAGGCGTGGTCGAGCTCGAGCTGGTTTCCAGCGGCGAGAAATGGGGACGCGGTCCGGCCAAGGACATCCACTCGTCGCTCAAGGCCATGGTCGACAGTCCGGCCTGGCATCTGGTGAAAGCGCTCGACACGCTGGTCTCGGCCGACGGGAACACCATCACCATCGACAACTATCCGACGCCGCGCCCGATGACCGCAGAAGAGAAGGCGATGATCGCCGAGGCATCGAGGCGGCGCAGCGAAGCGCAGTCGAAGAAATCGCTGAGCGTGGAGCATTGGATCGACGATCTGCCGTGGCAGCAGGCCAACGACCGACTCGAGTCGCAGCCGACCGTTAATATCGAAGGACTGGTAGGCGGCTACACCGGGCCGGGCGGCAAGACGATCCTGCCGCATCGCGCGGTGGCGAAGATCGACATGCGCCTCGTGCCCGACATGAAAGCCGCCGATGCCGCCGCCGCGCTCAAGGCGCATCTCGCCAAGCGCGGATTCGGCGACATCGAGGTGAACGTGACCGGCGGATACGATCCCACCAGCACGCCGGCGAGCGCGTCGCTGATCCAGTCACAAGTCGCCGTGCTGAAGCGCGACGGGATCGATCCGGTGCTGTGGCCGCGCAATGCCGGTTCCTATCCCGGTTTCGTCTTCACCGATGCGCCGCTCAAGCTCGCCGCCGGGCACTTCGGACTCGGACACGGCAGCGGCGCACACGCGCCGGACGAGTACTACCTGATCGAGTCGGCAAACCCGAAAGTGCAGGGCTTCGACGGCGCGGTGATGTCGTTCGTCGAGTACCTTTACGAATTAGGAAGATAGCTGAAGAGCCGTGCGATCTCCCGATTTCGAGAATTCTTCGCATGCTCCTTTAGTGGCGTGCCGGTGCCGTCGATTGCCTCCCGCAGAGTAGGGAACCTCGCGAGATAACGCTGAACCAGTTGCTCGTCGCCGTTCAGGATGGCCTGTCTTGCGTCCTCGATCTCGATTCCGAGGAGAGCGCCACGCTGCCGCAGGTACTCGATAGCCCAGCCGGCAGGCGTAGCACTGAACTGTTGATCACGAGCATTGATATCAGCACCAGCATCGAGAAGGGTCGCCGCGATCACGCGATCGCCGCTCTCGGTGGCGTAGTGAAGAGCAGTGGCACCTGTGGAATCTCTCTCGCGCGCGGATTCCGGGTGCCGCTTCAGAATCTCGCCAACCTCCTGGTGATTTCCAGCGCGGACGGCGACAACGAGGTCGTCAATTGCGCTCTTCATGATCGATTCTCACGAGGGGTGTACTGCGCGTCGTTTCACGATGGTGGGGCTCCAGGTATTGTGGGTCATCACGAGTAGACAGAGCAACGTTACGCTGTCTTCGTAATAGTCTTCATGCCTCGCGTACACCGAATCGTATATTTGATTGAACCATTCCTGCTGCGCTGGGTCGGTCATGGCGGCCACCCCCAGCGGCGCGGCGAAAAAGATCGTGAAGGCGTTGGCGTTGATCGGTGTTCCATCGAGTGCATAACCAGCGCGAATCTGATAGGGGTTGCCTCCGGTGGAAGCAAGGGCCCATTGCGTGATCTTGCGCGTCTGCGCCAGCGAAACAGAGTCATTGTTGAGGAGCGCGTCCGCGCCCAGGCGCCACGGTACGCGGCCCGCGTTGTACGCGTAGGCGCCGTCGGTTGCGGCTTCGAGAAAATTGGGGGGAGCGGGTTTCGCGGTGTGATCGCTCTTCGAAGTCGGCACGATGAAGTCGGGGAGCAGTCCCGTGTTAGGGCTGTAGTTCGTTTGCAGGCTAGTGATTACGGCCTGTATTTCTGTAACGACGCGCCCCCAAACCGGGTCGCTGGTTGCCCTCTCAAACGAGCGAAAGTGGTCGAGGATGAAGTCTGAGGAGCGGGGAGTGTATTGATTGTAGGTCTCGCCGTTGGCGTCGACCCAATCACCGAGCATGGGGAGGCGGCTGTCGGGACCGATGGTGGAAGCGAGAATTCCGGCCATGACCGTTTGCGCTTCGGCGCGGTAGTTGATGGCTTGCGCGCTCCCCCATTGCGCGTCCGCCAGCAGCAGGGCGTAGGCGATGTCGCAGTCGCCGTCGAAGGCGCTGTTGAAGTTGAGGGGGTCGAAGGGCACCTCAAAGCTCATCAAGCGCGAGTCAATGCTGCTGGGATACTTGCGGGCGAATCTCCACAGGCCGTCGAACAGCGCTTGGGCATCGCGGTCATAGCCCGCCATGAACGCCACGATCATCATGCCGTAGCCCTGCCCCTCCGAAACGGTGCGCGACGGGTTGAGGCTGCCAACCGTGATTCGAAAGAGCGGGCTGCCGTCCGAGGCATTTCCTGCCGGCACGAGAAAACTCGATTTCCAGGCGTCGTAGTACACGCGTGCGTCGTCGTCCTGCTGCGCTTGCGTCCGGCGGTTAAGGCTAAGCGTGCCGGGGGCATAGGAACTGTGCTGAGGAAACGGGCGGCGCGGCCCGGCAAGTGTGGCGGGGAGCGTCGCCTGGGCGTCCAGGGAGCGAGACAAGGGAAGTGAGCCTATGACAGCAAGCAAAAGCGGGGCAATCCTCCTCATGGGCGTCGCTGCGAGCTGCTCCGGAAAGAAGTCTACTCGAACTCGGCGGAACTCAGATCCGCCGCATCAAGGAGTTGGACACGATTGGAAAAGGCGTTGATGCGCGTTAGGCCGCTCGAGGCCGGTCGCATCATCACAAGTACCGTATTACAAAGTCGATCAGCTTCTGCTTGAACGCGGTGTAAGGCGGATAGAGGAGCTGGATGCCGCTGAAGCGCGTCGGCTGCTCGAGCACGCCTCGCGCGTTCGAAAAGGCCTCGAATCCGAATCGGCCATGGGCCTTGCCGATGCCGCTTTGTCCAACTCCGCCGAAGGGGAGGTTGAGCTGATAGAAGTGAATCAGCGTGTCGTTGATGACGCTCCCGCCCGCGCGCGTGTCGCGAAGAACGCCGTCGATAACGCGGCGCCGGCGGCTGAAGAGATAGAGCACCAGCGGCTTCTCTTTTTCATTGATGATGCGCAAGGCTTCGTCGATGTCGCGATACGGAATGATGGGCAGCAGCGGCCCGAAGATCTCTTCCTGCATGGCCGGCGCGTCATTCGGAACGTTCTCCATGATTTTGAGCGGAACCTGACGCCCGTCGACATCGGCGCCGAGCCGCCGGATCCGCGCCGCGTGACGATCGTTCACCAGCAGCGCGCCCTCCCCCATGGCAGTCGCGCGCAACTTCTCGACGAACTGTGCATGGACGGTCTGGTCGACGAGCACGTAGTCGGGCGCGATGCAGACCTGGCCCGAGTTCATCGTCTTTCCCCAGGCGATCTTTTTGGCCGCTTCGCCGAGATTGGCAGTCCTGTCGACGATGGCCGGCGACTTTCCGCCTAACTCGAGCGTGACTGAAGTCAGATGCTCCGCCGCCGCGCGCATCACGATTTTGCCGACCGCCGGACTTCCGGTGAAGAAGATGTGATCGAACTTTTTCTTCAGCAACGCCTCGGCCACCAATGCGTCACCTTCGATCACCGCGACCTCGCTCTCCTCGAAGAGATCGCGGAGGATCCGCTGCATGCATGCGCTGGCGTTCGGCGTCATCTCCGACGGTTTCAGAATCGCGCAATTTCCGGCCGCGATGGCCGAGACCAGTGGGCCCAGGGTCAGGTTGATCGGAAAGTTCCAGGGGGAAATGATCAACACCACACCCTTGGGCTGGTAGACGATGCGCGAGCGCGAGCCGAGAAGAATCAGCGGCGTCTCGACCTGCTGCGGCTCCATCCACGCATGCAGATGCCGCATGGCATGCCGGGCCTCGCCCACCACCGGCAGGATTTCCGAAAGATCGACTTCCGCCGCGGGCTTCTGGTAATCCGCCCACAGCGCCTGGCGGATTTCGTCGCGGCGCGCCAGGAGCGCGTCGTGCAGACGTCGCAGCTTCCCGATCCGTTCGTGCGCCGTGGTGGCGGCGATCAGCGCGCGGCGCGATTGCTGTTGATCGTAAATGCGGCCGATCGCGTCGAACGCCGTTGCATGAGCGAACCGCGGATCGACCGACATCGGGACGATTCTATTGGAAATCGATCTCCGCGATGTCGTCGAACTTGAAGAAGTTGTAAAGACCGGTGGAGCGCTCGCGGCCGAGGAAGTCGAGCTCGCTGCCGAAGCAACTCTCGTTGAAATAGACCTGCGACTTCTCGCCCGATTTCAATTCGATATTCGCGGTCACCAACGGACCCCGCGTGCAGCAGGGACTGAAATTGGCCAGTGTGAAGGGTCCCATGATCTTTGCGATCTCGCTCTTATGAGGCGCAAAAGCGGAGCCGTCCGGTTTGCAGAGATTGGCGTGATCGAAGCGCGCATAACCGGCCAGGACGATGTAGTAGGCGAACTTCGACGTGCCGCGATCGAGGACATGTGTCTCGCCGTTGGCGAGCTTCACCGTGACCGTCGGGCGCGACTGTGTGACGGTGAAATCGATCGCGGCGTCCTTCGTCGGCGTGATGGTGACAGTGACCGGTTCGTACGCGAAGTCGTCCACGGTCAGCACAGTCGGACGGCCGCCGGGAAGCGTAAGCGAATACTTACCATCGGGAGCCGAGCCATTACGATATGAGAAAAACACGCCGCTGTGCACGATCGCGCCCGCGACCGGCGCGCCGTTAGCATCGCGCACCACTCCGGTGATGGTGACCATCGACGTCTGCGTGGCGGCGCGTTCCTTGGTGTTGGCAGCGAAGAGCGGCGCGCTCACCAGGATCAGCGAGGCCGCGGCTATCCGTGAAAGGTTCAAGATTTCCTCCAGGTGTTAGACCATTCTACGGGAAATCGATCTCCGAGATGTTTGCGAAGTTGAAATAGTTGTAGAGACCGGTCGAGCGTTCGCGACCCAGGAAATCGACCTCGTTGCCGATGCAACTGTCGTTGAAGTAGACCTGCGATTTCTCGCCCGATTTCAGCTCGATGCTCAACGTCATCACCGGACCGCGCGTGCAACACGTGCCGAAATTCACCGACATCGCGGGGCCGACGATCTTCGTGAACTCTGTCTTAGCGGGCGAGATGGAAGATCCGTCCGGCTTGCAGAAATTGGCATTGTCGGAGCGCGCATAACCGCTGAAGGTGATCAGGTAAGCAAACTGCGACGTGCCGAGGTCGAGGACGTGGGTCTCGCCGTTGGTGAGTTTCACCGTGACTGTCGGACGCGACTGTGTGATGGTGAAATCGATGGCGGCGTCCTTGGTCGGTGTGATCGTGACGGTGACGGGCTCGAATGCGAAATCTTCGATGGTCACCAGCGTCGGACGGCCGCCGGGAAGCGTGATGGAGTATTTGCCATCGGCAGCCGTGCCATTGTGATTCGAAAAGAAGGTCCCGCTGCGGACGATGGCGCCGGCGACGGGGGCGCCGCTACTGTCGCGCACGACCCCCGAGATCGTGACATTCTGGGTCGGCAAGGCAGCACGTTCCTTGTTGCCGGCAGCGAAAAGCGGCGCAGCGGCCACCAGCAGCGAGGCCTTGAGAATCCGTGAAAAAGTCAAAGTTTTCCTCCAAGCGTAGAAGCGACGCAATATTACACAGACGTTACGGAGGCCGTCGACGTTTCGTTGCTCTCAGGCACGGCCCAGGATTTTGACGACCATTTTCGGGCTCTTGGCGGCGATGCGGAGCAGCGCCCTCGCGGGCCCGTCGGGATGATGTTTGCCCTCTTCCCAAGACTGCAGCGTGTTGACGCTGACGCCGATCATCATTGCGAACTC
The DNA here is from genome assembly GCA_035636095.1 of Thermoanaerobaculia bacterium. GTDB lineage: Bacteria > Acidobacteriota > Thermoanaerobaculia > Gp7-AA8 > Gp7-AA8 > Gp7-AA10. The sequence goes on from DASPZU010000071.1 coordinate 25,798, forward strand.
GGCCTGAGTCTGCTTCAGTTTGTAGCGGACGGCCTTAACCTCTTCTGGACGCATCATGAGTAATGTGGGCGCTGCCGGCGATTTCGTCAATGATGCCGAGGCGAAACTGGCGGCCGCCAACGTCGAGCAGCAGCGGGCGCAGTGGGTGGCCGAGAACTTCATCACCCACGATACGCAGATCATCGCCGCCGCCGCCCACGAGAAGCAGATCAACCTCGGCGTCGAGCTGGCCAAGAAAGCGGCCGGCTTCGACAGGACGCCCAATCTCTCCTCCGACACGCGCCGCAAGCTCGATCTGATCAAGCTGTCGTTGACTACTCCCGGCCCGAGCGATCCCGCCCGGACCGCCGAGATGGCGCGCATCGCGGCGGCCATGGAGGCCATGTACGGCGCCGCGAAATACGACGGCCTGGACGTCGAGGCGATCACGAAAATCATGCAGACGTCGCGCGATCGGCAGCGATTGCTCGAGGTGTGGCGGGGATGGCACTCCATCGCGCGTCCGATGAAATCGCTGTACTCACGATTCGTCGAACTGACCAACGCCGGCGCCCGCGAGCTCGGATATCGGGACGCCGGCGCCCTGTGGCGGTCGAAGTACGACATGCCCCCGGAGGCCTTCGCGGCCGAAGCCGATCGGCTGTGGACGCAGGTCAAACCGCTGTACACATCGCTGCACCGGTACGTGTGCCAGAAATTATTGACCCCTCACCCCGTCCCTCTCCCCGCTCGCGGGGAGAGGGTGCAGGGTGAGGGGCGTGATGTCATCGAAGCACATCTGCTGGGCAACCTCTGGGCTCAGGAATGGGGCAACATCTACAAGCCGGAGAGCGCGTTTGATCTGACCGCCATCCTGGAAGCCCGCCGGGAGATCGACGCCATCGGCATGGTCCGCATGGGCGAGCAATTCTTCACATCCCTCGGATTCGACCCTCTTCCCAAGACCTTTTGGGACCGCTCGCTCTTTACGAAGCCGCGCGACCGGGAAGTCGTCTGTCACGCCAGCGCCTGGGACATCGATGACGCCGACGACCTGCGCTTGAAGATGTGCATCTCCAAGACCGCCGACTATTTTCAAACCATTCATCACGAGTTGGGCCACACTTTTTATCAGCGCGCCTACAACCGGCAGCCGTTTCTCTACAAAGACAGCGCCAACGACGCGTTCCACGAGGCCATCGGCGACACGATCGCGCTCTCGATCACCCCCGGCTATCTCGTGAAGATCGGACTGCTCGACAAAGAGCCGCCGGAATCGTCCGACATTCCACTGCTGCTTCGCGAGGCTCTCGACAAGGTCGCCTTTCTGCCCTTCGGCATCATGATCGACAAATGGCGCTGGAAAGTTTTCTCAGGCGAGATCACGCCCGACGGCTACAACGCGGCGTGGTGGGAGTTGCGCCTGGAATATCAGGGCATCGCGCCCCCCATCGAACGGACGGAAGAGGATTTCGATCCCGGCGCGAAGTATCACATCACCGCGAACGTTCCGTACATGCGCTACTTCCTGGCGCGCATTCTTCAGTTTCAATTCCATCGCGCACTGTGTCAGACGGCCGGACTGCGCGGTCCGCTGCATCGCGCATCGATCTATGGCAACAAAGCGGCCGGGGAGCGTCTCAGCGCGATGCTTGCCATGGGCCGCAGCCGGCCGTGGCCGGAGGCGCTGGAGGCGCTCACCGGCCAGCGCGAGATGGATGCGACCGCCATCCTCGATTACTTCGCGCCGCTGAAAGAGTGGCTCGACGCTGAGGTCAAACGCGCTTGATGGCGCGGAGAATCAGCAGCAGCACCACCGCGCCCACGAACGCCATCACGAGCTGCCCGATCAGCCCACCGACGGCAATACCGAGGACGCCGAAAAGCCAGCCGCCCAGGAGCGCGCCGATGATGCCGACGATGATGTCCCCAATGACCCCGAAACCGCCGCCGCGGATCACCTTCCCCGCCAGCCAGCCGGCGATCAGGCCGATGAGAATGAGCCAGATCAAAGCTTGTAATGTCATGGCCGAGTCTGGTGCAATTGGCGCGCCGTGAAATGGATTCTCGTCGCGTCATTCCTGATCGGCTGCAGAGGCGAGAGCACCGACTTCATCAAGCACACCCTCGCTGAAACGCGTCAGAAAACGCGCGTCAACGTTCAGGTCCGCCTCGAGAAATCGGAGCTGCCATCGCCCCAGGAGCTCGATCAGCAACGGAAGATGGAGAGCGACATCGAACAGCAGGCCATCGGCAGCGTGGTGAGATCGGAATCGGGCGTCGGCTACTACGATTTCACCGTGGAAGTCGACGATTCGATCACCGCGATTCCGCGCTTGCGTGCGCTTCTCGCCAACGCCGGGGTGTTGCAGCATTCAACGATCAAGATCGTGTCGCCATGAATTCCGATCGCAGGATTCCGTAGCACTCGAGGTCGACGTACTCGTCCCATTTTTTCAGGTGCTGCCGCAACGTCCCCTCGTGCCGCATTCCGATTTTCTGCAGAACACGGCCGGAGGCGGGATTGCGCGCGAAATGCCACGCGTAGATACGATTGAGCGGAAAGTTTTCGAACCCAAAACGCATGACGGCCGCCGCGGCCTCGGTGGCATAGCCGCGTCCCCAGTACGGAATGCCGATCCAATATCCGATTTCCGCGCTGTCGTTTTTGTCCTTGATGTGCAGACCGACGGTCCCAATCAAGTCGTTCGCATCTCGCAGCGCGACCGCGAACACGTGATCGTCCGTTTCGGACTGGTGCGATGCGATCCACCGCTCGGCCTCTCCCTCCGGATAGGGATGGGGAATGCGGAGCGTGTTGAGCGCGACTTCGCGCACGTTGATCAGCCGCCACATCGTGGGCGCATCGGCAAGCGTATACGCGCGCAGATGAAGGCGCTCGGTGGTGATCACGCCGTCACCAGGTCGCGCACGCGTTCGAAAATCTCGCCTTCGCCCGCGACCACGCGCTCGCGCTCGAGTGCATCGAGCAGCGAACGCAGCGAGCGGTAGGCATCGCCGCGATCGGACGCCTCGCGCAGCAACGCGCCCGGCTCGATGCCGCGCGAGTGCAGATATTCGTCGACCGCCATGCGAGTTTCGGGAGCGGTCGGACGCACCATGCGTCGCACCGTGCTTCGGATCCGTTGACTGCGTTGTGTGCGCGCGACCGCCAGCGCAATCAGCGTGCAGGTGAGGACGACTGCCACCAGCCATAGCACGAGAGCGGGCCTGGTCACCGGCGGTTTTCGCACTGCCAACCGCGGCGGCGGCTCACCGGGTGCAGCGGCGCGAACGATCAAAGTCGTCGCGTCGCATCGGAGCTGCTTTCGCTCGCCATCGGAAGAGAGGACCGCCGCCGTCAAGGCAGGGGCAGTGAATTCGCCATCGCGCGCGGGAAAAACCAGATACTGCCACTGCCGCGACATCCACGCGTCGTACCGCACGCGATGGACATCGAGTTTCTTGTCGATGATCTGCACGCTGCCGGCGGGAGGCCTCTCGAACGCGGGGGGTGCGACGGCACGAAGATTCGCGCGGCCGTTGAGCGTGACATCGATCGCGACCGGCCCGCCGTTGCGCTGCACCGGCACGCTGCAGCGCATGGTGACCGAATCGCCGATCACCGCGACGGCCGGGCCGGGCGGGATGGGGCGCACGCGGATGGTGAGCGGCGCGGAGCGGCGATGGATGTCGACCTCCATGCCTTCATAAAAATTGAACGGGCCGCGCGTCCCGACCCTCTTCAAAATGGAAGCGTTCACACCGAGGGATGGCACGAACAGCGAGCCGCTGTGAAGCGGGAAGAGCGCGACGCGGCGAATCGCCAACTTCTGAACCAGAAGATTTTCGAGCGTGATCTGCTGCTGCGGCTCCCCGCGCACATCCAGCTCCTCGGTCCAGAAATCTTCGAGCTTCGGGATTTCACCGATGGCGTACTGTTGCACCGCCGTGGCGTTGTAGAGGGTCCAGGTGACGACGATCTCTTCGCCGGTGAAGGCAGCCGACTTGTCGGCCTCCGCCACCAGACAAATGGCATCGCGGTTTGTGGCCATCAGCTCGCGCAGAATTTTGAGCGGGTCGTTCGAGCCGGCGGCGGCGGCGGCAACGATCTGGATCGAGATTGGAGCGAGCGTCTCGACCTGCCCGCCCGTGCCATGCAGGGTGATCGGACCGACGACCGCGTTTCCTGGTGCAGTCGCGTGCGCGGTGTAGGTGAAAATTTTCCGGCGCGAGCTCACCCCGTTGATCCACTGAAATTCCGATGACACCGAAGGCGCGCCGCTCAGCGCGAGATTCTGAAGCGGAATGCGAATGGAATCGACGTTTGCGAATGCGTTTTCGAGAGTGACGGTGATGGTGATGGAGTCATCCATCTGCATGGTCCGTTTGTCGACGGAAATCTCGTTGGCGAATGAATTTCGAATTTCAAATGAAAAATAGAAAATGAAAAATAGAAAACCCACCACCACTTTTGAATTCTTCATTTGAAATTTGAAATTTGAAATTTCACCAGCCCACGTGCATCTTCTCGCCTCGCGCCCGATGCATCCGCGCCAGCTCTTCCTCTTCCTGCTGCTGCACCGATCGCAGAAGGGACTCGACGTTCGCGTCCTGGCGTTGCTTTTCGTCGGGCGCGGATTGCGGCTGTTGTTGCGGCTGCGGTTGCGGAGCGCCGGGCTGGGGCTGGCGCGCGCCCGACGACTGTCGCTGCACCGTGCTCTTGCGCGCCAGCGCGATCTCGAGGTTGCGCTTGGCGCCGGCATCCGATGGCCGCAGACGGAGGACGTCGGAGTAGTCGCGGATGGCGTAGTCGTAGGCGTTCGATGACAGCGCGCTGTTGCCGCGATTGAACAGCGCATCGGCGCGGAGCTGGGCATCGCTCATGGCCC
>DASPZU010000072.1:0-49451 GCA_035636095.1 Thermoanaerobaculia bacterium
ACTGCTCGACGCAAACGCAGTAGCGATCGAAGTGTGCGATGAAAGGCCGTAGCAGCGGCAGAATCACGAGCAACAGGACCAGCGACATCATCGGCGAGGCAGCAAGCGGCAGCGCAACCCTGGTCGCAAGAGCACGCCAGACGACCCCGTTCGGGCCGGATTGCATCAGCGCCGCGCCGATCAGTGCCCCAGTGAGCGAGTGCGTCGTCGACACCGGCATTCCGATTCGCGTGGCGATGATCAGCCATCCGATCGCGCCGAATGCGATCGCAAGAAGAAAATTCGTCGAAGCTGTCGACTGCGTCAGAATGCCTTTTCCGCTGTACGTCGCCACCAGACCCTGCGATGCAAAGGCTGCCGTCAGCGCGCCGCCCACCGTGCACAACGAGCCCCACGCGATCGCGCGCCGGTAATTCGACACGCCCGAGCCAGCCAGCGTGGCGATTCCCTTCGACACGTCGTTGGCGCCGTTGGCGAATGCGACCCCCAGCGTGAGTGCGATGAGAAAAACGCCGAGTATCAGCAGCATCCCTCCGGACCACAGCACGCGAAGCCGGCGCGCTCCTGGCCCGGCTCGAGAATGGCGAACATCCCCTGGTAGGGCGGATTGGAAAGCTTCGCGGCGGTGTCGGTGCAAATCTCGTACGGCTCATTGCGAGGAAATTGATGTCCCTCTTCGTCGATGAATGCCTTCGCAGGTCCGAGGTAAACAGCACGGTGACCTTTGAAGACGCAGCCGGAAGTCTTCTCGAATTTCCATCCTCGCACCGTGACGGAGAAGAAGGGATAACCTTCGACATCTTTCCAGTAGGCCTTTTTCAGAATTTCGATTCCGTAAAAGCCGGCGCGTTCGAGCGCGGCCATGAACTCCTCCTGCGTCAGGGCGCCGACCAGGCACTCGCCCCACAATTGCGGATTCACTTTCAAGTGTGGCGGCACGGCTTTCTCTGAAACGATGTCGGAGATCAGGATGCGGCCGTGATCTTTCAGGACGCGCCACATTTCGTCGAAAACGCGCGGCTTGTCGGGCGAGAGATTGACGACGCAATTCGACGTGATCAAATCCACGCTCTTCGATTCGACGGGAATCTGTTCCAGAAAGCCTTCGCGGAATTCGACCACGTCGTACCCGAGAGCCGCCGAGACGCGCGGCTGATTCTCGCGCGCGACGTGCAGCATGCGGTCGGTCATATCGACTCCGATCGCCCTTCCGGTCGGACCGACGAACTTGGCAGCGATGAACACGTCAATGCCGGCGCCGGAGCCTAGATCGACCACGATTTCACCGTCTTTGATGCCGGCGCTGGTCATGGGCGAGCCGCACCCGTAAAAGCGATCGAGAACCTCCTGCGGGACATGCGCGATGGCGCTGTCGTCATATTTGGTCGGGCAGCACAGCTCTGTCTGCGGTTTCTCGGCAGCGTTACCGTAGAACTCGCGCACTTTCGCGCGGGGCTTGTCGACGTCGAATGACAGGACGCAATTGGAGTGCAGCGTCAGCACGAGCTGCTCGGCAAGCGCGCCATCGGCAGTGCCGCATGCGATCGCGCCCTCACCCATCGCGTGCAGCACCAGCGGCGCGTCGTAACCGGAGCGCAGATTTTTCCGTGCGCGCTTCTCCTGACCCAGCTCCCGCATGACGCGCCTGGTCAATTCGACCGTGATGGGATAGTACGGATCGACGCCCAGGAAATCGCCGGAAAAGCACCAGGCGTGCTCGATGTCACCGCCGCCGGTGAGGAAGCGGAACGGGTCGTGTGCCACCGCCGCGTTGCGTGCCAGCGTCGATTTTCGCAATCGCGAGATGATGGGAGAGCTCTCGATGATCTCGGCGAGTGCCTTGCTCCCCACATCGCCGCACGCGAGCGATTTCTCATTCGCAAGCGCCGCCGACGGATACACCGTGCCATCAGCATAGACACACAAAGAATCCCACCCCGCGTTGCCGAGGTCGTATTTCACGCCCGGGACGCCGTTGACGCGGCGTTTGACCGACTCGATGTTGTCGAGCAGAACACCTTCGCTTCGCGCCGCCTCGACCGTCCGCATCACTGCTGCCAGCAGTGCCGGATACTCAGGGAAAAAGCCGTTGTCCGACTCCGCGGCGCGTCCGCGCTTATGGCTCCACATCAGATGCTGACTGCGCGCGCCGACGCGCCTGGCAATGGCGGCAATCTCCGGCAGCTCGTCGAGATTCTCTTCAGTCGTCACCGTCGTCAGCGAGACGTCGAAGCCGAGTTCGGAGAGGAGGCGCGCGCCATCGAGCGCTTTGTGAAACGTCCCGGGCCCGCGGATCGGATCGTTTGTCTCCGGTCGTGCGCCGTCGATCGAGACCTGGAATTTCACCTTCTCGCGATCGAGCGTCCGCAGCAGCTCGAGGACGCGGCCGGCGAACAGCGTCGCGTTCGTCAGCACGATCAGCTCACAGCCGTGGGTTTTCGTGATGTGCCCGGCCAGATCGAAAATGTCGCGACGGAGGAAGGGCTCGCCGCCGGTGATGTAAACGCGCTCCACGCCAAGCGCGGCGGCGCCATCGATGGTCGCGACAAACTCCTCGGTGGGCATTCCCGCTATTCCATCCGGCCCCGACGAGACGAGGCAATGCGTGCACGAGAGATTGCAGGCGTTGTTGATCTGCAGCCACAGCTCGCGGAGGCCGTTCGGCGCGATGTAGGCCGCGCGGCCGGCATACGGCTGGCGCTGGAATGGCGAATCGAACAGCATGGCCGCGCGATTGAGCGCATCGAGAAAGTCGTGGACGTGCAGCCACGCCTTGCCGGCTTCGAGCTGATGACGGGACGCGTAGCGCGCCACCAGTGCGCCGAATGTCACCGGCTGCGCAGCAATCTCTCGCAGAATCTCGGCGCCGCGTTCTTCGACGGCAATCCAGTTCGGCGCCTCAGCATCGATGGCGTACGCGATTCCGGCATCTTCAAAAAAATCAAAAGCAGGGACATAGAGCGGCGTTCGCTCCGCCAGGGTAATCATCGACGAGCCTCCACAATGATCATACGACTCAGCAAGCAACTTGATTGCCGATGTCAGCAATCATTTGCCGCCGCCACTCGTCTATCCGGAGGATGAAGAGACTTCTCGCTTCCGCCGTTGTCTTCGCGGCCTGCCATCAATCGCCAGCACAGCAGTCGACTCTTCCCCGTGTTGAGAAGATCAACGGGGATCGCGTGCACACGGTTCTGCGGCCGGACGCCATTCGCTCGATCGACGAGCCGCAGTTCGTTCGCGCGTCCGAAGCGTCCTTCATGCGCGACGATGAGCCGGTTGTCGGTGTTGTTCAGAACGGAGTCGCCAAAGCGTATTCGACATGGCATCTCGATCATCATGAGATCGTCAATGACCAGATCGGAGGAAAAGCGGTCGCGGTCACGTGGTGACCGCTCGCGCACACGGGCGTCGTGTACGCCCGCCCGCAAGTCAAAGGAGCCCCGACAACCCTCGGCGTTTCGGGAATGCTGTGGCGCGACGCGCTGGTGATGTACGACCGCGCCACAAAATCGCTTTGGAGCCAGGTCAACGGCATGGCCGTCGCCGGAGCCGAAAAAGGAAAACGGCTGCAGGAGCTTCCGTCGCAAATGACAAGTTGGGGCGAGTGGAAACGGCGTCATCCCGACACGCTGGTGCTGGTGAAGCCGGCTCTTGCGGGCTCTGCGTACGAAGATTACCTGGCCGACTCGGAGCGCATCGGCGTTCGCGGCTCGACGAATCCCGATCCGCGACTGCCGGGAAAAGAGCTCGTCATGGGCATCGAGCACAACGGCCGCTTCGCTGCCGTTCCGCTTTCGCTGGTCGAACAGCGAAAAAGGATCGAAGCTCGAGCGCTCGGAATCCCGCTTGTCATCACGCCGTCCGGCGCATATCAGCGCGCCGGCAACGCTCCAGTCTCATCGAAGATCATCTACTGGGCGATCTGGGCGAAGTTCCATCCGAAGACTGAACTCATTCGCTGATCGCACATCGAAAGCCGACATTGTTGAAGGCGTGATCGGGCGGACTCTTTCCGCGAAAACCTTCACGGTAGGCGGCGCAATAATTCGCCGAGCAGAACCAGGAACCGCCTCGCGCGACGCGCAGTGTCTGCTCTGTATCGTACGCATCGGCAGTCCACTCCCAGACGTTGCCGATCATGTCGTACAGCCCGATTCGATTCGGCGCGAATGATTCGACCGGAGCGGTGTAGAAAAATCCATCGGCGAGCGTGTTGCGTTGCGGCCAGTGTCCCTGCCAGACGTTTGTTGTTGCAGGCGCCGCGTTGGCGTGCGTCCCGAATTGAGGCGGCACGCCGCCGCGGGCCGCCACCTCCCACTCCGCTTCGGTGGGCAGCCGCTGGCCGGCCCACCGAGCGTACGCGTTGGCGTCATACCACGACACCAGGACGACCGGGTGCTCTCGCGCCCGATCGATGTCGCTGCCCGGACCGAGCGGATGCCGCCAGTCGGCGCCACGAACGTAGGACCAATCGGCATCGCCGCCGCGATAGATCCATGCGCTTCCTTCGCGCTCGGCGGTCGTCACGTACGCCGTAGCGCGAACGAAGTCGGCGAATTGTCGATTGGTGACCTCATGGCGATCGATACGAAACGCAGCCAGCTTCGCCTGGCGCGCCTGGTCGTCGCCGATGGTGTAAACGCCGGCGGGAACGAACACCATGTCGTCGGCGATTCGCCTCGGCGGCGGCGCGCTCCCCCACCCGACCGTGTCTCGTTCGAACCATGCCGCAGAGCCGGCAATCGTCGCCAGGGCGGCAACAAGTGCACCTGCGACAGCAAGCCAGTTGCGCACTTAGCGCGCTTTCCCGTACACGAAGGCCAGCGTGAGTCCATAAATCAAATGATTGATCACGCTCATCAACCCGCCGTACGGACTTCCTCCGCCACCGCCGCCGCACGGATTGCACGGATTCCCGGCGCCCGATTTCGTATGACAGGGGTTCATCGCCTTTGAACCTTTCGGATGGCAGGGATTCATCGCCTCCGCAGATGCCATCGGCGCCTCTTTCGGATGGCATGGATTCATTGCCTGAGGATGGCACGGATTGCCGGCCGCTTTTCCTCCCGATGCTCCGCCGCCGATCATCGCGCTCATCAGCGGCATGGCCGCCAGAGCGATTGCCGCAATGGCGAGGCCGTAGACGGTCCCTTTAATGAAGCGATTCCATTCGATGACGCGTCCGACCAGCCACGCGAAAATCACGCCGTAGATCAAGCCGATCATCACATGCATCGCTCCGCCGACGGCGTACTGCGTCGCCACGCTTGCTGCGGGCCCAACGAGCATTGAGCCGAGCGATTTCGGCAGGTTCATACCCATGACCATCATCACGATGGTCATCACGATTGTGGCCACGAGGCCCGCCAGGAGCGCGCGGCTCCAACTGAAGGAACGTGCCGGTTGAGAAGAAACGACGACCGGGTCTGGCATGGGTGCACCTCCTCAGAGGAATCACGAAGGAGCGCACTCTTTGATTGCACTGGTCGCGGGATTGCATCCCCGTGGGGGGATGGATGACACGATCCGCACCGCCACCGGGATCCTCGGCGCCACTTTCGCGGCGCTGTGCTGCCTCGGCATCTCAGCCGTGCTGTCCGTCGTCTCGGCGATCGGACTCGGATTTTTGATCCACGACGCAGTGCTGTTGCCGCTGCTCATCATTTCCTTGCTGGTGACGGTGTGGGGTCTTTTGTCGGGATGGAAACGGCATCACCAACCGTCAGCGTTCATCCTCGGGGTGATCGCTGCGCTTTCGCTCTTCGTTTTCTCCTTCGTCCATCAGTCACGGCTGTTGGCATTCATCAGCATTGCCGCGCTGGTCACCGCCAGCGGCCTGAACGTCATCCTGTTACGAAAGGTTCACGAGCGATGAGGCGATTTTTGTGACATCCTCCCCTGGGGATATGACGACGATGAAAAAGATCCTTCTCGTTGCCGTGGCAGCAGTTCTTGTTGGTCAGGTGCTGGACGCGAAAGAGCCGTCTCGGGAGGTCACGTTTTACGTCCAGGGGATGACCTGCGGCGGCTGCGCAGCGGCGGTAACAATCGCGCTTCGGCACATCACCGGTGTGATCGACGCGCGTGTCTCCTACGAAAAGCATCAAGCCGTCGTGACCTACGATCCGGCGAAAATCGCGCCGCCGGCGATTGCGCGCGCAGCCGAGGAAAGACTTCCCGGCTATAGAGTCGGGACCGATCCTGTGCCTGGCACCTCGAGCAACTCGTGTTCACGCGTTGTCGCGGCGACTCCCTCGGCAATCAAGCCCAACGAGATTCAAGCGAATCGCGTCACGTTCTACGAAGTCGGTCTGGTCTGCCCGGCCGCGCCGAAAATCGGTTGTGGCAGTCGCTCGAAACCGATTCTCCAATCGCTGGCCGCCGACCGGCGCGTCGCTGGCGCATGGCTGAATGAGGCGGGAACAAAGCTGGCCGTCGGTTGGAAGCAAAAAGCTGTTTCGTTGGAAGAGCTCAACCGGCTCCTGGCCGGGCACGGCATCGCGGCAAACGCCGTGTCGGATGCCGCGAGCACCGAGTTGCTCGCTTCTTTTCATTCCGGGCAAGGATGGTTCGATGCCGCATCAGTCGACCGGCTCAGCGAACACGAGGCCGGCGTGATCGCCGCCCGGCTGGTCAAGCGGCTGGCCGACAAAGTCACGCTGACGGCGGAGCAACGAACGACCCTGGTCAACTCAATCGAGCAATCGTGTCGCAACCGCTTCATCGCCGGCGCTCCGGGCGACAGTGAAAAAGAAATGCTCGCCGCGGCGAGAGAGGCGCACCTCGACTCGAGAGCGCTTGCGGCGTTGCGCGAAGTCGCCGCCCGCGGCTATCGGCCGCTGCCGGGCGAGGAGTAGGTGTATCTGATATTACCTGGGGGCCGACTCAGCAGCATCATCGCGGAGCTTCTGTCAACAACTTGACCATCGTGGCAGGTTCGGTCGTCGGAAGTTTGCAGACGTAATTCGTGCAGACGTATGCGGTCGCCTTGTTGCGGATGGCCACCTGGGGCCTGGTGAACGCGGCGATCTTCGTGACCGGCGGCTCGCTTTCTCCCGCCGGCCGAAAGAGCACGACTTTGTTGGGCAGGAACTGACGGCCGAGGGCCGCGCGCAGCGGTTTAAGATCGGACGCGGCCGTGGTGCCGGCGAGGACGATCTCGAATGAGGGGCCGAGCGCAAAGTCGAGACCGGAAAGCAACGCCGTGTGCCCGTAGGGAGCGGCGGTTACGTCGCCGGAGAATGCTCGCACCAGCTTGTCCGCCGCTGACTCGTAGATCGCGTCACCAGTGATTCGGCCAATGCGAATCAGGTCCAGAAGCTCCGCGGAGTTTCCTGATGGGATCGCCCCGTCGAACGACTCCTTCGGCCGAGTGAGCAGTTGTTCTGCGTCATCGGCGGTGAGAAAGAACCTGCCCTTCACATCGGCGAAGTGCTGCAGAGCCACGCGCTGCAAATCGATCGCAGCCTGAAGGTACCGAATGTCAAATGAAGATTCATAAAGATTGAGCAGACCCCAGGTGAGAAAAGCGTAGTCGTCGAGTTTTCCGGGAATCGCGGCTTGGTCGCCACGGAAGCGATGCAGGAGCCGGCCGTCCCTGGTGCGCATCCTGGTGAGGAGAAAGTCGGCCGCGCGACGCGCCGCAGCATCGTAATCAGGCCGATCGAACACCTGGGCCGCCTCCGCCAGCGCGGCGATCGTCAGTCGGTTCCAGTCGGTCAGAATCTTGTCATCTTTCGACGGATGGACACGCCGCCCGCGGGCTGCGAAAAGCTTCTTCCGCGCCGCCTCGAGTCGCCGCTGAGCGTCGACCGGCGCCGGCGAGACCACCAGGTGGAGAACGTTGGCGTGCACGTCCCCTTCGACCGAAGTGAAATTCCCTCCTTTCTTGATCCCGTATGTTTCGATCACCAGATCGGCGTCGGGGCCTGTGACGGCGCGAATCTCCGCTTCGGTCCAGAGATAGAACTTTCCCTCTCTCCCCTCGCTGTCGGCGTCTTCGGCCGAGTAGAAGCCACCGGTCGGGCCGCGCATGTCGCGCAGCACGTACTCGAAGATCTGTTGTGCCGTTTCGCGGAATTCGGCTTTGTGCGTCGCCTGGTACGCCTCGGTGTAGGCCATGGCCAGCATGGCCTGGTCGTACAGCATCTTTTCAAAATGCGGCACAAGCCATTCCGGATCGGTCGAGTAGCGATGGAAGCCAAATCCAATCTGATCGAAGATGCCGCCCCGGCGCATCGCCTCCAGCGTCTTCTCCACCATCGAGAGCGCCTTGGCATCGCCAGTTCGCTTCCAGTAGCGGAGAAGGAAGAGAAGTTGATGGGGCGCAGGAAACTTTGGCGCGGGGAGAAAGCCGCCCCGAACCGGGTCAAATCGTGAGGCGAGCTGGCCGTAGGCTTCCTTCAAAGCATCTCTCGTCAATTGACCGCCAGCAGCTCCGCCGCTGTTCTGCTCGAGCGCGGCCGTGATTTTTTCCGCCGAAACCCTGATGTCTCCCGTCCTGTCGCGCCATGCCTTCGCCACCTCCGGTATCAGCCTCAGAAGACCAGGCCGTCCGAAGCGATCCTCTTTCGGGATATAAGTGGAAACGAAGAACGGCTTCTTGTCGGGCGTCATCAGAATGTTCAGCGGCCACCCTCCCCCACCCGTAATCATCTGCGACACGGTCATGTAGACGCTGTCGATATCAGGGCGCTCCTCGCGATCGACTTTGATGGACACAAAGGTCGCGTTCATCATTTCGCCGATCAGGGGATCGGAGAACGATTCCTGCTCCATCACGTGGCACCAGTGGCACGTCGCGTAACCGATGGAGAGAAAAATCGGCTTGTTCTCCTCCTTCGCTTTCCGGAACGCTTCCTCGCCCCACGGATACCAGTCGACCGGATTGTGCGCGTGCAACTGCAGATAGGGGCTTTGCTCGTTTGCGAGATGGTTGGTGTAGGACTCGGGTGCCTTTGCAGGCGTCTCGACTTGCCTTTCACCGCACCACACCGTCGAAGCTGTGGTCCAGAAAGTTACAATACCGATCAGCAGGAACCGAATCCTCGGTCTATTCACTCTTCACGGGAACGCGTTTCCAAAAGCCGTCCTCTTCCTTCCAGTTGTAACGCGGCTTCCCCTCCACTTTATGCACGGTAGTGTCCGTCATCTCGAGCTTTCCGTCCTTCGATTTCAGAAAGAAATCGACATCGACCGTCTTGCCGCTGCGGTCCTTCATATCAACACAGGCGAAGTACGTGTCGGCATTGAGTTTCGACAGTCGGTCGGTGTGAACTCTGTCGAGAGTGAGATCCCACGTTTTCTTCAGCTCAGGGTCGTTCAGCTTGAAGACGCCGTTGGTGTCCTTCGACTTCTCGGTGATATCCGCCTTGATGGCATTTGCGAGATCGGTTGCCGAGAACTCCTTAGCTTTCTGGGCGTTCTTCGGATGTTCGGGGTGTTCCTGAGCAAGTGTTGCGGAAAGTGGGAATAACGACGCGACCAGAGCGACCAATGGCAACAAAAATCTTCGATGCATTCGAGATCTCTCCTTTCAATGGACAGAAACCTGTTCTTAAGGAGACGAACGAGCCGCGCGTTTGATTGCCCTTGGGCGATATTCCGCGCTTGACCTGAAATCGAATGGCACCCCCGCCCGTTATCCTCCCGGAGGGGATATGGACGAACGCCAAGAACGATCCTTGACGCAAGCCGGCCTTACGGCCTCGGTGGTGACCGCCATCGCCGCCTCGATCTGCTGTATCGGCCCGATCGTGGCCGCATTCCTCGGATTCACGAGCTTGGCAGCGCTGGCGAAATACGAGCCGTTGCGCCCGTTATTCGCAGGCATCACGGTTGCGCTTCTGGGCGGCTCGTTTTATTTCTCGTATCGAAAGCCGCCCGCAGAGACGTGCGAGCCAGGATCGGTCTGCGCCAAGCACGGCGCAACGAAGGTTCAGAAGATCAATCGGATCGTCTTGTGGGCGATTACGGCGATCGTCATCATCGTGCTGACATTTCCAACGTGGTCCAATTGGGTGCTCGGATAGTGATGAACTCCTGCTGCAACGACGCGAGCTGCGAAACGAATGTCGGAGTTGCCGTCTCGACCGTCTGCCAGGCGTGTGGAGCCAAAGGGCTGCCGGTCGACCCGATCACGCTGAAGGCTCTCTTTACTCCTGATGCACTTCGGCTAGGCGTGCCGGCGGATCCGCGATTTTGTCCGACGCCAACCTGCCCGATCGTCTACTTCGGTTCGACGGGAACATTCACCGAGGATGACCTGACCATCCGCGTGCACAGCAAGCATCCGCATGACGAAGACACCCCGGTCTGCTACTGCTTCGATTACACGCCCGCCAGGATTCGTCGGGAGGGCGGGGCAGCGTCAAAAGACATCGCCGCAGAAATCAAAGCAGGCCATTGCGCGTGCGAGGTCAAAAACCCGAAAGGCGCCTGCTGCCTGGGAGATGTCATCCGAGTCGAGAAGGAGAAATGATGCGCCGAACAAAAACGAAATCGCCGGAGTATCTCACTCCCCAGTCCCAGAAAGCGCTCGCCGATCGTCTGGCGAGAGCGGAGGGACACCTGCGCAGTATCCGTCAGATGGTGCTCGATCATCGTTGCGCCGATGACATCCTGATCCAGGTTGCGGCGGTCAAGGCTGCGCTGAATCACTTCGCATCGACGCTGGTCGAGACGGAGATGAAGGCATGCGTCGACGCTTGCATGCCCGGCGACACCGATGCACGCCTCGGCCGCGTGACCAAAGCGCTCGCTGCTCTGCTGAAATCATGACCACGCAGCAGGTCGACATGGTCGTCATCGGCGGGGGGAACGCCGGCCTTTCCGCCGCCTACCGTGTTGCGCGCGCAGGCAAGCGCGTGGTCCTCGTCGACAAAGGTCCGGTCGGCGGTCTGTGCTCGCTCGCTGGTTGCAATCCCAAAAAGGTCTTCGTGCGTGCCTCCGAGGTCCTGGAGACGGTGCGGGAGTCCGGCAAACATGGAGTGAACGTCGGGAAAATATCAGTCGATTGGGAAACGGTGTGGAAGAGAAAACACGCGTTCACCGATCCTGTACCGGAGTGGACCGAAAAATCGCTCGCGGATGCGGGCGTACAACGCGTGCGCGCTGTAGCGCGTTTTCTCGACCAACAGACCATCGCCGCCGGCGACGATCAATGGCAGGCGGAGGGGTTCGTGATTGCCACCGGCTCACATCCGCGGCGGCTGCAAATTCCCGGAGCGGAGCTGCTGAAGACCTCCAACGACGTCCTCGAGCTGCGGAAGCCCCCCGCCCGCATGGTCGTCATTGGCTCGGGCGTGGTGGCATTCGAGTTCAGTCATGTTTTCGCCCGACTCGGGACGAAGGTCACCATGCTGATGCGCGGCCGCGGCGGCCTGACAGGCTTCGACGACAATTTCGCCGAGCTCGCTCTCGAATTCACCCGAGAGCACCTCGGTGTCGAGTTCATGCCCATGACCGATCTCACTGCCATCCACAAGGACGGAAACGCCTATCGAGTGGAGTGCGCATGCAACGGCCGTGAGGTGGTGCGCGAGGCGGACTTCGTCCTCAATGCCGCCGGCCGCGATGCCGCGGTCGAGGATCTGAACCTGGCTGCCGCGAACGTCGAGACCAGCCAGCGCGGCGTCGTCGTCGACAACTTTCTGCGCAGCAAGACCAATCGCCGCGTGTTCGCAGGGGGTGATGCGCACGGAATCCGGCAGCTTTCGCCGGTCGCCTCGTACGAAGGGCGCGTCATCGCGCAGAACTTTCTGCAAGGCGATGTGCGACAGGTCGACTACACGACTGTGCCGCAATCGATCTTCACCACTCCCCCGCTGGCGAGCGTCGGCCTGACGGAAACGATCGCGCGGGAGATGGGCCGCGACATCACCGTGCACACCGCGGACATGTCGCAATGGACGGTTTACGCGATTGCCGGCGAGCCGATCGCGCGCGCGCAGGTGGTTGCCGAAAAGAAAACCAGAAAGGTTCTGGGCGCACAGCTCTTCGGCGCCGCGGCTTCCGAGAACATTCACTTATTCGCGCTGGCCATCCAGTGCGGCCTTACGATCGACCATCTGGCCGAGATGGTGTACGCCTACCCCACGTTCGCCAGCACGATTCAGTCCCTATTTGCGTGATTTCGGCGTCCGAGCCCATTGTGGCGTAATAGAGAATCGTGGCCGTACAGATTCGTCAGGCTGAGCGCAAAGATCTCGAGGCACTCGGCCGCCTCGGCGCGATGCTCATGCGCACGCATTACGCGTTGGACCGCCAGCGGTTCCTGGCGCCCGGCGCCGGAGCGGAGGAAGGCTATGCATCATTCCTCGGCAAAGTAATCGACTCGCGTGACGATTGCGTCTTGGTCGCGGAACGCGACGGCGGCGTCGTCGGCTACGTTTACGTCGCGCTCGAGACGCTGTCGTGGAAGGAGTTGCGTGGTCCGGCCGGCTTCATTCACGACGTTGCAGTGGCGGAGGGCGCGCGGCGCTCGGGCGTCGCCACGAAGCTGATCGAGGTCGCCCTGGCGTGGCTTCGCGACCGCGGTGCGCCGCGCGTCATCCTGGGGAGTGCATCATCAAACGCGGCGGCACGACGTCTGTTCCACAAGCTGGGATTTCGAGAGACGATGGTCGAGATGACGATGGAGTTGTAGAATCCGCGCATGCGAAGGATATGGATTGTGCTCGCTCTTTTCACCACCAGCATCGCCTTCGCGCAATCGGGGGCGGAATTCGGCCGTGCCTCGGGCGGGCAACTCGATCTCACCTTCAAGGCGCCGAGCCGCTTTTCCGGCTCGTTTGGCCTGACAACCGGCCGATCGACATTTGGAACTTTCGGCGGAACGCTCGTGAAGGATCGCGTCTGGTTTTTCGCAGCCGGCGAGCGCACGCGGGCGACCCAACTTTTCGACGGCAACGCGTTCGCGTCGATCGGTGATCACAACAGCGCCGCCATGACGATCCGCGCGCCCGAGCCCCTGCGACCGTTCCTATCGCTGCACTACACCGGAATCGTCTCCAGCAATTCCTTCTTCACCGCGAAGGTGCGTGCGAATCAGTGACGGCTTCGCAAAGCGGCACTATATTGCTGACCGCGGAGGCCGGCCATGATCAAATTGAAAGTCAACCGCAAACCGCAATCGGTTGATGTCAATCCCGATACGCCGCTGTTGTGGGTCATTCGCGAAAACCTCGGATTAACCGGAACGAAATTCGGCTGCGGGATGGCGCTGTGCGGCGCGTGCACCGTGCATCTCGACGGCCAGGCAGTGCGATCGTGCGTCACTCCGGTGTCGCGCGCGGCCGGCAAAGAGGTCACCACCATCGAGGGCCTCTCGCCCGACCTCAGCCATCCGCTCCAGCGCGCGTGGATCGCGAAGGATGTGCCGCAGTGCGGGTACTGCCAGTCGGGCCAGATCATGTCGGCGGCGGTCCTGCTGCGCGAAAATCCGCGGCCCACCGACGCGGACATCGATGACGCCATGAGCGGCAACATCTGCCGCTGCGGAACCTATCAACGCATCCGAAGCGCGATTCATCTGGCAGCGCAGATGAAGGCCGGCGGAGGTGAGAAATGACCGAGATTCTCAACCTCAGCCGCCGCGACTTTCTGAAAACCGGGGCCGCCGCCGGCGGCGGTCTTGTCCTCGGTCTCTATCTTCCGTTGGGAAATCGGATCGCAAACGCGCAACAGAAAACGTTTGCGCCTAACGCATTCATCCGGATCGGCACCGACGACTGGGTGACCGTGATCGTCAACCACTCCGAAATGGGACAAGGCGTTTACACCGCTCTTCCAATGCTGGTGTCCGAAGAGCTGGACGCCGACTGGAGCAAGGTTCGCGTGGAGTCCGCGCCCGTCGACGCGGCGTACAACCACACCGCCTTCGGAATACAGATGACTGGCGGCAGCACCAGCACATGGTCCGAGTACGATCGCTTGCGGAAGGCCGGCGCCACGGCCCGCGCGATGCTGGTGGCCGCAGCGGCCTCGACGTGGAATGTCGATCCGGCCAGCCTGCGCACTCAAAACGGGTACGTGATTCACACTCCGACCAAACGACGTTTGTCATACGGCCAGTTGGCCGAGAAAGCGTCGACGATGACGCCGCCGCAGAACGTCACACTGAAAGATCCGAAAGATTTCAAACTGATCGGCAGACCGACCAGGCGCCTCGACACGCCGGAGAAGATCAACGGCAAAGGCATGTTCGGTCTCGATGTCACCGTTCCGAACATGCTGGTCGCCGTGGTCGCACGGCCGCCCGTCTTTGGCGGCAAAGTGCAAAGCTTCAAGGCCGAGAAATCGAAAGCCGTCGCCGGCGTGCGCGACGTCGTGCAGATCGACCGAGGGGTGGCGGTGGTGGCGGAGGGGTTTTGGCCGGCAAAACTCGGACGCGAAGCGCTCGAGATCGTGTGGGACGAAGGTTCTCTGGCGGCACTCGATAGCAACACGCAGCGCGAGCAGTACGCCGCGCTCGCAAAGGAATCCGGCGTGGTAGCGAAAAAGGAAGGCGATGCAGCGGCAGCGATGAATCACGCCACCAGGAAGCTGGAAGCGGTGTACGAGGTTCCTTACCTCGCGCACGCGCCGATGGAGCCCCTCAATTGTGTCGCCGACGTCCGCGCCGACGGCTGTGATGTCTGGACGGGCACACAGTTTCAAACGATGGAGCAGTTGACCGCGGCGCAGGCTGCCGGGCTGAAACCGCAACAGGTCAAGATCCACACCATGCTGTTAGGCGGCGGTTTCGGACGCCGCGCCGTTCCCGATTGCCACTTCGTGCAGGAAGCGGTGCAAGTTTCGAAAGCGGTCAAGGCACCGGTCAAAGTCATTTGGACGCGCGAGGACGACATTCGCGGCGGCTACTATCGCCCCGCGGCCTACCACGCCATCAGCGCGGCCCTAGGAGCCGACGGCAAGCCGGTGGCGTGGCAGCATCGGATTGTTTCTCAGTCCTTCATTGCCGGAACACCGTTCGAGTCTTTCATCATCAAGAACGGAGTCGATGAGACGGCGGTGGAAGGTGCCTCTGATCTTCCCTATGACGTGCCCAATGTGCAGGTGGAGTGGAAACAAGTTCCCGACGGCGTGCCGACATTGTGGTGGCGATCGGTCGGCCATTCGCACACTGCCTTCGTGGTCGAAAGTTTTCTCGATGAATTAGCGCATGCCGCGGGCGTGGATCCTTACCAGTACCGCCGTTCGCTGCTCGGCAAAAACACGCGGCATCTGGGCGCTCTCAATCTCGCTGCAGAAAAAGCTGGATGGGGAAAAGCCTTGCCGCACGGGCGATTTCGCGGCATCGCGGTGCACGATTCGTTCGGCAGCTACATCGCGCACGTCGCGGAAGTTTCCGTCTCCAGGAAAGGCGAGGTCAAAGTTCATCGCGTCGTTTGCGCCATCGACTGCGGGCCGACCGTGAACCCTGAAACGATCCGGGCGCAGATGGAAGGCGCAGTGGTGTTCGGTCTGACAGCCGCCCTTTACGGCCAGATCACGTTTGAGAAAGGGCGCGTGCAACAGCGCAACTTCCACGACTATCCGATGCTCCGAATGAACGAGATGCCGGTGGTGGAAGTGCACATCGTTCCCAGCAACGACAAGATGGGCGGCGTCGGGGAGCCCGGCGTGCCGCCGGTGGCTCCCGCGGTCTGCAACGCGATTTTCGCCGCCACAGGAAAGCGGATACGGCGCTTGCCCATTCGCGCTGATGATCTGAAAGCGTAGAGGAGGTTTGTCATGGAGTGGATTTCGCTCGTCGCCTCTCTGCTCTTTTCAACGACTCAGCGCGATGATGCCGCCGCACGCGAGGCATTCCGATCTGCATATACGGTATTGATGCATCCCCGCTGTATGAATTGTCATCCGGCCGGCGAGGCACCCCTTCAGGGCGACGACAGTCACGTCCACATTCAAAACGTCAAGCGAGGCGCCACCGGACACGGCAAGTACGGCATGAAGTGCAACACATGCCATCAGGACACCAATCTCCCCGGCGCAAACATGCCGCCTGGAGTCCACGATTGGCATATGCCGCTGCCGACGACGAAGCTGGTCTTCGAAGGGAAATCAGCCGGAGAGCTGTGCCGGCAAATGAAAGATCCGACCCGCAACGGCGGAAAGAGTCTTCGCGGCGTCATCGATCACCTCGAGACTCCGCTGGTGAAGTGGGGCTGGGCGCCCGGTGACGGGCGCAGCACGCCGCCCATGAGTTACGCCGACTTTACCCAGAAGATGCACGAGTGGGTTGATCACGGCGGCGCCTGCCCGGACAGATAGACCGACCCTCTCCAACTCCCCACTCCCTCGCTGCCCCACCAAAAAGACTTGCACTTTGGCTGATGTGGTGTTATACTTAACTACAACACTAGATCTCCTTGGGTGGGATCACGGGAAACAGAGGATGGACAGCGAGTGGAACGAAAGTCAGCCGATTTACCGCCAGCTTCGAGACCGTGTCGTGGCAATGATCCTCGACGGCGTCCTCAAGGAAGGCGATCCGCTGCCCTCCGTGCGCAATGTCGCGACCGAATACCGGGTCAATCCGATCACCGTTTTGAAGGGGTACCAACAATTGGTCGACGAGGGGCTTGTCGAGTCGAAGCGAGGCCTGGGCATGTTCGTCAAACCCGGCGCGCACGATTTGTTGCTGCAGGGCGAACGGCAGAAGTTCCTCACCGAGGAGTGGCCCAGGGTCTACGCAACCATTCAGCGGCTGGGATTGAAAGCGAAAGAACTGCTGAAACCCGGCTCAAAACGCGGGTCGGAAGCTCGAGAGGAGGGACGCTGAAGCCATGGCATGCATAGAAGCGCGCGGCCTCCGAAAAGCCTTCGGCGCAACCATCGCGCTGGACGGCGTCGATTTGCGCGTCGAAGAGGGCCGCATCCTCGGACTCATCGGTCCCAACGGCGCAGGCAAGACCACCGCCCTCAATGCCATCCTCGGCCTCACTCCATATCAGGGAGAGTTGAGGGTACTGGGACGCGACCCGTGGACCGAGCGCGATCAGCTCATGCGCGATGTCTCGTTCATTGCCGATGTGGCGGTGCTGCCGCGCTGGATCCGGGTTTCGCAGGTGTTCGACTACGTCGCGGGCGTGCATCCGCGATTTGACCGTGCCAAGGCGGAAGGTTTTCTTGCCAGGACCACCATCAAGCGCGGCAGCAAGGTCAGGGAATTGTCGAAGGGCATGGTGGCCCAACTGCACCTGGCTGTGGTCATGGCCATTGACGCGAGATTGCTGGTGCTGGACGAGCCGACGCTCGGGCTGGACATCCTGTACCGCAAAAAGTTCTACGACTCGCTGCTGAACGATTACTTCGATCGCAGCCGCACCATCGTGGTGACCACCCATCAGGTGGAAGAGATCCAGGACGTCCTCACCGATCTCATGTTCATCGACCGCGGCCGCATCGTGCTGGAGTGCAGCATGGAGGAATTCGAGTCGCGCTATCTGGAGGTGATGGTGCGTCCCGAGAACGTCGCGGCAGCGCGGGCGTTCAAACCGATTCACGAGCGCCAGGTGCTCGGTCGCAGCATCCTGCTCTTCGATCGCGTCGACCGTCAGCAGCTGGCGGCACTCGGCGACGTGCGCACGCCCAGCATCGCGGACTTGTTCGTTGCCGTGATGGGCAATCAGGCAGAAGGAGCCGGTCGATGAATCCTCTTTTGATGGTTCATATCTGCGGCGCCATCGTGGGATTGCTGTCGGGTTTCATGGCCATGCTTTTCCGCAAGGGGTCCGGCCTGCATCGCGCCGCTGGAATCGTATTCGTCATCTCGATGCTGAGCATGTCCGCGGCTGGTGCGTACATGGCGGCATTCATGAAACCCAACAAAGGCAATGTGATGGGCGGCGTTCTGACTTTCTATCTGGTTGCAACGGGATGGATGGCCGGCAGGCGCAGAGATCAGAAAGTCGGCATGTTCGATTTGTGCGCGCTGCTCGTTGCATTGTCGATCGGAGCTGCCGCTCAAACATGGGGCTTCCAAGCGGCGATTAGCCCGACTGGTTTGAAAGATGGATATCCCCCTTTCTTGTACTTCATCTTTGGTTCGATCGCCCTGCAGTTCGCCGGCTCTGACATTCGCACGCTCGTGCGCGGCAGTGTTACCGGTGCGCAGCGCATCGCGCGGCATCTGTGGCGAATGTGCCTGGCGCTGTTGTTCGCCGCACTCTCCTTCTACCCCAGCCGGGCACACCTCTTCCCAAGGTGGTTAAACGAAACAAACCTTCTTTATGTGCCGCATGTGCTCCTCGTTGGAGCGATGTTTTTCTGGCTGTATCGCGTGTCCGTTCGCAAACGCGTACAGCAAGAGAAACGGATTGTGGCAACTGATGCGAGCCTCAGGAGAGCCGCCTAGATGAACGCCGTTCCCGAGATTCCTGCGATGTCGGCGACGCGGCCCATGTACTGGTCGGTGCGGCGTGAATTGTGGGAGAACCGTTCGCTCTATATCGCGCCGCTGGCCGTCGTGGCATTCGTGTTGTTCGGCTTCCTGATCAGCACGATCGGTATGCCGCACCGCAGGCAAGCGACGCTGATGCTCGACCCGGCGAAGCAGCGCGCCGCGATCGGGATGCCGTACGACGTCGCGGCCACGATGCTGATCCTGACTGCGCTGATCGTGGGCGCGTTCTACTGTCTGGACGCGCTGCACGGCGAACGCCGCGACCGCACCATCCTGTTCTGGAAGTCCATGCCGGTTTCCGATCGCACCACCGTGCTGTCGAAGGCCAGCGTTCCGCTGGTGGTCCTGCCGGTGATCACCTTCGCGATCATCGTTACAGCGCAGTTCATCATGCTGCTGTGGAGCAGCGTCGTCCTGCTGCCGAGCGGTCTTGCCGCAACGACGTGGATGCGGTTCAACTGGTTGCAGCACTCGCTGATGCTGCTCTACGGCCTGATCGTGCTTGCGCTCTGGCATGCTCCAGTCTACGGCTGGCTGCTGCTGGTCTCGGCCTGGGCGCGGCGCGCCACATTTCTCTGGGCCGTATTACCGCCGTTCGCAATCGGTGTCCTCGAGAAGATTGCGTTCAATAGCTCGCTGTTCGCTTTCGCGCTGCAGTACCGCTTGATGGGCGGTCTCGAGGAGGCATTCGCCTTCAAAGCCCACGGCAGGATCGATTCCCTGACACAACTCACTCCTCTGAAGTTCTTGAGTACGCCGAATCTCTGGACCGGATTGGGATTCGCCGCGCTATTTCTGGCCGGAGCGGTGCGACTGCGCCGCAATCGGGAACCAATCTAATCGCAATGTTTAGGAGGACCCATGGAGCCCGTGGTTGATCTTGACCCTTCATCGATGGAATGCACTTCCCTCAGCGCTCCGATTTGGCAGGACGTTCTGGCGCAGGCGATGACCGGCGAACTGCTCGCGGCCATGAACTACGCCTCTCTGTCGGAGATCTGTGACGATCCCGCAGAAGTCGCCGATGCATTGGAACACGCGCAAAACGAACGAGGGCATGCCGCTGCCTTCGCTGCCGAGGGCCGCAAGATTGGAGTGCACGTCGCCAATAACGTAGAAGCAAAGCATTGGAAGCGGCTCCGCGGCGCATTCCTGCGCTGCGTCGCAGCGCGCGACTTTGTCGGCTGCGTGATCGTTCAGGAGATCATGCTGGAATCCTTCGCCGTCGCAAGCTACTCCCGCGTCGGGAAGGTGGCGCCGGGGAGTCTGGGCGAAACCTTTGCCCGCATCGCCTCAGAGGAAGAAGAGCACCTCGGTCACGCCATAGCGATCCTCAAAACGGAGCGAGCCCGGGACGCGCAGCGCTTCGACGACAAGATGTACAGGCTGCATCTGGATGTAATGACCACCCTCGCGCAAATGCTGGCGAAGGACTGCAAGGACGGACATTGCGAAGTGTGCCACGCCAGCTGCGTGAAGCCATCACTGTTTGAGGTCAGTTTGTCCGCAGTGCAGCTTCGAGGAGCGTCGCTGCAACAGTATCTGAAGACGCTCGACACGCTGGGGATCCCCGGTCAAGTCACGCTTAGATGGGTGACTCAGTTGCCGGTGTAGCTGGGAGAGACCGGATGATCGAGTTCGATTTCGCTCTGATCGGGCATCAGGACAGTTGGACAGCGGTAGCGGACGTCCTCGCTGTCCTGCGCGGACCGGAGCGTACGCCACTGCCGGACGACGAGATCAGGGACATCTTTCCCTGGATTCCGCCCAGAGCACTCTGCTATGTCGACGTCGACTCGATTGTCGGCGCCAGGGCGCGGGGCCTCTACATCGACTCCTTCATTCCTCCCGACCGTCTGGAAGCCACCTGGGTCCGCGAGAACCTCGCGCGCGTCCGAGGGGCGGCAGCCAATGCCATTCATGCGGGAGCGAAGATCGTGAGCCTCGGCGGATTCAGCTCCATTCTGATCGAAGGCGACTTCGAACAGCTTCCGCCGAGACAGGACACGGTCTTTACAACAGGCAATACCTTGACAGTCGCTTACATCGTTCAGGGCATCAAGAAGATGTGCGCGCTGGAGGGTCGGAACATCCGAAGTTCAACGCTGCTCATCGTTGGAGCAACAGGAGATGTGGGTTCCGGCTGCGCCCGTTGTCTCGCACCTCTCGTTAGGCGCGTGCTGCTCTGCGCACGCAACGTGGAGCGACTACGGAGGCTCGCAACGGAATTGCAAGCCGATGGAGTTCAGGTGGAGGTCGCGACGGATCCCCGGCGATTCTCCGCAGAAGCCGACGTCGTGATCTGCGCGGCGAGCCTGGCCTCCCCTGCTCTTCTGTTAGGCCGGATCGCGCCTGGCGCAATTGTTTGTGATGCGGGCTACCCCAAGAACTTGTCTCCAACGGCGGAGATGCCTGACGCCAAGGTCTTCTTCGGAGGCCTGGGACAGATCACGGGCGGATTGAGGTTCGCGCCGGATTTTCATGGAATTCTGAATCGGCATCCGTTCCCCGATGTCGTCCACGGATGTCTGCTCGAAGGCATCGCGCTCGCTCTCGAGGGCCGGTTCGAACCCTTCTCTCAGGGACGAGGGTCCATCACTCCCGAGCGGGTCGAGGAGATGCAGACAATTGCGGCACGGCATGGAATCTATCTCGCGCCGCTCTACAACGCCGATGGACCAGTGGATTCGCATCAGGAGACACAAGGATTACCACAGTCATGATGGAACAGATTGCAGACGCGTCGCCGCGTCTCAAGGCCAGGATTGCCGGTGTCTTCTGGCTGCTCACCATACTGACGGGAGCATTCGCCGCGTTCTTCAGTCGCAGGCTCGGCGTGTATTTCATCACCGTCAACCTCATCGGAGACGTGTGCTTTGCCGTTGTGACGCTGCTTCTCTACGTTATCTTTAACGCCGTAAACAGGAACCTCTCTTTGCTCGCGGCGTTCTTCGGTCTCGCGGGATGCGCCCAAGCGGTACTCAGGCTCTTTCATCTGGCCTCCACGCATCACCAACTCCTGGTGTTTTTCGGATTCCATTGCCTCCTGCTCGGCTACCTGATTCTCAAGTCAACCTTCCTGCCTCGAATTCTGGGCGCCCTGATGGCGATCGCCGGTTTGGGTTGGCTGAGCTTTCTATCACCGCCGCTCGCGAAGGCTTTGTCCCCCTACGTTCTGTTGGCCGGCATTATCGGCGAAGGATCGCTGACCCTGTGGCTCGTCATCTTCGGCGTGAACGCTGAGCGGTGGAAGGAGCTGCGGTCATGACGCCTTCACAGCCAATGTCCTGGTCGGTGCGGCGTGAATTGTGGGAGAGCCGTTCGATCTATATGGCGCCCGTGATCGTAGCTGCCGCCATGCAGTTCGGCTTTCTGATCAGCACGATGACTCTGCCGGGCCGCATGCGTGCTTTAGTGGCGCTCGACCCGGCGAAGCAGCGGGCGGCAATCGAGATGCCGTACGACATGACGGCCGGTCTGATCATCCTGACCGCCTTCATCGTGGGAGCGTTCTACTGCCTTGACGCGCTACATGGCGAACGCCGCGATCGCAACATCATGTTCTGGAAGTCGTTGCCGGTTTCCGATCGAACCACCGTGCTCTCGAAGGCCAGCATTCCGCTCGTGGTTCTACCGCTACTCATCTTCGCAATCATCGTTGCCACGCAGCTGATCATGCTGCTCTCGAGCACGGTGGTGTTGTTGGGGAACGGGCCGAGTGTGGCAACTTTGTGGGCCCGGTTGCCGTTTTTCCAGTTGTGGCTGGCCCTGCTCTACGCTCTGCTGGCAATTGCGCTCTGGCATGCGCCTATCTATGCGTGGCTGCTGCTGGTCTCAGGCTGGGCGCGGCGCGCGACGTTTCTATGGGCGGTGTTCCCGTTTCTCGCGATCGCCGCTTTCGAGAAGGGCGCGTTCAACACGTCGCATCTCGCCTCGTTCCTGCAATACCGTTTGATCGGCTGGTTTACGCAAGCTTTCGTCGTCCAGGCGCACGGTAGCGTCCCGATCGACCCGCTATCGGCATTGACTCCGGGCAAATTCCTGAGCGCTCCCGGTCTCTGGATCGGGCTGGCATTCGCCGCGGCATTCCTGGCCGCGGCGGTGCGGATGCGCCGCTATCGGGAACCGATCTGATTCGCATGCGCTGAAGGGAAAAATATGAGCGCCGCAGTAATGATGGAACCGATTGCAGAAGCGTCCCCGCGTTTCAGGGCCAACATCGCGGGTGTCTTGTTTTTGACGAGCATCCTGACGGGAGGAGCGGCCGCCTTTGTTCGCTGGAGGCTTGTTGTACCTGGCGATGCCATCGCGACAGCCACGAACATCCTCGCGCATGAGCCGCTGTTCAGAATGCTTTTGGCAGCGGACCTGATCTCGGTCTCGTGCTATGTCGCGGTGACGCTGCTCTTCTATGAAATGTTCAAAGCGGTGAACAACCGCCTCTCCCTGCTCACCGCGTTCTTCGGCTTCATCGGTTGCGGCATTGTGACGTTTGCCTGCATCTTTCATATCGCCGCGTTGTTCGTGTTGAGAGGCGCGCAGTATTTGAACATCCTTGCTGTGCAACCGTTGCCGGCCCTGGCGCTCCTGTGTCTAAAACTGCGGGCGCAGGCCTACAGCATCAGCCTGGTATTTTTCGGATTTTATTGCCTCCTGATCGGCTACCTCATTTTCAGGTCGACCTTCCTGCCGCGAATTGTGGGTGCGCTGATGGCGTTTGCCGGTCTGAGCTGGCTGACCTTTCTGTCACCGCCGCTCGCACACCATCTTTCTCCTTACATTGTGGCCCCCGGACTCCTCGGCGAAGGAACTCTGATCCTGTGGCTCCTGGTGATCGGCGTACAGCCTGAGGGTGAGAGAAAACCGATATGACCACCGGCACGATCGAAGCGTCACAACGCAAAGCTGCAAAGGTCTGGGGGTTGACTTACCTATTGTCGGTGGCGACGGTGATCACTGCTCAATTTGGTATCCATGACCGTCTGATCCTCGCCGACAATGCCGCCGCAACCGCGCAGAGGATCCTGGCGCACGAACGACTATTTCGTCTCAGCATCGTCTGCGACCTGCTTTACTGCGTGGGTCTTGTCGTGGCACTCACAGCCCTTTACGTGATTCTCAAAGCTGTAAACCAAAACCTTGCCTTGCTTGCTGCATTCTGCCTGTTCGTATATGCCCTGATGTGGGTCCTCATGACGCTCAATCTTTTTGACGCTCTGCGGCTCGTGCATGCCGCTGATTACTTGCGAGTATTTGAAACAGAGCGATTGCAGGCCCTGGCGAAGTTGTCCCTCGGCGCGCGTTTCGCGGAGTACTACGTCGGGTTGGTGTTTTATGCGTTGGGATTGACGGTTTTCAGCTGCTTGTGGTTCAAGTCGAACTATATCCCTAGAGCATTGGCTGCCTGGGGCGTGATCGCGTCTGCATGGTGCGCGGCGTGTACGTTCGTTTTCATCATTTTTCCCGGCTTCGCCGAGCTGGTCAACCTGTGGTGGTTCGATACGCCAATGGCTCTTTTCGAGATGGCAACGAGTTTTTGGCTTCTGTTCAAGGGATTGAGATAAAGGAGAAAGAATGAAACTTCTACCAACACTTCTGATCTGCCTCATTGCGCCGGCGGCCGTCGCTTTGGCCGAGGACAATCCGTTCAGCGCAACCAATAAATCGCACTACGGAGGGCTGAAGAAAATTCTGCTCCGCTCGGCCGAGATCGTCCCGGAGGAAAATTACAGCTTCAAGCCGACCGAGGCGGTCCGCAGCTTCGGCCAGATCGTCGGACACGTGGCCGACTCGCAGTATGCGTTTTGCTCCATCGCGCTCGGCGAGAAGAACCCCGCCCCGAAGATCGAGAAGACCAAAAGCTCGAAAGCAGATCTGATCGCGGCACTCAAAGAGGCCTTCGCCTACTGCGACAAGGCTTACGACGGCATGACCGACGCCTCCGCGACTCAAATGGTGAAGGGCTTCACAGGCGACACAACGAAACTGGGCGTGCTGATGATCAACAACATTCATTGTGCGGAACACTACGGCAACCTGGTGACCTACATGCGGTTGAAGAACATCGTTCCTCCAACCAGCGACCAGGCGTTCATGCAAAAGGTAACGAAAAAATAGTGCGCGATCAGGACGGCCGGAAATGACGCTCCGTACGGTCGAGCCGGAACAACACACTGCTGCCAAGGTCGCAGGCTTCCTTTACCTGTTGACGATGGCTTTCAAGGGGATCGCTTAAGGAGGGAGCATGCACCCAACCGACAAAGCTGCACGCGTGGCAGGAGCGTTATATCTATCGTTGCTGTTCGCTCCCCTGCGCCTCATCTACATTCCCAGCGCTCTGTTCGTACATGGGGACGCCACCGCGACGGCGAACAACATCGCTGCGCACGAGTTGCTGTTCCGTCTCGGCATCCTGGGCGACCTGTTCACCGGGACCATGGTGATCTTCGTGGTGCTGGCTTTTTATCGGTTGTTCAAGGGAGTGGACCAGAGCCTCGCTGCGCTGGTGGTGATCCTGGGCGGGCTGACGGTATCCCCTATCTACTTTCTCAACACGCTGAACGACGCCGCGGCTCTGATGCTGGCGCGCGGCGCCGATTTCTTGTCGGTAGTCGAAAAACCTCAGCGGGACGCTCTGGCCATGCTGTTCCTCCGTCTGCATCACCATGGAGTGGTTGCCAACGAAATCTTTTGGGGTCTGTGGCTTTTCCCTTTGGCGATCCTGGTGATCCGGTCGGGTTTCCTTCCCCGCTTCCTGGGCTTCTGGTTGATCATCAACGGCTTCGCCTATGTGATCACCAGCTTCACGGGCTTACTGGTACCGCAATACGAGGGTTTGGTCTCTAACATCACCTTCCCCGCGCTCCTCGGAGAGCTGGTATTCATGCTATGGCTCGTGATTAAAGGCGCCCGGGTGCAACCGTCGGCTGCAGCCGCCTGATCATGAAAGCAATCGTTTATCGCGGCTACGGTTCACCCGACGTGCTCGAGTGCGAGGAGATTGCGAAGCCGACGCCCGGGGACGATGAAGTTTTGATCAAGATCCGCGCGGCTTCCATCAATCCAATTGACCGACACTTCATGAGAGGCAGGCCGCCCTTCCTTCGCATCGCAATCGGGCTGCGCAAACCAAGGATGCGACCGGGGCGTGACGTTGCCGGTCAGGTTGAAGCGGTTGGCAGGAACGTGACGCAGTTCAAGCCGGGCGACGAGGTCTTCGGCGTGTGTAGCGGGGCCCTTGCCGAATATGCGTGCACTCGCGAGTCCGCATTGGTCACCAAGCCCTCCAACGTGACGTTCGATCAAGCGGCTTCGGTAGGCGTGGCGGGACTCACGGCATTGCAGGGTCTTCGCGACAAGGGAAAGATCCGGCCGGGGCAGAAGGTGCTGATCAACGGCGCCGGAGGAGGCGTGGGTACCTTCGCGGTGCAGATCGCCAAGTCCTTCGGCGCCGATGTGACCGGCGTGTGCAGTACGGGGAAGGTGGACATGGTGCGCTCCCTCGGCGCGGATCACGTCATTGATTACAGCCAACACGATTTCACTGAGAGCACGCAGCGTTACGACCTGATTTTCGACCTGGCAGCGACCCATTCGTTGCCGGCATACAGGCGGGTCTTGAATCCGAATGGCACATGTGTAATCGGGGGAGGACCCACCAAAGTGCGGTCCATCCTGACTTTTGCTTTCGACGTTCTCGTTTTGTCTCGCTTCGTGAGCCAGAATTTCGTCATGTATGTGGCGAAACTGAGCAAAGAGGACCTGACCACTTTGCGCGAGCTCATGGAGGCGGGGAAGGTCACGCCGGTCATCGACAGGGTTTACAGGTTGAGCGAGGTCCGCGACGCTTTCCGGCATCTGGAAGAAGGGCACGCTCGAGGAAAAATAGTTGTCGCTGCCGCCTGATCGTGAAAGCAATCGTTTATCACCGCTATGGTTCACCCGATGTTCGTCGCGCCTAGTGTTCGGCGGCGGAAACGGCGTGAATCGTGCGCGCGTAACGGTGCGTGTACGCGCCGGGCGAGGCGGTATGGATCATCTCGCTGAGCGCGTCCGCCGCCATGGGCCTGCTGAATAGATATCCCTGGAATTCGAAGCAGCCGTGCTCCTTGAGGAAGTTGAGCTGTTCCTGAGTCTCCACGCCTTCGGCGATCACCCGGATGTTCAAGGCCTTGCCCATCGCGATCACGGCAGAAACGATTGCTCCGTCGCTTCCTCCACGCGTGATGTCCTTGACGAACGACTGATCGATTTTCAGAGTGTCGATGGGGAAGCGCTTCAGGTAATTCAGCGAGGAATGCCCCACGCCGAAATCGTCGATAGCAATGCTCATCCCGAGGTTCTTGAGGTCGAGAAGAATCTCGGCGGTCAAGGAAGGATCGAGCATGGCCGTGGTTTCAGTGATCTCGATCTCGAGTAAGCGCGGATCAAAGCCTGAACGGTCGACGGCATCCTTGATCATCGAGACGACATTCGGCTGCTGGAACTGACAGGCCGAAACGTTCACCGCGATTTTCATGGCCGCCCCTTCGCTGAACCAGGTCTGTCCCTGGCGGCAGGCCTCCTCGATGGCCCATTCGCCGATGGGGAGGATCAGACGCGTGTCTTCTGCGACGCTGATGAACTCGCCGGGACGCATGATGTTCTTTCCACCGCGGTCCCAGCGAAGCAGCGCTTCCATTCCCGTGACTGCCTGGGTGCGCAGGTCGAGCTGCGGCTGATAGTGAAGGACGAACTCGTGACGCTCCAGCGCCTGGTGCAAGGCTGTCTCGAGCGTGAGACGTTCCGCCGCTTTTCGCGCCAGGAACGGCGAGCAGAGCTGATAGCTGTTGCGTCCCGCCTCTTTGGCCTGGTTCAGAGCACTGTCGGCGTTCTTCAGCAGAGATTCCGCATCGCCGCCGTCCTGCGGGTAGAAAGCGATGCCGATGCTGGTGGTGATGTTGAATTCATGGCCATCGACGGAGATGGGCTGCGCCACGGTCTGCAGGATCTTGCGGGCCACCGACGTCACATCCGAGACGCTGGTCGGTTTCATGAGCAGCAGCTTGAACTCGTCGTCGCCCACGCGGGCCACCGAGTCTTCCTCGCGCACGCACGCACTCAGCCGCTCGGCGACTTCTCGCAGGAGATGATCTCCACCTTCGCGGCCGAAAGCCTCGTTGACGACGTTGAAACTATCGAGGTCGAGGCACAGCACCGCCAATTGGTTGCCGGCGCGATGTGCGTAGTTGAGTGCGATGGTAAGACGGTCTTTGAACAATGCCCGATTCGGCAGCCCGGTGAGGACGTCGTGGTGGGCTTTGTACCGGACTTCTTCCTCGGCGCGCTTGCGATCGGTGATGTCGACCAGCGTGGCCGCCACGATCGGATGTCCCTTGCCGTCGGTGGTCATGCTGGCATTCATCAGGACCCACAGATGCGAGCCGTCGACGCGACGCAGTGTCGTCTCGAAGCTGGCCAGCGATCCCTGATCGTGCAGACGAGAGACGATGTTCTGCCACTCGAGATCATTGCCGTAGAGCTCCGAAATTCCGTGAGCCATGAACTCCGCGCGCGATTCAAAGCCGAACATCCGGGCGCAGGCGTCGTTGCAGTCGAGGATTCCACCGGCGGCATTGGCTCGGTACTCGCCGGCGGGATTGCGATCGAACAGTTGCTTGAATCGCTCGGCCGAAGCGCGAATCACTTTGACGCGGGTGCGATGCGCTCCGGCGAAGGAACCGATGATGAGCGCTGCCGAAAGCGTCATGAACCAGGGCGTCTGATAGAAGAACGCGCGCTGCCGGAACATCGCGGTCCCGGTGCTCCACGGACCATCATCGCTGGCGGCGCGCACCTGGAAACGATACGAGCCCGGTTTCAGGTTCGTGTATAAGGCCAGACGGCGCGTGCCGGCATCGATCCACTCGCGATCGAATCCTTCCAGCCGGTATTGATAGTGAACTTTCTCCGGTGCAGCCAGGTTGATTCCGGCGTAGCGGAACTCGAGTGTCTTCGTTCCGGCCGCAAAGGTGAGCGGACCGGCCGGATCCATGGAATGACGATCCGCGAAGATGCCCTGGAGGATCACCGGCGGTGCGGCCGCGGCGCGGGCGCGATTCGAGTCGATCATGGCCACGCCCTTGACGGTGGCGAACCAGAGCTTCCCGTCGTCGGTCTTCCACGCCACCGGCTGCGTGCCGCCATTGCACTCGCGGCTTTGCATGCCATCGGCGCGTGCGTACGCGACGCTGGTGACCTTGGGCAGAATTCCCTCGGCAAAATCATCGAGCTGCTGACGCGATACGCGGAAGATTCCTTTGTTGCAGCTCATCCAGAAATAGCCGTTGGCGTCTTCCAGAATGGCGAAGACGCTGTCGTCGAAAAGACCTTCGCGAGTGGTGACGGTTGCCCAGCGGCCGGCTTTGAAGCGGCTCAGTCCTCCGCCGGCCGTGCCGACCCACAGCGCGCCGGTGCTGTCCTCATGAAGAGCGAGAATGAGATCGCTCGAAAGTCCATTGCGCTTGGTGAAGGAGGTGACGTTTGCACCGATGATGCGATTGAGACCGCCATCCTGAGTGCCGGCCCAGATCGCGCCATTGCGGTCTTCGTAAATCACTCCGACCGCTTCTCCT
Organism: Thermoanaerobaculia bacterium; assembly: GCA_035636095.1. GTDB lineage: Bacteria > Acidobacteriota > Thermoanaerobaculia > Gp7-AA8 > Gp7-AA8 > Gp7-AA10. Next base: position 29,026 of record DASPZU010000072.1, read on the forward strand.
GAGAGCTTGAACGTGTCGGGCGCGATTGTTCCGTTTACGATGCGCTGCAGTCCGTGCGGCGTTCCGACCCACACCACGCCGCCGCGGTCCTCGTACAGCGACAACACAAAATCGCTGTTGAGACCGTTCTTCGAGTCGTAAACCGTGGTGCGTCCCTGGAACACGCGATTCAGTCCGCCGTCGAACGTGCCCACCCACATGCTGCCGTCGCGGGCATTCAACACGGACATGACCAGGTCGCTCGATAGTCCGCTACCTTTGCCGAAGTGGCGACCGTCGAGTGTCTGAACGCCTTTTCCGGTACCGATCCACAGTGTGCCGCTCGAATCGGCGTTCACTGTCCGCACTTTATCGGCCAGCAGTCCCTGCACGGTGGTGAAGGAGATGACTTTCGGCTCGGCGATGCGGCTCAGACCATTTGTAGAACCGATCCAGAGGTTGCCTTCGCGATCCTCGAGAAACGACGTCACGGCCTTGTTGCCGATGCCGATGGCTTCCGTGGCGAAGTCGAAACGTTCGTTGCGGAAGCGGCCGACACCGCGGTCGAGAGTGCCGATCCACATCGTGCCGTGGCTGTCTTCGTAAATAGCGCTGACGTTCGCGGAAGGCAACCCATCAGCAGCACTGTAGGTGCGGAATTGACCGGAGCGGTAGCGGAACAAGCCATTGGCGCGCGTGCCGATCCAGACGCTCCCATCGCGGGCGACGTGGATCGACAGAATCTGCTCGGTTGGAAAGCCGTCGTTGTCGTGCCGCACCAGCCGTCCGTCCTTGAAAGTAACGACTCCGTGCGTTGTGCCGATCCATAGTTGGCCGGACCAGTCTTCCGCGATCGTCGTCACTTTCATTGACGGAGTGTCGGAGCCGGCAATCGTCACGATGCGTCCGTCTGCCCGACGCGACGCCAAACCCTTTTGTGTTCCGATCCAGATCGTGCCGTTGCCGGACTCATACAATGTGGTCGCGGCGTCGCTGGGCATTCCGTCGGCGATCTGATAGGAGCGGACCCGCTGGCCTTGCACGTGCACCAGGCCTCCGCCATTTGTGGCCGCATAGAGGCTGCCATCGCGTGGCGACAGCAAGCCCAGCGTCATATTGTTATGGATCTGCGGCGCGGATGCTTTGTCGTAAGTAAGGAACTCCGTGCCGTCGAAGCGAACGAAACCTTCCTGCGTCGCGGCCCACACGTAGCCGTCGCCTGTCTGCGCCAGCGCGTATACCGTGCCTTGCGGAAGCCCCTGGTCGACTCCCCACGTCCGAATGACGTTCTGGTCGAGCGACAGAGCGGGGTCGATGGCGAAAGCGTTGTTGGCCGAAACTGCGAGGACTACCAGAAGGACGGCCCAACGTGTTGTCACTCTCATTGCGTGCCGTGAATATTGCGCCTAGCCGTCGGATGGAACATGAATCTTTCGATGGATTTTTGGGTCCATCGATCGATATAGAGCGAATCTAACCATCGATACAGGATTCGCGAATCGCTCGCGCTCATACTGCCTTCCACTATGAGAAGAACTGCATTCTTGTTCGCGGGAATCGCCCTGATGGCTACATCAGCTTTCAGTGGCGATGGGAGTGTTCACCGCAGTGCGCGGCACATTCCGGGTCGATACATTGTGGTGCTCAACTCGAGCGCCGACACTGCCACGGTTGCGAACGGCGTGCGCAATCTCAAAGGTTCGAAAGTGCACCACACATACGATCGCGGCCTCAAAGGCCTGGCGGTCGAGATCAGCGATGCCGACGCGCAGGCGCTCGCCGGCGACGCACGCGTGCAGTTTGTCGAAGAGGATGCCACTGTTTCCGTCGCCTCGACGCCATGGGGACTGGATCGAATCGATCAGCGGTCTCTCCCACTGAACGGCAGTTATGTGAGCGGCGGAACGGGAGCCGGTGTGAACGTCTATGTTGTCGATACCGGCATCGCGTCGCACGTCGATTTCGGGAGCAGGCTCGCTTCGGGCTTCAATGCCATGGCGGACGCCGGAGGCACCGTCGACTGCAACGGTCATGGAACGCATGTGGCGGGCGTCATCGGCGGATCCTACTTCGGCGTCGCGAAATCGGTGACTCTCGTTCCGGTTCGTGTTCTTGATTGCACTGGAACAGGGACCACCTCGACGTTGCTGGCCGGCCTCGATTGGGTCCTGCAGGATCATGCGCAGTCATCTGCCCCGGCGGTCGTCAACATGAGCCTCGCGGGCGACGGATCATCGGCGATCGACACTGAAGTCAATAGTTTGCTGGCCGCCGGCATCACGACCGTCGTCGCGGCAGGTAACGACAATATGGACGCGTGCGCGAAGTCACCGGCTCGCGTGCCCGGCGCTCTCACCGTGGGCGCGTCGACGGAAAACGACGAGCGCGCGGCGTTCTCCAACTACGGCACTTGTGTTGACATCTTCGCGCCGGGAACGAACGTCTGGTCCGACTGGTACAGCAGCCCGACAACGACCGCCCTTTGCAGCGGAACTTCCGAGTCCGCGCCATTCGTTGCCGGCGTCGCTGCTCTTGTTTTGGAACAATATCCGACGGCGTCGCCGACCACCGTCTCGCAGACAGTGCTGTCGCAAGCTACTCTCGACACGCTCAGCGGAGTGGGAACCGGTTCGCCGAACCGTCTTCTCTTCTCCCTCATCGGCGCTGTCGCCGACACCACGGGCGATTCGCAGCTGCTTGCCGATCCGAGCTTCGATTACGGCACGACCTTCTGGACCGCTGGCATCTGCACCATCATCAACCAGGCCGATTGCCCACCGGACGACACCGGCGACATCACCTTGATGAGCTTCCCCGCGCATAGCGGAAAGGGTAAGGCCATCATCGGTGGAAAGCCCCAGTCATTCCAGCTGACCTCCGAAACCGTCACGATTCCGTCCACTGTCAGCAAGGCAGAACTGAGCCTCTACCTCTGGATCGTGACGAAGGGCAATACCAAGAAGGCCAATGACACTCTGACGGTCGAGATCCGCGACGCAAACGGTGCGCTGCTGGCAACCTTGGGAACGTTCAGCAATCTGGACGCGAATGCGACGTACACGCAGAGTCGCTTCGACGTCAGCCGCTTCCGCGGCAGGCCAATCCGGATCTCCTTCAACGGTGTTCAGAGTAATGGTCCGCCGACATGGTTCCTGCTGGACGATGTCGCGTTGAATATCTGGCGGTAGGCGCGGCCGAATCGCCCCGTCGTCGCCACGACATGGAGAGAGCACAGAGAAATCTGTGCTCTTTCTGTTTTTGTGGTTGTCGCTTCTGGGGCCCACAATAGGAAAGATGTCGGCCTATCACTTCTCTGCGTTTGCGATCCCACCGGCTGTGACCGCGGCCGTGGTGATGAGCTTCGCGATCGCGATCGCGCTGACGCGTTCCTCGCGAACCAGCGTGGCCATGTTCGGCGTGTCCGTTGCCGCTGCGGCGTGGCAGGTGACGAATGCGCTGATGTACCTCGCGGTCGACTCCCGCACGGCGCTGGTCTGGGCCAGGGTCGGCTGCGCTTGCGTCGCGTTCATCGCGCCGGCCGCCTACCAGTTCGTCGACACCATTCTCGAGAGCGCCAATCACCGCAGGATCGTCTCCCTCGTTGCCAGGCTGCTGGCCGCGCCGTTAGCGGTCCTGGCTGTCACGGGTTACCTCATCAGCGACGTGCGGCGGTTCTGGTGGGGTTTCTCTCCCACGTACACCATCGTTGCGCGGGTGCTGTACCCGCTCTTTCTCGGCAGCTTGTTCGTTGCCGCTCTTGTCGAGATCGTTCGCGTGTACCCGAGCTCCAGCGGCAGCGAGCGCAGCCGCATCCGCTTCTTCACGATCGCGCTGGGCATCAGTTGTATAGCGGTGGTCGATCTCTTGCCGGCGTACGGCATCGGGATCTATCCGTTTGGATGGGCGGCTCTGCTGACATCAGCGGCCGTGGCCATTTACACCATCAGGAAATATGGATTGTCGATGACTCCGGGGCTGCCGGCGACCGAGATCATCAGCACGATGCGCGATCTTCTGCTGGTGAGCGATCGCGACGGCCGCATTCGTTTCGCGAACAATGCCGCGTGCACGTTCCTCGGATACAGCCGCCAGGACATCATCGGCCTCCAACTCGAGGACCTGCTCGTTCCGGCCGACCGCAATGAGAAAGCGCCGCTGCAAGGCTGGGTGCGCGATCGCGAGTTCGTCTTCCGGACGAAGATGGGGCAGCCGATCGAGCTCACGCTCTCGTACTCGCCGGTGACGCGTCAGGGTGAAGTCACGGGCGCCGTGATCATCGGACGCGACCTGCGCGAGAGGAAACGCTACGAGTGGGAAGCGCGGCGGGCCGTGACTCTGCTGCAGTCGACGCTCGAATCCACCGCCGACGGCATTCTGGTCATCGGTGCCGACGGAAGAGTCCTCACTTCGAACCAGCGCTTCGCTGACATGTGGGGCATCCCGGCTGAGTCGATGGAGCAGGATGACGATCAGGAGCTGATCGGACAACTGGTCGGAAAGTTGAACGACCCCGCCGAGTTTCTCAACAACCTCGCGGCGCTCCACGAACATCCCGAGGACGAGAGCGTCCACATGCTGCAGTTGAAGGATGGCCGCCGCCTGGAGCAATACTCCATCGGCCGCTACCTCGACGATGAACCGGTGCGGGTGTGGAGCTTTCGCGATGTCACGGCGCGGAAGCGTGCCGAGGAACAAATCGAGTTCCAGGCCTATCACGATGCGCTGACGCAGTTGCCGAACCGGCGTCTGTTTGTGGAACGGCTGGAAATGAATCTGATGGCCGCCAGACGCCACCGCACCAACCTGGCAGTCCTGTTCATCGACCTCGATCGGTTCAAGACGATCAACGACACGCTGGGACACGATGTCGCCGACGCGCTGCTGGTCGAGATCGCGCAGCGTCTGCGGAGCTGCGTGCGGCAGACGGATACCGTGGCGCGCTACGGCGGCGACGAATTCACCGTCATTCTGCCGGACCTCCATCAGCCCGAGGACGCTGCCCAGGTCGCGGAAAAAATTCTGGAGCGCGTCGTCGAGCCGGTGGTCGCCGGCGCGACGTCGATTGAGATCTCGGTCAGCATCGGCATCGCCGTGCATCCATACGACGGAACCGACATTGACACCCTGCTCCGCAACGCAGACGACGCCATGTACCGCGCCAAACAAGCGGGACGCAACAACTACCAGCTTTGCACGCAGCAAATGAAAACTCGCGCCATGGAGCGCTCGTCGATGCAGTCGCGCCTGCGCAAAGCGATGGACGACAACGCACTGGTACTCGCCTACCAGCCACAAATTTCGCTGACCACCGGGCTGATCGTCGGCGCGGAGGCCATCATCCGCTGGAACGATGCCGAACACGGCATGATCGAAGCCCGCGACTTCATTCCTGTTGCCGAAGAGACGCGCCTGATCGTGCCGCTCGGCGAGTGGGCGCTGCTCACGGCCTGCCGTCAGCTCCGGCAGTGGGCTGATGCCGGATTGCCGCCGCTGCGCATGGCGGTGAACATCTCGGCACGCCAGTTCCAGCAGCGGGACCTCGCCGGCGTGGTTCGCCGCGCCATTGACGACGCCAGGATCGATCCCGCGCTGCTGGAGCTCGAGATTCGCGAGACAACTGCCATGCGTGACGTCGACCTCACCATCGAGCTGCTCAACTACCTCCGCGACGTCGGCGTGTCGATCGCTCTCGATGACTTTGGCAGTTCTTACTCATCCCTCGGCTCTCTGCGCGCGCTGCCAATCAACGCCGTCAAAATGGATCGCGGTCTTCTGGCTAGCGTCACGACGACGGAAGCGGATGCATCGATCGTCACTGCCGTCATCGGTGTGAGCCGCAAGCTCGCTCTTCGCGTGGCGGCGGATGGCGTCGAGACGCGCGAGCAATTCGATTTCCTCACGGACCATGGTTGCCACGAGGCGCAAGGGTCTTACTTCAGCGCGGCGATCGATCCCGAGAGCTTCACGCACTTGACCGCATCGGACAAAACACAGCTAAATGTCCCTCCGACACGAGAGTCAATCTGATGTCTAGAATACGAATTGCCGCCGCGGCGATCGGCGTTTGCCTGATCGGCTGTGCTGCCACCGTTCCGCTCGACCATGCCGTCATCGCGTATGACATAACGACTGCGGAGAGCGTCGAGAAGCAGTTGCTTCTGAACATCGCACGCGCTCGAAACAATCAGCCCATCCACTTTACGGCTGTGTCGAGCATCACCGCTACGTATCGACTGACGACCAATGCCGGGATCGGACCTGCGCTGACCGGGAACCGCGGCGGTCTGGTCGTCCCATTGCTTGGAACGAGTGCCGAGTCGAGTCCGACCATCAGCATCGCGCCAATGCAGGGGGATGAATTCACGCAAAGGCTGTTGACCCCATTCCGTGAAGCGCAGCTCACTCTGCTACTGCGACAGGGATATGACGTTGACGCACTTCTTCGCCTGTTAGGGGCAGAGATCCGTCTCGATCGTGACGGAACCGGAGTCACAACAATTCACAAGAACCGCCCGTCCGATCGGGAAGGTTATCAGGCCTTCCGGCGCGTGGTCGCCCATCTATCGGCGATCCAGGACCGGCATGCTCTGTATGTCGAGCCGCTGCACTTCACGCACACGTGGACAGTTCCCGAGGCATCGGTGACGCCGGAAACGTATGAATCGACGTACAAGGATTTCACGATCGCGCATGACGTGGCCGAGCATGTCTATCGCGTGTCAAAACGAATCAACGGACGCGTCATGATCACGAATTACGATCCCGACATTCTGTCGAACGAGGAACGGTTGCACTTGCATCAGAAGGCAGAAGAGGCACCCTACAACGACGTGTTGATCGATATCCGGGCCGGCCAAATCGGCGGAGAGTTTCCCATCCATGGCCGGCTCCGGCTGCGGAGCTTCCACGAGGTGCTGACGTTCATCGGACGCGGGATTAGCGAGGAGCCGGAGTTCGATGTCGCGCCCGATCCGCGGACACCTCCGGTCAGCGAGAATCCGCGGAGTACTCTCGAGATTTTCGAGGGCCCTCAACCGCCGCGAGACGGACGCGCGGCCGTGCACTGGAATGGTTCCTACTATGCCGTACAGCCGCAGAGCGGATATCAATGGAACCACAAAACTTTCGGCGTCCTCTATCAGTTGTTCCAGATGAGCGTGTCGTCTGTGACACCAGCCGGACCATCGATTACGATCGCGAAATGACGCGTGGCAGACAGAGAGTTCTTCTCTGAGGCCACGGCGCCACCTTCATTAACACACGAAATAAGTCTTTCGTGATACTAATGCAGTCGAGAGAGCCGTGCCCACCTCTGCCAGCAGTTGGGAAACGCGGCGGCTAGTGCGCCACTTCGCGCTCGGAATGCTGCTGTCTGCGACGGTCGCAGCCACCGCACCGGCCCAAATCATCGTCGAAGGTGAGTTGGTCGGTGGCCAGAGCCACTCGTTCGAGGTTGTGGCGCAAGCGGGTCAATTTGTTCGAGCGCTTCTTGTCGAGCGTGGCGCCGACCTGATCGCCACAATCTCCGGACCTGACGGAAAGCCACTCCTTAAAGCCGACCGAAGCGATCAGACACATGGGACCGAGCGAATCACGCTCATCGCGCCGACCACCGGCAGCTACATCGTGACTGTCCGCCCCTCCGCCCCTGACGCTCCGCGGGCACGATATGAACTTCGTCTCGACGCGGTCCGCTTCCCTGGCGCCGAGGATTGTCTACGGCTGGAGGCCGAGAGTGCTCTGTTGGAAGGCGACCGGCTCGAGGAGAACGACTCCGCGGCGTGCCTGCAAGAGGCGGGCGTCCAATATCGGCGGACGGTCGAACTCGCGGGGGTGCTCGGCGATCACGCTTTGAAGAGTGAAGCACTGATCAGCCTCGGTATCATTCACTCCGCACGAGGCGAATCGCGAGACGCGGTCGATCTTTTCGCCGATGCTGCCGCCAGCGCACGCGCAGTCGAGGATCCGGGGCTGGAGGCCTCCGCGCTCTTCCGCCTGGGCTCAGTGTATGGAACGCTCGCGGAGACATCGCAGGCGTTTCACAAACTCACAACCGCTCTCCAGATCTATCGCGAGTTGGGCGACGTTCGTCGCCAGGGCGCAACCATCAACGCGCTGGCGGTACGGTTCAAGGAGTTGGGAGAAAACGCGAGAGCCTTGCCTCTCTATACCGAAGCGCTCTCTCTCGCGCGCTCCTCAGGAGATGTGCGCGCCCAGCCGGTGGCACTGAACAACATCGGCAACGTCTATTACGACCGCGGAGACTGGAAGGAGGCGCTGCAATACTTTCAGCAAGCGCTGCCACTCTGGCGGGAGACGAAAAATCAGCGTGGAGAGGCGGCCACGCTATACAACATCGGACTGATCTACTACGAGCAGGGCGAGCTCCAGCGCGCACTCCCCTTAATTCATCAGGCCCTGACTTTGGCGCGTCAGGGTGGAAACAGGCCGGGCGAAGCGATGTGCCTCTATCGGCTGGGCATGGCCTCGGAAGATCTGGGCGAGCTCGCTCGAGCCCTGGCGTATCTCAACGACGCCCTCGAAATCTATCGCGCTTCCGGCGATCGCCGGCGCGAAGCAATCGCGCTGACCTGCCTGGGACGCATCTATGCCCGGCGCGGCGAGTTCGATAAGTCTTTCGATCACTTTGGCCGTGCTCTCTCGCTAAGCCGTGCTACGGCCTATCGATATGGAGAAGCGTTCACACTCAAACACCTCGCGGATGCTCGGGCTGCCTGCGGCGCGCCATCAAGCGCGCTCCAGGACTACGTTGACGCACTCGCCCTCTTCCAATCGGTCGGCCATCAGGTGTGGCGAGCGAGAACACTGGTCGCCATGGCCGAGACTCTCGACTCCGCTGGTCAACTCACTGCGGCTCACGAAACCATCGACGAGGCCTTGACAGTCATCGAGCAGCTTCAGACAAATGTAACCAGCCCCGAGCTCAAAGCAGCCTACCTGGCGTCGGTGCGAAAGGGCTATGAGCTATCCGTTGATGTGCTGATGCGTATGCACGAGGCCGATCCTTCGAAACGGTACGATGAGGCCGCACTGCACGTCAGTGAGCGAGCTCGCGCCAGAAGCTTCCTCGATCTTCTGAAAGAATCAGGATCCGACGTTCGGCGCGGTATTGCCTCCGAGCTGCTGCAGAGCCAACGCGAGCTCCGCCAGAGACTCACCGCCAAGATCGAGCGTCAGGTCCGCCTCAGAGAATCGAATCCGAAGAGCGCGGGCTCACAGACGGCGGCCATCGAACTCGCTGCGCTAACGGACGAGCTGGACCAGATCGAGAGAAAAATCCGCGCGAGCAACCCTCACTATGCGGCGTCGACGGACTCACTGCTCCACGCCCGAGAAATTCAGCAGCTTCTCGACCGGGAAACAATTCTCCTCGAATATGCACTCGGAGAAAGACGGAGCTTCTTGTGGGTGATCAGTCAAGACTCGATTACCAGCTACGTCCTTCCGCCGCGAAGCGTCATCGAGCCGGTCGCGCGACGACTGCTCGAGCTGTTGAAAGATCGCGCGGCGGCGGTGCGCAATGCGGCTTTGATTGGCGAGACTTCTCGGAACCTCACCGGAATGCTGCTAAGGTCCGCGGCTGATCGTCTCGAGGCCAAGCGTCTGGTGCTCGTCAGCGATGGCATCCTGCATTACGTTCCCTTTGCGGCTTTGCCGCTGTGGACCGATGGCAGAACACCGTTGATCGATCGTTTCGAACTCATCAGCGTTCCCTCGGCATCCACTCTCGCTGCTCTTCGTCAACAACTGGCCTCTCGACCTTCCCCGCCAAAGGCATTGGCGGTGCTGGCCGATCCGGTCTTCCGTCATGACGATCCCCGTGCGTCCTTACAGACCGTAGCAGATCGCTCCTTCTCCGACGTCACGCGAGACACCGTTGCCGTGCGCTCGCTGGCGCGCCTTCCCTTCACCCGCCGCGAAGCAAGAGCGATCCTCGCGTTTGTCCCGCCAGCATCGCGGAAAGCAGCTTTCGATTTCGAGGCCAGCCGCGCCACCGCCCTCAGCAGTGATCTGGCCCAATACCGTATCGTGCACTTTGCGACGCACGGCTTCTTCAACACCGAGCATCCGGAGCTTTCCGGGCTGGTACTCTCGCTCGTCGACAAGAACGGCAAGGACCAGGAAGGTTTCCTTCTCACCAGCGACGTGTTCGGAATGACCCTGACCGCCGATCTGGTCGTCCTGAGCGGCTGCCGCACGGCGTTGGGACGCGAAGTGCGTGGTGAAGGGATCACCGGTTTGAGCCGGGCGTTTCTCTTTGCCGGTGCGGCGCGGGTGGCGGCCAGCCTGTGGAAAGTCGACGATGCCGCAACTGCGGCGCTGATGATCCACTTTTATCGAGGGCTCTTCGTGGACAAACTGCCGGCCGTTGCGGCGTTGCGATCGGCTCAAGCAACCCTCCGGCGGGACTCGCGCTGGAGTTCGCCTTACTATTGGGCGGGTTTTGTGCTTCAGGGCGACTGGAAGTGATGCAGCCTACGGCCGTGCTGCTGACGGAAACAGGTTTCAAGCGACTTCTGGAGTCTCTCGATTCGGATCGAGAGATTGCGGGTCAAAAGTACGAAAGGATTCAGCGGAAGCTGGTCTCGTTCTTCGAATGGCGCGGCTGTGCCGCGGCTGAGGATCTGGCCGACAAGACCATCGACCGGGTTACGCGCCGCCTGATCGAAGGAGAAGAGATTCGAGCCAAGGATCCTTCGGTCTACTTCTATGCCGTCGCACGGAATATCGCCCATGAGTGGTGGAACGCGCAGAAACAACCGGTTCAGTTTCTGGAGCCACTCGCGGTTGCCTCCAGCCAGGCCGAAGGTCCGGAGGAGCGACTGCGATGCCTGGATCAATGCCTCGAGCAGCTTGCGCCGGAGGCGCGATCCCTGATCCTCGAGTATTACGAGGCGGGCGGGCAACAAAAGATCGACAATCGGCGACGGCTGGCGGTCGAGCTACAGATCAGTCCGAGCGCCTTGCGTCTGCGAGCCCAGAGAATTCGTGACCAGCTCGAGAGGTGCGTGCTCGAGCGCCTGAAACGTCTTAGGCCCTGAGATCACTACTGTGCAGGAAGATAGACGCACCCCTCATCCGCCCTTCGGGCACCTTCTCCCCGCAAGCGGGGAGAAGGCCATCGATTTCGCGAAGCGCCGGGTGAGGGGCGGTGCAGGAAGATAGATGACGAAGAAAACCGAACACAAGGTCTTGGAACGCTATCTACTCGGCGAAGTGTCTGAGGATGAACGCTCCGAGATCGAGCAGGGCTACTTTGCCGATGATGCATTTTTCGACCAGCTGCTCGACGTCCAGAATGACCTCGTCGATTCCTACGTTCGTGGGACGCTCCCCCCAGCCGACCGGAAACGATTTGAAGAACGTTTTCTCTCTTCCAGCTCCGGAATTGGCCGGGTCGAGTTCGCTCGCGCGCTGCAGCAAAAGATCGCGTCTCGATCCCGCAGAAAAACCGTGAGCTTTCGACAACTCGCTATCGCCGCATCCGTTGCTATCGTCGTGATTGCCGCCGCCTGGGTGACCTTCTCCCTCCGCCGGCGCCCCGAACTGCCAATCACCGAATCACGATCGAAGGCCGCGCCGCAGCAGCGCGCGATTCCGGCGCCGACTCCTGTTCAGGCGCAAACGCAAGCCGCGCCAGCACCTGCCGCTCTGGTCACCGTCCTGCTGACTCCCGGTGGAACGCGCGAGAGTGAAGCGGCCACACCGCTGGTGCTTCGACCCGCCCCGCAGTTTGTGCGAGTCGAGCTCGTTCTCGAGGACGATCGTTACGCCTCCTATGCCGCAGAGCTTCAGGATGTCGAAGGTCGTGTGCTGTGGAAAGAGCAGTCGCTTCGAGCCAGGACAGCGCCCTCGGGACGAACGGTCGCGGTGAGCGTGCCGGCCAAGCTGCTTCCGCCAGGCGACTACGTCGTCGTTCTCAAAGGAATCCAGGGAGGCGAAGCCTCCGAAATCAACAACTACACCTTCACAGTGGTCGCACTCCCCGCCCGTCGGTAGAAAGCAGAAGGCAGAAGGCAGAAGGCAGAAGTAATTCGGAGCCATTTGATGCTCTGCCTTCTGCCTTCTGCCTTCTGCCTTCTGCCTTCTGCCTTCTGCCTTCTGCCTTCTGCCTTCTGCCTTCTGCCTTCTGCCTTCTGCCTTCTGCCTTCTGCCTTATTTCTGACCGATACGTTTTGCCTCCGGACATCACTAATTAACGAATCACGATCCAAGGTCCGGAGGCTCTATGGCTGGAAAGCATTGCCGTCTTACGCGGATCCTCGCTTTCTTGTGTCTGTTCGCCGCCATCCCTGCCCGGGCGGCTGAGCAAAAACGCAATCTGTTCGGGCCAGAGAAGTTCATCCGCACTACCGGCGCGCCGAATGACTACGAACGCACGTTCAATGTTCCCGCGTATGTCGGCTCGCCTTACAGCCTGGAGATCATCAACGGAGCTCCTGACGGCAGCAATGGATCCATTCCCGACGCGGTCTCATCCGCTACGGTATCCCTCGACGGACAGGAAATCGTCAAGAGAAACGAGTTCTCCAAAACTACCGCCACCATTCGCAAGGAGATCACTCTTACTTCAGGCAGCCACAGGCTGGAAGTTCAGGTCAGCAGCGCCCCCGACAGCTACTTTCGCCTAACCATCTCCGGCACGATTCCTCTCGCCGACCTCGGAGTCGCTCGCTCCGGCCACTCCGCGACCTCGCAGAATGACGGCAGCCTGCTGTTCGCCGGAGGCATCGGCAGCGCCGGCGCCAGCGCCGAATCATTCGATCCGGCCACGCTCAAGACGTCTCCGCTGCAGGCGACGCTCCGGGCGGGGCGGTTTGATCATTCCGCGAATTCGCTGCCACGCGGCGAGACCCTGATCATCGGGGGATCCGACAGCAATGGTCCTCTTCCGAGCTCGGAGCTGTTTCGATCGAGCAGCAAGACCTTCGCGCCGATTCCTGGATCGCCTCGCATTACGCGGACGGGGCACTCTGCGACGCTTCTCGGTGACGGGAGCGTTCTCATTCTCGGCGGCGCCGGCGCGACCGGCGCGTCTCTTCGGGAGTCGGAATCATTCAATCCGAATCAAGACCCGCTCACCGGCGCGCTCTATGACCCAAGCACCGGCGTCTTCACGCTGCTTCCGAATGCGCTGCTGGTGCCGCGCGCGAATCACACTGCGACTCTCCTTTCCAGCGGTCAGGTCCTCGTGGCCGGTGGCCGCAATGCCGACGGTGTCCTCGCTTCGGCGGAATTGTTCGATCCAGCCACCGGCCGCAGCACATTGCTCAGCGCGTCGATGAACAGCGCACGGGCGGAGCACAGCGCCACGCTTCGCCCGGACGGCTCGGTGCTCATCGCCGGCGGCGCGGGCGCTTCGGGACTCCTGGACAGCATCGAAATCTACGTATCGCAGACATTCAGCGACTCCCCGACCAGGCTGATCATGCCGCGTCGTAATCACACGGCGACGCTTCTTCCGATCGGCGAGATTCTGATCGCGGGCGGCGAAGGGGCGAATGGAACTCTCGCGCATACCGAGTTAGTCGGGCCGCCGGCGGCGGACACCGCGGCGCCACAAATCGGCGCGACCACGCCGGTGAACGGCGCCACCGGCGTCGACTTGAATGCCATCGTCGGCGTTCGCTTCTCAGAACCGATCGACGTTTCCGCGATCAATGTCCGGCTCACTGCCGCCGGTGCGGCGGTCGCCGGTGTGACGGGCAGCGGCGAATCTGGACTCTACGCGTTCTTCGTTCCGAGTCAGCTTTTTCGCGCTGGCGCGCTGCACACGGTGGAGCTCCAGGGAATTCGCGATCTGGCCGGGAACAGTCTAGCGAACGTTTCCTTCAGCTTCACGACGGTTGCCGCTCCCGCCATCAGCAGCTTCGCGCCGACGCACGGCACCCGAGGGACACAGGTCAGGATTTTCGGCAGCGGATTCGATCCGTCAGGTCCACAGCGCAACATCGTCGCGGTCGGAACAAACAGCGCCGTCGTCAGTGCGGTTGATGAGACGACGCTGACGATCAGCATCCCGCAAGCGGCGGCCATCGGCGCGCAGAAGATCACCGTGAAGACGCGCGGCGGCACGGTGATCAGTGCCGACGATTTCACGGTCGACAATCCAGTACCGACGCTGACGTCCATCTCTCCCACGCAGGCCAACGCGAACAGCGCTGCGATCACAATCAACGCATCCGGCAGCCTCTTCGCACCGAATGCGGTCGTCTACTTCGGTGCGAACGCGCTGGCGACGATGGTCACCAACGCGAATGCGCTGACCGGGCAGATTCCAGCGAGTCTCCTTACCACCGCAGGCCTGCTCCCCGTACGCGTTTTCAACCCACCTCCGGGCGGCGGATTTTCCGGCATCCTCAATTTCACCGTCATCGCGAACAAAGCGTCGATCGGCAACTTCATCTGGAACGATCGCAACGCGAACGGAATCCAGGAACCAGGTGAGCCGGGCATCGGTGGAGTCAGCGTCTCGCTCCTCAGCGCCAGCGGGACAGTCCTCCGCACCAGCTCTACCGACGCCAACGGAACTTACCGCTTTGGCGATCTCGATCCAGGGTCCTACGCAGTTCGAGTCATTCCGCCCCCGGGCTTCAGCTTCTCTCCGTCGGACGCCGGAGACGATGACGCTCGCGACAGCGACTATGATACGAATTTCGACCGTACGGCCTTCATCAGCGTAATCGCCGGCGACAATGTCACGTCGCTGGATGCCGGGCTTTTCATTCCGGCGGCGCACATCGCCGAAACTTCGCCGCGGGATGGAGAAGGCGACGTCGCGGTGACGCGCGAGACGATCCTACGGCTCACGCAACCTCTGGCCGCCATCCCCGATCCGACTCAGAGCAGCGTCTATGCGGAATTTGGGGGACTTCGTCTGTCGACGCGCATCCATGTCGCACCCGATCGGCGCGCGATCACGCTGTTCTACGACCAGGATCTCCCGGCCAGCGCGCGCATTCGAGTCACGCTCATCGGGGACGCGCTGCGCGATGTCAACGGCAATGCGGTCGACGCCGACGGTGATGGTCGTCCGGGAGGCACGGCACACCTCGACTTCGATACGCTCACGCTGACGACGCTGACCGGCACGCGCGCCTGCGGCCGCGTATTCGCATCCACGCTGGGGGCCGTCAGCATCTCGATCAACGTACCTCTTCCCGGCGTAACGATCACAGTCGACGGAATGGAGACGAGCCTGCGCACCGTGACCGACGCGCAGGGCAAC
The DNA here is from genome assembly GCA_035636095.1 of Thermoanaerobaculia bacterium. GTDB lineage: Bacteria > Acidobacteriota > Thermoanaerobaculia > Gp7-AA8 > Gp7-AA8 > Gp7-AA10. Next base: position 44,255 of record DASPZU010000072.1, read on the forward strand.
TTCTGTCTGGATCCCGCGCCGGTTGGCGAGTTCTTCGTCCACATCGACGGCCGCACTGCCACCATCCCGATTCCGGTCGGCGACTATTACCCTTCGGTCGGAAAGAAGTGGCGATCGATTGCGGGACAGAGCGTCAACATCGGCGAAATCTACCTGCCGCGGATCATCGCTGGAACGCTGCAGCCGGTCAGTCGTGTCACCGATACCGTGATCGGTTTCCCGCTGGCCGTTCTGGCGCAGTTCCCCAACTTCGCCGGCGTGAAGATCACCGTTCCGGCCGACTCGCTCTACTCGGACAACGGGAGCCGCGGCGGGATGGTCGGGATTGCGCCGGTACCCTCGGATCGGTTGCCAAGCCCACTGCCGCCGGGGATTGCGTTCCCGATCGTGATCACCGTCCAGACCGATGGCGCTTCGAACTTCGACCGGCCGGTCCCGGCATGCTTCCCGAACATCGCCAACCCGCTGACAGGCGCTCCTCCGCTCCCGCCGAATTCGACGAGCGCGCTGTGGAGCTTCAACCACGACACCGGACAATTCGAGATCGTCGGACCGATGACGGTATCCGCCGACGGCCAGTTGGTCTGCACCGACCCCGGCATCGGCATTCTCGCTCCCGGCTGGCACGGCACGCTGCCGGGTACCAACGTCTCCTGCCATCCGCCCGACGAGAAGAAAGAGAAAGATTGCGACGAGATCCAGAATGACTTGAATCAGAACTACCAGAACAAGAAAAACGCCGGCAGCGCCAGCCGCGGTTTCGCGCATCAACTGTCGTGCATCGCCAGCAGGGGTTGCCACGATCCCGTTACCGACAAACCCGACGATCCGAACCGAAAGATCCGAAACGTCTTTGCAGCAGATGCCGACGAGGCCACGCGCAATCCGGTCGACACGGTCTGCGACAAGATCAAGCCTTGGATACCGTCGCAGCCCGGCGATGAACACATCATCAGCAGAAACGACGTCTGTACCGTGATGGCTGGACTGCTCTACCACTTCCCGATCACGCTCACCATGTCGTTTAACTGGAATTGTCCGATTCCGGTGCCCGAGCACGACAAGCTCATCAACGAAGCGATCGTCCCCTGCTTCGATGAGCTCGCGGCTTCAGGAGACATCTCGACAATCGGTGCTGGGATCGCCAAGTTCCTCGTGCCGACGCTGGCGCGAGCTGCTCGCGACCGGGCGAACAGAGGGTGTACGAATCGGTCGCAAAACGAGCCTCGAATCGCACTGCTTGCCGGCTCCACTCGCATGTTTACGCGCGATGACTTGTTCATGCCGTCGCTGGACAACGTAGGCCTGAGAGTTCGAGCTCCCAACGATGATTACTTCCTGCGAGTGGGCACCAAAGTCCAACTGCGCGTCACGCGGTCGTCCGGGCAGGACGTCACTCCCGCGTCGACCGGAACGCTCTACTTCGTAGTAACCCCTGACGACATCGCGACCATCACTCCGGAAGGGGAGCTCAGCATTCTTGCGGCACCTGTTCCATGGCCGGACTACACGCAGCCGTTCTACGTCGTGGTGCGCAATGGAAACGACTTCGGGGTCGGCCAGTTCGCCATCGAGGATGTCGACACCGACGGCGACGGCGTCGTCGATTCCGTTGAGCGCCGCTGCGGATCCGATCCGAACTCGAACAACCCTTCTGTCGACAGCGACGACGACACGATTCCCGACGTTGTCGAAGCCTCGATGATGCTCAATGCCAGGAGCAGAGACACCGACGGCGACCACATTCAGGACAACGTCGAGCTCCAGAATGGGTTGAATCCGCTGGTTCCGTCCGAGGATGCGCTCACCGAGCTGCGCGATCCGACGTACTACAGCGTGACCAATGCGCGGACCGGATTCACGGTGCGCGGCAAAACCAGCAACGGGCTGCTCACGAATCTCACTCTGGCTCAGCTCGAGACCTACTACGCATCGTTCTACGACGTCCGGAACGGAAAAGTCGGCTTCGTTCGCTTCACGACGCCGCAAAACGGGTTGTCGCAGATGATGCCTCGCGTCGTCCTGCGCGATCCGCTGCCTCTGGATACCGACCTTGACGGTCTGCCCGATGAGGTCGAGGCGATTATCGGCACCCGCCCCGATCTGGCCGACAGCGATCACGACGGCGTCAGCGACAAAGCGGAAATCGATCAGGGAACCAATCCGCTGGACGGCGCACCGAGCGTCAGCGGGATCGTGCAATCCGTCAAAACGCTCGGAACCGCGGTCGACGTCTGCGCCGTGAACGATATGGCCGTCGTCGCCGAATCCACAGCGGGCGTGGCGGTCTTCAACGTCTTCAACGGAATGAATCCGACCAGCATCGCGCAGGTCGATACACCCGGCGACGCACGTGCGGTCGCCTGCGCGGGCAACCGCATCGCGGTCGCCGACAGTACCGCGGGCCTGGCCATCATCGATATCACCGATCCGCCGGCCGCGAAGATCGCGTATCAGTTGCGGCTTGGAAATGCGCAGGCGGTCACCGCCTCGGCCGGCATCGCCTACGTCGGCCTCGACATCGGACAGATCGTGTCGGTTGATCTGAACAGCGGATCGATTCTGGAGGAGATCCACGGACTGCCGCCGATCCACGATCTGGCCATCGAGCGCGACACGCTGCTGGTCCTGACATCGACCGATCTGCGAGCCTTCGATCTTTCCAGCGGATCGCTGCAGGCACGCGGCAGCGTCTCGACTGCTGGAAGTCCTGAAGGGATCACCCGCCGGCGTCGACTCTTCGTCGGAGGTGGATATGCCTACGCCGCTTCCTACCGCGGCTACGACGTGATCGATGTCCGCAATCCGGCAGCGCTGGTGCGCCTCGGCGCTGCTGTTTTTGGCGGCGGTGCGCTTTCCTTCAAGCAGATCGTTGCCAATGGTTCAGGCATCGGCGTGGCGGCAGTCGGCGTCCTTCCGGGCGATGACGGCACCCACGACATCTGGCTCTACGACGTCTCGAATCCGAACGTGACCAATCGCCTGCTGACGGTTCTGCCGACCCCAGGCATAACGCGCGCCCTATCCATCTACAACGGCCTGGCCTATGTCGCCGACAGCAATGCCGGATTGCAGGTCGTGAACTATCTGCCTTCCGACACGAGGGGAATCGCGCCGACGATTCAGCTCGAAACGAACTTCGCCGCCGGCCTCGCTGAAGAAGGTCATCCGATGCGATTGACGGCCAACGTCAGCGATGACGTGCAGGTGCGCAACGTTCAGTTCTATGTCGACGGCGTGAAGGTGATGACCGACGGGAACTTCCCGTTCGAATTTCGATTCATCACACCGCTGATGTCCCAAAAAGCGGCCTTCACCATTCGCGCATGCGCCACCGATACCGGCGGAAACTCCACCTGCACGGCCGAAACGACGGTGACCTTGACGCAGGACGCGACTCCGCCACGAGTCACCGCCATCACACCGATTGACGGCGCGGGTGTTGGCGCGGGGACGCTGTCGGCGATCAGCGCGACATTCAGCGAGCCGATCGCGGCGAGCTCGCTGTCGACCGCGACATTCCAACTGTTCGCCAGTGGTCCGGACGGCCTGATTGGAACTGCCGACGATCGTCTGGTCAGCGGTGGGACGCTCAGCTATCGCGACGACGTCAACAAGGCGTTCCTCACCTTCCCCTCGGTCCTTGCCATCGATCTGTATCGCGCAGTCATCCGATCTTCGGTCTCCGACCAGAAGGGCAATCCGCTGGGTGCGGATTTTGTCTGGACGTTTCGAGTCAAAGGGCCGAACACCTGGATCAACCCGAACGGCGGTCTGTGGATCGATCCGAACAATTGGAGCGATAAGAAGGTACCCGTCGCCACCGATAACATCTTCATCTCTCAGCCGGGCAACTACACGGTTGTCGTCGACCACAGTGTGCAAGTGCAGCAGCTCACCATCGGCGGCGTCAACAGCACTCCGACGATGTGGATCAAGGGAAGCGGCGCTGGAGGTCACGTCACTCTGACGGTGACCGGCAACGTGATCAACTCCGGCAGGATTCGCCTGGAGAGCGCCGACAGCACATACACCTCGCTGCTGGTTGTTCAGAACGGCGCGCTGACGAACTTCGGAACCATTGAGGTCAATGAGGGAAGTGGCGGAACTCGCACGCTCACTGCGAATCTCAGCAACCCCGGAACGATCAACGTCAACTACAACACGCCGTTCGACGGCACCATCACGAACAGCGGCATCATCAACCTTGCGGCCGGGAAGAAGCTCTCATCGGTCGGCAACCAGAACGTATTCAATCAGGCCGGTGGGACCATCAACGGCCCCGGCGCGCTGGAGATGAACGGCGGAACGTTCAATTTCACCGCCGGGCCCATCGTGGGACTGACGCCGCTTCTGATCAACGTGGCCCTCAACTTTGGCGGCTCGAACGATCCGGCGACATTCATCCAGACGGCCGGCGGCAGCACGGTCCGCGGCACCATCGCCGCCAATCAGACGCTGTGGATCAGCGGGCGTGGTGCGGGCAGCCACACCATCATGTCCGCGCCGATCGGCCTGACAAACGCCGGCACCATTCGCATCGAAAGCGCCGACTCAACCTATCAGTCGCAACTCACCATCACAACCGGCGCGTTGACCAACACCGGCACGATCCAGATCAATCAGGGTTCAGGCGGTTCCCGCGCGATCAATGGAACACTCATTAACCAGGGAACCATCAACGTCGGCGTGGCGATGGATTACACCGGCACGCTGACAAACACCGGAACGATCAACATCGCCTCGGGACAGAAGCTGCTCCTGGGCAGCGGACAAACCTTCAACCACAACGGCGGCACCATCGCCGGGACGGGAAGTCTGGAGCTGACCAGCAGTACCTTCAACTTCAACGGCGGCACGACCACCGGCACCACGCCGCTTCTCATCAATTCCACGCTGAACTTCGGCACGTCGACGAGCGCGGCGTCGTTCATCCAGACCGGCGGGTCCAGCAGAGCCACCGGCACCATCGCCCCGGCGCAGACGCTATGGGTCAGCGGACGCGGAGCGGGCAGCCACACGACATTGACCCTTGCAAACGGTCTGACGAACGCCGGCAGCATTCGCCTCGAAAGCATCGATTCGACGTATCAGTCGCTGATCACCATCACGGGCGGCACACTGATCAACAACGGCACGATCGACGTCAATCAGGGCGCCGGAGGAAGCCGAACGATCACCGGCGCATTCCTCAATC
>DASPZU010000073.1:0-3365 GCA_035636095.1 Thermoanaerobaculia bacterium
CCACCCTCTCCCGCTTCGCGGGCGAGGGCGCTGCCGACTTCGATCCTCGCGAGACTTGAAATCGCCAGCGCCTTCTCCCGCGACAGCGGGAGAAGGTGGCCGAGGGCCGGATGAGGGCGTGTCATTAGAAGCGTGAGCGAGATGGGATGAGAAGGCCAACCCCCTTCACGCAGTAGCCGATTAGGCTCTGCATATCAAACGCACTCAAGGTGCAAGAAGGAGATTGGCCATGCGGAAGTCTACCAGCGGCAAGAACGGGTTGGTTGCCTCGATTGGGATCGATTTGGCGGATATGTGGAGCGACTGGGTGAGCATCGATCGAACTGGGGAAGTGATCGAGCGGGGACGGGTACGAACCACAGCGGTGAAGCTGCGGGAGCGATTTGGATCTATACCGGCGACAGTGGTGGCGATCGAAGTGGGAACCCATTCGGCGTGGGTCAGCCGAGAGTTACGAAGCTACGGACACCGCGTGGTCGTCGCCAACGCCCGAAAGGTTTCCCTCATCCACCAGAACCGTCGGAAGAACAATCGAATTGACGCCGAGTTCCTCGCTCGATTGGTGCGTGTCGACGAGAAGCTGTTGTTTCCGATTGAACATCGGGGCGAGAGTGCGCAACGGGATCTGTCGATCCTGCGATCCCGCGACATTCTGGTGCGTACACGAACGACCCTGATCAACCACGTCCGAGGCGTGTGCAAGGCATTCGGGAAGCCGCTGCCGTCGTGCTCGGCAGAGAGTTTTGCGCTGAAGTATCAGTCGGCAAAGCCGGAGCTGCTGACCGAAGTGCTCGACGTGATCGCCGAACAGATCCAACGGTTGACCGATCTGATTCGAACCTACGACAGACAGATCGAGAAGATGGTGAGCCGATACGAAGCGGCGCGGCGGCTGAGACAGATCACCGGAGTGGGGCCGCTGACAGCGCTGGCGTATGTTCTGACTATCGAAGATCCGCGGCGAATCGCCAGAAGCCGCAGTGCCGGCGCTTTCTTCGGATTAGTTCCCGGCAGCGACGACTCTGGCGAAGATCACGCACAAAAACGAATCACCAAAGAAGGAGATCGATTCTGCCGGCGCTTGCTGGTCTCGGCCGGTCAATACATCCTCGGTCCATTCGGCCCGGACTGCGACCTGCGACGGCACGGACTAGCCATCAGCGCACGAGGCGGGAAGAACGCCAAGAAACGAGCGGTAGTCGCTGTGGCCCGAAAGCTCGCAGTGTTGATGCATCGGCTCTGGATCTCCCAGGCTGATTACGTTCCGCTCTACAACGCGACCACTCGTTCCATCGCAGCCTGAGACAGACGAACCAAGACGACACGACGATGATCGTTCACGATGAAATGCCGAGGTCGGGTGACTGCGCAGATCCCTCCGATCCGCTTTCGGGCGAGATCGATAGCGAGATTGCAGCACCCACTCACTCGAGGCGGACCCCCTCATGCACCCGGCCTTTGGCCGACACGAGTGCGAATGGAAGCAAGGTCGAGTTCTTCGTGATGATCGCCACGACAAAGGAGCCGCCGCCACGTCGGCGGCATTGACAGACTATGGCCTTCTCATGGAAGGGATCTGGGAGGGCGGGTGCGCGAGGCATGAGCATCGAAGCGCCCATCACGCCCAGATCCCTCGCTACGCTCGGGATGACACGTGTTGGTTCTCCTGCTTTGTAACACCTCTCGCGGTTCACGTGCGTCTGTCACAGGCAGCAGTATGTCGTTGACTGAGTCATCGATTTTGTTGACAATAGCAACGATATGGCCAACGCCCACGTCGATGCCGTCCGGCAATTCAACCGCTTCTATACGAAGCAGATCGGCGTCCTTCAGGAAGGGCTCCTCGGCAGCCCCTTCTCGCTGACCGAGGTTCGGGTGCTGTATGAGATTGCGCATGGGCCGGGAGTGGGAGCGGCGGATCTGGCGTCACGCCTGCGCATCGATCGCGGGTACCTCAGCCGCATCCTGGCGCGTTTCCAGAAGTCGGGCATCGTTCGATTTGAAAGCAGTGCGGCGGATGGGCGGCGCAGTCTGCTATCGCTGACCGCGAAGGGGAAGAGGACGTTCGATGCTCTCGAAGCGCGGCAGCATGAAGAAGTGGCGGCGCTGCTCGCTCCTGTGGCGCCGGGCGGGCGGCGGCGGCTCATCGAATCGATGCGCACGATCGAGCTGATCCTGGGCGCGCCGGCGGAGGCGAAGGCGCCGTACCTGCTGCGCACGCACCAGCCGGGCGACATGGGATGGGTCACCTACCGGCACGGCGTACTGTACGCGCAGGAGTACGGTTACGACGAACGGTTCGAGGCGCTCGTGGCGAAGATCGTCGGTGAGTTCATCGAGCACTTCGATCCGGCGCGCGAGCGCTGCTGGATCGCCGAGAAGGACGGCGAGATCGTCGGCTCGGTGTTCCTGGTGAAGAAATCGAAGACGATCGCGAAGCTGCGGCTGCTCTACGTCGAGCCGGCCGCGCGCGGACTGGGGATTGGCGAACGGCTCATCGGTGAATGCATTCGATTCGCGCGTCAGGCGCGTTACCGCAAGATCACGCTCTGGACGCAGAGCGAGCTTCGCGCGGCGCGGCATCTGTACCAGAAAGCAGGATTCGAGCTGGTCGCCGAGGAGCGGCATCAGAGTTTTGGGCGCGACGACCTGGTGGCGGAAACCTGGGAGCTCACGCTCTGATAACTGCACCAGAAGTGCGTCGAGTCACGAGCGCTCGGGCACGCCTCGGAGCAGAAGGCGCTGCTGTTTCAGAGTCCAGGGCCGCTCGATGATCCGTTCCGCCGGCCGATAGCGTTCCGCTTCCGCGTCGTAACCGAGCGCCAGGGGATCGCCATGCAGCGAAGGGAGAAGACGCCACGTGCCGGAAATCTGGTCATAGTCCATCACGACGAGAGCATCGAAGCGAAAGAGGTACTCGCGCATCTTGTTGTCATACGAGATCTCGCGCCCCTCGGGCCAGCAGACGATGCCGAGGGGCGTTGGTCTACAACTGGACCCGCGCTGCGGATCGAGCCGGAACGCCGGCAGTTTCGTATCGGCGTAGAGCAGCCGCAGCCAATGCGTCGTGAGGTAGTCAGCTTCTGTTGCCAGGTAGCGTCCGGGCGGCGGCGTACCGCGAAGGATCACCGCCGTACCGGGACGAAGAGCAGGAGCCGCATCCAGAATCGACGCCAGCTCGCGCTGATGCTGGCGCCATGTGCCTGAGAAGAAATCCTGCCGCTCGATCCCTCCCCACGCGCCGAAAAATACAAATGCCGTCACGGCCGCGCACGATATCCACCGCAGGCGAGGCCAGCGCATACCGGCCCAACCCGCCAGGATGCCGATCGCCATCGACGCCCAGATGCGCGACAGGATGTGTG
>DASPZU010000074.1:0-31871 GCA_035636095.1 Thermoanaerobaculia bacterium
TGGATCGAGCATTAACTGAATCGCTTCCTTCAGTGCTCTTCCTGCTCTCGATCTACCGGCGCTTCTCTTCTGGTAGGCTCTCTCCATGGCGGTTCTCCTTTCTCTTTCACAACCGGATCGTACGACCCGGTGAAAGGAACCTCCATCTCACTTTTCAACTAAGCTCGGGACATCCTCTCAACCATTGGTACACTGACCTCGCCGACGCCCGCCGCGTCATTACCGAATGGATGCGGGAGTACAACGAAGAACGCGAACACGGCACATTGGGAGTGATGCCGCGCGAGTTTGCGAGAAGCGCTATGGAACACGCGGAAATCGCAGACAGCGCGATTCCCGCCCTTCCCGCAGCGCCCGCCGCTACTGGAGCAAGGACGACGAATTACCCGGTCCACTTATTATGAGGTAGACCTAAATGGGGAGACCTCATCCGAACGTGCGGAACCATCTTCTTCAAGTTCACATACCTGTCAGCGATAAATAGCGGCGCACGGCGCGGGATCGCGGCGCGAAATCCACCGCAAACACTCCGCTCGATGTCGCGGCATATAGTTGCGATCCGCTGGGCGCAAGCAAAAGCGCGTGGATGAAGCCGTTCGGCAATCCATCGTTGAAAACAACCCACGTCGCGCCTCGGTCCGTCGAGCGGAAGATCCCCAGGGACGGCGTCCCGGCGTATACCGTCGTTCGGTTTTGCAGCGCGAGCGCGCTGACCCAGTTGGAGCGGATGCCATTGCTGATCGGCACCCAGCTCTCGCCGCCGTCGTCGGTACGAAAAACGGCTGCGAACGGCGTCGCGGCGAAAATCGTGGATGGCGAGCTCGGGTCGATGACGATCGACGTGATCGAAGAGGGGATCGTGATCCCGTTGTTGACCTGCTTCCACGTGTTGCCGCTGTCCGTGGATTTGAGAACGCCGCGATTGCTGCCGGCATAGACAGTCGCCGAGTTGGTCGGATCAACCGCGAACGTGATGATAAATCCGGTGATGCCGGTCGGCCGCTCGATCCACCTCGTGCCGCCGTCGAAGCTTTGAAAGATTCCATAGCCGCGTGTGCCGAGGTAAATGTTGGATTGATTGTCGATGACGATGGAGGAGACGTCGATCGACGACGACGGCAGTCCCTGATTGATCGCAGTCCAGTGCTGTCCGCCATCGCTGCTTTTGAAGACGCCGCTCCCGCCCGCATAGAGCACCAAGGGCTGGCGCGGATCGGCGGCAATCGCATCGAACGATCCCGCGTTGAGCGCAGTCCATTCGCTTCCGCCGGCTCGAACGAAAATGCCTGAATCCGTTGCCGCGTAGAGATTTCCTCCGTCGAAAAGAAGTGCATTCACGTTGACGCCGGTGAGGCCGGCACTCTGCCAGGTGAGGACCAATGCAAGAGCGAAATTCATTCGAGTCGCGCCAGAAACAGGATGTGCGGATGCGGATAACCGCGATCAATCCGTTGATACGTAGCCGAGAGCCCATGCCGTCGCAACCGCTCGGCGAATTCGGAGGGCGCTTCGTAGCTGAAGGATTCGCCGAGGGTCAGATGGAGGGCGGATGCGAGGCGCTCCTGCACGCGATTCCAGGAGTGCTTCACGCGCGCCGTCGGATCGTGTTCCTTGATCAGCAGCGTCCCCCCCGGCTTCAGGCGCTCTCGCACCCGATCGAGAAAGCCGTCCCAATCGCGGATGGGCATTTTGTAGAGGACGTCGATGATCGCGACGGCATCGAATGTCCCTCGAATGCAATCGTCGTATCCGATGACGTTCTTGATCCCATCGAGCTTACGCACTTTGTGCGCATCGGGATCGATGGCCGTCGGCCGTGCGCCGCGTTCACGGGCGAGAACGGAAAACAGCCCGTGGCCGGCACCGACATCGAGCAGCGTCGCGTTGGCAGGGAGATACGGAATCACGCGAAGGAAAGGGGAGGTGAGGAAGCGGATCAGCACATGCGCCCGCGACCGAATCGGGAAATGACGATAGGCGCGGTGAAGTACGATTAGCGCACGGATGAAGCCCACGTCACGCATTGTAGAAGTCCTGAGTCCTGTGTCCTGAGTCCCGAGTGAGAAGCCGATGACTCAGGACTCAGCACTCAGGACTCAGGACTCTCCCTGGCGCGAAGCCGCGGGCGCGCTGGTTGTCCTCATCTCCCGTTTGGCGACGATGCCGAAGACCTTCTGGGAGGGCGACGAGCTGCTTTTCGCGGCCGCGATTCAGAAGTTCGATCCGTGGAGCTCGCGTCCGCATCCACCCGGCTACCCGCTCTACGTCGGCCTCGGCAAATTTGCGGCGCTTTTCACCGATCCATTTCACGCTCTGGTCGCGTTGAGCGTCATCGCCAGCGTGATCGGCTTCGTCGCGCTCGCGCTTGCCTTTCAGCACCTCCTGCAGGATCGCGATCTCGCTGTTTGCGGGGCGCTGATTTTCTATTTCTCCGCCTCGATGCTCGTCCACGGCACGCTGCCGCTCTCCGATGGTCCGGCCATGATGTTTGTGGCCTTGATGCTGTGGGCCGCCACCGGGTTTCCCGAGAATGTCAGCGAGCGCCGCGCGATCGCGCTGGGGCTGGCGGCGTCGGCGGCCATCGGCACGCGTCCACAGCTGGTGGTCTCCATCCTGCCGTTGTTTTTGATCCTGCTGTTGTGGACGCGCAACTTCCGCAAGATCGCGGCCGGCGTAATCAGCTTCGCCGTTTTGTCGGTGGCCTGGTTCGCGCCCCTGATGGATGCAGCGGGCGGTTGGGCGAAGCTGCTGTTGTGGGAGAGCCGGCAGGCGAGTTACGTCGCGACGCATGATGCCGCCATGTCGCGCGGCGCGAGCACGACCAACGTGATTCTGTCGCGGTTCGTCGCGCATCCGTGGGGGCCGAAGTGGATCGCGCTGCCGCTTTTCGCAATCGCGATCTTCGGGATCTTCGCGCTGGCGCGACGGCCGAAGCGGCCGCTGATCCCGATCGCGATTTTCACGCTCCTGCAATTCATCTTCGCCATCTACGTCATGGACCCTGCCGACGGCGCCCGGTACAGCCTGCCGCACATGATCGCGATCGCGCTTCTGGTCGCGGCCGGACTCGATGTGATCCGCAGGAGCACGCAGATGCGCGTCGTTCCGTGGGTGGCGACCATCGTCCTGGCCATCGCGTCGCTCGCCTATACCTGGCCGATCGTCGGCACGCGGCGCGTTGTTCCATCGCCGCCGGCAGCCGCCGCGGCGTTTGCGAACTCGAATTTCGCGCCTAACACGGTCATCGCCTATGAGCTGTCGTTGCGCCCGCACGCCGAGCATCTCCTGTCGCGATTTCAGTCGATTGCCGTTGAAAAAGCGTTGGCGGCCTTCTACGACCGGCCTGAAGTGCCGCTGGTGCTGTTCGGCGACGGCGGATCGCAAATCGGCGGCGCGCGCGTTTTCTTCTGGCCCGAGAGCGATGCCTACGGAAAGCTGACCCGAAACCACTATCGCGTCGTGACGCTGGAGCGGATTCCGCCAACCGAGCGCTTCCTTCCTGTCCGCGGCGTCTATCCGCTCGAGCGCACTGTCGCCGGCGACACCTGGCGGTGGCTGGCGCGCGACGCGTTGATCCGCTTGCCGGCCGCGCACGAACGCCATGTGACGCTGATCCTTCGCCTGTCGCCCGATACGCCGTATGACGCGAATGTTGTGACCGTCGCGGGGATCCGAACCAGGGTCACCAGGCAGCCGTCGCCAATCACGATCACGATCGCGTCGGGCGACATCGCGATTCACGCCGAGCAGGCCTTTGCGCCCGCCAGCGTTCTGCACAATCAGGATCCGCGCATCCTCGCCGTTCAGCTCATTCGAGTCGTACAATCGCCTTGATGCGGCGCCCGTCCGTTTCCTTCGTCATCCCGATGTTCAACGAGGAGGAGAACATCGACCACGCCATCGACGCGGCCGTCGAGGCCTTGACGAAGTACACCGACGACTACGAAATCATCATCGTCGACGACGCCTCGACCGACGCCTCGCCCATGCTGGTCGCGCGCCGCAGCGCCGAGAATCCGCACATCCGCGTGATTCGCCACGAGAAAAATCGGAGATTGGGGGGCGCGCTGAAGACCGGCTTCGCTGCCACCAGCAAGGATCTCGTCCTGTACATGGACGCCGACCTCCCCTTCGATCCCGACGTCCTTGGCCGCGCCATTCGCGCCATGGAGGTCACCGGCGCCGATGTGATCGCGGGGTATCGTCACGACCGCACCATCGAGGGTCCGCGGCGCGCCATCTACTCCTATGTCTACAACGCGCTGATCGGCGTGCTCTTCGGCTGGCCGCATCGCGATATCAACTTCTCGTTCAAGCTTCTCAAGCGCGAGGTGCTCGAGGCCGTCGAGCTCAAATCGGAGGGATCGCTGATCGACGCCGAGCTGATCGTCAAAGCGAAGAATCACGGGTTCGCAATCCAGCAGATCGGTCTCGATTATTTCCCGCGCATCCGCGGGAAGTCGCATCTGTCGTCGCCCACTGTGATCCTCAAGATCTTTGCGGAGCTGGTGCGGCTCTATCCCGAAATGCGAAAGCGAGTCGACAAGGCAGAAGGCAGCGAAAAGTCAGAAGGCAGAAGGCAGAAGGCAGAAGTAAAACAACTGCGGCCTCCTGCATTGTGACTTCTGCCTTCTGCCTTCTGCCTTCTGCCTTGCGAAAGCTCATCGTCACCGCGGATGACGTTGGGCTCGACCGCGGGATGACTGCCGGCGCCATCGAAGCGCATCGCAACGGCATCGTGACTGCATGTTCGATCGTCGCGAACGGTCGCGAATTTGACGACGCCGTGGCGCGACTGCGCGATGTGCCCGCGCTCGAAGTGGGCGTGCATCTGACGCTGGTCGAGGAACGCGCGCTGACGACGGGCAAGCCCATGCCAAGTGACTGGATGCGATTTCTCATCTCGCGAAAGACGAATGTCGAATCGGAGCTGCGCGCGCAGATCGAGCGCGTCGTTGCCACGGGATTGCGCGTCACGCATCTCAACGGCCACCAACATTTGCACCAGTGGCCGCGTATCAGTCGCATCGTGCGGCGACTGGCGGGCGAATATGGGATTCACTACGTGCGCACCGTGAACGACCGGGGCGGCATCCGGCGCCGGCTGGCTGTCGCGTTGCTGAGCCGGCTGGCGGGCGAGGGCGCCCGCCGCCACACGACTATCGGCGTGGCTGAGGCTGGGCACTTGACCGCGGAAAGAATTGTCGCGCTGTTCGATTGCGTGAGCGGTGTCACGGAGCTGGTCGCGCATCCCGGCTTAAATGTCGCCGGCTACGCCCACTGGAACTATGAGTGGGAGAATGAGACCCGAGCGCTTTGCGACCCTCGGGTGCGCGAGGCGATCGGAGACAAAAATATTCAATTGATCGGCCCATCCAAAGCATGAAACCACCTCTCGCTGTTCTGCTCTTCTCGTTTGCCACCGCAGCAACTGCCAGCGTCGGCCTTTACACCTCGAAGCCGCGCCTCGACTCGATTGTCAGCCGCGGAGCTCTGATCAGGTTCAGTTTCACGCCGTTTGTCAACGAGGTGGACGAACGAGACGTAACCGTCGATTTTTCGGCTGCGCCTGCAACGATCGAGTCGATCGCTGGACGCGACTTCAATTGCCTCGTGAGCGGGTCGACGGCGCGCTGCACGCGCGCGCTGTTCCCGAAAAATACGGTCGGCAGCATCGACGTCGACGTTCGCATGCCATCCAGCCTGATGGGCGGTCGCGTCGTGGTGGTCAGTACGATCACAGCCGCCAGCGGATCGACGTATACCTGGAGCCCGTGGGTCATCGTGCCGAGCACGTTTCTGGTCACGAACACGAACTCGGAAGGCGCGGGCTCGCTGCGCGATGCCATCGCAGCGGCGAACGCCGCATGCACGGACAGGCAGCCGTGTGAAATCGAGTTTCAAACTTCGGGCACCATCGCGCCGCAGACGCCTCTTCCGGCCATCACTGCACAGCGGCTCTCGATCGATGGACAGAAGCAGGTGATCCTCGAGGGCAACCAGATGCCGTCGGCGGGACTCACGGTCACAGGAAGTGACATCATCACGATTAGCGGATTCCAAATCCAGAACTGGGGAGGGGCGGGGATTCTGCTGAACGTCTCACCGCGCACTTCCTTGGGGGCGACCATCGCCGACAACGACCTCCACGGAAATCTGCGGGGCCTCATGAGCCTTGGCTCGGCGTTTCTCTACGCTCACGACAACGTCATCAGCAACAATCAGCGCAGCGGCGTTTGGATCGAGTCGGGCTATTACCCCGCCGTTTACGAGAACACGATCGACGGAAACGGCGCGAGCGGCGTCTACTTCGGGCCTGGCTGCCAGTTCGGAGCGGCCGACGAAAACGAGATCCGCGGCAATCGCGACTTTGGCGTCGCGATCTCGCCGCAGTCGAAGTGGATCGAGGTGCGCGGCAACTCCATGAAGGGCAACGGTCAGCTCGGCATCGACTTCGCCCTCGATCTCGTCACGCCGAATGTCGCTGACGACTCCACGCGTCCGGTACCGAACGCGCCAGTCATCACATCAGCGCAATACGATTCGACGTACCGGAAGACGGTCATCCGAGGCCACGTCGATCTGCGAAAACCGGCCGACGTCGGCTACTACAGTCCGCTGGTCGACGTCTACAGCAGCGCGGGCCTCGATGCGCACGGAATGGCGCAGGGCGAACAGATGCTGAACTATCGCGCCGACTACGGCAATGCCGTCAAGATCGATTCCAACGGCGATTTCATTTACATCGTCGACGCCGATCTGACCGGACGGTACATCTCCGCCACTTACACTCGCTTTTACGGGCTGGGAAAGGGTGTCACGTCGACAGCCCTGCAGCCGCGCCCGCAGTACTATGAGAGCTGGCAGTCGACTTCGGAGATGAGCAATCCGGTTCGCGTGCCATGAAAAAGCCATTCACGCTCCTGCTCTTCGTCGCGTCGGTCGCAAGCGGCCAGGTGCAAACCGCAGATCTGCACTGGTTTCCTATCTTCCCTTCTGGTTTTCCTGTCCGTGCCGGACAACTGCTTTTCGTGCAGGCGGTGCTGAAAAATCTCGGGCCTGACTCCGCGATGAACGTCCTGGTGACGTTCGACACGGTTGCCGCCCTCCGCATGACTGCTCCGTCCGGGTTCACGTGCAACGGTTCCTCGACGCGATGCTCAACAAGCTCGATCGCAGCAGGAACCCAGGTTGTCTTCAACTTCAATGTGCTGCCTCCGCCGGTGAACGGAACGGCGTCGGTCGTTCTGGTTGCCGCGTCGGATACGCCCGATCCATTTATGCCCGACAACACCGTCAGGACGTCATTCAACATCCGGACGAATCCCGACTTGAGGATCATGCCCGCCTATCTTCAGAGTCGTCTCGAGCCGTCGCAGAGTTTCCCGATCACAATCGATGTCTCTAACGTCGGTTATGACACGGCGCACAACGTCACGGTTCGAGCCAATCTGACAAGTGGCGGACGTTTCGTTGAGGCCAAGGCGACGCCGGAGACAACGTGCACGATCGACGGTTCGTCAGCCGTCTGTCGTGCCGACATGTTGAAGTCGCCCTATGGACTCTCGATCATCCTCACCGCTCGAGCTCCCGACAGACTCACTGGCGGTCGCGTCAAGTTCGATGCGGTCGCAAGCTCCGATGAAGTCGACTTCGATCCCTACGACAACGTGCAGCATCGCGAAGGCCGGTTGTATCGCCATCTGATTGTCTCGAACAGCGAGGATGAGGGATTCGGCTCTTTCCGGCAGGCGCTGCGCGACGTCAATGCATTCTGCGCCGACGACATCTGTCGCGTCGTGTTCGAGCTGCCCACGACCGGCAAGGTCACCATTCGTCCGCAGTCGCCGCTGCCGGCCGTCACGGCGCCGTACATCATCATCGATGGCCGGGTGCCCAATACCGAAATCGAGCTGAATGGAGGTCTGCTCGAAACGGGCGACGGGCTGCAACTTCTGACGCGCTGCGATGCCTCCGTGCTCGGTCTGACCATCGATGGTTTTCCCGGCGCGGGAATCGTGATCGGCGGCGGCGCCTCGGTCTGCCGCGAAACGGGCGACCTGGCTGCCATCCGAGAGGTGAAGAACAACAAGATCGCCTCCAACGGGCGAGGCATCGTCATCGGCATGATACCGGTGACGGCCTTTTTCTGGCGCGACACGGTCGTCGCGAACAACACCATCAGCGACAACCGCTTCAGCGGCATTTTCGTCTCCTCCGGAGGCGCCCTGGTCATCGAAGAAAACAGCATCCGGAACAACGGTCGCAGCGGCATCTACCTCGGCACCGTGAATGTCTCGGATGTCGGGGAAAATGTCATCGACGGCAACGCCGAATTCGGGATCGCGCTTCAACCGCAGGCGCACGTCTCGATGTACGGAAACTCGATCGTCAACAACGGATTGACGGCCATCGACGTCGGGCTCGATCTCGTCAATTCGAATGTTGCTGACGACAGAGGTCGCGCCCCGAATGCGCCGGTTCTCGCTTCGGCAAACTTTGATCCCGTCTTGCGACAGACCATCGTGCGAGGCCATGTGGACAGCGGGCCCCTTTCTTCCGGCTCGTTTCCACAGTGGTTCGTCACGGTTTATGGCAGCACTTCGCTGAACGCGCGCGGCTTTGCGCAGAGCGAGCGACAGTTGAGCGGCGCTCTGGTCCCGGGCGGTCACGGCGACTTCCAAATCGCCGTCAATGGCGACCTGACCGGACAATTCCTCAGCGCGACGCTGACGCGAAGCTCCTATATCGGCTTCGCGAAGCCGCCGGACGAGCTGTCGCACTACGACTACCTCAGCGAGACCTCCGAGCTCAGCAACGCCGTCGTGGTCGAGCGATAGCCCATATAATCCGCGCCCGCCATGGCGAAGAAAATCGCGGTCATTCCCGGCGATGGCATCGGTCCCGAGGTGATCGCGCAGGGGATGCGGGTGCTGGAGAGCGTGAACGCATCGCGCAAGCTCGGTCTGCAATTCGTTCAATTCGGATGGAATGCCGACGAGTTCCTGCGGACCGGCGTCTCCATTCCTCCCGGCGCGATGGATGACATCCGCAACAACTACGCCGCCGTCTACCTCGGTGCGTTCGGCGATCCGCGCATCCCCGACATGAAGCACGCCGCCGACATCCTCCTGGGCATGCGCTTTCAGCTCGATCTGTACGTCAACTACCGGCCGGTGAAGCTGCTCAACGAGCGGCTCTCGCCGCTGAAGGACAAGAAGAAAATCGACTTCGTGATCTTTCGCGAGAATACCGAAGGCGCCTACGTCGGCATGGGCGGCAATTTCAAGAAGGGAACGCCGGAAGAGATCGCGGTGCAGGAGGACGTCTCCACGCGCAAAGGCGTCGAACGCATCATCCGATATGCCTTCGAGTTCGCGAAGCGCAACGGCCGCAAATCGGTGTGCATGGCCGACAAGAACAACGTCATGCGCTTCGGCGGCGACTTATGGCTGCGCACTTTCGAGGAAGTCGCGAAAGAGTACGCCGGCATCGAACACTTCCACATGTTCGTCGACGCGCTGGCCATGCAGATGGTCCGCGCGCCGGAGATGTTCGACGTGATTGTGACCAACAATATGTTCGGCGACATCGTCACCGACCTCGGCGCGGCGCTGCAGGGCGGGCTGGGGGTGGCGGCATCCGGCAATATCAATCCCGGGAAAGTCTCGCTCTTCGAGCCGATTCACGGCAGCGCGCCGAAATACGCCAAGCAGGATGTCGCCAATCCGATCGGCGCCATCCTCACCGCCGCCATGATGCTCGAATACCTCGGTCACGCCGGCGAAGCAAAAGCGATCGAGGCCGCGGTCGTGGCGGCAGTCGATGCAGGCGAAACCACGAAGGACCTCGGCGGAGCGTTAGGTACCAGGGCCGCAGGAGAAGCTGTGCTCCGTCGCCTCGCGCTTTAGTACAATCCCCGCCACTCGGCTCTATGGAAATCGGCGCGGAGTGGCTCGTCGACGCAACGGGTTGCCGTTCGGACGCACTCGTCAATCTGTCACTGTTGCGCGATCTGTTCGATCGCGTCATTTGCGATCTCGATCTTCACCCTCTCCACGAACCTGTCTGGCACGCCTTTCCCCCGCCCGGCGGCGTAACGGGATTCGTCGTTCTGACCGAATCGCATCTTGCCTGCCACACTTATCCCGAGCACGGAGTGCTGACCGTCAATCTCTACTGCTGCCGTCCACGACCCGATTGGCCATGGCGCGAGCGGCTCCGCGAAATGTTTGGAGCGACGAATGTCGAGGTTCGCTCGGTTGAGCGCCTGAAAGAGCTTGTGCCGTGGCAGTAGCAAATTGTCCGGCCTGCGGCGGACGGATCGAATTCGCGATCGGATCGTCAGTCGTGGTCGTGTGTGACCACTGCCATTCGGTGATCGCGCGAACGGATCGCGGTGTCGATGACCTCGGAAAAGTCGCTGCCATCATCGACACCGGCTCGCCTTTGCAACGCGGACTGGCCGGCAAATACCACGGCACGGGATTCCGATTAACGGGCAGAACGCAGATGCGGCATCAGGCTGGCGGCGTCTGGGATGAGTGGTACGCGGCATTCGACGACGGAAGATGGGGCTGGCTGGCGGAGGCGCAGGGGAAGTATTACGTCACATTCAAAATGCCGGCGCGCGATCTTCCATCGAAGGAAGAGATCGCAGTGGGCGCTCGAGTCGATGGCATGGTCGTCAGCGAGATCGGCACAGCGACTGTGATCTCCGGAGAAGGGGAGATTCCGTGGAAAGTGATTCCGGATAGCACGTATGCCTATGCCGATCTCTCCGGCGGGCAAGGCCATTTCGCCACCATCGACTACAGCGAGGAAGCTCCGCTGCTCTTCAAGGGACAGGAGACGACCCTTCCCGGCCTCGGCATCGCGATCGCGCCGGCGGCTGCCGAAAGAAAAGTAGGCGTCGCGAAGCTCTCGTGCTCGAAATGCGGCGGGCCGCTGCAACTCGTCGCTCCCGATCACGCGCAGCGCATCATCTGCCCGAACTGTGGCGCAGTTCACGATGTTGCCGAGGGAAACCTGCGTTATCTCGAGACGCTGGCGACTCACGGATGGAAACCGCCGATCGCGCTGGGAAGCCGCGGCACGGTTGCTGGCGACGCATACGTCGTCGCGGGCGCGATGCTGCGCAGCGTGACCTTCGATCAGAAGTACTACTGGACCGAATATCTCCTCTTCAATGCCGCCAAGGGATTTCGCTGGCTAGTTGACAGCGATCATCACTGGAGCTTCGTCGAGCCGATTGCCGCCGGCGACGTGATTGCGCAACCGGGATCGCCTGCGGTCACGTGGGACGGAAAGGTCTTCAGGATATTTCAGGACGCGCCGGCAACCGTCGAGCGTGTCCTGGGCGAGTTCTATTGGAAGGTAGCGGCCGGAGAGACCGTGCGCGCGATCGATTACATCGCGCCGCCGGAGGGAATCACAGTCGAAATCTCCGGCGAGGGACGCACCGCCGAGATGAATTTCTCGCACGGAACTTACTTGCCCGTTGACGATGTCGAAAAAGCGTTTGGCGTCAGCGGGCTGCCGCGGCCGACGACCATCGGCTGGCTCCAGCCGAATCCACACAGCGAACGCGTCGGACCACTGTGGGCGAAGTTCGCGATCGCGCTGCTCGTCCTCGCCATCGTGATCGGCATCGCCCGGAGCGGATCCGAGAGGTATAACGATCTGCTGACCTTCGCGACTGAGACGCCGCAGGGGCAGTGGGGCGCCTCGAGTCCAGGTCCAAGTCATGTGATCTTCACTGCGCCATTCGAGCTCGCGGGCGGACGCAATGTGCGCGTGGAAGGCTATTCCGAAGTCCAGAACGGGTGGGTGTACGTCGCCGGAGATCTGATCAACGCGCAGGGGATGATCGTCGATTCGTTCCAACTGCCGATCGAGTTTTACGAAGGCAACGATGGCGGTCATTGGAGCGAGGGCAGCCGGACGTCCACTGCACATCTCGCCGCCGTTCCGGCCGGGCGTTACACATTGCGGCTGGAGGGCGATTGGGACACCGCGAAGATCTCGGCTCCCAGAATCCTCGTGAAAATCGATCAGGGAGTATTTCGCTGGCCGCATTTTTGGCTGGCCTTTGCGCTCCTGACCATTCCGGCGATGTGGGCCGGCTTACGGTCGAACGCATTCGAAGGCAACCGGTGGGGGGACGCCATGTTCACGCAAAGCGGCCAACCGCGTGGCGGCAATGAGTGAGAGCCTGAGATGAGACGACTCTATCTCGCGTTTGGTCTTTTCATCCTCCTCGGATACAGCTACATGGCATGGCGCGGTGTGGAGATCCGGTTGCCGCGCCGCGCCTACTCGCCGCAGGGTCTGCGCTCGGCCGCACATGGCGGATACCGTTCGTTCTGGTTTGGCGGTTTTCACGGAGGGAAATGATGGACTTCTCGCCAGCAATCAGAGTCTTCCTCAGCACCATGGGTTACACCGCATTCGGGTTGGTCGTTTTCGGCATCGCGTTTTGGATCATCGTCAAGATCACGCCGTTCTCAATTGTCAAGGAAATCCGAGATGATCAGAACACCTCGCTCGCGGTGCTGATCGGATCGGTGATTCTCGGCCTGGCGCTGATCATCTCGGCCGCGATTCACAGCTGATGAACCGGGCGCCACTGCTGTTTCTCAACGTCCTGGTGATCGCAGCTTGTGGCCTGGTGTACGAGCTGCTGGCCGGGACGGTCGCCAGCTACGTGATCGGCGATTCGGTGACGCAGTTTTCGCTGATCATCGGCCTCTATTTGTCGGCACTCGGGGTCGGCGCCTGGATTTCACGATATATCGATCGCGATCTCGCGGCGCGTTTCGTCGAAGTCGAGCTGGCAGTCGCCTTGATCGGCGGCCTTTCGGCGCCGCTTCTTTTCTTTGGATTTGCGCGACTGCAATGGTTCCGGCTCTTCCTCTTCCTGGTGGTCTTCGTTATCGGCGTGCTGGTCGGGCTGGAGTTGCCGATTCTCATGCGCATCCTGAAAGAGCATCTCGATTTCAAGGAGCTGGTCTCGCGCGTGCTGAGCTTCGATTACCTCGGCTCGCTCATTGCGGCTGTGCTCTTCCCGCTGGTTCTGGTGCCTCGAATCGGGTTGGTGCGGACGTCGGTGGTATTCGGCTTCCTCAACGGCTGCGTCGGTTTGTACGCGACATATCTGCTCGCGCCGCTGATTCGGCGCGGGCTTGTCGGGCTGCGGGCCCGCGCCGGCGTCGTGCTGGTGATCCTGACCGTGGCGTTCATTCAAGCGAATCGGTTGACGTCGCTGGCCGAAGATGAGCTCTTCGCAGACGAGGTCGTCTACGCCACCAGCTCGCCGTATCAGCGGATCGTCATTACGAGTGGAAAATCAGGGTTTCATCTCTTCCTGAATGGAAGTCTGCAGTTCGCATCTGCAGATGAATATCGCTATCACGAGGCGCTCGTGCATCCCGCCATGGCCGCTGCCGCCACGCCGCCCCGCCGTGTGCTGATCCTTGGGGGCGGCGACGGGCTGGCTCTGCGAGAGGTCTTGCGCTACTCGGATGTGCAGGGCGTGACGCTGGTCGATCTCGATCCGAAGATGACGGCTCTCTCGAAAGCGTTTCCGACGCTGGCAGAGCTCAATGGACACGCATTTCTGGATCGTCGTGTCAACGTGATCAACGAAGACGCGATGATCTGGCTCGAGCACACCCACGATCTCTTCGATGCCGCGATCGTCGATTTCCCCGATCCGAATTCGTTTGCGCTGGGCAAGCTTTACACCACGCGTTTCTATCGCCTGCTGCGCGATCACCTCACGCTGGAGGCGGCCGTGACCGTGCAAAGCACGTCGCCGCTCTTCGCTCGCCGGTCATACTGGTGCATCATCCGCACCCTCGAGGCCGCCGGGTTTTTCGTGCGTCCCTATCACGCCACTGTTCCGTCATTCGGAGTCTGGGGCTTCGCGCTCGCGCGCAGGCAGCGATTTCCGATGCCGTCGCGAGTGATTCTGCCGCTGCGATCCCTCGATGAGAAAACGCTGGCAGCGATGTTCGTGCTGCCGCCCGACATGGGTCCGCTCCCGGTCGAGATCAATCGCCTCGACAACCAGATGCTCGTCCGCTACTACGAAGAAGAGTGGAAAAAGTGGAGCTGAGCCGGCGCGATCTGCTTACGGCGTTTCTTGGTGCACCGCTCGCGTCTCTGGCATGTCGAAATCGCGTTCGCACATCGCTGCCCCCCGGCGAGATTGTCGGCGCGTCCGATCGCGTCGGTCATCGTCTGCGGGAAGCTGTGCATGCGACTCCGTCGGACGATGCCTGGCAGCAGCACGATGTGGTGATCGTGGGCGCAGGAATGTCGGGTCTCGCGGCGGCGTGGCGGCTCGAGCACGCCCGCTTCCACGACTACCTGCTCCTGGAGCTGGAGCCCGTCGCGGGCGGGACTTCGCGATCCGGCGCGTCGCGGGTCAGCGCGTATCCATGGGGAGCGCACTACGTTCCTGCGCCGATGTCCGAAAATCGCGCCTTGATCCGTCTCCTCGGTGAAATGGGTGTGCTCGAAGGCGGCGTCGTGGCAGAGGAGCATCTCTGTCGCGATCCGCAGGAGCGCATTTTTTTTCGCGGTCGCTGGTACGATGGCCTTTACCTTTATGCCGGAGCGGGCGCCGACGACCTTCGGCAACTGCGCGCGTTCGAAAGCGAAATCGCGAAATGGGTTGGATGGCGCGACGCTCGCGGGCGTCGCGCGTTCACCCTCCCCACCGCCGCCTGCTCGGATGACGCCGAGGTCATGGAGCTCGACCGCATGTCGATGCGCGCGTGGCTCGATCGACGCGGTTTCAATTCGCCGCGGCTCCGATGGCTGGTGGATTACGCCTGTCGCGATGACTACGGCGCGCGGCTCGACGACACCAGCGCCTGGGCCGGAGTCTTTTACTTTGCCTCACGCGTTCCCGAGCCTGGACAAGAGAGTCTGCCGCTCATCACGTGGCCGGAAGGCAACGGCCGGATCGCCGCGCACTTGTCGCGGGCCGCTCGCGGCCGCATCGAAACCGGCTGGCTGGTCGCGAATGTCGTCCCCACGCCCGGCGGCGTCGACGTCATCGCCGAATCAGGCGATGGCCGCCATTTGCGCGGCATTCACGCAAAGCGCGTGATCTTCGCGGCGCCGCAATTCGTGGCCGCGCGTGTGATCGCGCCATATCGCGAGGAGGTGCCGGCGCACGTGCGTGAATTCACGTACGGATCGTGGCTGGTGGCGAATCTCACGCTGCGCGATCGGCCGCGATCGAGCACCTTTCCTCTGGCGTGGGACAACGTTCTGTACGAGAGTCCATCGCTCGGCTATGTCGTCGCGACGCATCAGAGCGGCATCGACTACGGCGCGACCGTGCTGACCTATTACTACGCCCTCTGCGATGCCGATCCGCGAGCGTCGCGCCAACGGTTGTTGTCGGCGAATCGCGATGAATGGGCGGAAGTTGCGCTGGCCGATCTGTCGTCCGCACATCCGGAGATTCGCGAGATGACCGAGCGACTCGATGTGATGCGATGGGGTCACGCCATGATTCGACCGCGCCCTGGATTGATCAGCGGACCGGCGCGGCAGGCCGCGCGCCAGGTCTATCGCAACATTCACTTCGCGCACTCGGATCTGAGCGGCGTCGCTTTGTTCGAGGAGGCGCTTTATCACGGCGTGCGTTCGGCGGAAGAAGTGCTCCGCGCCGGCGGACGACCGGTCGAAACATTCCTATGAGGCCCTGGCTTTTCTCGCGCTCGGTGGACCTCGCTGTCTTCGGCGGCACCGCGGTGGTGGCCCTCACCGCCGTTGCAGTCGGATTGCGACTCGGAATCGAAAACGGCGAGATGCCGCCGTGGGCGTGGATCGCGGCCGTGCTTTTCGTGGACGTCGCTCACGTGCACGCAACCCTCTTCCGAACGTACTTCGACCGCGGTGAGCTCCAGCGCAGGCCGCTGCTGTACACCTTCGTGCCGGCCGCATGCTTCGTCATCGCATTCGCGCTGTATCAATCGGGCACTTTGATCTTCTGGCGTTGCGCTGCTTATCTCGCCGTCTTTCACTTCGTGAGGCAACAGTATGGATGGGTGGCCCTCTATCGCAGCCGCGGCGGAGAGAGGGACCGCTTGGGATGGCTGATCGACAGCGCCGCCATCTACGCCGCGACGCTCTATCCGCTGCTTTGGTGGCACACGCACCTTCCCCGAACTTTCTGGTGGTTCGTTCCGAATGACTTCGCCGCAAATGTGCCGCCGCTGATGATGATGGTTGCCACGCCGCTGTATTGGCTGACGCTGATCGCGTACGCGGCGAGATCCATCGCGCGCGGTGTTCCAAATCCCGGCAAGGATGTGGTGGTCGTGACGACGGCGCTGTGCTGGTACGTCGGCATCATCGCGCTGAACTCCGACTATGCGTTCACAGTGACGAACGTCTTGCTGCACGGCGTGCCGTACTTCGCGCTGATTTACTTTTATGGACGCGCGCACGCTTCGCCGCAGTCGCTGGCGCGACGGCTGCTGCAGCGCGGGCCACTGGCACTCCTCGGCATCGTGTGGGTGCTGGCGTTCATCGAGGAGGCCGCCTGGGATCACGCTGCCTGGCATGAACATCCGCAGTTTTTCGGCGGACGGCTCACGCTCGATTCCGTCGCGATGTGGCTGGTGCCGCTGCTGGCCGTGCCCCAGCTGACGCATTACGTGCTGGACGGCTTCATCTGGAAACGGCGAAGCGCTCAACCGCTGTTTGCCCCTCACCCCGTCCCTCTCCCCGCGAGCGAGGAGAGGGAGTTCGGCGGGAGGGCCCTCGCCCCGCGAAGCGGGGAGAGGGTGGCGCGAAGCGCCGGGTGAGGGGGCGATATCATTCCCGCTCTTAAAGGAGACTCCATGAAGCGAACATGCATCGCCTTGTTTCTGACGACAACCTCTCTCCTGGCAGCCGAGGGCATGTGGATGCCGCAGCAGGTGCCGCAGCTCGCGGATGAGCTGAAGAAGATGGGATTGAAGATCGATCCCAATCGATTCGCCGATCTCACCGGCGATCCGATGGGTGCCGTGATCTCGCTGGGCGGATGCAGCGCATCCTTCGTCTCGCCCGACGGGCTGGCGGTCACCAACCATCACTGTGGGTTCGGCGCGTTGCAGTTCAATTCGACGCCGCAGCGCGACCTGATCACCAACGGCTTCCTGGCCAAGACGCGTGACGAAGAGCTGCCGGCCGGCCCCGGCTCGCGCATCCTCGTGACCACCAACATCGAAGACGTGACCAGGCGCGTGACCGGCACGTTGACCGCCAAAATGAGCGATCTCGATCGCGAGAAGGCGCTCGATCGAGCGACCAAGCAGCTGGTCGAAGAATGCGAGAAGCCGGGCGGCGTGCGATGTCGCGTCGCATCATTCTTTGAAGGATCGCAGTACCTGCGCACGACGCAGATGGAAATCCGCGATGTCCGCCTGGTCTACGCGCCGCCCCTCGGCATCGGCGATTTCGGCGGCGAGACCGACAACTGGATGTGGCCGCGTCACGTCGGCGATTGGTCGTATCTGCGCGCGTATGTCGGAAAGGACGGCAAGCCGGCCGACTATTCAAAGGACAACGTTCCTTTCCGTCCGATCCACATTCTCAAAGTCTCCGGCGAAGGAGTGAATCCCGGCGAGCTCGTGATCGTGGCCGGCTATCCCGGCCGCACGTTCCGCTATCGCACGTCTTCGGAAGTCGCGAACATGCAGCAGTACAGCTATCCGACCACCATCAAATACGCGACCGACCTGAACAACATCCTTCGAGAGATGGGAAAGAACAACAAGGCGGTCGAGATCGCGAACGCCAACCGCATCAGGGGCAACGACAACCTCCTGAAAAACTACACCGGCACGCTGAGTGGATTTGAGAAGTTCACGATCGTCTCGCAGCGCCAGCGGCGCGAGAACGATCTGGCGGCATACGTCGCGTCTAACAAGGACGCGCAGAAATACGCCGGCGTGGTCGATCAGATGAACAAGCTCGAAGAGAAGTCGCGCGCGACGCAGCAGCGCGACACCGTGCTGCAGTGGCTCTTCCGCGGCTCGCCCATGCTGTCGCAGGCAAATACGCTGTATCGGCTGTCGCTGGAACGACCGAAACCCGATATCGAGCGCAACCAGGGATTCCAGGAGCGCGACTGGCCTCGCATCGGCGAAGCGGTTGCGCGCGCGCAGAAGTCGCTCGAGCCGCAGAGCGATCGGGCCGGGCTTCGGTACTTCATCAACGAGTCGCAGAAGCTCCCTGCCAGTCAGCGCATCGCCGGAGTCGATGAGTTGATCGCGAAGAACGGCGGCGTCGACAAGTTCCTCGATCAGCTCTATGGCAATACCAAGATCGCCGATCTGGCGCTTCGGAAGCAGATGCAGACGGAGACCACCGCGCAGCTCGTCGCGCATCACGATGCCGAGATCGATTTCGCGGCCGCGCTCTCGCCGCAGCTCCTCGAGAACGAGCGGAAGGAGAAGGAGTTCGCCGGTGCGATGTCGCGCCTGCGGCCGATGTATATGGAAGCGCTGCGCGTGTCGAGCGGCGGCCGGCTGTATCCCGACGCGAATGGAACGCTGCGGGTGACCTTCGGGAAGGTGGTCGGCTACACGCCGAAGGATGCTGTTGTCTACACTCCGAAGACGACGGTCAGCGGAATCCTGCAGAAGAACACCGGCTCGGGCGAATTCGACGCGCCGAAGAACGAGCTCGACGCGATCCGCGCCAACAAGACCGCCGGCTATGTCGATCCGAAGCTGGGCGAGGTGCCGGTCGATTTTCTCTCCGACGTCGACACCACCGGCGGCAATTCCGGCTCTCCGACGCTCAACGCGAAAGGGGAGCTGTGCGGTCTTCTCTTCGACGGCACCTACGAATCCCTCGGCTCCGACTTCGTCGTCGACCCGAACATCACGCGCTCCATCCACGTCGACGCCGTCTACATGCTGTGGGTAATGGACGCCGTCGACGGCGCCCACAATTTATTGCAGGAGATGGGATTGCCGGTGCGGTTCGCGAAGTGACGCGCAGACGTCATGCTGAGCGCAGCGAAGGATCTCAAGTTACGGTGGACGTCCTGTCGGAGTGAGATGTGGGACGGGCTTTAAGCCCGTCTTGTGATCTCGGCGCGGCGGCGGTCGAAATGATCATCGGTAGATCGCCGCGCGACAATCCATCGCCACATCGTTCTTGTCACCGGCAGTCCAATCGGTATGGCGGCAGATCGAATCGACGCGGCATAATTGCCACTTGGGCCGATGACTTTTTCTTCGCTCGACAAAGTAAACTTAACTCGTGCCTTGGCTGAACCTCGCTGGTCTTCCGCCGAAAACGTACACATGCGGCTGGTGCGGGAAAGTGATTGCAACTGCGAGTGGTTTTCAAACCCAAGCCAATCTTCCGAACGTCCAATTTGTCTACATCTGTCCTTTCTGTGACAAGCCAACAATTTTTGAAGAGAAGGGCCAAACGCCAGGCGTGGCGCCGGGCGTCGAAGTCACGCACCTTCCGCCAGATATCGAGACGATGTACCGTGAAGCTCGCAACTGCGTTGCAATCGCTTCCTACACCTCTGCAGTCCTCAGCTGCAGAAAGCTTCTCATGCACGTCGCAGTCGCTCAAGGCGCTCCCGTTGGGGAATCCTTTGTAGAGTACGTGGATCACTTAGCAACTGCCGGTTTCGTCCCACCAAACGGTCGCGGCTGGGTCGATCACATTCGCAAGAAAGGAAACGAAGCAAATCACGAGATTCGGTTAATGACTCAGTCGGACGCCGAAGATCTAATTTCATTTGCCGAGATGCTTCTCAAATTCATTTACGAGTTCCCTCGCCGCGTCCCAGGTGCAGTACCGTAAATTTATGGCAGCCCACTCCACGCAGCAGCTACCGCGACGGTCTTCGGCCCCGGCGCTCCCGCGCCTCGTCTTCCGCGCTAAGGTGTGTTTGGGCTTCGGCACGCGGAACCGGCCGCTTGACTGAGCGTGAGATCGTTTAGTCAGAAGACGAAAGCGTTATCTTTGCCCGAAGGGCGCATCGAGATGCTTTACGCGAGGGGCGATGAGAGCTATGCGGATAGTCCGCGAACAACGAAGATTTATGTTGTCGCGGGCTATGTGGCGTCCGCCGGCCAGTGGTGGGAGTTTGATCGGCGCTGGCGCAAATCAATGCGCGCTCTCGGCATCGAAACGCTCGGGTGTCATGCTTCAAGGTGCGCTACGGGCGCAAAGCCTTACCATGACCTCACGCCCCACAAGCGGCACGAAATCCAGCACCGACTCATTCAAGACATCGCAGACAGCGGGATCTTCGGTTGTGTAGCGGTGAGTGATTTGGACGGATGGAGGAGCAGACGAGAACTGTTCTCCAAGTTTCTTGGCAAGGACCAGAAGAAATTTAACGAACCCCATTTGCTCGCACACCGACAGTGTGTTCTTTTTATGTTCCACAAAACTGAGTCCGCCACGAAAGAACCAATCGCTTTCGTGTTCGATCAAAACACGGATGCAGGTGGTCGTGCGCGAGAGTGGTACAACGTGACCATCAGGAGCTCTGCTCTTCCCGCTGAGTTGAGAGCCCGCATGGGTCCCTATGGGGAGGCAGAACGCATGAAGGTTCTCGGCCTTCAGGCCGCAGATATCCTGGCCTACTCGGCTTTCAGACACTTCAGCGGTAGGCCGTCGTGGCAATGGAATGAACTCATCGAGGCTAAGCGAGTAGCCGCGATGTTGTTCGACGAGACTTACTGGCAATCGCTTGAGGACGACTTGCGGTTTGCGCACGGAACCGATGCCAACGGAGAAGACGGAGCGCCTGTGGCCGCTGTCTAACTCCGCGTCGCAGCCGACTCGGCCAGTACGTGGCGCGACGCTTCCGCGCGCTATGCGTCGCAGCTTGCAGGTGCCGCGGGCGAATCTCTCGGAACCGGCCGCGCGGCTAAACGCGTGGTCCGTCAGGGAGACGGAACCACCGCGACGATACCAGAGTAAAATCGCGCGATGATTCCGTTCGCTGAGGTACCGCTCTCAGGCGAACTCCGCGAACAGCTGTTAGCGTTTGCCGCACGCATCGAAGCCTTTCGTAAGGAGGGGCCGCTCGACAGAGTTGCCGTCGCCAAGTTAGAGGAGCACTTCAAGGCCTCGCACATTTATCACAGCGCAGGGATCGAAGGTAACCGCCTCACATTGCAGGAAACCGTCGTCGTTCTGAAGGACGGTGTAGATATCAGTGGTAAGCCGCTGAAGGACAGCGTCGAGGTACGCAACCTCAGCGCGGCTTTCGATTGCCTGGTCGAAATGGCTCAACGGCATGAACCCATTCGCGAATCCGATATCCGATCGCTTCACTCACTCATCGTTCGCGATTTGCAATATTCGCCCGGTGAGTACCGCCGCACTGGAGTGATCATCTCGGGAGCAGAGCACCGGCCGCCGGAACCCCTTGAGGTTGGGCCGCGTATGGGTTCTCTCGTCGCGTGGGTAAACGAGAATATCAACCAAGATCCAATCATCGTCGCGACGGTGGCTCATCACGAACTCGCTGCGATACACCCATTTCTGGACGGCAACGGCCGCGTCGCACGACTTTTGATGAACTTGGTTTTGCTGAAGCGCGGCTACCCGATCGCAAACATTCAGCGCGAAGAACGACCTGCGTACTACGACGCGCTGAGCTTCGCCGACGTCGGAATCTATGAGCCAATCCTCGACATGGTCCTTCGGCGCTCTTCCCAGCTCTTCGCCGAATACGAACGAATACGCGCCGAGACAAAGCGAATGGCGGATTGGGCAGACCGGTGGGGAACGCGTGAGGCGGAAGTGCTGATGCGCCGTGAGGCGCGAGAAATGGAGCTATGGTCAAGTCGAATACGCCAAATCTTCTTAGAGTTTCAAAAAGCGGCGGAGCTCCTCAATGACAAGCTGCAAGAGATCGCCATCGAGTTCCACGACTACCGTAATGCAATAGATTTTGAGAGATATCAAAAACTCCTTGAGGATGGTCGTGTAGAGCAGTCGAACGCCTTCTCCATCTCATTTCGTCAGCATCGTACTGGGTTGGAAGAGCGCTTCATGTTCCGCTATTACCGAAACTTCAACAAGTTCCCGCCTCGCCGTCATGTAATTCCTCTCGAAGCAAACTACTTCGATCGCGAGATCAGTAAATATACGCGCCTTTCAGAAGTACCATGGGGCGAAAAGGTCCGCGTGCGGGAGGTCTATTTCAACGAGCAAGGCGAGTTCGTCCAACGCTACTTCAACCGTGATACAAAGCAAGAAGCTGAACGAAAGGGCGCAACGATTTCCGAGGCTGTTCAGCAGTTTTTTGAAGACGTCCTGCAAAACATCTTTCATCTTCGCTAACGGCTGACCAACTCGGCATAGCAGCCGACGCGCCCCTCCCGTCGCCCGGACGCTTTCGCGCTTCGTGCAAGAGCATCTTGCGCACGCGTGCTAATCTCTAGGAAGGCCGCGCGGCTGAATGCCGTGTCCGTTGGGCTGCGCTTAACGACAATGACGCCCTCAGTCACAACCATTAAGCGTCTGTTCGCTGTGTCGGGAAACCGATGCGCATTTCCGGCATGCGCTGTGCCGATTGTCGATCGAGTCTCCGGGAGAATTGCAGGAGAAGTCGCCCACATTAAGGCAAAGAGCCCAAGTGGTCCACGCTTCGATCGGGATCAGACCGATGAACAGCGCCATTCGTTCGAAAATCTCATGCTCATTTGTCCCCTCCACCATCAGATCATCGACACTGACTTGGTGTCCTATACGGTCGAGCGATTGTCTCGAATGAAGTCCGAGCACGAATCGCAATCGGAAAACGTTGGCGACGTCGCCGACGACTTGGTGCAGCAACTCATCAACATATCCGACGTGCGTGTGTCGGGTGGCTCGATCATCGTTTCGTCAGCGCAATCTGGCGGCCAAGTCGCGCAAACGATCGTCAACGTAGACTCCCAACCCACACGCGCGCCGCTAAACTCTGCCGGGAACAACTTAGAAGGCCTAGCACTCCGTGAGCTCTGGGACGCCTTTCAAGATGCCTTCTCCTGGGTCTTTCAGGTTGCGTCTCCTCTGCAGGAATTTGAGGATCCCAGCCGGATGAACAGTGCTCAGTTCGAGGAATTTCTACAACGAGTGGATTTACCCGAATCCGCGAAACAGCAACTCCGGCATTCGTCGGATCGCTGGCGAGACTACGCGAAGATCGAGCATCGCAGGAAGCTGGGAGTGGCGGTGAGGAAGCGCGTTGCTTTTCACAACCTTTTGGTAAAACATCGGATCGTTCTAGAGGACGCGATAAAGCAGTTGCTTAACGACGTTGACAACGAAATGACAGAGGCTCTGAACAAGATGGAGCTCGTACTCGACGGCGAAAGTCGTAACAACTGGCGAGATGCTTTTCACCAAGTCCACGCGATCGAGGAGAAGATACCCGCGCTCGAAAACTTGATCGCGTCTCGGCTCAGAGGCCGCTGAGCGCAGCGACCCAGTCGCTCCCGCCGAAGTTATCGTTCGTCGCGGCAACCGGCCTGCCGCTGTGCCTGGCACATGATGGCCGCACGCCGCCGAACCGCAACCACGTTAGGCAGATAGAATTGCAACCGTGAGTAGCGAACCGCCGTGGCGTGAATATGAACGGGCTGTTCACGAGGAACTACGGAGCAAATATCCCGGCGTGGATGTCCGCTTCGATGTGACTATCGCTGGTCGGCGTTCCCGCGTTGATCGGCAAGTTGATGTTCTCGTTTTGGAGCAGCTGCACGGAACGGACGTGTTGACCGCAGTCGACGCAAAGCATTACGGCCGGCGGATCGACGTGACACACGTCGAGGCGTTTCTCGGACTCCTCGATGACATAAGTGTCGACCGCGGAATGATGGTCAGCCCTAATGGCTACACGCCAGCCGCGCTCGACCGTGCGTTTCGCGATGACGTCGACCTTGACCTTGAGATTTTGAGTCTTGCCGAGCTGCAGGTTTGGCAAGCAGAGGGCGCGATTCCCTACGCAGGTCGAAACGCGGTTCTTCTTCCTAGTCCGTTCGGGTGGATCATAGACGGGCAACGCAGGTCGGGAATGCTCGCGCGACTCTACCGGCGTGGTCTACCTTTCGAAGAAGCTGCGGAAATGCGAGAGTGGATGTACGTGAATCTATGGGATCGCACTGGAGCCGTCGATTCCTTGGAAGCACTTCTCGCCAAGCAATCAGCCGACATTCACGAAAGTTCGCCTGAGGCGATCATCCATGTTGACGACATTCAGAACGACGGTGGGCGTCGAATCTGCATCCGAACCGCGGACATCCCAGGTTACCCAGCAACGGAGATCACCGGGTTTGCTGAGTTTGCGAACAGCATCTTCTTCGCGGTCCTGTTTACTCCGCCGGCAGTGGAACGAAGAAACCGACGAAAGCTGGAGTACTTGTTGCGAAAAGTCCAACCCATACATGTCCGGACTGCTGCCTAACTCGCGGCAGCAGCCGACGCCGCCCGCTCGTGGCCCGCGCTTCCGCGCCTCGAGTTTCGTGAACTCGGGTATCGTACTGCTGGCAAGAGGACCCAGGGGCGCGGCTGAGCCGCCGATACGTTAACCTGACTCTCCAGGTCACCGTGAACGAGATGACGATTTCGTCTGCGCTAGCTCGATTTTGAGTCGCTCCGCCAAGAAAACCTTTACGAGCGACTGGTACGGAACATCGCGTTTGTTCGCCAATCGCTTGAGCTCCGCAATCATCGATTCGGGCAACCGAATCGAGATCGTGCGCAAGGTTGGGCGCAGCTTCGGCAGAGTCGCTCTCGATCCCTTCGACCAATCGATGTACTCGGTCGAATCTTCTCGACGCCAGAATTCTCGCTCCTCGGCCTCGTTAGTGAATTTCGGAATCTTCTTTCGCATGGAGCTCATGTCCCGGAATGAAATCGGGCGAATCAACTTCCTTCAAATCGTAAGGCGACAAACAGCAAGCGTCCGAGAGTGTAGTACGTCGTTTCGGCCCGCCAGTGCGGAGGATCGCCTCGCGCCCGTCGGGCGGACGAAAAGCTCCGATAGAAAGTATTGAAGATCCCGTGGTCGTGCTCTACGGTATGTGGCTATGGGCGCGGACGTGCCGGCGGACATCAGAGAGCTGCAGGATCAGCTCGAAGCGGCGGAGCGCGATGCCGAGGCGCTCGTGGCGGGGTTGTCCGATGCACAGGGCAGCCGGGCGGCCGAAGTCGGGCAGTGGAGCGTGGCCCAATGTCTCGACCATCTCGCGACCGGCAATCGCGTGTATCTGCGCGCCATGCAGGAGTCCGCGAATCGTGCGCGAACGCGCGGAAGGCACCGACGGCGGCCGGCCAGGGCAGGATGGGTGGGTCGGTTGTTCGTCAGCTTCCTCGAGCCGCCGCCGAAGTGGTGGTCGACGCGGAGGGCGCCTCGGAAAATTCGGCCGCGCGCGGTGCCGCCGCTCGCGGAGACGTTCGCAAGCTTCGTGGATGCGCAGTCGGACGTCCGGGCTTTCCTAAGCGCGAATGCCGACCTCGATCTGGTCGGCATACGGTTTCCAAACCCCTTTGTGCGCGGTGTCTTTTTCACTCTCGCCACCGGCCTCCATGTCCTCGCGGCTCACGAGAGACGCCACTTGTGGCAGGCTTGGCAAGTGCGTCGAGCGATAGAGCGCGCAGAGGAATGACCAAGCAGATCGTGCTGTGGGGCGCAGCCGGCGGAGTGCTCATCGCGCTCCTGAAGATGATCGAGTACAAGCATTTCGTCCACGAGTATCCGTCCGAGATGTACGGCGGTCTGGTGGCGCTCATCTTCACGTCGATCGGCATCTACCTCGGCCTGAAGTGGACCCGGACGAGGGAACGCGCGGGCGGCCCATTCGTCCTCAACGCCACCAACCTCCGCGACGTCGGGCTCACCCAGCGCGAGCACGAGATCCTCGGCCTCATCGCGCATGGGCTCAGCAACCGGGAGATCGGCGAGAAGCTGTTCGTCTCGGAGAACACGGTCAAGACGCACTCGTCGCGGCTCTTCGAGAAGATGCAGGTCAACCGCCGCGTCCAGGCGGTCCAGAGGGGAAAAGAGCTGGGCCTGATCCCCTGAAACGCGAATTCATACTTTCGTTGACCCGCAAATCACCCGAAAGTATGCCGCGCGGGCGGAGGCGGGAGCCCTACGTTGCAGCCCGAAGGAGAAAGCAATGAAGCGAATCGTCCTCATCTTCGGCCTGATCTCCGGCGGCATCGCGTCGGCGATGATGTTCCTCACCCTCCCGCTCATCGACCGCGGCGTGATCAAATTCGAGAACGGGGAGCTGATCGGCTACACCGCGATCTTCCTCTCGTTCCTCCTGGTCTTCTTCGGCATCCGCTCGTACCGCGAGACGAGTGGCGGCACGATCACGTTCGGCCGCGCGTTGGCGGTCGGCCTTCTCATCACTCTCATCTCGTGCGTCTTCTATGTCGCGTCGTGGGAAGTCATCTACTTCAAGTTCATGCCTGACTTCGCCGACAAGTTCTCCAGCGCCGCGATCGCGTCGCTGCGCGCGAAGGGGGCCAGCGACGCCGCCATTATCAAAAAGAAGAAGGAGATGACGGAGTTGAAGGCGATGTACGACAACCCGCTGACGAACGCTGCCGTAACGTTCCTCGAGCCGTTCCCGGTGGGACTGGTCGTGACGCTCGTCTCGGCAGGCATCCTGCGACGGCGCGTTAGCGGCGCGGCGGGATGAGGGCTTCGAGGAGAGTCGCCACGTAGGCCGATAGCCGGCGACCGCGTGGAAGCTCCGCCGGGCACTCGACGCCCAGATGAAGAAAGCCGAGGTACGCGACGTAGGCGTGCAAGGCATGGCCGTGCGCCCTCGCCGCCGAGTACCCCATGCTGCGATAGCACGCCTCGAGGTAGCTGATGCGCCGCCGTGACACCCGCGCCAGCGTCCTGGCGATCACTGGCTCCTCGGTCGAGGCGCTCAGGGCAACGTGAACTCGCCAGGCATCGTTGGGCCGGTTTGCCGCCAGGAACAGCCGCGTGAGCCGCTTTCGCGGTTCCGCGATGCGCTCCAGATCGGCAATCACTCGATCGGTGTACTGCGCCTCCCAGCGGAGTAGAGCCGCCGAGAGCAGGGCCTCGCGGTCCGCGAAGTGCCAGTAGAAGCTGCCCTTGGTGGCCCCTAGCGTCCTCGCGATGGCCTCGACCGAGACCGCCACAGGTCCACCCGTGGCGAGGGCCCGCAGCGCTGCCTCCTCCCAATCGGCCGCCCCGAGTGGCCGGCGCCTCGCTTTGGACTTCGCTTTGGGCATGACCGGATCGTACACCGTACGCATGCGTATGGACAAATCGAGGTTTCCGCACTATATATCCATACGGTACCGTATGGAGGCGCTGATGCGGAACGCACATTCACGAGAGCTGGTCGCCCCGATCGAGCGCGTGCGACCGTGGATCGAGGCCAGTTGGACGGGCACGGCCCGGGACCCCTTTCCGCGCGACGTCCTGCCGAGCTGGCGCCAAAATCCACCCGGCATCGCCCCCCTGGCCCTCGTCCCGAACGTCACGCGGGTCGGGCACGGGTCCTTCTCGTTTCGCTTCGAATCGTGGGACGGGGAACGCTGGCGTGCGCGCGTCGAGAGCCGGCGCTTCCCAGGCTGGCATGGCTTCGACCTTGCGGTCACCTCCGGAGGCTGCAGGGTAACGCACACCGTTGAGCTGGAGGATTCCATCCTGGGCCGCGTCCTGTGGAGCGTGTTCATCGCGCCGATCCACGACTGGTGCGTCGAGGCGCTACTGGACAGGATCGAGGAGGCGCTGCGGACCGGCGAGATGCCGGCGACCACCCGCCGGAAGATGCCGTGGCATGCGGCGACGTCCTTCGCCCTTCTGCGCCGCGCGGGACGAGGGCGGCGCAAGCGCGAGCACAACCCCTCTTAACAGATCGAAACTCTTCCCTCGACGGAATCTAGCCGCTCACAATTTGTCACAAGAGATGGGATTGCCGAGGGGGCCGTTCTTAGACCTCGTTAGCGCCGCTTTGACGTCAGTGTTCTGCCGATATCCTCGCTGTCAGCTCCTGCTGCAAGCAATGACCGAATCAGCAGTTCCATGCTAACCGACGGATCGCCCGCTTCGATCTTGGCGACCCTTGATTGACTTGATCGCAGCCGTCGCGCGAGTTCTTCCTGCGTGATCTCGAGTTGCTCGCGAAGTTCGCGGAGTTTTCTAGCGAGGAGGAGTTTTATTTCGACAAGTTGGGAGTCGACTTCATCGAGATTCAGAAAGTCTTTTGCATTACCCAATCTCCAGCCGGCAGCCTCGAGTCGCTTCTTCTTATCCGCGCGCATCTCTATTTTTCCTCCGCTGCAGCTCGTCTTCCTGGTCTTCTTGCCGAATACTTCCAAAATGACGATCGCGTCGTCGGCGATGCGAGTGGTTTGTCAGCCATCGCCTATGGACAACATATGTCAAATCCGACATATTCGCAAACACGCAGCGACGGATCTCGAGTAACAAAGTGTTACGAAGCTCGAGATCCTTCGCCGTCTGCGCGGCTCAGGATGACGAAACGGTCGTAGAATCCCGCCGAAACGCGCGGACCCTCGCCCCGCGGAGCGGGGAGAGGGTGGCGCGAAGCGCCGGGTGAGGGGTCCCCTCATCCGCCCTTCGGGCACCTTCTCCCCGCAAGCGGGGCGAAGGGCTTCGCGAAACGGAGGTCTCCATGCCGACGAAGCTGACCATCAACGGCAAGTCGCAGTCCGTTTCCTCTTCTCCCGACACGCCGCTGCTGTGGGTGTTGCGCGACGAGCTCGGAATGACCGGCACAAAATTCGGCTGCGGCCGCGGGCTGTGCGGATCGTGCACCGTGCTCGCCAACGGCGAAGCGATTCGTTCGTGCAGTACCGCGATCGAAAAAGTCGCCGGGAAAAAGATCGTGACCATCGAAGGTCTTTCTCCCGACGGCACGCATCCGCTCCAGAAGGCGTGGATGGCGGAGAACGTCCCGCAGTGCGGTTACTGTCAGGCGGGCCAGATCATGAGCGCCGCCGGCCTGCTGCTGAAGACGAAAAAGCCGAGCGACGACCAGATCGACGAGGCCATGGGCGGCAATCTCTGTCGCTGCGGCACGTACATGCGCATCCGTCGCGCGATTCATCGCGCGGCCGAGGAGGTGTGACATGCGCGTGGTCAAAGTCAGTCGCCGCGACTTCGTCAAGATCACCTCAGCAGCCTCGGCGGGGCTCGTTCTCACGCTGCAGATGCCGCGCGCTCGCGCCGCCGAAGACGAAGAGCACGCCGTCGGCACATTCGTTCATGTCGGAACGAACGGCATCGTCACGATCTACGTCGCGAAATCGGAGATGGGGCAGGGCGTGCGCACTGCCTTGCCGATGATCGTGGCCGACGAAATGGACGCCGACTGGAAGAAGGTCCGCATCCGTCAGGCCGATCTCGACAAGAAATACGGGCGGCAGGGGACGGGCGGAAGCGGGAGCGTCCGGACGATGTGGTCGCCGATGCGGCAGGCCGGTGCGACCGCGCGGACGATGCTGGTCAGCGCCGCCGCCACCAAATGGGGAGTCGATGCCAAAGAGTGCGCGGTCGCGAAAGGCGTCGTCACCCACGGCTCGAAGAAGGCGACTTTCGGGGAGCTGGCAACGGCAGCATCGAAGCTCGAGGTCCCCAAAGACATCGCGCTGAAAGATCCTTCCAAGTTCACCATCATCGGCAAAAAGACCGAACGCCTCGACAACCGCGATCTGATGCACGGCAAGAGCGGCTACGGCATCGACGTCCGCGTCCCGGGAATGTTGTACGGCGCGGTGTTGCGCTCCCCGGTGTTCGGCGGAAAAGTCGCCAGCTTCGACGACTCGAAAGCGAAAGCCGTTCCGGGGGTGAAGGCCATCGTGAAAATCGACCCGCATGGCGCCGAGGCGCCGTGGGCGGGCGTGGGGGTAGTGGCGGACTCGACGTGGGCGGCGCTCAAGGCTCGCGATGCGCTGGTCGTGAAATGGGACGAGGGCGAGGCGAAAAGCGAGACGACCGCATCATTGATGGATCAGATGCGCGACCTCGTCACGAAAGAGGGGAAGCGCGTTCGCAACGAAGGTGACGCCGACGCTGCGCTGGCGTCGGCGGCAAAGAAAATCGACGCGACGTACGAGTTGCCTTATCTCGCGCACGCCACCATGGAGCCGATGAACGCCACCGCCAGCGTCACCGCCGATGGCATCGAGATCTGGGGTCCGACGCAATTTCCCGATTGGTGGGGCGGCGCGGCGGGCGGGGCGGTTGGCTTCACCAAGCCGGAGCAGGCCAAGGTCCACGTCACGCTGTTAGGCGGCGGCTTCGGCCGTCGCGCATTTCCCGATGTCGCGGTCGAGGCTGCCCTCCTGTCGAAAGCGGTCGGCAAGCCGGTCAAGGTGCAGTGGACTCGCGAAGATGACATGCAACACGACTTCTATCGCCCCGCCACCGTGCAGCGCGTCGCTGCCGCGCTCGACAACGACGGCAAAATCACGGCCTGGCATCACCGCGTGGCCTCGGCGGCCATCAACAGCTACATGGGCCGCGGCGAGCCGCACGACAGCGAGATGTTCAATGACGAACAGCTTCCGCTCGCCGTGCCTAACATCCGCACCGAATACGCATCCGCGAAGTCGTTTGTGCCGCGCGGATGGTGGCGCTCGGTCGAGAATTCGTCGAACGCCTTCGTGGTGCAGTCGTTCATCGATGAGCTGGCCCACGCCGCCGGAAAGGATCCGATCGAGTTCCAGCTCTCGCTGCTCCCTCCCGGAAAGAAAATCGAGCGCAAAGGCGGCAGCGCGCCCTATCCATATGAATCGGATCGTTTGCGGCGCGTGATCGAGCTGGTGCGCGAGAAATCGAATTGGGGAAAGCCGTTGCCCGGCCTGGGAGCTCGCGGATTCGCGGCCTGGCATTCGTTCCTGACCTACGTTGCCGAAGTCGCGGAGGTTTCCGTCGCTGAGGATCGGACGCTGAAGGTGCATCGCGTGATCGCGGCCATCGATTGCGGGACGCCCGTGAATCCCGACGGCATCGCGCAGCAGGTCGAAGGGGCGGTCGTCTATGGATTGAGCGCCGCGCTCGCCGGCGCGATCACCATCAAGAACGGCGCGGTCGAGCAGTCCAACTTCCACGACTATCCGCTGCTCACCATCGGCCAGATGCCGGTGGTCGAAGTCCACATCGTCCCGAGCACGGCGCTGCCGACCGGAACGGGCGAGCCGGGTTTGCCGCCAACCGCGCCGGCGGTCGCAAATGCGATCTTCGCTCTCACCGGCAAGCGACTCCGCAAACTGCCGTTCCAGATGTCGTGAACGTCCTGAAAGTCGATCGCCGCGAATTCGTCAAGGTGACCGCGGTGGCCTCTGCCGGTCTCTTGATCGGCGTGCGCGCGTTCGCTGCTGACGGAAAGTACGCGTTAGGCGCATTCGTCGAGATCAGCACCGACGGAACAGTCACGATCTACGTTCCCCACACCGAGATGGGGCAGGGCGTCCGGACCTCGCTTCCCATGCTGGTCGCCGAGGAGCTCGACGCCGATTGGAAGCGCGTGCGGATCCAGCAGGCCGATCTCGACGCCAAGTTCGGCAGCCAGGGAACAGGCGGCAGCGGCAGCGTCTGGGGCCGCTGGCTGCCGCTGCGCAAGGCTGGAGCAACCGCGCGGGCAATGCTGGTGGCCGCGGCGGCCGCGAGGTGGGGAGTCGATCCGAAGGAGATCACTGTCAGCAACGGAATCATCCGGCACGGCGCGAAGAAGTTGACGTTCGGCGAGGTCGCCGAAGCCGCTTCGAAGCTGCCGGTCCCCACCGAAGTCACGCTGAAGGACCCTTCGAAGTTCACGATCATCGGAAAAAAAGTCGATCGCCTCGACAATTCGGACGTC
>DASPZU010000075.1:0-25465 GCA_035636095.1 Thermoanaerobaculia bacterium
GTACCGGGCACGTGTCCGGCGCGCGCCGTCGCGGCGAGAACTTCGCACCACGACCGCTCCAGCCACGTCGCGACTAGCATCACGATCAACGCGAACAGCGCGAAGGCGACCGGCCGTCGAACGGGCCGAAGGATGAAGGACAAAATCAACGACACGATGAGAAGGATCACGGTTGCGAATGCAGCGACGATCGCCACGATCAACCGCGTTTGCGCCGCCCGGGCCGCTTCGCCCAGTCCGAGGAATTCAAGCGACTGCACCACCGGATCGGTCTTGATCGGGTCGAGGATCGCGATGAGCAGCCGCGTCAAGCTGACAAACGCGAGAAAACTCACGATTGCGGTGCCGATCGCGATGATGATCGGAATCATGATCGCGTTGCCTGTTTCGGCCTGCGCCTTTCGCATCGACACGATCATAAGAATGATCAGCGCGATCGAGCCGCCGTAAAAACCGGCCAGCACCGGCTGGTTTTCGTTCCAAAGCACGACAACCAAACCGGCAAAATCGAACGGCGCAGCCGCTAAGTCGGTGAAGATCTTTCCAAATCGCCGCGCTGCGATGAGGATCGCGATGACCGGCCCGAGGTAAGCCGCCGCGATTCCCGACCCGACCCTGCGTGAGAAAACGAGACCGAGAAGAAAAACGGCGGCGCTGGCGACCACGATGATCGTGGCTCGAGTTCGCGTGCCGGGATCGATCTCGACTCGCGACACGCCCTTGGGCGCCGGCGACGGGGGCGGCGTATTTTTCGTCAAGGTTATGGGCGGCGGCTCGGTCGGGAAACGCGGCGGTCGACCGCTGCATGCGCACAGCGCAAAAAGAATCAGCAGGATGGCGCGACGCGCCGTCATGACCGGACTTTCACCCCGACCTTCACCGTCGTCGCGCTTCGCACGCCGTTTGCGTCGATCGTTCGCGCCGTCACACGCGCGGCCGCGCCGGAAAGCAACAGCTCGTTGGGGAGCGGCCAGCGCCGCGTGAAGGCGAAGCGAAGATACTTGCCGGCGCGAATCGCGGCCGGATATCCGCGATCGGTGATGAATGTCGCGGGATAGGTGTGGCTGCGAACGGGGACGGATTTCAGCGCCAGGGCGTCGACCGTGAAGTCCTCGATGGTGACATCCACTCCGCCGGCTTCGCGCATGATGATGTCGAAGTTCAGCTCGTACCAGTTGTTGCCAAGCGGTGTCGCGACAATCGGATTCGGCTCGACTTCCAGAACCAGCCGCCCCCGAAGCGGCGCGACCGATTCCTTCGGAGCGACCGAACAGCTAATGAGTACCGC
Source organism: Thermoanaerobaculia bacterium (assembly GCA_035636095.1). GTDB lineage: Bacteria > Acidobacteriota > Thermoanaerobaculia > Gp7-AA8 > Gp7-AA8 > Gp7-AA10. The sequence goes on from DASPZU010000075.1 coordinate 1,289, forward strand.
CGATAACGCGAACAATCGCGCGACGGCGGCGATATTGCCGTTCATCTTCATCGTTGTGTCGCAGCGCCGGAAATCCGAGCTCGGCTGCCACGGCGCTCCACTCCTGTTGAAAATCATCGCGCTGATGATGTGGAAGGCTGATGCCGCGCGAATAGAAATCGATGTGGAGCATCTCCCCCGCCCAGGCCGCGGCCATCATGTCGGCCGGCGTCGCCGGCTGACCCGGAAGCGGCACCATCCCTTTCGGAAGCACAAAGTTCGGATTCAGGACGATCGAGAAGACCCGCGGTCCCATCGAGGCCAGCGTCGCGATGCCCGGTTCCGGAGCGCGGCCGGCCGCTTCTTCATTGGCATCTTCCATGACGATGACCTGGCCGTCGAGATGCGCGATCAGCGCGCGACCATGTTCGGTGGCCGCCCAGCGTGTGAAACCGTCGCGCGTCGCGGGGGAACAATTTTGAAATTGCCCACCGCAAAACACGAAGACGGCCGCCGCCACGATCGGATGCATGTCCGCTACTTTACCGCCGGCAGGATGAATTGCGGAACGTACACCCTTTGCGGCGTCACGCCGGCGCGATCGCTGTAGTTCCCGCCCCAGAAATTGATCAGCAGGTCGAGCTCCGGGAAGCCCATGACGATCTGCCCGCCGTTGCCGGCCGCGAAAAACGCGCGCACCTTGCGGCCTTTGTAGTCGTAATCGGTGTCCCACCACAGATATCCGTAGTGGAAGCCGAGGAGATCGTAGAGCGGCGATGAGGATTTCCTGGCCCACGATTCGCTGACGATCTGCTTTCCGCGCCAGCGTCCGTTGTCGAGCATCACCTGGCCGAGCTTCATGAAATCGCGCGGCAGAAATCGCGCGCCGCCGCCCCCGTACGCTTCGCCGGTCGGTTGCAGATCGATGGCGTAGCGGCCGAACTGCATCGGCGTCGCGATCCAGTCGCGAATCAGATCGGGCAGCCAGCGATTGGACGTCTTCGCGAGCACGCCTCCCGCGAGATTGGGCTGGCAACTGCAGTAGACCGCCTTCTCGCCCGGCTTGCGGATCATCTTCAGATCGAGCGTGTAGCGATACCAGTCAGGCTGCGCGGTCTGCGACTGCATATTGTCTTCATTGCCGGGCGATTTCTCGTCGCTGTCATCGCAGTCGAGGCCCGAGGACATGGTGAGCAGATTCTCGAGCGTCATGGCGCGTTTCTGCGGATCGTCGATGGCGGGATCCATGGTGCGGTATACCGAAGTCGAGGCATCGATGTGCACGCCGCGAAGCTTCGCGGCGCCGATCAGGAGCGAGGTGAGACTCTTCGACGCCGAGCGCGTGTCGTGGAGCTGATCGCGATCGAATCCGTGAAAGTACTCCTCCAGCACCAGCTTGGCGTGCCGCGCGATGAGCACGGCATGAAGATCGACCGAGTGCGCCGCGACCGGCGTGTCGATGATCATCTGGATGAACCTGGACATCTCTTCGCGCGACAAGCCGACTTCGTCCAGTGTCGCCACCGGCCAGCCGTCATCCTCGGCCGGCGGCTTGCGGTAGACGTATTTCGGCGGATTTTTTCCGCGCGCATGGAAGACTGCTTCTTCGGCAGCGTTGGCGCGATGAAAATCGAGTGTCGCGCCGCGAATGGGAATCGAAAACGCATTGCCGTCGAAGGGCGACTGAGCGATGAGGGCTTTGTCAGAGCCAAGGAACTTGATGGTCGAGCCTTCGACAACAGCGTGCTCGATACCGATGAAGCGTCCGGCATTGCGCTCGGGATTGCGGAGAAAAGCGTCGCCGCTGGCGTTGATGGGGATGAAGTACGTCATGGCATCATCGAGCGGCGCAACCACGCCGCGCCACCGGCCGCCGGGAAGTTTCTTCAGGGTCACCGGGGTCGCGAAACGCATGCCGTCGACCGGCGGCTGGACCCAATAGCCGGCGATGCGATCGCCGTGTAGACGGCCGCGAAAAGCGCCGGCATCGGGCATGTCGAACGTCAGCGTGTCGCCCTTGCGCGCCACGACAGCCGAGCGGCCGGCAATCTCGGCGCGTTCACCGTCGATGGTCAGCGCACCCTTGACGTCCGGACCGAAGCGCGCCTTAGCCGCCCACAGGGCGGTGATGTCGGCGGCGACGAGATAGTTGCCTGAAGCAACTAAATAGTTGACAATAGCAACTATCGATACGGTCAGCGAAATCCGGCGCTTCAATCGTTTCTACACCCAGAAAATCGGCGTGCTCTCGGACAACGTATATCACCGTCCGCTCTCGCTCACCGAGGCCCGGGTGTTGTACGAGGTGGCCAATGGGAAAGATGTCACCGCTTCGCAACTGGCCGCCGCTCTGGCGCTCAATCCCGGTTACCTCAGCCGCACCCTGCGCGGCCTTGCAAAGCGCGGGCTGCTCAAGCGCACCAAGCCCGACGATCGCCGCAAGAACATCCTCACCCTGACGCGCAAAGGCACCGCCGAATTCGCACGGATCAACGCCGCCTCCAGCAGGGAGATGACCGCCATGATTCGATCGCTGTCGCCGGCCCAGCAGCGGCGGATGGTCACCGCCATGCAGGCCATCGAGTCGCTGCTCGAACCTCGATCCGCCATCCGCGAGCCTTTTGTCCTCCGCTCCCCCGGCCCCGGCGACTACGGGTGGGTCATGGAGCGCCACGGCGCGATTTACGCGGCGGAGTACGGATGGAACGAGGAGTTCGAGGCGCTGGTGGGCGAGATCGTCGTGAACTTCGTTCGCAAATTCGATCCGCGTCGCGAGCGCGCCTGGATCGCCGAGCGCGATGGCCAGAACGCCGGCTGCGTCTTTCTGGTCAGGAAGTCGGAGCGCGTTTCACAGCTCCGCCTTCTGCTGGTCGAGCCGGGCGCGCGCGGATCGGGCATCGGGCGAAGGCTGGTCGAGGAGTGCATCCGCTTCGCCAAGCAGTGCGGCTACACCAGGATGATTCTGTGGACGAACGACGTCCTCGACGCCGCACGCCACATCTACGAGCGCTGCGGGTTCCGGATGACCGGGGAAAACAGACATCACAGCTTCGGACACGACCTGGTGGGACAGACGTGGGAAGTGAAGTTGTAAAGATCCGCACAGCGACGGCAGCCGACAGCGAAGCCGTTCTGGCGTGCATGCGCGAAGCGTTCGCGCCGTACCAGGCCCGGTACACGAAACGCGCCTTCGAAGATACCGTTCCGGCCACGCTGGCCGGTCGCCTGAAAACGATGACGATCTTCGTGGCGGTGGCCGGATTGGATGTGGTCGGAACAATCGGGTGCATCGCGCACGGCACCGAAGGCCACCTGCGCGGCATGGCGGTGCGTGCGGCGTGGCAGGGAAAGAATGTAGCCGTGGAGCTGCTGCGGGCGGAGGAGGATGCATTGCGCGCGAAGGGTTGCCGGCGCGTCACGCTGGACACCACTGAGCCGCTCGAGCGCGCCATGCGATTCTACGAGAAGCACGGCTATCGACGATCGGGCCGGGTCAGCGACTTTTTCGGGATGCCTCGGCACGAGTATGTGAAGTCGATATAGTCTTCGCCCATGTCGAAGCGCGCAGCCTTGCTCCTGCTCATCGCCGCAACCGCAATCGCTCGCGTCAAGCTGATAATCTGAGTTGACGTTTTTGAGGTAAAGCGTGAAGTCGATGTCGATGTCACTTGGCTTCTCCAAGTATTGCCGTCAGCGAACAACGCCTTCCGCAGCCGGCGTCCAAGAGAACCTGTGGGCGCGGTGTCGGAGACCAGCAGCGACACCAGCACGCTCGGCGCGCCGCTGCCGGCCGTCTTCGCTCTCGGCTTGGTCGTAGTCGGAATTGAGCACATCACGGAATCCGCTGAACCCTCGAGCCACCAGCTCGTTCGCGAAGGCTGTCGCATACTTCTGCAGTTGCTCGTCACCTGAGCTGAGCGCAGCTCGGATGATCCGCTGCACGTCTCCGCGGTAGGTCAGCGCGTGCACCTTCATCATGTCCATACCCATTACGACGATGAGTCGCACACACCGCAGCGTTTCGGCGGGGAAGTCCTTCGAGAGCGCGCCGAGGGTCCCGACGATCTGATAGTCCATGTCGAGTTTCCGATCCGTTCGAGGACGGTCTGCAGCTGTGCGAGGCGCCAGGCGGCAGCGAACTCCTCCGACTCCATCCACGGGCCGAAGCCTCGGAGATCGGAATCCGTGGTAATCGGCGAAGATGGATCTCCATGAGTACGTTTCTGATTAGTTATTTTAGGGTTGCCCTTGCGCTCTTCGTCATCGCGGGATCTGCTCTCGCTCAAAATTTTCAACCAGGCGACGTAGTATTCGCGTCGTTTGTACCGTCGAATGCGACAGGTTTTCTGCCGGGATTTATCGATTGGTACGGTGCCGATGGGAGCCCTCGCCAACGCATTGCCAGCTATTCTAATGACCCTGCGTTTGCCCTGGTTTTCGGAAGCGACTCACGCCTTTATGCAACGCGCGTTTCCGAACTGACTTCGAATATCAACGTATTTGACATTACCGGAGGGTTCGCCGGAAACTTTGGACCTCACCTTGACCTCGCCCGCGGGATCGTCCGTGACCGCGACGGAAATTTCTTCGTGAGTGGTTTTAACCTTTATAAGCTCAACCCTGCCGGCAACCTAGTCGGCACATTCACCAATGTTCGCGAAAGCATGATCGATCTCGCAAGCGACCAATGCACGCTGTACCTGGTTTCTCAGGGGACCGCGGTTCAACGTTATGACGTGTGTAGAAACGCGTCTCTTCCAGACCTTACAGCGAGCTTGCCCGGATCAACGGCGCACGATCTGCGCATTTTGCCAGATTCCTCGGTTCTGATCGCGGATGAGGAGGTCATCGCGCGTGTGGCAGCAAATGGCACTATTATGCAAACGTATTCACCTGCAGGTCTTGGTGGTTGGCGAGCAGTAGCGCTGGCACTAGACGGTCGAAGTTTTTGGGCGGCAGCTGTCGATGTAGGGCTTTTCCACATCAGGCTTTCCGATGGAGCGGTGCTCACGGGGCCGATCCCGGCAGTATGGACAACATCAATCGGAATCGTCGGGGAACCGCGTGCCGCAATTACACCTATGGCGGTTCCGACACTTTCGTCTGTGGCGCTCGGAGCCCTCTTGCTCGCGCTTGCAGCAGTGTCACTAATGCGTCTTCAATAGTATCCGAGGGCGGCCAGAGGTGAATCCGGCCCCGCGTCCTCCTAGCGAAGTCGGATGTGATTGCGGCATACACAATCGTTGAGGTGATGTCCCGGTGGCCCAGCCAATCCTCTACAGACAGGAGCGCACCGCACTCTTTTCCTGGAGAACATTGCCCGCGCCGCATGGCCGACGCCGCAGCCGAATTTTGGTGCCGGTGAGCCCGAGCTCGTCGCGGAGGACCCACAGAAGCGGGGTATCGGCGTCGACGTCGACAAGGTGCAGCGCTCCGTCGATCGTCAATCCAAACCGGGCCATGAACGCTACTGTAGATCGCGACGCGACCCACATTTGATTCGACGCGGTGAACAGATTGCTGCGAGTTGTAATAATGTGCGCCCATGTTGAAGCGCGCAGCCTTGCTCCTGCTCATCGCCGCAACCGCAATCGCTCGAGATCCAAACGAATTCGCCGAGATGCGCTGGCGAATGATCGGGCCCTTCCGCGGCGGACGCACCGTCGCGGCCGTGGGCGTGCGCGGACAGCCAGGCGTCTTCTACATCGGCGTCAATAACGGCGGCGTCTGGAAGACCAACGACGCCGGGCGCTCCTGGTCGCCGATTTTCGATCAGCAGCCCACGGGATCGATCGGCGCAATTGCCGTCGCGCCATCGAATCCAAACATCGTCTACGTCGGCAGCGGCGAAGGTCTGCAGCGTCCCGATCTCTCCACCGGTGACGGCATCTACAAATCCTCCGACGCCGGCAGAAGCTGGCAGCACCTCGGCCTCCGCGATGGCCAGCAGATTCCGATGATCGCCGTCGACCCCCGCGATCCGAATCGTGTCTATGTGGCTGTGTTAGGCCATCCGTACGGGCCGAACGAAGAGCGCGGCGTCTTTCGATCGACGGACGGCGGCAACGCATTCCAGAAAGTCCTCTACAAAGACGAAAACACCGGCGGGATGGACGTGGCCATCGATCCCGCCAATCCCGACACGGTGTACGCCGTGCTGTGGCAGGCGCGCCAGGGCCCCTGGGAAAATGGCGCGTGGACCGGGCCTAACAGCGGACTCTTCAAATCGACAGACGGCGGCGCGAACTGGAAACAGTTGACCAACGGTCTTCCCGGCACGGCTGAAGGCCTCGGCCGCATCGGCATCGAAGTCTCGCAGGCGGACCACAGGCGTCTTTACGCCGTCGTCGGCGCTGCCAAAAACGGGGGCATCTATCGAAGCGATGATGCCGGTGAATCGTGGCGATCGATGAATACCGACAATCGCCTGTGGGGCCGCGACGGCGACTTCAACGAGATTCGGTCCGATCCCAAAAATGCCGATGTCGTCTACGTCGCGAACGTCGTCACCTGGAAATCGACCGACGGCGGCAAGACCTGGGCATCATTTCGAGGGGCACCGGGCGGTGACGATTACCATCGCCTGTGGATCAATCCCGACGATCCGAAGATCATCATCAACGCTTCCGATCAGGGTGCCATCATCACGCTCAACGGCGGCGAATCGTGGAGCTCCTGGTACAACCAGCCCAGCGCGCAGTTCTACCACGTCAATGCCGACAACGATTTCCCATATCGGGTGTGCGGCGGCCAGCAGGAGAGCGGATCGGCGTGCGTACAAAGTCGTGGCGATGATGGCCAGATCACCTTCCGGGAGTGGCATCCGGTGGGCGTCGAAGAATACGGATACGCGGTCCCCGATCCTCTCGATCCGAACATCATCTTCGGCGGAAAACTCGAGCGTTACGATCGTCGCTCCGGACAGGTCACGCAGGTCGCGCCGCGGCCGTTGCGCGGAGCGGGCTATCGGGTCATCCGGACACAGCCGGTGGTCTTTTCACCGGTCGATCCGCACATTCTCTACTTCGCGTCCAACACGTTGTGGAAGACAACCGATCGCGGCCAGAGCTGGACCGAGATCAGCCCCGATTTGACGCGTAAAACGTGGAGCGTGCCCGCCACTGTCGGCGTGTACACACCGAAGGTCAACGTGACGCAGCGCGGCGTCATCTACGCGCTGGCGCCATCACCGCTCGACATCAATCGCATCTGGGCCGGCACCGACGACGGATTGATCCACGTCACGACCGACGGCGGAAAAACTTGGGCGGACGTGACACCGCCGCAGCTCACTGCCTGGTCGAAAGTGTCGATCATGGAGGCGTCGCATTTCGATCCGCTGACGGCGTATGCGGCCATCAACACCTTCCGACTCGACGATCTGCGACCGCATGTTCTTCGCACGCGCGACGGCGGCAAGAGCTGGACCGAGATCGTGAACGGGATTCCGGCGGGCGGCATCATCAACGCCGTCCGCGAAGATCCGAAAAAGCGCGGCCTTCTCTTCTCGGGGAGCGAACAGGCGGTCTACGTCTCGTTCGACGATGGCGATCGCTGGCAATCGCTGCGGCTCAACATGCCGGCGTCATCGATCCGCGATCTCACCATTCACGACGACGATCTCATCGCCGCCACCCATGGCCGAGGATTCTGGATCCTGGACGACCTCGAGCCGCTCCGGCAAGACATTTCGGGGAATGTGTTTCTCTTCAAACCGGCGCAAGCCTGGCGGTTCCGCTGGAACAAGAACACCGACACGCCGCTGCCGCCCGACGAACCGGCGGGACAGAATCCGCCCGACGGCGCCATCATCGATTTCGTCATCAGTGGAGCGCCGCCGACCTCGGCGGCGACTCTCGAGATTTTCGATTCGGCGAACAATCTTGTTAGGCGCTACTCGAGCGCCGATCGCGCCGAACCGCCCAAGGACACCGGCCAGTGGCCATGGTACTGGATCCGGCCAACGCAAGTTTTGTCGGCCGCCCCAGGCATGCACCGTTTCGTATGGGATCTTCATTACACGCCCGCGCCTGGAACGCGGGTCACTTATCCGATCGCTGCGATCGCGTTCAACACAGCGCCGTCGCCCTCCTCGCCGTGGGTGATGCCGGGAACGTACACGGTGAAGCTGACCGCGAACGGCAAGTCAGTTTCACAGGCGCTGGTCGTGAAGATGGATCCGCGCGTGAAGACGCCGTCCGACGGACTGCAGCAGCAATTCGCGCTCTCGAAGCAGATCTACGACGCCATCGTCGCCGGGACCGGCGCGCTGGAACAGCTTCGCGGAATTCGCACGCGCGTCGCGGGAACGCCGCTGGCTGCGAAAGGAGGAGCGCTGGAAGGCGCCGAGACCGAAGACTTCGGTCCACCGCCCGCCGGCGCGCAGGCCGACACGTTCAACGGCGTCCTCGCTTCATTGCGCTCGACGCTCGCTCTCTTGCAGGGGTCGGATGTAACTCCCTCCGCTCAGCTTGTGACGCTGGTACGCGAACGGCAGAAGGCCTTCGACGCGCTGATGCAGAGATGGAAGGACTTTCAGACGGAGTCAACGCCGCACTGACGTGCTAAAATAATGGCTTCCCATGCTTCAGTCTGAACGGCGGCGCTTTCATCGAGTGATACTCGTGCAGCCGATTCGCGCGTTCGCCGGCGCCACGCCGGTGCAGGTCGTTGACGCGTCGATCGCCGGCCTTCGCGTTCTGCACCAGAACAATCTCCCCCAGACCGGCGCCACATGTCGCGTGATGTTCCAGTCGGAGTTCGGGCCGATCAGCGTCGACTGCGAGGTCGTGCACACGGTCGAGAGACGCACCAAAGACTTCGATGAATCCCCGACCTTGCAGAGCGGGCTGCGCGTACTGGCCGCCGACCGGCAATCGCAGGAACGCTTACGCGAGATGATCGCCGTTCTGTCGACCAGCCGCAGAAATCACAACGAGCATTGAAAGTCAGAAGGCAGAAAGCAGAAGGCAGAAGTAAAAAGGACTCTTCCTTCTACCTTCTACCTTCTGACTTCTGCCTTTAATGGCCGCTCTCGATCTCTTCATCATCGCCGCCTATCTCGCCGTGATCCTGGCCATCGGCTTCTGGTGTCGTAAGCGTCAGAAAACGACGCGCCACTACTTTCTGGCGGGCCGCCATCTTCCATGGTGGGCGATCTCGGGATCGATCGTGGCCACCGAGACCTCAGCGATCACATTTGTTTCGATTCCCGGCGTGGCCTTCGCGCGCGGCGGCGATTTCACTTTTCTGCAGCTCGTCCTGGGCTACCTGTTAGGCCGCATCGTCATCTGTATCCTTTTCATTCCGGCTTACTTTCGCAGAAGCCTGCTGACAATCTATGAGCTTTTGCGAAGCAAGTTCGGTCCGCAGGTGAAGAGTCTGGCCGCTTCGCTGTTCATCGTGATGCGAACGATCGCGGACGGCGTGCGGTTGCTGCTGACCTCCGTGGTCATGGCCACGGTTTGGCGCGCATTTTTCCCCGGAATCGCAGCGCCGACGGCCACCGCCATCTCGATCGCGATCATCGGCGGCGTCATGCTGCTCTTTACCGCGGCAGGCGGCATGGAGGCCGTGGTGTGGACCGAGGTGCTGCACGTGGGGGTGTACATCATCGGCGCGATCGCCGCGGCAACGCTGTTGATTCACGCCATTCCCGGCGGGTTCCACGGTGCGATTGCCATCGGCGACCAGGCCCACAAGTTTCGCGTCTTCGATTTCGCATTCGATCTGAAGCGGCCGTACACCTTCTGGGCGGGCGTGATCGGCGGATGCTTCCTCAACATGAGCACGCATGGCACCGATCAATACATGGTGCAGCGATACTTGTGCACCACCAGTTCCCGCAAGGCCTCGATGGCGCTGCTGGCGTCGGGCGCCGTCATCCTGGTGCAATTCATCGGATTTCTATTCATCGGCGTCCTGCTGTTCGCTTTTTACAGGCCCGATCGGCTTGCGGGATACGCCAGCGGCGTTCCGGCAATTCCGTTCACGACGCCGGATCAGGTCTTCCCCGACTTCATCATCAATCACGTTCCCAGCGGACTCTCGGGCCTGATCATCGCGGCCGTTCTGGCGGCTGCGACGTCGCCGTCGGTCAATTCAATTGCCGCCACGGCGGTCACCGATCTCTATCAGCCGCTCGTACGCGATCGCAGCGATCATCACTACCTTCGCGTCTCGCGCCTCCTGACCGTGGTCGCCGGAATCGCGCAGATCACGGTGGCGCTGACGCTGATCGGCACGACCGCGTCGGCAGTCAACACTGCTCTCGGTGTCGCCTCGCTCATCAACGGCCCAATCCTGGGCGTCTTCCTGCTTTCGGCCATGCAGCGCGAAGGATCCACCGCGGCCTTCGCCGGAATGATCGCCGGCATCGTCGCCGTGACATCGGTCTGGCTGTTGAATCTGGTCGCGTGGCCGTGGTTCGCGGTGATCGGAAGCCTGACCACTCTCGGCGTGGGGCTGGCGCTGGCACGATCTCCTTCGCCCCGCGAAGCGGGGAGAAGGTGGCCCGAAGGGCCGGATGAGGGGCCTACGATCTCGAGCTGACCCCTCATCCGCCGCTCCGCGGCACCTTCTCCCCGCTTCGCGGGGCGAAGGACCTCGACGAGATTTTTCGTTCTCATCGCGTCCCCCCTGCCACCATTTGCGTACTCCGTCCACGTGCTCCACACGAGTCGCGCCCATCTCTTCACCATCTCGATGTGATCTGCCATCATCTTCGAAAGCGCGACGTCACAAACCGTGACTTCGCTGATCCTCGCTGGCGGAGCAAAGTGCGGCCATGCATCGATCGTGCTGGCAATGCGCTGAAGGATCGGTGGAACTGTTACAGGTTTCATGCTTTCCACGAGCGTGAGATGCAATCCGCACAAATGAATATCGACGGATTTGTCGGGATGCTCACCGCCGGCATGCTGCACGGCATACGCATCGACAGTGAGCTGATGGACCTGCCCGAAGAGAACCGCGTTGCTGTATTCGCTGGCGAGCACCTCGGTATAAACGAGCCAGCATTCCGGCGAGGCGTTGTAGTAGCCGTGATACGTCGCGGTCTCGCGGCGCGGCATTGCGAGGCCGCATCCCGGACAGGCGACCTCCGCGCTCACTGTCCGCCGGCGCGGAAATAGTCGAAGGTGGCGCCGAGGGCTTCGCCGAGTGCGTTGTCGATGTCGTTGGTCATCGACGAAAGCCGTGACTGCAGATCGCTGAGCGCCTGCCGGTCTTTGCGGACATCATCCAGCTCGTTGAACAAGATCTGCTGCAGGAAATGATTCTGCCTCATCAGATCGCGCTTCAGCGACGGAAAGTCGGCGGTCGCGCCCTGCTGCCGCGCCTTGTCGATCAGATCATGCAACTTGTCGAGAAGCTCGAAGGTTTGTCGCGGTGCAACCGGATTCTCCCGCGCGCGCTTGATGGCCGCCTCGACATGGTCACGCGCTTTTTCCATGGCCGCGTTGCGCTGAAAATCTTCGAGGGCGCCGACTGCCGCCACGACCTGCGACACGATGAAGGCATCGCGGCGAACATTGGCCGTCTTCAGACGGCTGTCGGCGTCGATACGATCGATGATCGGGCCCAGGAATGAGGACGACACCGGAGGACGGGCGATGCCGCGCCGCTCTTGGGCGAAGGCGCCCGCGGCAATCAACAGCAGGCAGAGGCACACCAATCGTCGAGGCATGCAGGTTGGACTCCTTCCTGCCGAGGAAGGTTACCGTACCCGCCCGCCCACCCGGTTGGGATGTTGGGATGTTGGCCCGACATCCCAACGTCCTAACGTCCTAACCGGGCGTGAGGGCGGTGCGGTACCGCGCCGGCGTCATGCCGGTGACCTGCTTGAAGGCGCGTGAGAAATGCGGTTGATCCGAGAAACCGGCTTCCAGAGCGATTTCGGCGATTGACGCGTCGCCGTCGCGGAGGCGCTCACGCGCATACTCGACCCGCAATCGCCGCTGCTCCTCCGCGATACTGCAGTGATACACGCGGCGGAAGACCGCCGAGACCCGCGCCGGCGACGCATCGACTTGCGCGGCGATCTCCTCGAGCGTCAGATGCGATCGGAACTGATCGCGAAGAATCTCGTTGACGCGATCAACCCACGGCTCGCGCACGCGCTCGGCCACCGGGACATCCGTTCGCGAGAGTCCGGCCAGGAGCTGCAGGACCAGACCCTGAATGGCAAGCGAAGAGCAGGCGTCGGTCAGGCGGAATTCACCGTACAGAGTGGTGAGGACGGAGGCGGTCGGCCCGCCGTCGATGCGCAGAAGCGTCGCGGGCGGCGTGGCATCGTATCGGCGCCGCATCTCGTCGGCGTCGAGCTCCACGACGAAACACCGCATGGGCAGCGGACCAACGACAATCGCGTGTTCCTCTTCGGGCGGATGAAAGACGATCGAGCGGGGGAGACAATCGAACTGCGCGCCACACACTGTTTCGCGGTACCTGCCATCCATCGTGAATACGATGAACAGCGATGCGTGGGCGTGCGTGTCGAGTGTCCGGCCGCTGTCGTAAAACACCTCATGACACACAATGCCCGGCTCGTAGCCGCTGCGAACGATATGTCCCTGCACACCCGTGATGGTCACGCCATGTATTACGAAGAACTTCGTCGGAGGTTAGCAACCAAAGTGTTCCGTTACTGTCGCGTGACGCTTTGTGTTCAACACGTCGCAAGCCGGCAAGAAAAGTCACGAAGCGCGACGCACCTTGGGAGCAATGCAACGTGCGTCCGTCCTAACACACCTCGTGCTCGCGATGGTGGTATTCGCGCCGGCGATGGCGCAAGAACACGATCCGGTCTTCGATTCCGTGATCGGAAAGATGTGTTTTCGCGATTTGCTGCGCGCCAGCGGATGGAGCCTCAGTGGACCCTTCGAGCGCGCAGCCTGGGTTGTTCAAAACGGCGACGGCTCGATCGCGTGTCAATGCTGGCCATCGAAACACTCCTACCTGTCGGAGAGTTTCAAAGGTCCGAAACCGCCTAACACGATCGCGATCGTGCACACACATCCGGTGGAGTATCCGAGGCCGTCTTACCAGGACAGGATGGAAGCGACCCGACTCGGCATTCCGATCTACGTGATCACGATCAAGGGCGTGTACAAGGCCATCCCGGGCATGAGCGAGGTCACCACGATCGTGGAGCAGCAGGCGTGGCTTCGCCAGGTTCCGAACAAAGCGACTAGCGGATCGGCCGCCGCATCGCCGTAGTGCCTCGCTGCGGACGGATGGATTCGCGGTCGATTTCCAACGCCACCGACTGCCGGATGAACGACACCGAGACGATCAGCCGCATCGTTCCCTTCTCCTTCACCACCACTCCGCGATAGCCCTCGAACGCCCCCTCGGTGATCAGCACGAGGTCACCCGGCTCGACGAACGGATGCGGCTTGAGCTCGGCATCGGTGAGCTGCAGCTCGTGAAGCTGATGCAGCTCCTGCGCGATCTCTTCTTGATCGGACGGCTCCAGAACGTTGACGATGACATTGCTCTTCAGCGCATCGAGACGTTCTTCACGCCCGCCGCGAAAAAAAACGTATCCCGCGAAGAGAGGCAAATACGAAACGAAAGTCCGTCCGCTGCGGCGGATCCGCTTCTCCATCTGGGGCAGGTAGAACGGGATCTCGTGATCGCGCAGGTAGCGCGCCAGGACTTTTTCCTGGCGGCTGCGCAGATGGGCGACCCACCACCGATCGGTCATCTGGAAGATCGATTCCGGGAAGGCGTCCGGCTCGTGCTTGAGGATCGGCATCGTTCCCGACCTGAAACGACGATTGCCGTTCGTGCAATTTCACCGATCGCTCACCACGGTGACACAAATGCCGCATACGATGCGCGCGGTCCCGACAAAAGGAGGAGACGATGCGCGGACGTCCGACGCTTCTTTTCATTGCCGCTGTTGTGCTGGCCACAGTGGCCGGCGCGCAGACTTCAATCTCGCTGCCGCCCGACGGCGAAAACCAGCACGCCACAGTCACCCAATACCTCGGCCTGGTCAAGGTCAGCATCGATTATCACAGCCCGAAAGTGCACAACCCGCGCGGCGGCGAAGACCGCCGCGGCAAAATCTACGGGACGCTCGTCCCCTACGGCTTGCAGAAGTCGCTCGGCTACGGAACGTGCACCGAGTGCCCGTGGCGCGTGGGAGCGAACGAGAACACCACCTTCACGACCTCGAACGACGTCTTGATTGAAGGTCAGCCGCTGGCCGCCGGTTCCTACGGCCTGCACATGATTCCGGGACAGGATGATTGGACGATCATCTTCTCGAAGAATTCGACGTCGTGGGGCAGCTTTTTCTACAACCCGGCCGATGACGCGCTGCGCGTCAATGTGAAGCCGGCCAAGAGCGAATACCACGAATATCTGACCTTCGAATTTCCGGAGCGCAAGCTCGATCGCGCCACCGCCTTGATGCGATGGGAAGACCTGCAGGTTCCATTCACAATATCAGTAGATAATATCGCTACCGTTTATCTGAACACAATTCGCAACGAGCTGCACAACTCGCCGGGCTTCGGCTGGCAGAACTGGAATGCCGCCGCGCGATACGCGCTGCAGAACAAAGATCCAAAGGACGCGCTGGAATGGTCCAAGACTGCATCCGGCATCGCCTTCCCCGGTCAGGAGAACTTCAATACCCTGATCACGCTCGCGGACGCGCAAGCGGCCAACAACATGGAAGCCGACGCGGCCAAGACTCGCGAGAAGGCGCTGGCGATGGGCAATGCGGCTGACGTGCATCAGTACGCGCGCCTGCTATTGCAGCAAGGCAAGAAACAAGACGCGTTCAACGTGTTCCAGTTGAACGCCAGGAAGCATCCCAACGAGTGGCCGGTGAACGTCGGACTCGCGCGCGGAAACTCGGCGGTCGGCAACTACAAGGAAGCGCTGAAATACGCGAAGCTCGCGCTGGCGCAGGCGCCCGACGAGAACAACAAGAAGTCGCTGCAGACCGGGATCGAAAAGCTCGAGCAGGGAAAGGACATGAACCAGTAGTCCTGAGTCCTGAGTGCCGAGTCCTGAGTCACGGTATGTATCCGCGGCTCGCGAGCCTGGCTCCCGACGCGCGATATCCCTCGTCAGGCATGGCCGCGACGCCACAGGCATCGACCCAGGTGTTGTAGAAGACGAACAGCGAGCAGACGGTGATGGCGTCGTAGATCATCTCCTCCGACGCCCCCGCTGCTCGCACTTTCGCGATGTCCTCGGCGGTGATGTCGGGCGATGCCAGCGACGCCTTCTCGACCAGCGTCAGGATCGCCTTCATCGTCTCGGTGATCGGCGCGGTGCGGTGATCCTTCATCACTGCGTCGACGAGATCGCGATTTCCGGTCAGCTCTGCCGCGACCGCGGCATGCGCTCCGATTCAGAAAACGCAGTTGCGCAGACGCGACGTAAACGCCGCGATCATCTCGCGCTCCCCCGGAGTCAGCGGCGATGGTCCGCGCATCACTCCGTGGCTGAAGGCCGCCAGATGCTCGCTCCACTGCGGCTTGTAGTTGAAGAGATGCATGATCTCCGGCACAGGGATTCCGGCGTCGCGCATCGCCGATGCCGCTTCGCCCCACGAACTTTGCGCCGCGTGATTTTCGACGTTCTTCAAAAACATTGCGGAAGCGTACACTAACGCGATGCAAATTCTGATGGCCGCGATGCTGATGGCGACATGTGCCGGCACTCCTTCCAAAGAGCATCCGGGCTACAAGAGCCAGGTCGGCTCGATGCTGCCGGCGATCGACGCGCGTGAGCTCGGCATCGAGTTTCTATGCAAGGGCAGCGAAGGCCTCATCCTGCTGCAGGCGCTCGAGAGCCGCACGCCGGACGGCTTGCCGGTGTGGAAAGCGCTCGCCGAGAAAAAGATCAGGATCCTCAAGGGCGAGACATTTCTGACCACCGGCGCGTGCACAGTCAAAGGCAGCGAAGATCCCGAAGTCCTGCCCTTCGGCCAATACGGCAAGAAAGGCGAGCCGATCATCACGCGAGCCTTCCGCGCCAATCGCGCCAAAGAGAGCATCGACGTTCTCGATCCGGCGACGGTCAAGTGTGCGGCGGTGGAAGGAGAAGATTGACGGACTGAAATTTCAAATTTCAAATGAAAAATTGAAAATGGCCGTTCGGTTCTAATTTTTCATTTTTCATTCTTAATTTGAAATTTGAAATTTCGCGTCTGTCGTAAAATCTGCGCACCGTGCCCACTCCTCGCGTTCTGGTGGTCGATGATCACGCGCTCGATCGCAAGCTGCTGACGATCCACCTCCAGCCGGAGGGTTACGACGTCGAGACAGCCGAGGATGGGCTGGAGGCTTGGGGCAAGCTGCAGGCCGAGCCGCAGCGCTACGACGTGGTGTTGTTAGACCGCACCATGCCGCGCATGGACGGCATGCAACTCCTCGGCAGGATGAAGGACGACGAGGAGCTGCGCATGGTGCCGGTCATCCTGCAAACGGCGCTCGCGCATCGCGATCAGATCCTGGAAGGCATCCGCGCCGGCGCGTACTACTACCTCACCAAGCCCTACGACGTCGACATGCTGCTCAGCGTCGTGCGCACCGCCATCGCCGACTATCAGGGCTACCGCGAGCTGCAGACGCGCGTCAGGAAAGAGCTCGACAGCCTCCGATTGATGCAAACAGGACTCTTCGCATTTCAGACCGTCGAGCAGGCGCGCGACCTCGGCGCGATGCTGGCCAATACCTGCCCCGATCCGTCGGCGACCGTGATCGGCCTAACGGAGCTCCTCATCAACGCCGTCGAACACGGCAACCTCGGCATCACCTATGAGGACAAATCGAAGTTGTACGCCAGCGGCGGATGGAGCGACGAAGTGAAACGGCGCCTGGCCCTGCCCGAAAACGTCGAAAAGTACGCCGAGGTGGCCTTCGAGCGGGAGGATCAGGCGATACGGTTCGTCATCCGCGATCAGGGCACCGGGTTCGATTGGCGCAGCTATCTGCAGGTCGATCCGCAGCGCGCCTTCGACACGCACGGCCGTGGTATCGCCATGGCCAATCGCCTCAGCTTCAGCCACATCGAATACCGCGGCCGCGGGAACGAAGTGATCGGAACGATCGTCTGTGACTGACCCCTCACCCGCCGCTGCGCGGCACGGTCTCCGTGGCGAGGGTGGCCGAAGGCCGGGTGAGGGACCTACGTCGATGCTCTCGGGTTGTCCCTGGCGCTGAGCCGCGCCCCCTCCAGGCCCGGCGCCTTCATCACGTTCATCGCGGTGGCGATCATCGAGCTGATGTCGGCGACGTTCGCCGGCACGATCATCGACGTGCCGCTCTTGGCCAGCTCGCCGAACTGCTTGATGTAGGCCTCGGCGATGCGCAACTGCATCGCGTCCGTTCCACCCGGAATCTTCATCGCTTCGGCCACGCGGCGCAGACCCTCGGCCGTCGCGGTGGCCACCGACAGAATCGCGGACGCCTGTCCTTCGGCCTCGTTGATGTTCTGCTGCTTCTTCGCTTCCGAAGCTTTGATGACCTGCTGCTTGTCGCCCTCGGCGGCGTTGATGGCCGCGTCGCGCTGACCTTCCGACTGCAGAACCACGGCGCGCTTCTCGCGCTCCGCTCGCATCTGCTTCTCCATTGCCGCCAGCACGTCCTTCGGCGGCGTGATGTTTTTGATCTCGTAGCGCAGCACCTTCACGCCCCAGGCCTCGGACGCCTTGTCGACTTCGCCGACCACGGCGATGTTGATGTTGGTGCGCTCCTCGAACGTCTTGTCGAGATCGATCTTGCCGATCTCGCTGCGCAGGTTCGTCTGCGCGAGCTGCGAGATCGCGTAGTTGTAATCGGTGATCCCGTAGGAAGCGCGTTCCGGATTCAAAACCTTGATGTAGAGCACGCCGTCGACGGCGACCTGCACGTTGTCCTTGGTGATGCAGATCTGCTCGGGCACGTCGAGCGCGATCTCCTTCAGCGAGTGCTTGTAGCGGACGGCGTCGAGGAATGGGATCAGGATGTGAAATCCGGCCTGCAGCGTGTCGGAGTACTTTCCGAGGCGCTCGACAACCCACGCCTGTTGCTGCGGGACGACGCGCGCAATCCGCGAAACGAGGATGATCGCGAAAATCGCGAAGATAAACGTGACGAGAACGGGACCCATAAGTTTCCTTTCTTTGGCCGGTCAGGCCCGAACGTGAAGCACCAAACCTTCGACGCGTTCAACGGTAGCGCGTTGTCCGCGTGTCAAAGTCGTTTCCCCGATGTTGCGCGCGTTCCATGTGCTGCCGCGCATCTCCGCCTTGCCTAACGCTGCCGGCGCCAGATCGTCGATGAGAATTGCCTGCTCGCCGACCATCGTGTCGACGACTTTGGTCACGCTCAATTTCAACTTCTTCACCACGATCGGGCGAAGGATCAGCAACGTGATCATCGAGAACAGCGTGAACGTGAGGAGCTGCGCCCACAGCGGACCGCCGGCGTGCATTCCGACCAGCAGCGCGACCAGAAACGCGCCGGCCGCGAAGAAGGCGCTGTGCATCGTGGTCGAGACGAACTCGAGCGCCAGAAAAAAGAAGCCGATCAGCGTCCAGATCCACCAATCCATGTTTTCGGGAAAGCGGTCATGGTAGACGCTTCTGTACAAATACGCAATAACTTATTTGCGGCTTCTCAAAGACGGATTTATGTTGTGAAGAGCGTGACGCACGACTCCGAATGGATCACCACCGGGCCGCATCGATTCATCGACTGCTGGTGCGGCCATGGCGAGCCGTATCGTCCGAATGGGCGGACGCTCGATTTCAAGCTCGACCGAATCCACCGCTGGGTCAACCTCGGCTGCCCGCCGGCGTGCAACGAGCAGGCGCGCGTGCACGGACACGTCCACGTGCATTGCCCCGAGTGCGCTATCGCGCGGGCGGAAGGGACCTGTTGCACGCCCGCGGCTATGGCAGCAGCCCGCGCGTCATCCTGAGCCGCGCAGACGGCGAAGGATCTCAAGATGCGATGAAGGAGATCCTTCCGCTTCGCCGCTACAGCGACTGGATCAGCTTCCGGTACTCGCTCTCGGTGAAGGCGCGTGAGGTGCGCGTCTTGACGTTCCCCATCGATCCGAGCATGAGACTGAGCTTCGCCACCACCTCGTCGTTCGGGGCCTCGGCGACGAAGATGATGTCGTACTCGCCCATCACGAGGTAGAAGTCCTTGATCTTCGCCCCCGCCTGCTCGAACGCTTTTCGCGCCGCATCGAGCCGCGAGGGACTGTCCTTGACCTTCTGCAATCCCTGCTGCGTGTACTGGACTAGAGAGATGTAGGTGGGCATAGCTCCCCTCCTTCGAAGGGAGCGATCTTACTCCTCATCCCGGATTTCAGACTTTCGCAAAAGTTGACGCGATCGACGAACCGTCAAAATTGAGACGCGGCGTTTCTCGACGCGATAAATCACGCGATGCGAGCCGTAGATGATCTCGCGATAGTCAGCGAGTTCAGTCTCCGGCACGATTCGTCCCGATTGCGGAAAGTGTTCGAGACGATTGACGGCCTCGAAGAGGCCGTCCAGCCATTTCGACGCGGCGTCGGGCTTGTCTTCGGCGATATAGCGGGCCTCCTCGTCCGCACGCTCAATGGCGAGCGGCGACCAGACAATCCTCAACGACGAAATCGCCTACGCAATCGTCGCTGCGATTCGCGATTCGCCACACCCTTGCCGGCGGCGATCTGTTCGACCGCGGTCTGAACGTCGCGAAGGAGCTCGATCTCTTCGACCATTTCCTCATAGTCGGCGGCGTCGACAACGACGGCCGCGGACCGGCCACGGTGAGTAAGAACTAACGGACGGCCAGTCGTTTTGACCTGCTCGATGAGGTCCGCGGCGTTGGCGCGAAACTCCGAGATCGGCTTGATGTCAGTGTCGACTTTGATGCGGCGGCTAGTGCGGGCCATTGTACGTTTAATTGTACGTCAGAACGTACGAATGTTGCGGGGGGGGCACCTTGCCGAAAGACCCACACGAAAGCAGAGATTGTCAGCGCGACCGCGGTCCGTGGAATGAGCCGGCGAACGAATTGGGGCGGCGACACGTGTTCGGGATCGATCGCGCCCTACTCCTCGATCGCGGCGTGCGCGAAGGCGCCGATCACGGCCGGCTTGATCTTCCAGATCTCGCGGGCATATTCGCTGATGGTGCGGTCGGAGGAGAACTTGCCCACGCGCGCGATGTTACTCCTTATTGGCCAGCGGGATGCGTACGAAGCGGAGTTGGCTCATTGAAGAGAAGCAACCCGCGAACGGTAGTCGGGTTCGGGATTCCTTCACAGTTATGAGCAAATGAAACCGACAACGACTTCACCTGCGGCGGATCGAGAGAGTCATCGAACACGAGGTCGTGGATTTCGAACCAGCCGCTATTGAGATTGCAACCGCGTCCCGTTAGTGAAAGCGAATCGCCAGCAGACAGGCGAATGACGGGCGGATTGTCATCCGAGATTCCACCGGGCGCCGAATAAAGGACGCCGGTCTTTAAACGCTGCCCGTTCGGCGCGCGGAATGTGAACTGCCAAAAATATTGATCGTCCGCGTAGTTCAACTCGATCCACTGCTGACTGTAGGCGACGCGCTGCCAGAAAATCGAGTCAGGCCGAGAATGGAAAGGACCAGGCCAAATCCAGGCTTTGGGGTCACCTTGCAGATCGATCGACGTAATCGGCTGATGCGCCGCAGTGACGTTCAAAGTCGCCATACTAGCGGTTCCGTCATAGCTCGAAAGAATATCGACGGAGTGGTTCTCAACCGATTCGAGCGCACTGACATCGAAGCTCGCTTCCCGGGCGCCGGCGGGGATCACGACGTTCTTCGGAACAATGACGACGTCGGGCTCGCTGCTGAAGAGTTCGACGATAGCCCCTCCAGCAGGCGCCGGCGCCGCCAGCTGGACGCGTCCGGACACTGACGCCGGCCCTTTCGTTTCAGAGGTTGACAGCGCTATGGTGTTGGTAGGATCGGCGTTATAGAAAAAAGTGCCTCGGATCGGTCCGTTCGGATGATCGTCTGTCACGAACTCGAAATTTGCAGCGAACCTCTTCACCCGCGCATAACCTGAGCTGTAGTCGAACTCCGCCGCCAAAACCACAAATCTTGCGTTAAGAGCATTCGGACCGAAAGTGCTTAGCTGGAAGCCGAATCCAGGGTGCGGCGGCGTCTCAAACTGAGCCCGCATGGCGCGCTCGTAGAAACCGATTGTCAGCGGATGATTCCAATCTTCCAGCTCATCGCCTGGTTTTCCTGACACGAACTGCAGCACGATTCGATCGCCGTTGCTCGTGCCGCACGTGAATTTCACCCAGTCGACCAGTCCCGGAGGCGCCATGATGTACGCGGCACCAAAGGTCAGCGCGCCGCAACTGATTTCACCGTTTTGATACGTCACGCGCGTGGCACCGATCGAGGAGCCTGCGCTCCCGACAATCGTCAGTGAAGTGACGGCTTCCAACCGTCCAATCGACATGGCACAAGCCATCAGAATGAAAGAAACATATTTCCTGCTCATTGCGGAACCAAAATCTCCGCGCTGGCAAGTGCGCCGCTCCGGTTCAGGCCGCCTGCGACGAGGATCCTGCCGTCCGGCAGCAGAGTCGCAGTGTGCGAGTGACGCGCCTCTTTCAGGAAGCTGGAACTCGTGATGGCAGGAATGAGAAACGATCCCGAAGTTGAGTCGAATACCTCGGTGTTATTCAGAATCGAATCAAACTGGTTTCGCAGTCCCAGGCCACCGATCATCATGACGTATCCGTTTTTCATCAAGGTTGCGGTATGCAGGCGCCGAGGTCCTGGACCATCGAGATATAAAAAGGTTCCGGTTGCAGGATCATAGATGTTCGTCGTCTGCAAAATGACCCCGCCTCCGCCGCCGAAGAAAGCCGGCCGTCCGTCAGGAAGCGTGACGGCCGCGCTCTCGAGTCGGGAGCCAACCGTATTATCGGTGCGAGTGAACGCGTTCCTTCTCACATCGAAGACTTCAGCCTCTGCGTATTTCGTCTCCCAGAAAAAGTCTGGCCTGGCGTAGTCGTAACCTCGCCCACCGACCACGACCACATTTCCGTTAGGCAACCTGAGAGCGAAATGGCCTGCGCGCGCGTAGAGCAAATTCGCGACGACGGTGAAACGGTTGGCGAGGGGATCGTAGATCTCGGCAATGCGAGCCATTTGGCCCGTTCGGTATCCGCCGGAGATGAGGACGCGACCGTCCAGCAGCAACGTCGCCGCATGCCAGTATCGCGGATAGTTCAACTTTGCGGCGAAGATAAACGTACGGCTCTTCGGATCGTAAATCTCCGCGTCACCGAGCGGAATATTGGCGCGACCGATACCGCCGACGAGCAACACGCGACCGTCGGACAACAATGTTGCGGTATGCAGATAGCGCAGCTGGATGGGAAATCCCGTTTTCGCGAAAGTGTTGGTTCGCGGGTCGAACAACTCAGCGGAACGCGCCACGCCGCTTCGGTTCGCGCCGCCGACGATGAGGACTGTGCCGTCATTCAGCGCTGTTGCCGTGTGGCTGACACGAGCCTCCGCCATCGGCGAGATCTGAACAAACGCGAACCTGGGAGCGATAGGTGCAGCGCTTAGAAAGGAAGGGTTAGTAAGGCAGAATGTCGCAAGAAGGAGCGATCCGAAAGTCAGAGGGCCAGGTATATGGAGGTGAGAATCGTCATTCGCCCGCGGTGCCAAACGCTCGAAAATCCAACTCTCAGTTAGGGCCATGGCGTCATCGGGTTTGAGCGGCGTTTAGGATCTCTGCGGCGACCTTCTCCGGAACTGCCCTGGCCGGCTGGCCGCCTTCCGCCGCAGCGTAGGCGGATCCTGCCTCTCGCTCAACTCGCACTAGATGCCGTCGCATAGCTTCGAGGTGGCTGGTCCCATAAATGACCGCGCCCTATCAAGAGCTCCCGCTGCTGCGAGCGGCTCACATACGCTGGCGCCAACGACGTCGCGTATTCCCTGACTTCCGGTGAGTGCTAGCGACTCTAGGAAGTCGAAAACCCGCCTCAAAATATCTTCGTATTGGTAAGGGTTCTCTAGGAGAACTTCAAGCCAAGGGCATAAGACATCTTCATAGACAATGTGTGGACCGGGTCTCTCATCGGGCCAATCACTCAAGAATTGTCCATATCGCTCGCGCAATTCCGGTATGTGCTCGATTAAGTATGTACTTAAAGACTCGTACGAGACGACCACGACTAATAACCCATTAGAGATTGCCTGAGTTCGTGGAGGAGCGCCTTTGCTATCCGCATGTCGCGTTGACTTAGTTCACCCGAGCTTATTAACTTCATGAGCTGCCGTCCACGTTCATAGCCTTTTCGCCAGTGCCACACGCCCCTCGTAGCTTCGCCGGTACTGAGTTCTTTCCGAATCGCTCCAATCGTGCCGCCAGGAATCTCATCAGTCGCTTTAAACATTGCTCGAATGACATTTCGCAACTCAGCGCTCTCGACAGTCGCCGCTACCTCGTCTACGCTTTCGGCGGTTAGTACGACTCCTTCTTCCTCCCCAACGCCCGGGATTAGGAGAATACCCAATTCTACGCCACCAATAAGGTACGGCTTCGCTTGGTAGAAAGCGGAATTCATCCGCTCCCCCATTCGAGCCACAGCTTCGAAGAAAGCAGCCGCAAGAATTCTGCTTTCCATGTAGAATCGGAACTCGAAGTCTCTGCCCGAGTCCGGCTTAACTTCCCACTCGCGGAGATCCATTCCCGTAGGGTCTGCAAATCTAGTCGGATTGTTCAACGCGTAAGCGTATTGATTCCAACGCTGCGGTCTGTGAGGATCGCCAACTACGGGATCAATTGATAAGAAGCGGCCCCACTGCGGCACGTCGTAGCGCGCGTGCATGTAGTCGTCGTAGTTGACGTTCTCCGAGTTGGTCCCGACGTTGAAGTCCCGCTCGTGTCCCGTGAACTTCATCGGCTCTTCGCGGTCGAGCCCGTTGGCCGTCTCCTGCCGAAGCCCCGGCGGATTGATCTCCACTCCGAACGGATAGTAATCGTGCTCGGCGATCTTGCCGGTCGTATCCCCCGTCACCAGCCGCGGCGACCCGAGGTGATCGATGTGGAAGTGTCTTCTCCCACCCTCCTCAGCTGGACGCTCCCCGCCGAGCAGTAACCCATCCCGGTAAACGTAGTCCTCGACCCATACCCACGGCCAGCTTCCCACCAGCGGAACTTCGAGCTGCCGC
>DASPZU010000076.1:0-28878 GCA_035636095.1 Thermoanaerobaculia bacterium
CACGGCGGCGCTGTTGGATCGCATCAGTTCTGACGCAGCAGCCAGTCTGCGAGAAGGTATGGACGAGACCCTCACGCTGATCCACCTCGGTGTGCCGCGGGAACTGATGATGCATCTCGCTTCAACGAACATCATTGAATCGCACTCTCGACGTCGCGTAAAGTTGCACGCAACGTGAAACGCTGGCGCAGCGGCGATATGCGTCGCCGTTGGTGTACCTCCGGTCTACTCGTCGCACAGTCGAAGTTCCGTCGTGTGAAAGGTCACAAACAGATGAAATGCCTGATCGACATTCTTGATCGAGCGATCGATGCTAAACAGTCGCTCGCGAAGACGGCTTAAGCCACAATGGACAGGAATCGCCTCTCAGATTTCAACTGCCGAAGGGACATGCTCATGTTCAGCGGGTGCGCACTGTCAGTGCCTAACCATTGTTGTCGTGATGAGTTTGTAATCTTCGTAGCAAGGATTCCAGCAGTCGGAGCAATGCCACTACCGAGAAGGAACCCCGTACCTCCAGAGCTGGAATCTCTTCTTTGCGTGCTCGCGTTTCCGGCGAAGACGCCGGTCACGAACGTCCCATGAAATACGCCGTCGCAGTCGAAGCAAACGCCAGGATTCTCGCAAACCGATGGCGGTTGACCCGGCGGTGCGTTCGGGCAATTGTCCAGTGCGTCGCGAGGCACCAGAAACACGCTCCCGTACCTCACGCGGCTGACCGGGAATACTGGTCCCAAATCGGTGTGGCGCGCACCTGAAGCGCCGCTGTCAACTCCAGTGTCGGCAATGCCAATGATGAACCCATCATCGCTCAAAGCGCCGCAAACGTTACAAGCGTTCGAGTTCGTGAGCCAGGAGGCATAACCAGCCGGCTGTGTCGGAACAAGGTTGCCGCCGGACGTGGTCACATTCGGACTCAATGACGTCGCCTGACGTTCGTCCGAGGGACTCAGTGTGGTTCGTTGGTGCACCCCGATGACAAGAGGGTTCAAGAGCACCCTAGTCACATCCTGGACTTTTAGAGTTCCGTATAGATAGAGGCCGCCCCGTGTTTTTCTTTGCGCCGCAAGACCCAAAATCCCCATAAGTTCCTGGATGGTCTGCTCGATTCCGGGCGCTTCTGCAAGCTCCACGATGACGTGTTGATCCTCTAGCGCAAATCGATTCACCATGGCCGCTTTCAAAAATGGATGGTAGATCTCGACAAATTGAACGACCGGAAGCTTCGAGACTACTGCGGCGATCTCGGGAGTCATTGCCACTAAGTAGCCATTGAGCGGCACCGCTTCAATGACGACACCACCTGTTGCTGCGATACTGCGAATCCACTCTGGCTTCGGGGGCCCGACGAGCTGGAGGACATAGATTCCATACTTCCCACTGGGGTACGCAGAGATAACCTCAGCGCCAGGCGGTTTGACCAACCCGATTCTTGTGTCGATGGTGCCGCCGGGCAATCCGAGCAGATCATATTCGTCATGCTGGGACAGACCGATTCCGACAGCCGCAGCGCGGGCTTTGATTCGGTCGAGGCTCTCTTGAGGGACGGAAGCAAGAGTAAAAGAATCGTAGTCAGCAAGAATCGTCGCATCTTCCCCAACGATGGGAGCCGGCGCACTCGCATTTGGCTGAAGGAAGAGATGGTTTATGAGTATTTTTGTGTAGCTCGGCGCCGTCGCACCTCGGACCTCGGCCTGCCAGCTTCCAAGCGCAAGGGTGATCGCAAGAAGTCTGAGAGATTGAACGCGCCATGAAAATTGCATCCCGCCTCCTGACCGCTCTCGTTACCGTGGGATTGGAACGGTAAAATTCACTGTTTCATGTCAGTCTAGAGTCAAATGTGGAATGATTCACATCCGCAAATCTACTTAGTCGGCGGCGGGCCTCGGATCCTGATACTCGCCATGCTGATCTTCGCGGTCTCCGCCGATGCGCAGCAACACGCGTTTTTTCAGAATGGCGACATCATCGCGGGCGGGCTGACCCCCGTGATGTTTGTGGCGGACGGAAGGTTCGATTGGTTTCTGCCTGACGGTGCGCTGAACAAACGAATGGCGGCACCGTTCAACGAGTGGCCTTCGGATTTCGCGTTCGATTCGGCGGGCAATCTTTATTCTCCGACATTCTTCACGGTGCGCATTTTCGATGCGACCGGCCGTTTCGCCAGGAATTTTCCGCGGTTTCCAGCGAACTGGTTCACCGGGATCGTCTTCGACAAGCAAGGAAACGCGTACATTTCGGGGAGCTTTAACACCGGGAACCTCGCGAAGGTAGACGCGGCGGGAAACTTGTTGCGCACATTCGCGTTGCCGAGTGGCATCGGAGTTTTTGACCTCGCTGCAGATCAATGCACGATTTTCTACAGCAGCGGAAACAGAATCTTCCGATACGATGTCTGCAACGCTGCGCCACTACCTGATTTCGTTTCGATACCCGAGCCAGGGCGGTTGCGCATCCTTCCCGATGGAACTCTTCTTGTCGCGAGTTCCGAATCGCTCCTCAGAGTGAATGGCTCGGGTGCGATCGTTCAGTCATACCAGGTGCCAATCCGACTTATCGTTAGAGCTCGAGGCATCGCCCTCGACGTCGATGGTCGTTCGTTTTGGACGACATCAGACGATATGGCACTCAAGTTCGACATCGCCTCGGGCGCCGTGCTCGCGTCCTTCCGGTCGTCCGATTACAGCTTCCTTGCACTCACCGTGGTGGGTGAGCCACGCGCGGCGCTCGTGGGTGGACCGGCACCAATTCCAGTGCTCTCTATGTGGATGTTGGTCGTCCTCACTTGTTGTCTTGCCGTAGCTGGAACGATCTCCGCAAAGTCTCTCGGCTAATTACGCTTCGAGGATGGCTTCGGCGTCGAGCGTGATCTCGATGTCGTCGGCGACGACCAGGCCGCCCCGATCCATCACCGCATTCCAGTTCACTCCGAAGTCTTTGCGATTGAGCGTGCCCGTGGCCACGAATCCGGCTCGTGTTTTTGGGCCTTTGTCCACGCCGTCCTCCCACCACGGCGTCTGCCACGTGCCGAGGAAGTGGACGTTCAGGGTGAGCGGCCTGGTGACGCCGCGAATGGTCACGCGACCGTGTACCTTCGCATCTGCGGGGCCGGTCAGCTCGACTCGATCGGATTCGAACGCAATCTTCGGATGATGTTCGACGTCTAGAAAATCCGCTGACTTCAGATGCGCATCGCGCTGCGGCTCGCCGCTCCACAAGCCGGCGGCGTCGATGACCGCATGCATCTTCGCTCGTTCGGGATTTGCAGGATCGAATTCCAGGCTTCCGTGCACGTCTTTGAAGTGACCGCGCACCCAGGTCACCATCATGTGGC
Source organism: Thermoanaerobaculia bacterium (assembly GCA_035636095.1). Classification (GTDB taxonomy): domain Bacteria; phylum Acidobacteriota; class Thermoanaerobaculia; order Gp7-AA8; family Gp7-AA8; genus Gp7-AA10. Next base: position 3,335 of record DASPZU010000076.1, read on the forward strand.
GGACGCGAAATTCGGCCGCGGTATGTCCAGGCTCGAATGACCAGCGCGTCACGCGCGCAGTCTACGATATTCTCCGCCCATGCCCGCGCTCATCTTCGATCTCGACGGCACGCTGGTCGACACCGTCTACGCCCACGTTTTCGCATGGCAGCGCGCACTGGCGGAAGCGGGGCTGGCGGTCGACGGATGGTGGATTCACCGGCGCATCGGGATGAGCGGCGGTTTGTTTACGCGCGCCGTTGCGCGCGAGTTGGGCCGCGAGATCACGACCGAGGAAGCCGAGCGGCTTCAGCGACGGCACGGAGAGCTGTTTCAGCAGTTTCTTCCGGAGCGGAGAGCGCTTCCCGGTGCGCCGGAGCTGCTTCGCGCACTGCGAGAAGCACGCGTGCCGCACGGAATCGCGACTTCCGGTCGGCGTCCCGAGATCGACCGCTCGCTGCAGGTCCTCGGCATCCCTCCCGAAACGATTGTGGTCGAGCGCGGCGACGTCCTGCGCGCGAAACCAGCGCCGGATCTTTTCCTCAATGCTCAGCAGCGGCTGCGCGTGCCGGTCGATGACTGTTATGTCGTGGGCGATGCCGTTTGGGACCTGCTGGCGGCGCGGCGTGCGCGAATGCTCTGCATCGGATTGCTCAGCGGCGGTTACGGCGAGGACGAGCTCACGCGGGCCGGCGCGTTTCGCGTCTATCGCGATCCGGCCGAGCTGCACGCGTCGCTGGACGAGTTAGGTGTCCTTCCGTAAAATCGCCACTTCCCAAGCCCGTGATTCAACGCAAGCTCGATCCTGACATGGCAGCATCGCTGGCTGAGCGCATCCGCGCCGTTGAATCTGCGTCCAGCGCCGAAGTGGTGGTCGAGATTCGTGCACAGTCAGGGTCGTACTCGCACGCCGACGCGCGATTCGCGGCCCTGGTCGCATTCGTCGCGCTGATGATCGTGCTCTTTTCGCCCTGGGATTTCGATCCGATCTGGGTGCCGCCGGTCGTGCTGGGTGCTTACATCATGGGCGTGCTCCTGTCGCGCGTCAGCAGCATCGTTCGACGATCGATGACGACGCGCCGTGACCGCACTGCCCGCGTTCGCACGGCTGCCGCAGCCGCGTTCGTTGAGCGGGGCGTGGCCAACACCAGCCGCGAAACGGGTCTGCTCATCTTTCTATCGCTGCTCGAACGTCGGATGGAGTTGATCGCTGATCGGGGACTTTTGGACGCCGTTCCGGTCCTGGAGTGGAACCAGCTCCTCGAAAAGACACGTCAGCACGACGCAGATGCCAATGCCTTGCTCGACCTGCTGCGCGAGCTCGAGCCTCTTCTCGAGCGCTATGTTCCGTCACGCGTCGATGATCGTGACGAGCTGTCCAACGAAGTCCGTTTCGTGAAGCAATGAGCCGGAAGAGACTTGCGCTTTTCATCTTCACGCTGCTGCTCGCGACAGCAGTGTTAGGCCGCGTCGGCGGTGGGCAGTCGTATTCCGGTGGCGGCTCGCGCGGCGGGAGCAGCTACAGCGGCGGCGGCCATAGCTACTCCGGAGGCGGAGGCAGCTACCGCAGCAGCGGCGGCAGCTACAGCGGGGGCGGGTCTTCCGGCTCGATGAGTTGCGGTTGCAGCGGGTTTTTCTTCGTTGTCATTCTGATTTTCATCCTTCTCGTTGTGCTGAACCAGATGGCCCAGGCGCGTGCACGGACTCCGCTTTTACCGACATCGGGCGGTGACCTCAGCGAGCTTCGCCGCTTCGATCCGAATTTCTCGCAAATCGTCTTCGAAGACTTCTGCAATGCGCTCTACACCAAGGCGCACCATGCCCGAGGATCGGGAGGTCTCGATCGCTATGCGCCGTTCCTCAGCGACGATGCCAGAAAAACACTGCTAGGACAAAATCCGCCTGGCCTCACCGAAGTGCGCGGCATCGTCGTGGGCGCCATGCATGTCGGTGCCCTCGGCGGTTTGTCAGATCCCATCGTGTCGGTGACAGTCCGATACGAAGCCAATTACACCGAGGTCGTCGGAACGCACGAGTCGAGTTGGTATGTCCAGGAGGATTGGACCCTCGAGCGCCGTCGCGACATCCTTTCGCCACCGCCCGAAAAGGCAAAGGCAGAGCATTGCCCTCGCTGCGGCGCGCCGCTGCAGACTCGAACCGATGGGGCGTGTCAATACTGCGGCGTCAAAATCGAAGACGGCACATTCCAGTGGTTCGTGAGCAGCATTGTTCCCGTGGCCAGGGACGCTCGCGGCCCGCTGCTGACATCCGATGTTCCGGAGGAAGGCACCGATCTCCCCACCATCCGTCAATCCAACCTGTCGCGACGGCAGGCGGATTTCGAAGCATCCCATCCGGGGTTCGACCTTCAGAATCTGACCGTTCAGGTTCGCGACACAGCGCTGAAGCTGCAGGACGCGTGGGGGGCGCGCGACTGGGAAAAAGTGAGACCGTTCGAAACCGAGACGCTCTTCCAAACCCATCGCTATTGGATCGACGCCTACCTCAAGCAGGGCCTTCGCAACATCGTTGCGGACTATCATGTTGGACCGATCGAGCCCGTGAAGATCGATTCCGACGCGTTCTACGACGGCATCACTTTCCGTGTGCGAGCAAGCGGCCGCGATTACACCGTGGCGGGGGTCAATGGAGGAGAAAAGGTCGTGGCCGGATCGAAGGACAATGTGCGTTCGTGGAGTGAGTATTGGACTTTCATCCGCACCCGCGGCACGCAATCGGATCCGTCGAAGATCGTTTCGTGTCCGAACTGCGGCGCGTCGGTGGCGGTCGGCCAGACGGGCGTCTGTCGCCACTGTGGCGGAAAACTCGCGGGCGGAGATTTCGGGTGGGCATTGTCACGCATCGAACAGGATGAGGCTTACAGCGGATAGGAGGACATCATGGGCTTCTTCGACAATCTGAAAAAGCAGGCCGGGTCGCAGTGGATCGAGATCATCGAATGGCTCGACAACACCAACGACACCATGGTCTATCGCTTTCCTGTCTACAACCAGGAAATCAAGATGGGCGCGCAGCTTGTGGTCCGTGAAAATCAAGCGGCGGTGTTCGTCAATGAAGGAAGGGCCGCCGATCTCTTCCAGCCGGGTCGCTACGAGTTGTCGACCAAGAACATCCCGATCCTGACCGATCTGCGCGGCTGGAAGTACGGTTTCAACTCGCCGTTCAAGGCCGAGGTCTACTTTTTCAACACGCGATTGTTCGCGGATTTGAAATGGGGAACGACCAACCCCGTCATGATGCGCGATGCCGAATTCGGAATGATCCGGTTGCGCGCATTCGGAACCTACGCCACCCGCATTGCAGATCCAAAGGCATTTTTCACGACCATCGTCGGCACTCACGGGCTGACCTCGACGCAGGACATCCTCGGCCAGTTGCGTTCGACGATTGTGTCGCGACTCTCCGACGCCGTTGCGGAGTCGAAAATTGCGGCGCTCGATCTGGCATCGAAGTATGACGAGCTTGGCGCAATCGCCAACGGCAAACTGGCCTCGGACTTCGGATCATACGGCCTGGAGCTCTCGCGGTTTTACATCGAGAACATGTCGCTTCCCGCGGAAGTCGAAGCGGCCATCGATCAGCGCAGCAAGCTCGGAGTTCTCGGAGATCGCCTGCAGCAATACACACAGTTGCAGACTGCGGAAGCCATTCCGATTGCGGCCGCGAATCCCGGCGGACTCGCCGGCGCGGGCGCCGGACTCGGAGCGGGAGTCGCGATCGGTTCGGCGATGGGGCAGGCACTCGGCGGTGGCGCCGTGCCGCCGCCTCCATCTGCCGCCACCGGCGCGCGCTGGTCCGTCGTGATCGATGGAAAGACGTACGGTCCATACACTGACGATGCTCTTCGCGCGATGGTCGCCAGCGGCCAGGTGTCGCCATCGGCACAGGTGTGGAGACCCGGGGCGGCCGGCTGGGCGCCGCTGACTGCATTTCCCGAGCTGGGCGCAGCGCCGCCGCCCGTTCCGCCGCCAACCAAAAGTTGATGCTTCAGGCCCGGCATCGTTCGCTCTATGCCGCGTTCGATCGATTCCCTTCGCGCAAGGGGGCGGCCATCCACATCGACCGCTTCGCTCGCGCTCTCTTCGATTTCGCCGGCGGCGGATTGCTGTACGTCCTCGGCGGCGACGATCTTCCCGCACAGCAGTTCGACGACAACATCGAGATCGTCCGCTTCAGCACCTCGCTCGACAATTTCCTGGAGCGCACGGTCGCTTTCGGTGAGCGTCTCGAAATACTCCTCGATGAAGTCCAGGAGTCGCTCCATCTTGTCCACTTCCGCGATCCGTGGAGCGGCGTGCCGATCGTGTCGCGGCGGCGTGACTACGCGGTCGTCTATGAGGTGAATGCGCTCCCGTCGATCGAGCTCCCGTACACCTATCCATCGGCAGCGCCATCGACGCTGACAAAAATCGAAAAGCTCGAACAGATCGCGCTCGATCGAGCCGATGCCATCGTGACGCCATCGGCCACCATTCGCGATGGCCTGCTGCGTCGCGGCGTCGACGACGCGAAGATCACCTTGATCCCGAACGGCGCAGATCTTCCCGACCGTGTCGACCGTCCGAACGACGCGCCGCGCGACTACATCCTGTACTTCGGAGCGCTGCAGGAGTGGCAGGGGATCGAGACGCTTCTTCGCGCATTGGCACGCGTCCGCGATCTCGACCTTCAGCTCGTCATTTGCTCGTCGCATGATCTGCGCTACGCGAAAGGGTACGTTCGGCTGGCGGAACGATTGGAAGTCGCCGACCGCATCGTGTGGCAGACGGCCTTGACGAGCGAGGAGCTCCAACCATGGCTGCAGCACGCCATGGCATCTCTCGCGCCGCTCACCGATTGCGCTCGCAACGTCGTGCAGGGATGTTCTCCGCTCAAGATCGTGGAGTCGATGGCGGCCGGCGTCCCGGTCATCGCTTCTGATTTGCCGGCCGTCCGCGAGTTGATCACGGATCGTTGCGAAGGGCTGCTGGTGGCACCCGATCGACCCGCCGAGCTCGCGCGCGCGATCCGCATTCTTTTCGAATATCCCCATCTCCGCGGCGACCTCGGTTCGCGAGGGCGGGAGCGCGTGCGGCAATCATTGACGTGGGCCCATGCCACAAAACGTCTGGTCGATGTCTACAGCAATCTGGCATTTGCAGAGGTGACTCGATGACTACAGCGTTGACACCAGAGCAGCAACGGATCGCGCAATCGATGCAGCTCAACGTCAATCGTCCGATCGACGAAGTCCTGGAGCTGCTGCGCGCGCTGTCGGCGTTCGATCAGGAAATGGCCGCCCGCCGAAAGAAGGCCGGCACCATTCTCGGTCTTTCGATCTTCATTGCGTTCGTTGGGTTCATTTTTTCTTTTGTCACTTTTGCCAACGGCATGAAACACACGCACCCGCATCTCGGCGTTTTTTATGTGGTGGCGGGATTGACAGTGGCGGCAATTGTGACGGCGATCGTGAGTGGCGTGACCTACGGCCGGCTCAAGAAGGCTGACCTCTCGGACGATTTGCAGAACAGCGCCCTTCCTTTCCTCACCTTGCTGCGTGAAGACATGAATTCGGGTGACGCGATCCACGTCAAGATCGATCTGCGATCGGCAGCCATCAACGAGAAAAAAGTGAAGGAGAACACGCCGAAAGATCCTCGCTTCACCAAGATCATTGAACGCCTCTTCGTCAGCCCATGGTTCAGCGGCAAGGTTGTTCTCGCCGACGGAACGCATCTCGATTGGGAAGTCATCGACAAACTGCTGCAGCGCGCGCGGACCAGGCGAAATCCTCGCGGAAAGTACAAGACCAAGACGAAAGAGAAATGGCACGTTGTCGGCGGCGTGACGGTCGCGTTTCCGACCAAGCAATATGCGGTCAGCGATGCGGCCGCGGATGCGAAACGCCACACCGTCAAATTGAAGCGAAAAGTCAAAACGGACGTCAAAGGCTCCTCCGCTTTTGATGTTCTGGTCGACATGATCGCCGAGGCCTACAGCGGCGTCGCGGTGGCCAAGAGGTCGTGATGAATACCTGCAAAGCGAAGCGTGGTTTCTTCAGCCTGCGCGATTGCGGGGAGCCGATCGTCAAGCAATGTGCGTTGTGCGGACGTCCGATGTGCAGCCGCCATCTTTCGCCGGCAAGCGGATTCACGCGCTGCCTCGATTGCGATGCACGACAGGCAGAGAAGCAAGTCCTCGGCGCGCCGCAGCAGCCGGCCGCGACACCCAGCGCCGTGAACGTGAACGATCCGGCCTGGCCGTATCGATATCGATCGAGCTACTGGCGTTCGCGCAGTTACTCGCCCATCTACTTCGGCTCTTACTACGATCCGTACTACAACGATTACGACTTTCGATCCTTCGACTCCGACATGGCGCGGCGCGGTCCGAGCACCGCTCCCGAAAAAGCTGATACCGCGGGATTTGGAGATAGCTGATGACGCTGCGGCCGTTGTGGATCACCGAGAACTACCCGCCCGACCGCGGCGGCATGGCGCAGTCGTGCGACCGCATCGTCCATGCGCTCCGGTCGCGCGGGGTCACTGTCGATGTCGCGCACGTCAGTCGCCGCTACGCGGAGTGGCGCGTTGAAACGAAAAGCGGAGGACGTCACATCGAATGTCCGTCGGATGATGACGTGGCGCACACGCTCAACCGCTTGTGGAACGTGCTGTCGCGACAGCGCAACGGCCTGGCCCCGACACACGTGGTCGCATTCGGCGGAACGCTGCCGATTCTGGCCGGACCAGCCTACGCAGCGTGGCTCAACTGTCCGCTGGTCACGCTGATCCGCGGCAACGACTTCGATGCAGCCATCTTCTCGCCGAAGCGATCCGACGTTCTTCGTCAGGCCATCCAGTCCTCGGCCACGATTTGTACAGTGACACGCGATCACGCTGCGCGCATCGCCGCGCTCATCCCGGGTGTCAGGCCAGAGTGGATCCCCAATGGCGTCGACGCGCGAACATGGCGTCTTTTGCCTCACGATCGCGCCGCGGCGGAGCGCTGGCGCAGTGCAAATGTTCAAGCCGGACGCCGCGTCCTGGGCATTTTCGGACAACTCAAGCAGAAAAAAGGCGTGCAGTTCTTTCTGGAGGTACTCGAGCGTTCGGGATGCGCCGATCGATTGCATCTGATGCTGGTCGGCGATGTCGAGGAGGATTTGCTCCTGTGGCTCACTGCGCATCGCGAGCAGATTTCCGCTACCGTCCTGCCGTTTCGTGACCGCCTCGATCTGCTGCCGCTCTTTGCCGCATGCGACGCCGTCGTCATTCCTTCCTTTTACGACGGTCTTCCCAATGTCGTCCTGGAAGCGAGTGCCCTCGGCGTTCCATTGGTGGCGTCGAACGCCGGCGGAATGGCCGATGTTCTTGTCGAGGGGGTCAACGCCATCGTCTTCGAAGCGGGAGACGAGCACGATTGCCGTCGCGCAATCGCGAATGTCGCGACCTGCGATGGCGAAGCCCTTCGGTCTCTTGGTGCAAAAGCTCAGGCGGTGGTGTTGGAGCATTTCACGGCCGAGCGCGAAGCGGAGCGCTACATCAATTTGCTCAATGGAGAGTCTTCATGAAGAAATCGATCTTCATCGCCCTCGTGCTGACACTCGCCTGCTACCGCGACAGGCGGCCGATGCAGTCGTCGAGTGCCGCACCGCCGCCCGCGCGCAGTTCCGCTACGGCGGATGCTCCTTCGATCACGTTGACATCCGTCGATGGCAAGTCCGTCGTCGAGATCTCGCCGGCGGGAAGCGACGTGATCGTTGCATTCAACGACAACGGCTTGCAGCAATCGCTGCGCGGTCATGTCCGCGAGAATGGAAAACGCAAGTACGCCGGCAGCGATGGCAAGGTCGTTGTGGAGGTCAAGCGATCGGAAGAGGGCTTCAAGGTTCGCACCGCCGACGGCAAGTTGCTCTGGAAGATCAAGAAGAGCGAAGACAAGGTCAAGATCAGCGACAACGAAGAGAATCGCAATCCGTACGAACTGAAGTTCAAAGAAGACAAGATCAAGGTCTACGCCCCGGTCGATCGTCTGCTGGGGGAAGTGAAGTATTACGGCGATAATCAACGCGTTGAAGTGAAGGATGCCGAGGGGCACGAGGTCTATCGCGCCAGGGCGGTGAAAGTCGAACCGTCGTTCGGCGTGGCGCTGCTCGACCGGATTCCAGCTCGCGAGCGCGCCATCATCATGGCCGAGCTGGCCGCTCCGCTGCACTGATCGATGGCCGTTCTTTACTACGCCATCGGCGGCGGGCTCGGACATTTGACGCGGGCCCGCGCCATGCTGCGAGCTCTCGGGCTCGAGCAAGAGGCAATCATTCTCACGGAGTCGGAGTTCGCGGACGATCGGCGTGTGACCGGGGACATTCCGGTTGTTCGGTGGTCTAGGGACGCGATCAAGCACCTTGCGCCGCAGCGCATCATCGTCGACACATTTCCTGCCGGGCTTTTTGGCGAGATCGAAGCGCCGCATGTCGACTACGTCGCGCGGTATCTGCGATGGAGCGCGTACCAGCCGCGAAATCTGCCGCGTTTCGACCGCACCTTTGTTCTCGAGCCGCTCGAGGATGATCACGATCGTTTCATCGAAGAAAATTCGAATGAGGTCATTCGAGATTTCGAATTTGAGGACGCGCTGCCGACTCCATCGGCGCCTTCTTATGTGCTGGTGATTCACTCAGGGCCGGCCGACGAAATTGACGAGCTCATCGCCTATGCCAGAGACGTTTGCTCAATCGACAATGTCCGCGACCCAATCCTTCTTTGCGCGCCGGCGAAACTGCATCGCTCCGACGTGCAATGTGTCGATGTCTATCCAGCGACGCAGTTGTCATCTGCGGCCCGGCTGATCTTCACCGGTGGCGGCTTCAATGCCATGCGAGAGTTCGGCGGCGACCCGCGCCACCGCCCCTTGCCGTTTCCGCGTCGCTTCGACGATCAATACCGCCGGGTTCATTTCCGTAACTATGGCCTCGCGTTGCGGCGTGGACGCATATGATCCACGCATAGATGCCCATTCAGGGAAACCTTCGGACCATGCCGGTGCCGGAGCTGCTGATGTGGATCAGCCAATTCCGCAAGACGGGGACGCTCGAGATCCGCACGGCACTTTCGACCGAGAGGCTGGCCTTCGAAAATGGCACGCTCACGTATTCGTCGTCTTCCGACCGGAAGAAGACTTTGGGCCGCCTGCTGATCGAAAAAGGTGTGCTGACCGAGGAGATGCACGAGAAAGCGCGAACGCTGCGGAAGAAAAATGTCGCGGTCGCGAAGGCGCTGATCGAGCTGGAGATGCTTTCCGAGCAGGATCTGCTTCGCTTCCTGCGCAAGAAGGCCGAGAGCGAGCTGTTCGATCTCTTCGAGTGCATCGACGGCGAGTTCGGCTTCAACGAGCTCGAGATGCCGCAACTTCAACTGCTGCCTCTGCGGGTCGACGTCTCGAATCTGCTGCTCCGCCTGACGCAGAAGATGGACGAGAAGGGCGAATACGATTTCGACGACGCCTCCGGCCTTCACTGGGAGAGGCTCGACACTTAGTCACAGCGCGATCAGCGAGATTCCCTCCTGGCGGATGGCCTCGAAGAGCTGATACGGCTCGACGTGATCGGTGGGCGGCACCAGACCTCGCTTCGTAAAACGACCTTCGGCAATCGCAATGGCGGCCTGGACCGCCGGCAGAACCGCGAGCATGTAGCTTCGCTCGCCGACGAAGATCCGATATTTGAATCCGACCTTGGAAGCCATCTCGTAGGCCAGCACTCCGTGGGTGGTGCCGACTGCGTGCGCCAGGGAGATGGCCTTGCTCTGATGCTTGTCCATCATGCGACGGGCGAACTTCCATCGGGTCGCTGCCGCCAGCGCGAGGTTCATGCCCGGAAAGCGAAGGTCGACGCTGAGCTCCGTCGTGGCCAATGTCGGAAAAATTCGAGGCAGCGTCACGGCGTCGACACTCTTGACGGTCACTCCAACGCGGGTTCCGATCGGAGCCGGGAAGCGATATCTTCGAAACGATCCCTGCAGCGATTCCAGCATCGACTGCATCGTCGACGCGCTGGCAGTGTGGCGAATCGCGGGAACGAGATACGCGCTCAATCGGCGAGGCTCGTCGACGCTGACGGATTTCAGGACCGCCGCGCTGATGGTGGAAAGCGAGCTGCACGCGGTCAGCACGCGAATTCCCGCGGCCCCGATCGGCGCCTCGTACTTGTAGACCATGGCGGTGTAATCGGCGCTGTCGGAGATGTCGATGACATCGACCCCCATGGTGCGCGCGGTCTCGATCAGCGCAGAGTTGCGTCTTTGAAATGGGCCGGCGCAGTCGATGACCAGATCGCGCGGCTTGAGATTCTTTTTCAGATCTTCGGCGTTGTTGGCGTCAATGCGCAACTGCCCGCTCGTGCGCGATGCGACGATCGGCTGCAATTTGGCGGTGACCAGCCGCCGGACGATCCACTGCCCGAAGAAACCGGAGCCGCCCAGGACCACGATGCGCTTCATGGCATTTTCTTTCCGGCCATCACGACCCAGGGAACAAAAAAGATCATCAGGGCTGCGCTTGCGACTGTGACGCCCATGTCGCTATTGATGATGGTCGCAGTCGTGAGCGCGATTCCTCCCGCCCACGCGCACCATGCTAACCATCGCCATGGTAGCTGTCTTGTCGCGAGTGTGAGAATCATCGCCGCGACCGTATACAGTCCGTTTCCGGCACCGCCGGTGAGCAGCGCGGCGACGCGATAGAGTCTTGTGTCCGGCCGCGGGATCGACGCGATGAAGATCGACTCGCCCGACCAGTCGCAGGCCAGGCCGGCGGCTGCGATCGCCACCGGCCAAAGCTTTCCGATGCGCGAGCCCCACCATCCGTAGAAACCGATCAGCGTCAGAGCGGCAAGCATCCACAGCAGCCATCCCAGACGCCAGCGTTCCGGAAACTGCGTCATGAAGTCAATGCGCTGCTGGATATCCGGGATTGCTTCGCTTCCGCCGCGCAAAAGAAAAATCGCGCCGATCCCGGCAATCACGTGCATCGCGGCGCAAAGATAGGGCGCGTTGCGCTTGAAGAACGACATGCGCCCGACATTTTCGCCTATCTGCGTTCAGCGCTTGGTGGTCGTCGGCTGATTCATCTCGCGCAGCTCGCGCTCGATGTTGGCCTCTTCCCACTTGGTTTTTCCGTAACGCTCCTGAATTTTCCCGACCAGCCGGTCCTTGTGACCGGCGATGTGCTCGATGTCATCGTTGGTCAGCAAGCCCCATTTCTCGCGGACTTTACCCTTGAGCTGGTTCCAGTTGCCCTTCACGGTGTTCCATACGGCGTCATCACGGTCGCCCATATTGCATCCTCCTTGGCATTGCATCATCGCAACGCGCATGCCCGCGATAGCATGCTGCGGTGGACAGAGCGCTGCTCGATCGCTGGCGAGCTGATACGCCCGGGTGCGCGAATGTCATCCACCTGAGCAATGCCGGCGCGTCGCTGATGCCGAGGCCGGTGATCGATGCCATGGTCGGGCACATCAATCGCGAAGCGAATTTTGGCGCATACGAGAGTGCCGATGACGCCGCTGATGCGGTCCAGCGGAGTTACGCAAACGTTGCTGAGCTGTTGGGCGCACAGCCGCGCAACGTCGCCGTCGTCGAGAACGCCACCGTCGCGTTTTTCCAGGCGCTCTCAGCGTTCGATTTCAAGGCCGGCGACGTCGTCGTCACAACGCGCAACGACTACATCTCGAATCAGCTGGCCTACCTTTCGCTGGCCAAGCGGCAGGGAGTCGAGATTCGCCGTGCCGACGATCTCGAATCGGGCGGTGTCGATCCGCAATCCGTTCGCGATCTGCTGCGCGATCCCAAAGTGCGATTGCTGGCGGTCACCTGGGTCCCCACAAACTCCGGACTCATCCAACCGGTCGAGCGCCTCGGACAAATCGCACAGGAAGCGCGCGTGCCGTATCTCGTCGACGCCTGCCAGGCCGTTGGTGAGCTTGCCATCGACGTCTCGCGGCTTCGATGCGATTTTCTTTCGGCGACAGCCCGCAAATTTCTGCGCGGGCCGCGCGGCATCGGCTTTCTCTACATCGCGGATGGCGTGCTCGAGCGCAACGCTGCTCCGCTCTACATCGACATGCGCGGCGCATCGTGGATGACTGCCGATTCCTATGAGCTGGCGCCCGACGCTCGCCGCTTCGAGAATTGGGAGTTCTCCTATGCTCTGCTTCTCGGACTCGGCGCGGCGGCGCGATACGCCATCGATGCCGGCATCGATCGCTGCAGCGAGCGAGCATTAATGTTAGCTAATAAATTGCGCGATAAATTATCACGATTCGCGCGGGTGCTCGACCGCGGTCAGAGATGTGCCGCCATCGTCACGGCAGACTTCGGGCGAAACGCATCCGAGATCGTGACCGCGCTGCGCAAGCAGAATATCAATGCCTCGGCCACCTTTCGGGCGTGGGCCATCCTCGACATGACCGACAAGCGCGCCGAATCGGCGCTTCGACTTTCGCCGCACTACTACAACACCGAAGAGGAAATCGACATCGCGACGGAGGCGCTGAGAAAGTTATGAGAGATCTCGATTCCATCATCGCGGCCATGTACGAATCGGTCTGCTTCGAAGCGGGCCAGGGTGTCGATTGGAAAAGGCAGGAGCAGATCTTCGCACCGGGCGCGCGCATGGTGCGCGTGAACGACGACGGCGTCTTCGAATTCGACTTGGACTCCTATCGCGTCAACTTCGAATCGATGATCGCCTCCGGCGAGATGCCCAGCTTCTGGGAGGGCGAATTGTGGCGCGAGACGCGGCAGTTCGACGATGTGGCGCATGTGCTCAGCGCCTACGAGACGCGACGCACCCGCAATGGCAAAGTGCTCAACCGTGGAGTGAACAGCATTCAGCTCTTCCGACGCGACGGTCGCTGGTGGATCAGCGCGATGATTTGGCGGCGGGAGGGGCGGGAAGTTCGGATTCCGGATGGGCTCTCCCGTCAGCGCTGAGGAGGACCGGCGCGCTTTCCAGCGGCTTGCCGTAGTAGAAGCCCTGGCCCAGTTCCGATCCCAGCGCACGCAGTTGATCGACTTGCGCTCCGGTCTCGACTCCTTCCGCAATCACTTTCAATCCTAGAGCGTGGCCTAACGCGATGATCGCCTCCACGATGGCGCTGTCGGGACCCTGGAGTGCGATTCCGTCGACAAACGATTTGTCGATCTTCAGCAGATTGACAGGAAAGCGCTTCAGATAGGCCAGGCTCGAGAAGCCGGTGCCGAAATCGTCAATGGCCAGTTGCACGCCCAGGGATTTGAGCCTGGTGAGAATCTCGATTGTGGTTTCGGCGCCTTCCATCGCCACCGATTCCGTGATTTCCAGGATCACGTCTCCGGCGTTGATCCCGGTCTTCTTCAGGACCTCGGAAACCTCCTCGATCAGCGTGGCCTGCTGGAAGTGCCGGCCCGACAAATTCACCGAGACCATCAGCGCCAGATCGGGCCGGTATTTGTCCTGCCACTCTTTGGCCTGGCGACATGCTTCGTACAACACCCACCGGCCGATCGCCAAAATGAGGCCGGTCTCCTCGGCCACCGCGATGAATTCTGTCGGCGAGACCAGTCCGCGCTCGGGATGTTCCCATCGCACCAGCGCCTCCATCCCGACCAGGTTTCCGCTCTCGATCTCGACTTCCGGCTGATAGTAGACGCGCAGCTCGCCCTTTTCGATCGCGCGCCGCAGCTCGGTCTCGAGCTCGAGGCGCCGAATCGCGGCCAGGTCCATGGTCGGATCGAAAATCTCGTAGCGCGCTTTGCCGCGCGTCTTGGCCTGATACATCGCGATGTCGGAATGGCGGATCAAATTCACGGGCGAATCGTCGCGTTCACTGAACGCGATCCCGATGCTGACGGTGCTGAAGACTTCGTGCGGTCCAAGCTTGAACGATGATCCGAACGCCATGAGAAGCTTTTTGGCGAGATCGGCAGCGCGTTCGCGCACTCCGGCATCGGCCAGAAGAATGGTGAACTCATCACCGCTGATCCGCGCCGCCAGTTCTCTCTCGCCCAGGGCATCGCTGATGCGCTTGCCGGCAGCGATCAGCAATTGATCGCCCACCACGTGCCCGAGGCTGTCATTGACGACTTTGAACAGATCGAGATCGAGGAAGAGAACTCCCAGCGTGTTGCCGGTTTTTCTGGCCAGGTCCAATTCGGCCTCCAGCCGCTCGGTGAAGAGTCTTCGATTGGGAAGCTGCGTCAGCGCATCGTGCATGGCCTGGTAGGTGAGAGTGCGCTCAGCTTCCGCGCGATCGAGGTCCAGCCGAAACAGCAGCCGGCCGCTCCATCCGATCAACAGCGCGAAGACCGTCATGAGCAGGATGACCAGCAGCCACATCTCGAATTCAGGATCGACCAGGCGCGTGCTGTAAGTCTGGTGACGGATCCAACCGAGCGCCGCGGGGATGATGAGCACCGCCGGCAGCAGGCGGCGCAGCATCACGCCGCCACTGCTCTCGCTCAGAAACACGGCCATCAATCCGTGTGCCGGTCTTGCGAACATGACGCCGATTGCCACTACCAGAAAACTTGCAGCGGCGTGCAACGCCATCGGAATGTAAGCGCCGATGCCGTAGAAGGACTTCACGCCGTAGGCGTATCCCATCAGCGCCAGAAGCGAAGACATGGCAGCCGCGATGGTCAGAAATTGCGAGGGCCACCAGCGGCTCAGCCGCCGATCGATGTTCATCAAGGCCAGACCGAGGAGGAGAAAATTGAGGGCAGTGTTAGGCGCCATCTGATTCGGCAGGCCGAAATCGCTGCCGCCGAGCTTGTCGGCGAAAAAAAGCTGGTCGATGTGAAGATTGATCGGTGTCATCAGCGCCAAAATCTTGATGAGCCCGATCGCGGACGCGATCATCGCGAGAGCTTCGCCGATTCGATGGCGCGCTTTCCCGACTTGCTCGCGCGAGAGGAGGGCGAGCGAAAGTCCCAACAGGATGAAGCCGATCGCGGTCATCGGATTCATCGCCACCAGCCCGGGGACGATCCGCTTCAGAACCTCGATATCAGCGGACCAGCCATAAAGAACGAGCACTCCCACCACGATCGGGATCGCGGTTGTGACGTGCTCCAACTCTCGCACAACTGTGACGAATGGTGGCGGCGCCGCGGCCGGCTCCGTAAGGGTGGCCATCTGTCGTTCCGCCAACGGACGCAGCAATTCTCTGACCTTCTCGGCATCTAATTCGCAATCAATGACTTACATGGCGAAACGATGGTCACAACGCGTCACCGAGACCAGCAACGCGCTCGATCTCGAGCGGGGTGTCTTCTCCAAAGAAGACCCGCGCGCCATCGCCCGATCATTGAAACGATCGGCGGAACGCAGCCGGCGGCGGAAGAGTGATTCGTACCGCTCGGCGATGTCGATGCTCACCTTCTACATCAATCGCGCGGGCAGGAAGTTACCGAAGCCACGACTCACGAAGCTCGAACGCGCAAAGAAAGAATTGCGCGCGCTCTATCGGCGTCCGGCTCGATAGAGCAGCGCGCAGACGCTGACGACAATCACGATGCCGAGCACGACCGCGGGCGCGCCAGTCAGATACCTGAAATCCTTCGCGGCGAAGTGGACTGAGGCCAGTGTCTGGCGGAGGCTGACCCACTTCGTCCCCGCCGCGATGAGAAACGCGATCAGAACGCCGGCCAGACCTTCGCCGGCGATCATGCCGCTGGCTGCCAGAACTCCAGTATCGGTTTCGGATACTTTTTCTTTGCGGCGCGCCTCGACGATGCGATGGACAATTCCTCCGACATAGACAGGCATCAACGTTCCGAGCGGAAGATAGATCCCGACCGCAAACGACAAGCCGGGAAGACCGGCGATCAGCGCGCAGATCGAGAGCGCTGCGCCGCTTCCGACCAAACCCCACGGGAGCGAGCCGGCCAGCACGCCTTCGATGACCGTTTTCATCAGCGTTGCCTGCGGGGCCGCCAGCTCCGCGGAACCGAACGTGAATGCTTTCCCGAGCAGCAGCACCGTGGCCGCGACGGCCCAGCACGCGAACGCCGCGCCGATGAACTGACCGAGCTGCTGACGCGCGGGCGTTGCACCGACCAGATAGCCTGTTTTCAGATCCTGCGAGATATCGCCGGCTTTCGAGGCCGCAATGCAAACAACCGTGCCGACGGTGAGAATAGCCGCACGCGCGGAGGGATCGCGCCACCCAAGTGCCACGAAGACAACCGCCACGCCTAACAACGTCACCAGCGTCATCGCCGAAGTCGGATTCGATGAGACACCGATCAGGCCGACGATTCTCGACGAGACCACCACGAAGCAGATCCCGAAGATCGCCACGCCCAACGCGGCGATCACGCGAGGGAACAAAGTCATATTGCCAGCCAGAAGATTGGGCACCGCCACCAGCGTCACGATGACTGCGATCGGCACAACCACGACCACCCAGCCCGGGACGTCGCGGTCGGTGCGATCAGAGGACGCCGTTTCCGTTGATGATGCGCGCAACCCTCGAACGACGGCGCGGAATGACGTGACCATCGTCGGCAACGCACGGGCGACGGCCACCAGACCGGCGGCAGCCACGGCACCGGCTCCGATGTAGCGAACATGACGCGACCAGATCTGCGTCGCCGTCATCGTCGCGACTGCGCCGGTGCCGTAGATGGCGATCAATGGCGTGAGAACAACCGCCGAGATGAGGCTGCCCGACACGAGAATCGACGATTGGCGATAACCGAGGATGTAACCGACGGCCAGGAGAGCGGGGGCGATCTCCAGCGCGAGGTCTGCTTTGGGCAGCACCGGCAGATGCACCGTCAGCGTCGACGGAATCAGCACCAGGGCTCCGATCGCAATCTTGATCACCGCGCCGACGGCAAGGCCGATGAAGATCCAGCGGCCGCCGCCCGACTGCGCCGACGTCGTCGCGCGCAGCACCTGGGCGCACGCGGTCCCCTCCGGGTACGGCAATTCATCTGCGGAACGGACGATCAGCAGACGACGCAGCGGCACCATGGCGGCGATCCCGAGAAATCCGCCCAGCAGCGCCAGGATCGCCACTTGCCACATCGGGGGCGCCATGCCCCATAGAAACAGCGCCGGAATCGTGAAGATCGTTCCGGTGGCGAGCGAGGAGCTGGCAGAGCCGATCGTCTGCGAGATGTTCGCTTCCAGGATCACATCGCGCTGCCGCAGGAGGCGAAACAGCGCTACCGTCAGAACGGCGATCGGAATCGAAGTCGATACCGTCAGCCCGACGCGGAGGCCGAGATAGGCGTTGGCAGCGCCGAAGATGATGCCGAAGACGATTCCGGCGATGGCGGCGCGGAGCGTGAATTCGGCGTTCACCGCCGGCAGTCTATCCTCCCTCACCTGGCGATGGTTTGACCGGCGCTGAGGGCCACGACGATAATCGGCTCTTCCCAATAGCGAAAGGAGTTTGCATGAAGACGAAAGCCTGGTTCGTCGGGCTCGCGATCATCACAATCACGGTCGGCGTAATCCTCATTTTCGGCAGCACTCAAAGACTCACAGCAATCCGATCTGGTCTCGCGACGGCCGAACCATTTATTACCGCGACGACACACTCGGTCCGCCGGATATCTATCGGTGGACGCTTGGCGAGGATCACGGAACGCTGATCTATCAAGGCTCCGGTGTCGAGCAGCCTGAGGACGTGTCGCCGGATGGAAAGTGGATGCTGTTCGTTTCCTATAACCGGCCGGCCAGCAGCGATGTTTGGCTGATGCCGCTCAATCCGCCCGGACCGGCCAAACCGCTCATCGCAACCCCGTTCAATGAGTGGTTTCCTCGCTTTTCCCCCGATGGAAAATGGATCGCATATCAATCGGACGTCTCGGGACGTGCCGAGGTGTACCTGCGAGCATTTGAAGGTTCGGGATTGACGATGCGAATCTCAAAGGATGGCGGGACACGTCCACGCTGGCGAGCCGATTGTAAGGAGCTGTTCTTTCTTGCTTCGGACGGAAAATTCATGAGTGTCGCAATCCACGGCGGCGTGCCGGTCGGAGTTCCGCGCACGTTGTTTCAATCGCGAAATGCAGTCGACTTCGAGCCGGCCGCTGACGGTGCGCGTTTCTTGGTACAAATCGAAGATCAGCCGCTGGACCCTCCCGTGCATCTCCTGATCAACTGGCCGGCGCGCCTGAAATCGAACTGATGATCGTCCCACTTCTCTTCGCCGCGAGCATCACGCTGCACCACGTGATGAAAGTGGAGCAGCCCTTTGAGTCCGCCGCCGTGTCGTGGACTGCTGACTCGGCGGTTGCTGTCCGCGTCCGCGTTTCCGACGACGGCCACACATGGTCGGATTGGATGCCGGTCGCGATCGATGACGACAGCAGCGATCCGTCGGCCGGCCGTTACCTCTCCGCGATTGCGCACTTCGGTTCAGCGAAACGCTACGCTGAATACACCTTCGACGGCGCGGTCGACCGCGTCAGCGTGGTTATGTTCCCGCCCAGTGTGGGGACGGACTTCAGCCCGTCCGGCCGGCTAAAGCCGGCCGCTACACTCACCGTTCGCTCGCGAACGGATTGGGGTTGTCCCGACGGCGAAAATTCGCCGCTGTGGACACCGCAACACACGGTCGTCACGCACGCGGTGGTGCATCACACCGCCGGCGCCAACAGCGTCGCGAGCTGGGACGCCGAGCTTCGCAACATCTGGTATCTGCACACATTCACGAACGGCTGGGGCGATATCGGCTACAACTACCTGATCGATCCGAACGGGACGATCTACGAAGGGCGGGCGGGTGGGGAGGGGATCATCGGCGCGCATTTTTCGTGTCGCAACTCCAACACCGTCGGCGTCGCGCTTCTGGGCACCTTCACCGGCACGCCGCCGACTGACGCCGCGCTCGCGACTCTGCGACAGTTGCTGACAGAATTGTGCCGAAAGAACGGAATCGATCCCACTGCGATCGTGCACCATCCCTCCTCCGGCCTCAACCTTCCCACCATCCTCGGCCATCGCGATGGCAACGTTCCTGGTGCGACTTGCACGATTACCGAGTGTCCCGGCGATGTTCTCTATTCAATGCTGACAGTGATGCGCTCACAACTCTTCGAAATTCTCAACACGCCCATACCGCCGCGGCGACGGGCAGCACGACCTTAGCGAGGCGTTGATTCACTCCGAGGCCGCGATCTGGAACTGCTCGAGCTTTCCGTCCGGCATCCAGAACGTCGTCGCGGTGAGCGTCTTGTTCGGAAAGCGGATGCGATAACGGCGCAGCGTCATTCCGCCCCGCAACGACTGCGACGCCTGCGAGAACTCCTGCGGTTTCCCGAGCGGCCCCAGCCCTGACGCAAAATCCTTGAGCGCCTGATCCGTGAAATACGCGTTGGCATTGGATGTAAAAAGCGATCGATCAATCTGCCCTTTTTGAAAACCCTCGAAGACCTTGCGCGCGATCTCGGTGGCCGCCGTGTCCGTCGTTGCGAAAAGAATGTTTGCGATGCGCGAGGCGATCTGACTCGAGGCGCCGGTCGCATCGAGGTTGGCAAGGACGACGACGGCGGCGCGATCGTCGAGGTAGACAGTATTGGTGGCGGTGAAGCCGGAGACTTCGCCGCCGTGCGACACGAATCGACGACCGTCCGACATTCCGATTCCGAGCCCGAGGCCGTAGCGCGTGCCTACGCCGCTTGCGAGCTGTACTTCCGTTTCCATGGCGCGATAGGACGCCGGCTTCAGAATGGTCTGATCGATCATCGAGATGTCCCACAGCGCGAGATCGTGCGGCGTCATGGCCAGCTCGCCGGCCGCGAACATCCATCCTCGTCCTTCTTTAGGTGCCGGGCGCAGCGGTCCAATCGCATAACGGAGGTATCTCGCCGGATCTTCAGGGCGCAGCGGCGATGCATCGGTGTTGAACACGGTCGTCATGTGAAGCGGAGCGAAAACCCGGCGTTGCAGGAGGTCGAGCAGCGGCATCCCGGCCACGCGCTCCACGATCACGCCGGCGATGACGTAGTTGGTGTTGCTGTACTGCCACTTCGTGCCGGGCTCGAAATCGAGCGGCTTGCGGGCCCACCCGTTCATGATTTCCTGTGCCGTCACCGGCTCGAGCATGCCCGGCATCACGTAGTCCTGCGGCCAGAAGTCCTGATAGCCGGAGGTCATCGAGAGGAGCTGCCGGATCGTGACGTCGTTCGCGCGCGTGAGCTCGGGAAGCCAGCGCACGACTTTGTCGTCGAGGGAGAGCTTTCCTTCTTCCTGCAGCATCATGATCGCGGCGGCAGTGAACTGCTTGCTGATCGAGCCGATGCTGTAGCGCATGTCGGCAGTCGCCGGCCGGGGCGGATCGATCTGTGCGTTGCCGTACGCATGCACGTAAGCGATCTTCCCGTCTTTCACCGCTGCGATCGACGCGCTCGGCGCGCCGCTCTTCCCGAGAATCTCGTTGACAGCCTTGTCGATGGCGGCGGTGTCTTGTGCCAGAGCCGGCACGGCCAGAAAAAAAACGATCAACAGTCTGCGCATGGCGCCCGATTCTATCTGACACAGGAGAACGAGTTCTCTGTGCGCTCTGTGCTTCTGTGGTGATTTGCAGACTTAAAACGACGCGGCCGCAAGCGCAGTAGCCGAAAGCGATTCGATCTGCATTCAGAAGCGGTAACGGAGCTCGAGCGTGATGGTCGATCCTCCGGTGCGCGGATCGGGTGACTCCAGGCGATCGCCCTTGGCACGAACGTATTCGATTCCGGTGCGCAAGCTGTTGCTGCTGTCGCGCAGGTACGAGAGGGTCAGCGCGCTGCCGCGTTCGCGGTTGACGTCATTGGCCGGCCGCCGATGATTGTTGGTGGTGAAACGCTCGATCCGCGCCGACCAGCGACTCGGTCCGCGCTTCTGTGAGAGAAGCAGGTATACCGTGTCGAAATCCATCGTGAAACTGCCGCGGGGAAATCCGAGTTCGGTGGAACCGGACGCCCACTCCGCGACCACGGTCGTTGGTCCCGTCGTTCCGAGCTGCGCACCGACGACGTCGAATTTCGTCCGCCACGGTGTTTCGGGCGCGGCTTTGACGAGCAGCCTGGCCCGATTGTCGATGTGCGTGAGTTGCAAGAGCGCCCGTTCCGGAATCTGAAAGCGGATGCGTCCCGAATCGCCGATTCGATGATCGGTGTCCGGCCCGATCGGGCGCGTGGTGTCGGGGACGGACGCGATCACTTCGTCATAGACGCTCAGGCGGTTTCCGATCGTCCAGCCGCGCGACGCGAGCGCGCTGCCCATGGTGTCGTTTCCTCGAAAGGCGGTCGCACCCAGGCTGAAATAAAAGTTAGGCGCGAACTGCAGGTCGACGGAGATCGGTCGCACTTCCTGACCGATCCAGGAATTGAGTGCGGAGTTGCTGATGGTGTAGCGCGAATTCCAGAGTGGATCGACATTCTCGAGCGACGTCGGAAGCCAGAACAGGCCGCCGCGAAACCGCAATTTTTCGGTGTGAAGCTCGCCGTAGGCCTGAAGGAGTCCCGCCCGCCGCCCGACCGTTCCCGATTGTTCGCGCCGCGCCAGCCCGTCGGTGTGCAACAGCAGCCAGCTTGTCGGCGTCCAGTCGATGCCGAGCTGCAGGACGTCGACATTCACGGTCTTGTGAGCGTCGGCGTTTCTCGCGCCGACGTCGAAGCGCCCGAACCCGCCGGTCGACCACGATGGCTGCGCCTTGACGTAGATCTCGCGAAGAGTCAGGAAGCCGTAGGTGCGAAAAGAGGACTGCGCGTAGGACGATGCGGCAATCATCCACACGATCACCGCCATGATCCGCCGCATGCATCGATTGTAACGCGTGAGGTGGCAGATCGTTTGCGATTACCGCGGGCGTTGGTCCATGAGTCCACGGAGATAAATATGAATCGATCAAGAAAGTTATCCGGTCTCTTTGCAGCAATCGTTGCGGTTGTGATGATCACGAGCACGTCCGCTTTCGCGGATTGGCGTCATCTCGATGCGACGCGCGACGCGCAGTTCCGATCGCGCGGCGACGACCGGCGCGGCCACTCCAATGATGGTTACCGAAACGACACACGGCATAGCCAGTCGTTCCAGGGCCGTGTCAGCCGCGTCGAGCACTTCCGCAGCGGCTACAACGTCTGGATCGGAGGGACGCGATATCCGTTCTTCATCGAGGCCAGCCGGTGGTCGCGATTCCCGATCCGCGTCGGCGTCAACATCCGCCTGGGCGGCATCTGGAACCCGGCCGGTTACTACGACGTGTATGACGTCGGTCCGTACGCGACCCAGGGCGATCTGCGCGGCGTCGTCGAGAGCGTCGACTATCGCCGCGGGACGCTGGTGATGCGCGACGACGTGTCGGGCAGCTTCGTCACGGTTGTGCTGCGCGGAAATGATCCGCGCCTGGGCGATCTGCGTTCGGGGGACTACGTCGAGCTGACCGGCGCGTGGAATCGGCAGGGCGTGTTCGACGCCTATAACGTCGAAAACACTCGAAATGGGCGCGGCTACCGTCGTTACGACGACGGCCGTCCCTACGGTTACTAGTGTGGCGGCGGGCGAAGGCGCCCGCCGCCACACTTAGTTGACTTCCGCACGGCCGCAGAGCGTTGTATGTTCCGCGGCCATGCGACGTCTTTTCGCCCTTCTTCTGTACGCGTCGACCGCCGCCGCGGTCGTCGATCCCGCACTTTTTCAGGATCTGCACTGGCGGCTGATCGGACCGTTCCGCGCCGGCCGTGTGCTGGCAGTCAGCGGAGTTCCGGGCCAACCGGAACATTTCTACTTCGGCAGCGTGAACGGCGGCGTGTGGGAAACCCGCGACGCCGGCCGCACCTGGCAGCCGATCTTCGATGCGCAGCCGATCGGATCGATCGGCGCCCTGGCGGTGGCGCGATCGAATCCGAACGTGATCTACGTCGGCAGCGGCGAGGCCGACATGCGCTCCGACATCGCGCAGGGCAACGGCATGTACAAATCAACGGATGCCGGAAAAACGTGGACGCACATCGGTCTCGAGGACTCGCAGCAGATCGGGAAGGTCCTCATCCATCCCACCAATCCCGACCTGGTCTACGTCGCCGCCCTGGGCCATCCGTACGCCGCGAATCCAGAGCGCGGCGTGTATCGCTCGAGCGATGGCGGAAAGACGTGGCAGAAGGTTCTCGGGCCTGACAACGACGCCGGCGCGATCGATCTCGATTTCGAGCCCGGAAATCCGCGAGTCATCTACGCCGCGCTGTGGCGGACGCGGCGCACGCCGTGGAGCGTTTACCCGCCGTCGAACGGTCCGGGCAGCGGTCTATTCAAATCGACCGACGGCGGCGATCACTGGAACGCCATTCAAGGACTGCCGGCGAAGGTCGGACGCATCGGAGTGGCGGTCGCGCCGTCGATGCCGCAGCGCGTTTACGCCCTTGTTGATGCCACCGACGGCGGCGGGATGTATCGCTCCGACGACGGCGGCGCAACGTGGGCGCGCACGAGCAGCGATTCGCGCGTCTGGTCGCGCGGATGGTACTTCGGTGGAATCGCTGTCGAGCCCAAGAATGCCGACGTCGTCTATTCGTGCAACGTCAATGTGTATCGATCGGAAGATGCCGGCAAGACATTCATTCCCATCAAGGGGGCGCCCGGCGGCGACGATTACCACGCCTTATGGATCGATCCCGAGCATCCGGAACGCCGCATTCTGGGCGTCGATCAGGGGACGGTGGTGTCGGTGAACGGCGGAAAAACGTGGAGCTCCTGGTACAACCAGCCCACCGGGCAGTTCTACCACGTCATCACCGACAACCGTTTTCCGTACTGGGTCTACGGATCGCAGCAGGATTCCGGCGCGGCCGGAGTTCCGAGTCGCACCACCACCATCGACGGAATCAACATCACTAATTTCCGTGAGACAACCGCGGGCGGGGAGAGCGATAATCTGGCGCCCGATCCGAAGGACTCCAACATTCTCTACGGCGGGCGCGTGGACAAGCTCGACGTGCGGACGATGCAGACACAGTCGATCGATCCAACCATGGCGAACCCCGGCAACGATCGCGCGACCTGGACGCTGCCGCTGGTTTTCTCGCCGCGCGATCCGGGCGTTCTCTATTTTTCGAATCAGCGTCTTTTTCGAACCGAAGACGGCGGGCAGCACTGGACGGTGATCAGTCCTGATCTGACGCGCGAAGATCCCGGCACGCCCGCCAATCTCGATCCGATCACCGCGGCCGATCGCGCGCGTCCCGGGCCGCGACAAGGCGTCATCTACGCCATCGCTCCGTCGCGCACCGCCGATCACGACATCTGGGTGGGCACCGACGACGGTCAAATCTGGCGGACGCGCGATGAGGGCGCGCATTGGCTCAACATCACGCCGCCGGCGGTGACGTCATGGTCGAAAGTCGGGATCATCGACGTCTCGCA
The DNA here is from genome assembly GCA_035636095.1 of Thermoanaerobaculia bacterium. GTDB lineage: Bacteria > Acidobacteriota > Thermoanaerobaculia > Gp7-AA8 > Gp7-AA8 > Gp7-AA10. Next base: position 27,716 of record DASPZU010000076.1, read on the forward strand.
TTTCGATTCCGAGACGGCCTACGTCGCCGTCGATCGCCACCGCCTCGACGATTTCCGCCCGTACCTCTATCGCACCCACGACGGCGGAAAAAGCTGGCAGTTGATCGCCGACGGTCTGCCGATCTTCGTCAACGTCGTTCGTGAAGATCCGGTGCGCAAAGGACTGCTGTACGCAGGGACGGAGCGGGGGGTCTCCGTTTCGTTCGACGACGGTGATCACTGGCAATCGCTGCAGATGAATCTTCCCGTGACGTCGGTGCGCGACATCGATGTGCACGGCGACGATGTGGTGATTGCGACGCACGGCCGCGCATTCTGGGTGATGGACGACATCGCACCTCTCCGCCAAACTCCAGACTCAGTTCCATTTCTCTACAAGCCCGCAATCACACGTCGCGAGCGCCCTGCCGGCTTTACCGGCACGCCGATGCCGAAGGACGAAGCGCTCGCGCCGAATCCGCCCTTCGGCGCCTACATCGACTACGTCTTGCCCCTCACCCCGTCCTTCTCCCCGCCGAGCGGGGAGAGGGTGGTCCGCGCGGAGCGGGACCGGGTGAGGGGCCTCACCCTCGAGATCTTTGATTCGAACGACCAGCTCGTCCGCCGCTACAGCAGCGACGACAAGCGCACCGGACCCGATCTCGCGCGCCTGCAAACCGCGCCGGAGTGGTTCGTCGCGTCGTCGCATCTCGAAACGACTCCGGGCATGCATCGCTTCGTGTGGCCGATTCGCTACCCAGCTCCGGCAGGTGTGGGGACGCGGCGGGGAGGTGGGGAGGGGGTGTGGGCGCCGCCGGGCAATTACAAAGTCGTGTTGACAGTCGGCGATCGCAAATTGACGCAGCCGTTGACGATCGCGCCCGATCCTCGCATCAATTTGCCGGCATCGGCGTACGCCGAGCAGTTCGCTCTGGCCAGACAGATCGAGCAGACCCGAGCCGCGATCGCGGCGGCCATGGAGGAAGCGACCGCGCTGACGAAAGAGAAGCCTGGCCTCGCCGAGCGCGTCAAGGCGATCACGGGAGGGCCGGCTGGCAATGCCTTCCCCCCGCCGCCGGCCTCGGAAACCTCGCTGCGCTTCATCGACCAGGCGCTGGCAAAGCTCGCGAACGCCGTTGACAGCGCGGATGCAGCGCCGACGCGCGATGCGCGCGACGGGTGGG
>DASPZU010000077.1:0-12808 GCA_035636095.1 Thermoanaerobaculia bacterium
TGATCTTCGACGTCGGTCATGAGGCGGCGTCACTTATTGGAGCTCGCGGCGATAGACGCCCCGGCCCATGGTGCTGACATAGAGCGTCCGATCCCGCTTGCGGATCACGAGATGCGAAATGAACGTGTTAGGGAGGCCTTCACTGAAGGGAGCCCAGGAATCGCCGCCATCGACGCTGCGAAACACGCCGATGATGTTCGACACGTAGAGCGTGTCATCGAGTTTCGGGTCGAGCGCAACGCCGCTGAGGCCGAGATCGGGAAGCGAAAGCGACGGAAGCGCGCCGCTGACATCGAACCACGTCGCGGCTGCAGCGACGCCGACCGCGCCGCGCCACAGCTGCCGGAAGCCCACGCCACCGAGAGCGCCGCGTGTCCCGAATGCCAGGAACAGCCGCAGCGGATCGTCCCAGTCCACCGCGATGGCATGGATGCGCTGATTCGGAAGGCCGGCTCGCGCGAGCTCGGTCCATGTCACGCCGCTATCGGTGGAATGCCAGACCCGCCCCGACGACGTAGCGGCGTAGGCATGATTATCGTCCGACGGCGCGTAGGCGACCGCAGTGAACTCGACGTTGGGAACCGACAGAACGCTGGTCCAGTTCGTCCCGCCGTTCGACGAATGGAACACTTTGCCGGTGGCTGCCTCGATGGTCAGGAGCAAATTGGTGTTGTTCCACGCGATTGAAAATGGCTTGGCGTTGAGGTTGGAGGTATTGATTGCCTGACTGGTCCAGACCTGGTTCTGCCACCAATCATTTCCGTCGGTAGTCTTCACGATATTGCTGTACCAGTTGTCGCTGTAGATGACGCTGGAGTTCTTCGGGTCGTACTCGACCCAACCACCCTCCCCTCTGTTGAGATAGTTCAGATACGTGAACTGCGTTCCGGAGTACTCCGAGTACGTGTAGTTGTCGTGGCTCGTCACGGCCACAATCACGTTTGGATCCTGAGTCACGGCCACCGTCCAACACTGCAGCGTCGTCAGGCCGTTGTCGCGGAAGGGATCGGCCGGGACTCCGCCGGCGCCGTGGAGCGCTCCCCAGTTCTGGCCGTTGTTGATCGACTTGTAAACGCCGCCGTCCGTCGCGACGAAGACCTTGTTGTGATCGGCCGGATCGAAAATCAGCGCATGGACGTCATCGTGAACCTGCTCTCTGCGCGTCGTCGCCGCTGCCATCAGGTCGACCCAGCTGTTTCCTCCGTTGGCGGTACGAAACAGATGGACGTCGCCGCCGAAGATCACGCCCTCGTCCGTTGGATCGACTGCGATCAGGCCTCTGACACCGCCCTGCATCGGCGTGAAACCAGGATTCGTCTTCTGCGTGAAGGTGTTGCCGCCATCGATGCTCGTGAAAATCTGATCCGACATTTTGACGGCCACGAAATCGGTGCCGTGCGTACCCTTGAGCCCCAAGGCGATTTTCGGACCGTCCACGCTGCTCCCGGTCGGGATGCCGGTGGAAAGCAACTGAAAAGTATTGCCTCCATCGGTGCTTCGATACACTCCGCCCGCCCTGACATTGCTGTGCTGCACGCCGGCGAAGATTCGATCCGCATTGTTCGGATCGACGACGACGTCGCTGATCACGCCATCGAAGATCCCCTGCGTGTTGCCGGCTGTCGTATCCCACGTCGATCCGCCGTTTGTGCTGCGATGCAGACTTCTCTCGCCGGCGATGAATACGCGATCAGGCTTCCCAGGATCGATTGCCACCGCTGCTGTCTGCAGACTGGGAATCGGTGTCAGCCGCTTCCAGGTCGTTCCTCCGTCGCTGGATCGATAGACACCATAGCCTGGATACGAGGCATAGATGGCGTTGGTAAAGTAGTCCCATTCTCCGGTGGCGGCATACACGATGTTCCTGTTAGACGGCGCGACGGCCAGGCCTCCGATCGCCAGCGAGAGCTGCCGCTCCCACTGGGGCGACCAGTTGCTTCCTGCATCCGTCGACTTGAAAACTCCTCCCGCGGCGCTGCCCGCGTAGAGCGTCGAACCATCCTTTGGATCGACCGCCAGCGCGTGGATCCGCCCGGGAACATTCGTCGGACCCATGCTCACCCACTGATTACACGGCCGCGGCAAGACAGGAGGCGGCACACAGATTCCGCATTGCGGCGGGATCTGGAGCTCGGGGATTTGTGCGAATCCGCCGGGGAACTGGGCAATGCCGAGGCAGAGGTCACAGATGCCGCCGGGGGCGGGAGCACCGCCGCCGGCGTCGGGGACACACAGAATCAATCCGCAGATGCCGGGCGTGTATCCCTCGCCGATCAGCAAACTTGCGTTTTGCATCGCACCGATCGTTCCGAGCGTTGCGCGCACCTTTGGATCGCGCGGCAGGCCGATCGCCGTGTAAAGCCCCGGCCGGGTGACGCGGGCGAATGCATATCCGAGCGACTTGTTGTAGCCCGACTGCGGGACGAGTGCATAGTGACGCGTGCCGGAATCCCAACGCGCGACGACGATCGTGTCGGTCTCCAGCGGCTTCGTCTCCTCGCCCGTCAGCCGGAAGCGGAGCGTTGCCGCGCGCATCGGGCCCTTGGCAGCGACCTCGATCCACTTTCCGGTGCTGCCGAAAGTTCTCAGTACCGGTTGCTTATCGATTAATGTCGCCGTGTTCGGCGCGTCGATTTCGACCGGCCCGCTGAGCGGCCGATTCGGATCCGCGTTTGCCCGCGGTCTCTCGGTCAGGCCTTCGGAATGTTCACGCGCTCGTGTGATCGCGCCGGCCACCTCCCGGAGGCTGCGCACGCGACTCTGCTTGCTTAACTGCTCGCGGGCCGAGCGCACCTCGCGGCGCCGGCTTTCGTCCTTCTCGAGCTCCTGCGCAGGCGCAGAGGCGATCCCTCCGATGAGCAGAGCGGTCGCAAGAGCCAGGTGTCGTCGGTGGTTCATCATCGTGGGCCCTCACTCTTAAGAGTGATTGCGAGGGGGAAAGCCCTACCCCAAGACCGCCCACGTCACCACAGAGCGCTCACTCTTGTTTCTGCACGGCCTAACAGCGTTCGACGTGAAGATGCGATTCGAGATCCACTGGCACCATGGACGCTGGTGAGGGAGCTGTGAGACGCACTTAGTGCGAACTCACCGCCACGATATCCAGCCCGCAAAACGAATACCTTGGCGCAGCTGATCGAGCCATCCGGATTCTCATGGCATATCCACAGCAGCTCCCCCTTTTCACAGATCTTGACAACCGTGGTCGCTGTAATCGGTACCTCGCGAGCGTACCGTCCGTGAGCGTGCCGCAATTTCCTCGGCACCGTGGGTCCGTATTAGCGGCTGCCGTCGTTATTCCCCGACCTGATAGACCTCGTCGCTGATTTTCCAGCCATCGCTCTCGCGTGTTAGCGTCACCTGACCCTTTACGTGGTCAATGACGGGGTTGCTCCCTTTGATCAGAAGGACAGCTTGATTCTCGCGGAGGTAGCCGCCGACGATGCGCGCTTCCTTCAATCGCCAGTGAACCTTGTCTGAGAGGTAGTCGAGATAGGAATCGAGCTTTCCCGCTTTTTCGCGTTTTGCCCATGTGTCGCGATTGCCCGCGTCGAGCAGCTTCAGGATCGTCTTACGATCATCCTTCTGCATGGCAGCGTTGTACGCGCGATACGCTCTGCCGATCTCACCTGCGTCTCCGGCGATCGGTTTGCCCCACTCTTTCGGCGCAACGGGGACGTCGAGCTGGATTTCGAATGCGCGATTGTCATCCTTGAACGATAGTTTTCCAGCCGCGTGCTGCCCTGCGATCTTGAGGGTCGATTTCACTTTCGGGTCGTAGCAGAATCCGCATCCGTCGCCGGAGGCGAGGTAGTACGACAGACCGTGATACTTGCCGTTGGGCTCGAATTGAAAGTAGACGACCGCGGTCTCATCATCGGCGAACAGCGTATCGATGGCCGGGCGCGGATCGTAGAACGCGTCGAAGAACGCCGACTTGAATCCGTAGTTCGACACCGCCACTTCGATGAGCGGCTCGTCGCCGGAACGCGTCCAGTAGGCGTAGGCGCCGCCGACGTTGAACTTTTTCTTGGTTCCCTCGAATGTTCCCGATGCTTGCCGCGGCTCATCGGCCGCCAGCGCAAGAAATGGCATGAATAGGGCGATCACCAGAGTGCTCCGCATGACTCCTCCTCGTGATTGGGAAGAGCGCATGATAGCGCATGAAATTCCGAAGTAAGAGAGCGGCGCGCGAGGCGGTGTGGGATGCGCTCGAGCGCGAGCGCGTGGCGCGGTTTCCTTTTCCGCCACACGGGCGCATTCCGAACTTCGCCGGCGCTCGTGAGGCCGCCGAACGGCTCTTCGACAGTGATCTGCTCCGAGGCGTCCGGCGGATCAAAGTGAATCCCGACGCGCCGCAGCGTTACGTGCGCGAGCTTGCGCTGCAGCATGGCATGACGGTGATCGTCGCGACGCCGCGACTGCGCGGCGGCTTCCGGGAGTTCGCAGGCATCCGTGAGCCGGACATTCCTAAGGCGGCATCTCTATCGCGCGGCGGCAAGTTCGGAGTGAACGTTCCATTGCGCAAACTCCGGCCGGTCGACTTGATCGTCGTCGGCTCCGTTGCCGTCACGCGCAAAGGTCATCGATGCGGAAAAGGCGAAGGCTATGCCGACATCGAGTTCGCGATCCTGCGCGAGTTAGGCCACCCTGCGGTGAAGGTGGTGACCACCGTTCATCCTCTTCAGATTGTCGACAGCTTTCCGCCGGACGAGCACGATCTGCCTGTGAGCGCGATCATCACGCCCGACGAGGTGATCCGCGTACGCAAGCCGCCGCGCGCACCGGCAAGGATTCAGTGGGACGCGTTGACGAAGGACGACATCGAAGCGATGCCGGTGTTGAGAGAATTGCGGATCACCTTCTCGTAATCGTGAACCGTCCGAGGGCGACACCAAGCTCGACGCCCTTGCCTTTTCCGGTCAATGAGAGGCGAATGTTGTCCTTGACGAGTGCCTGCGCCGACGCGGCCTTCCCCGCAGCAGCTCCAGCCGACGCCGAGTCGTATCGTCCGAACAGCTCATCGATACTCGAGACACTGGAGAAATAGCCCATTCCGTCGCGGATTTCGGTTCTTCCCGCTGTTAGGCCGCCGCCGCGCGCGGAGAGGCGGACGTTGGCTCGCTGTCCGTTATCGCAGCGGATCGTTCCCGTACCCGCGGCCGTTTTGTAAAACGCCGACCACCCTTTGAGGTTGTACTTCATCGTGCACTCGGTCATCCCCCGAGCATGCGCAGCCGACACCGCCACCCCCATCGCGAGACATCCAATGACGAATGCTTTCAGTCTCATAAACCCTCCGATCTGAGAGAGACTCACCGCCAAGGTACACCTGACATAAAGAAGGAATTGTGTCCGCGGTCACTTGGCGACTTACTGCGGCCCCTGCAAGCACTTCGGGCGGCCTCGCGGCCGCCCGAATCGTGTAAAGCGCTCTTGAGGTCCGTCAAACGAATGTAGTGATAGACCTCGTCCGGTTTGGCTTTCCCGGCGATGTCGATCTCCCCCGTGCCACCGGCGATATTTTCCGATGCGAATCCACTGCTTGCCGTCGACGGAAATCAAAATATCCGTCGGCTCAGTGTCGTCGCCGAGGTCGAAGACGTAAAGATCGGGACCTTTCACATCGACGAGAGCGTTGTCGAACGAAGCGCAGCGTCAGGACGCCGCCCCAGCCGAGCGCGACTTCGTGCCGATCGCCGGTGTGCTTTCGATCGGGTGGGCCGAGCGCCGCGTGCGGATCGCGCGCTCATCGACCGGCCCCGGCTCGCCCATTTGAAACGATACCAGCTCGTCAGCGAACGAAAGATCGCCGAGCGGAAAGTGAATGATCTTCCCCTTCTTGCCTTTGTAGTCCTTCGGCCCGCCAGCCGGTTCGACTGCTTTCTTGCTAGGACGCGCCGCGGACACCGACATTGCCAGAAGTGCGATCAACAGGGCAACAGTCATTTTTTTCATAACCACTCCGAGTGACTACGGAGTCGCCAGCGCGCCGCAGAAAGCGCGCAAGTCGAACTTCGCGCTCGCTTCAACGACGTCGCAAGCCACTCCGACTTTGCCGAACTTTTCGCCGAAGCCGCCGCTGACCGTGCACTGCGCCAGCGCGTTGGCGTTGCCCGACGAATCGATCTCCGTCCACACGCTCGTCTCGACTTTCGCGTGCACGATATCGACCGAGGCTTCCTGCTCGTCGTGGTAGATCGAGTGCGAAGCAGACGCGCCGACGCGACAGCCGCCGGCGTCGCACGTGCCGGCTGCGCTGACAGGTCCGGCACTCGCGCCGGTTGTGACGGTCACTTTCCCATCCGGATCGACGGAGGCCGAAGCGCTCGCACCTTCCGCCTCGATCTTCACGCTGATTTTGTCCGACGACAATGAAGCGCTGGCGGAACCCCACGGACCCTTCACGTTGACTTTAGCCTCGTCCATGCTGGTCGGATTGAAACTGACTTTGACGGGACCTAGCTCGCCCTCGCAGTCGAATTTCAGATGCGCATCGAACTCGGTGGCCTGTTCCGCTGCTGCAATGAGTCGATCGATCGCATCCTCGAGCGTCGGCGCTTTTCCTGCGCTCGCGCACTTTCCGCCGGTAACGCCTCGGCCCACCGTCGTCGGACGATTCTCCACAATCGCCTCGGCATTCCGCCAGTCGCGGTTCAGAGCTTGATCCGCGATGCGGATCTCCTTGTAGGCCTGTGCCATGACGCCTTTTTGCATCTCGCGTCCGAAATCTTCGCGCTCGCGCGAAACCCAGTACTCGAGGACGCTCTTGTCCGGCGCGCGAAATTCTTTCAGCGCCCGCAGCATGTAGTCTTTCGCCTGGTATTGGAGCGCGATGCGATCGTTTAGCCATGAGGCCGCAGCGCCCTCGAAACCGGAGGCGGCAAGTTCCATATTGGTTTGCACGCGCTGCTGACACTCCTTCCACGCCGGCAGCACTCGCGCACAAAATTCTTCCTGACAGTGTGCGCGGCAGACCTTCAACACTTTTCCCGGTTTCAGCGGACACGCTTCGTCGCAACTCTTTTTCTGCGCGACCGCGTCATGCGCGGTCTCGACAAAGTTGCGTATGTTTTCCTGCACCAGATACGTGCCGTTGACCGCCGGCGTGTGACGTTGGGCGAGCGTGACGGGCGAGAGGCCCATCGCATCGGCGAGAATCACCTCCACGTGAGTTCCCGAGGAGCGCCACAAGTTAGCGTATCGGCGAGTGGCGCCGAGGTAAGCGTGGATGCAGACGTCGAGCGCCGCGTTCCACAGGCCGACCGCGGGCAATGAGCCGGCGCTCCGCTGCGTCGCTTCGACCGTGGTATCGATGAGGCGCTGTTGTTGTGCGACGTACCGCCGCAATTCGCGCAGCTCGGATTCGGTGGCATGGCTGCCGAGAATGGATTCGAATTGCATGTTCTCCCGCCCTACGAGCTCGCCGCGTTCGAGCGTCTGCTGCATGAAGCGGCGGCATTCGTCGATCAGCTTCAGCGGCGGATTTTTCGGCGGTTTCTTTTTGTCGGCCGCCGGTCCTTCGACCACGTGACGGGCCCGGTCGACAGTCTTATCGCTCGGAGCGATGTCCTGCGCCTGATCGAGCTGCAGCGCAGCCTGAGGGCGATGTCCGCAGCGATATTCGACCACTCCCGCGGAGTAGTGCACGTTCATGTCGTCCGGCATCAGGCGCGCGGCCTCTTCGATCAGGCTGGTCGCGGTCGGACAATCGCGCAGTCGGAACGCGAGCATCGCGCGCGCTTCGAGAACGAACGGCGATCCGGGAGCAAGCGCGGCGGCGCATCCGAGAAGCTGGCCGCTCTCCGCGAGACGGCCATCGTACAGGAGCGCGACCGCGGCGTTCGTGATGTTGGTCGGCGTCCATTCGAGGTCGGCGGCTTTGAGCGATGCCCAGGCCGCGGTGAGGAATTGTCCCTGCAGCATCGCGCCAGCGGCGAATCGGCTGAAGTCCTTCGAGCTCTTCGCACTCGCCGCGAGTTTCCGATCGCCCGCCGGAAGTTTTGCTTCCAGCAGCGCGGTCAGCGACTGCGCATGCTTCTGTACAACGTCGCAAGCGGCGTTGTTAGCGCGCGCAACAGGTGCCAGCAGCGCTACAGATAGAGAAATCGCGCAGATGTTCTTTCGCACCGTCATACTATTCGTCAGCAAGAGAGTTCCCGCCAACTGCCCGACGTTACCGTGTGGCAAACCGCTACAATGTCACCGTCCCCAATTGATCGGCACAGCGATTCTTCACTACGAGATCCAGCGGAAGTTCGGCGCTGGAGGCATGGGCGATGTGTATCTCGCCGAGGATCGGCATCTGCGGCGGTCGGTAGCGTTCAAGCTACTGCCGAAGGAGTTCGCCTCCGATGGTCGCGCAAACAGCGCTTCATGACTTCACAGTCTCGGTGGGCGGCGGCACCGGCCCTGGAAGCTTCACACTCACAGCCAACGCCTACTGCAACACCATGTTTCCAGTCGCACCGGCCGTCCGGCTCACAACCGTACCAAAAGAAACGGGCGGCCTCGCGGCTGCCCGAATCGTGTTTACAGCGCGATGATGTGAATTACTGCTCGTCCTCGAAATCCGCCAGCCTGAGCGCTTCCTCTTCCTCGGGGCGCAGCAGCTCCTCCAGGGTGGGGGCGGGGGCGGGCTCTTCTTTCTCCATGTAGATGTCGCGATAGGCCGGCATGCCGGTGCCTGCCGGGATGAGGCGGCCGACGATCACGTTCTCCTTCAGGCCGCGCAGGTAGTCGACTCGGCCGGCGATTGCGGCTTCGGTGAGCACGCGAGTCGTCTCCTGGAACGAGGCCGCCGAGATGAACGACTCCGTCGACAGCGAGGCCTTGGTGATGCCCAGCAGCAGCGGCGTTCCGTCCGCCGGCTCGCCGCCGCGATTCATGGTTGATGGCTCAGTTGCCGACGATGCTCACTCTTGTTGTCCTCGGGGCCCAGCAGTTCCTCGAGGGTGGGGGCGGGGGCTCTTCCTTCTCCATGTAGATTTCGCGATAGGCGGCGACTCATTGCGCTTGCATGGGGCTGATTGTCCGCACGACGCGACCGGTGACTCGCTCGCGCAGCACGTAATGCTTTCCACCTTCCAGGTCGGCATGAAGAATCATGGTGGCGCGATTTGCCACGTACTGTGGCACGACTTCTCGAACCGCCAGGATCATGTCGCGCTCGCTCTGAATGGCGGCAACGACGTCCGCCCGTCCTTCAGCGGCGAACTTCTGACGCCGCTGATCGAGCACTTGTACGGCGCGATCGTAGTATCCGCGGATCTCTTCCGCGGATCCGTCGGCGAGCGCGAGATCGCCGAGACGAATCCATGGACTTGCATTGTGCGGGTCCGCGGCGGCCAGAGCGAGCAGATTCTTGCGCATTGACGTCCTGTCGCGGCTGCGATCGACGTTGTAACGAGCAAACTCGCGGCGAAGATCATCGTTCTCCTGACCGTTGCTGACCAGAAACCACTCGGGATCCGAACGCAGGTCGCCGAGCCGTACGCTCAATCGGTATGTGCCCGGCGGCAGCTCAGGGAGGTTGAAACGGGCGACGAGTCGCTCGCCGCTTTTCAATTCCGTAGCCGGCTGAACCTTTGACGTCAGTTCTGGACGAAGCTCGCTGATCTTGCCATTTTCGCGCTCGAGCTCCCATACGACGGCGTCCCACCACTCCTTCGACGGCAGCGACATCGACGTCGGTCCCGGATTCGGGCTGGAAAGAGCGGCTGCTGTGAGCGAGATCTGCGCTTTGAGCGGAGTGCCGACGAACACGACTCGCGTCGGCGTGTCTGCGTTGATGGGCCGGATAGCGAACGTGTCGACGGAAACGCGCAGTTGTGTGATGAGTCGGTCAGCCCGTACCGCCGTGGCGCTTGCCGCGATCAGACAGCAAAGAATCATCGCTTTGATCATTCGCATCAGAGGTCTCCTAGAAGTTTTCGTGCAATCGCATTCCCTGGACGGCGGTGAAGCCATAGTTGGTCGGAAGCGGAAGGACGTCCGAGATCGGGTGACGGATCGGGCCCTGATTGGTCCCCGGCACACCCGGAAGGACCAGCGTGAACATGATGTCGGTGCAGTCCGAATTCTGATGTGCGAGGTGAAGAGCGTGACCTACCTCGTGACCGGCCACCACCGTGTGCGCCTGCAGGAACTGCGCGGGCGACATGACAACTGCGGCGGAGGGGACAAACAGCGGACACGTCACCCAGCCGAACTTCGTGTAGTAGTCGTCTCCGCCGGCAACGGCGTAAAGCTGCGGCTCTTGAACCGGGCGTCGCAGGACGCGTCTCAACGTGTCGTTCACAACGCAGTGAATGTCCGTGAGCTCGTTTGTGCAATACACCACCGGGGCTCCATACGGATCGACCGTCGAATCGGGGGTGTTGTTCGCGCCGTAGTGGATGGCGAAGTTATCGAATCCGAGAGGATAGACCTCGACGACCTGTGTGCCGTTCGGACTCGCAACGCCAGATGACGAGATCTCGTGGATGATGGCCAGATCCTCACCGTCGCGCCACGTGTAACCGAGGGCGACAAAGTGGCCGGGAAAGTCCTGGCCGGTGGAATCCTCATGGAAGATCGGCGCATCCATTCGCGTGCGCATTCGAATCGCCCGTTGCTCGGTCGCTCCCGGGATTCCGGCGCGATTCGAATTGATCACCGGCCGCAGATTGTCGAGCGCCGGATTCGAGCTCGTGCTCATCTTCACCTCGCCCCTGTCGACGAAGTGCTTCGCATGCGGCAGGGTCGTCAGGATTGAATTCGCGCTAAAGGGCGTCATGAGCAGAATGTCCGGATCGGCGACGAAGAAAAGGTCCTTGCGCGCAGGATCGAGTCGCTGGTACGAGTTCGCAATCATGAAGCCGCGAAATTCCTCAAACGCCGTCAGACCGTCCCCGAGGATTCCCTGCGGCGGTGGACCGGAGGCCGAAGGATCGGTGTCGAGATCCTCATCGCCTCTCAGCGAGGCGCTGTTGATCAGAAGCCGGGATGGCCCAACTCTCCAGCCGGCGTCCGGAAGCCCATTGCCGTCCTTATCCGCCGGCACCCGAAGGCGCGTTGTGAACGTAGTTTTCCGATAGGGCATCGTAACTGCGATACTCGCCCAACCGCCGTAGTCGTGAACGTACAGCGGCAGACGCACCACCTTCGGCGACCTCCCGCCAGGTATCGCGACGCCCGTGAGCTCCGTCAGGCCTCCACCAAAGTCGATATCCGGTGTCGTATCGGTCGAGCCAGGGGGGAAGTTCATGGCCGTTCCGGGATAGCGGGATGAATTCACGCGCACATCGAAGGTGCCGCGGCTGCCGTGTCCGGCCAGGATGTTGACCTGGATCATCTGCGGCGTCGTGCGCAAATCGAGATCCATCCCGCTCAATGCCGACCCCGGAACGAACTGGGGCGACTGATCCTGCGGATTCCTGGGATCGAAGGTTCCTTCCACCGTGATGTAGATGTTCTGTGCGTACACGAACACGGTCATCGACGTTGTGGTGTAGCTTCTTCCGCTCGGCAAAGCCCCCTTGACCGTGAACGAATGTGAGCCGGTCGCCAGCTTCGGGATCGGTATCGCCAGGATGTTGTGACCGTGAAGGCCCTGCGGGGCGAACGCTTCCTCGGGGACAGTCGTCGCGCCACTGTCCCAGGTCGCCAACCAGGTAATCCCCGGACCGGCGGGAAATTGGCGATCGGCTCCATTGGCGTCGACGCCGTAATGCAAGACAGGAACGACAGGAACGCGGTCGGCGCTGTTGGCAATGAAAGTGCGATCCGCAATTTCGGCGGCGCTCGCGGGCGTCGGATCGTTCTCATCCACCGACTGAAACATCGTCATTTCCACCATCACGTCGCGGTTGATCTGTTCGATGTGCAAGGTCAGCAGATCGCTCGCTCCCGGGGCATTGTTCGAACCCAGGATCACCGTCCCGCTTCCAGCGGCCATGAATCCTGGAGTGTTGTTGGTAGTCATGTACAAACCTGGAAACGCCTTCCGACCACCCCAATCAATCCCGCAGTTGAGGCAACCGAATACCGGAAACTGGTCGCTGCAGATGCCCTGCGGAGTCCACCCTGCGATGAACAACGGCGCATAGTCATTCGCGTTCGGCGACAGCGAACCCGAGTAGCTGTGCGAGCAATCCCAGTATGGGTATCCACTGTGATTCCACACGGCGGTGCCTTCGACCCATGCGCCGTCAGCGGGGACCGTGACTGAGGCGGAGTAGGTCGTTCCGGCGGTAAGAAATCTGTAATCGCCGTCGAAGAGAACCGCCGATGGAGGTAGCGGTGGTGGAGTACGCCGCGCACCATAAACAGGCATCACTGCCGACAACAACATCAACGCGGAGAACCAATTTCTCATAAGCCCCCCTGTCATCCGCGACACGCCGGCGAGAGCGTTACCCGCGGAGACTGCAATTGCTGAAGAATCAGAACCCTGCTCTTTAGGAGTGGCGCAGAGCGGGCAACTGCTACCATTTGGTTGTGACGGCTCGGTGACAGTGTACTTAGAAAACAAAAGCGCCGGCTCTTCGCCGGCGCCTTCACAAAACTGCGAGTAAGTAGATTTACTGCTCGTCCTCGAAATCCGCCAGCGTGAGCGCTTCCTCCTCCTCGGGGCGCAGCAGCTCCTCGAGGGTGGGGGCGGGGGCGGGCTCTTCCTTCTCCATGTAGATGTCGCGATAGGCCGGCATGCCGGTTCCCGCCGGGATGAGGCGGCCGACGATGACGTTCTCCTTGAGGCCCCGCAGGTAGTCGACGCGGCCGGCGATGGCAGCCTCCGTCAACACGCGCGTGGTCTCCTGGAACGCCG
>DASPZU010000078.1:0-45510 GCA_035636095.1 Thermoanaerobaculia bacterium
GCAGCCGCCTGTGCCCCAGCCGCCGGTCCCGCAGCCGCCGGTCCCACAACCGCAGCCGCCGGTGCCGACTCCCCAGCCCGTACGCGAGTCGCCCGAGCGCGAGATCAATGCATTCATGCAGCGGCTTGCGGCCGCGTACCAGTCGCGAGACGTGGAGTTTTTCCGCGAACATTCGCTGCAGTTCAACGAATCGCTGGCAAACGCAGTCCGCAGGTCACCATCGGTCCGGGTCGAGTTGCAGGTCCTGCGCGTCGATGTCCGCGATCCGGAGCACGCCAGCGTTTCAGTGAAGCGCACGGATTGGTTCTCGGATGCATCGATGGCGCCGGCGACGCAATCCCTGGTCTACCACCTCGAGCGATCGGGAGGCCGCTGGCAGATCGCGTCGATGGCGAAGCAGTGATCAGAGTGGCATCTGCAGGCCGGCCGTGATGACCGTCGTCGGGCGGATGCCGCTCTTGTTCATCGGAACGAGCAGATTGAAGAGCAGCGCGCGATCGCCGGTCAATTTCCACTTCGCGCCGATGGCCCCATCGATCTCGGAGTGTCCGATGAGTTGCTGGTCGCCGAGGGCCGTACTGCGGAAGAGGGTGGAGGCGTGGGGACGAAGCGCGCCAATGATATCGGTGGTGATCGTGACTTGCGGCGTGGCCGTGATCTCGGTTCCAAATCGATAGTCGAAGATGTCGAGCTTCGTTTCTCCGAAGCGCACTTCGTAACCGGCGTTGAGATGCGGCGTGAACCGATGGACCGTCCTGGAAATGATGTACGTCGCTTTCACTTTTGTCGCGCCCGTGCCCAGGAAATTGTTCTTGTCGCCGGTCGGAAGGGTGAGATCCGCGAGGACCGCCGACTCGAAGCTTGCTTTCGGCATCAGGCGGTACTTCGCGCGCGCAACCAGGTCGCCGATTCCGACTGCCGTGCCGGTGCCGAACTGGTCCGGCGTTTCGACGTTCGGATCGAAAAAATGCGTCGTCGGGACGCTCCCCGGCGCCAGAACGACGAAGGCGTGTGTGAAGACTTGCAGGTCGTTGCGGACGTAGGGGAGGACGACGCCGACGTCGAGTCGATTGCTCAGACCATAGACGGCCGCCAGCGCGATCGCCTGGCTCTTCAACCGGAAGTGCACCCGGATGTTGACGGTGTCATGAAGATATGGAGAAGTCAGCGGGTTGGGGCCAACGCAGTCCGGCGTCAGGCAGTGGTGGAGAACGAGCTCGGTGACATCGCTGCCGTTGATCGTTTCGTAATTTGCAAAAGTGTAGGTCGCTGAAAAATTCAGCGTGCCTTTGCCCGATGTCGAGCCGCGCTCTGAAAGGATCGGGCCCAAGGCTCCTTCGACGCGCTCGTACGTGCCGGTCGTCTCGTTAAAGCGGTATGAGACCAGGCCCACCGACGACGGGACCGGGATGAACGATCGGGACTGCAGGGCGGTCCGGAGAGTGTCGCTGAAATTCTGGAAGTCGCGCGTCTCTCCGAAGTGCGCCTCATGGCCCGTACGCGCGAGATCGATCCCGTTCCCGCCATAGAGATTGTTGATGAGCTGGCTGAGCGTGCTGCCTCTGACGAAAGTCACCTGAGTGATTTGCCCGAAGGCACCTGGCGCGATCAACAACAGACCGAGGGCGAGGATTCGTAAGCGTCGCATGCCGGTAATTTTAAATCGAATACACTGTGCGCCCATGAAACGCTGCATCAGCTTCCTTTTTCTAATTGCGATTCCGCTGCAGGCGGCATCGCGTCTGCCGGTGCGCGAACCGCACGTCATGGTGGCCTCGGTCGACGCCATCGCATCACGCGTCGGTGCCGACATCATGAAACGCGGCGGCAATGCCGTCGACGCCGCGGTGGCTGTGGCGTTGACACTCGCCGTCACCTGGCCGGAAGCGGGGAACCTCGGCGGCGGCGGATTCATGCTGCTGCGCGAAGCGGATGGAACGGAAGAGGCCCTCGATTACCGCGAGCGCGCGCCGCTGGCCGCGACGCGTGACATGTACCTCGATGCCAACGGCGAGATCATCAAGGACGCCTCGCTGGTGGGATACAAGGCCATCGGCGTTCCGGGAACTGTGGCCGGCCTCGCGCTGGCGCACAAGCGCCACGGAAAACTTCCATGGGCCGACGTTGTCGAACCGGCTCGCAAACTCGCGGCTGACGGATTCACGGTCAGCCAGTATCTCGCGCGAAGTCTGGCGATGAAGCGCATCGTCGAGCGGATGCAGAAGTTTCCGGAGAGCTGGCACATCTTTCAGCGAGACGGAAAGCCGTACCTCACCGGTGAAACATTCGTGCAACCCGAGCTGGCGGCGACGCTCGCTCGAATCCAGAAAGATCCGAGCGATTTCTATCGCGGCGAAACCGCGCGGCGCGTTGTTGCCGACATGCGTGCGAACGGCGGCATCGTCACCGCCGACGACTTCGCGCGCTATCAGCCGACCGTGCGCAAGCCGCTGCACGGAACCTATCGCGGATACGACATCATCACCATGCCACCGCCGTCATCCGGCGGCATCGCCTTGATCGAAATGCTGAACATGCTCGAACCGACCGATGTCAAATCGCTGGGCTGGCATTCCTCGCAGGAGGTGCACGCGGTGGTGGAGGTCATGCGCCGCGCCTATGCCGATCGCGCCAAATACCTCGGCGACGCCGATTTCGTCAGCGTCCCCGCGACCGGATTGATGTCGCGCGCCTACGCCGAACAGCGGCGCAAAGACATCGATCCGCTGCATGCGACCGAGAGCAAGGCCGTCGCGACGGGCGAGCCCGCGCGGTATGAGTCGCCGCAGACCACGCACTTCACCATCGTCGACGCCGATGGAACTGTCGTGGCCAGCACGTACACGCTGAATGAAAGCTTCGGCTCCGCGGTCACTGCGCCCGGAACCGGCTTTCTTCTCAACGACGAGATGGATGACTTCACGTCAAAACCGGGCGTTCCGAATGTTTACGGTCTGATTCAAGGCGAGGCAAATGCGATCGTGCCGCAGAAGCGTCCGCTATCCTCGATGACGCCGACGATCGTGATGAAGGACGGGAAAGTTGTCTTCGCCGTCGGCAGTCCAGGCGGCTCGACGATCATCAACACGGTGCTGCAGGTGGTCGTCAACGTCATCGATTTCGGGATGAACATTCAGGAGGCGATCGACTCGCCCCGATTTCATCACCAGTGGCTGCCGGACAAGATCGATTGGGAACCGTTCGAGTTTTCTCGCGACACGACCGACGCGCTCGCGAAGATGGGCCACGTTTTCAACGAGAAGCCGGGCCAGATCGGCGATGCGCATGCCATCGCGATCGCGGCGGACGGCGCGCGCCTCGGCGCCTCCGACCCGCGCCGCGGCGGGGTGGCGGTGGGGTGGTGACATCCGTACAATGCGCCGCGCATGGAGCTAGATAAAAAGTCGTTGCAGTCCTTCGCCGCGCGCGAGCGCGTCACTTTCGAGCGAACTCTTCAGGAGTTCGTCGAGATTCCGACCGTCTCTTCGGATCCGTTGCGGCAGCACGATATCCGCCGCTGCGCCGAGCTCGCTGCCCAGACGATTCGCGATTTCGGCGGCGAGCCTTCGATCATCGAAACCGGGGGGAATCCCATCATCCACGGGCGCTTCGATTCCGGCCCCGACGCACCGACGCTCACTGTTTACAACCACCTCGACGTGCAGCCGGCATCGCGTGAGACGGAGCCGTGGGACAGCGATCCATTCACGTTCACCAAAGAGGGCGATCGGTATCTCGGCCGAGGAACGACGGATGACAAGGGCCCGGCGCTGACGGCGCTGTGGGGAATTCGCGCGGCCCGCGAAGCCGCGGTTCCGCTGAATTTGCGCGTGCTGTGGGAGCTGGAAGAGGAAATCGGATCGCCGAATTTCGAAGCCGCGATGGCGGAGCACAAGCGGCAGCTCGCTACCGATTCGGTGGTCGTCTCGGACACAATCTGGGTCGCGCGCAATCGTCCCGCATGCCCGGCAGGCCTGCGCGGGCTGGCCGGATTCGAGCTGGCTCTGAAGACGGGCGAGACCGATCAACACTCCGGCACCACCGGCGGCGCGGCTCGCAACCCGATGGGTGAGCTGATGCAGCTCGTCTCCGAGATGTACGACGCGCGCACCGGCAAGGTGAAGATCAAGGGCTTTTATGACGATGTCGAGGCGCCATCCAAGCGCGAGCTGGATGAGTTCCGCTCATCGGGCTTTTCCGTGAAGAAATTCAAGAGCGACCACCATTTCAAATCGCTGCGCACGGAAGATCCGATGGAGGTGATGAAGCGCATCTGGGCCATGCCCACGATGGAAGTGCACGGCCTCATCGGCGGCTACAGCGGACCGGGAATCAAGACAATCATTCCGCCGCACGCGGCCGTGAAAGTGTCGTGCCGCCTGGTTCCCAGGCAGGATCCGAAAAAAACTCTTCGCCTGATCCGCAAGTTCGTTCAAGAGCGTAATCCCGACGTCGAGTTGATCGAAGAAGCCGCCATGCAGCCATACAAAGCGCCCATCACCGGCCCCCTGGCCGATGCCGTCAAGGGTGCCATGAAGTTCGCATTCAACCGCGAACCTGTCTTTGTGCGCGAAGGTGGGTCGATCGGCGCGGTCATCTCGATGGAGCGCTATCTCAAGTGCCCGGTCATGTTTCTGGGCCTCTCGTTGCCGGAACACGGCTATCACGCCCCCAACGAAAACTACGACTGGCAACAGGCCAGCGGCGGGATGGTGGCCTTCGCGAAGTACTTCCAGGAAGTGTCAGCGCTGTAGCTCTCTGGCCAGCACGTCATCGAATCCGTCCGGATTCTGCATGATCGTGCGCGCGCTGAAGAGAATGAATCCGACCGACTGTCGTTCGTCGCGCACCAGGGCCAGCTGCTGCGCGATCTCGGCGCGAGTGGCGGGACGATTGATGCTGATGCCGGTCACGATGCCGCGTCCGCGAATGTCCTGACGCGACCACCAGTGCAGCAGCGCCGGAAAGCTCTGCTCGCGTTTCTCGATCGGCCAGTAAAGCTGCGGCGCGAGATAATCGACCCATCCCTCCTGCAGCCACAGTTTTGAGTCGGCGTAAATCTTCGCGTAGGCGTCGAAGCCGCGAACCTGACGCGGATGCCGCGGGCGCCAGATTCCGAATGGACTGATTCCGACTTCGACCTTCGGGCGAATTGCCTTCACTCCCGCGTACAGATCGCGCACGAACCGATTGATGTTGTCGCGCCGCCAATCGTCGCGTGCAAGCGGGCCGTGATAGTTCTGCCACGACGGCTCGTCGGGAAAATCGCCGTTGTTTTCAGGATAGGGATAGAAATAGTCGTCGAGATGCACGCCATCGACGTCGTAGCGCCGCACAACGTCGCCGATCACATCGAGCGTACGCTGCCGCACCGCCTCGTCGCCCGGATCCATCCACACGAACCGGCCGTAGTTGTACGCGCGCAGCGAGGTCGTCGGATTTCCGCGAAACGGATTGAACCACGCGTGCAGCTCCAGCCCCCGAGCGTGCGCCTCCTGAATCGCGAACGCGAGCGGATCGTAATCGGGCGTGGCCCCCAGAAATTGCGACCACGGTTCGAGGGAAGAGGGATAGAACGCGTCGGCCATCGGGCGCACCTGCAGAAAAATCGCGTTCAGGTGCATCGCCGCAGCGCGATCCAGGATCGCGGTCAGCTCCTGCTTTTGCTGCTCTGAGGTCAGGTCGCGCCTCGACGGCCAGTCTCCGTTGTTGACCGTCGCGATCCAGAGGCCTCTCAGCTCCTGCGCCCGCTGCGGGCGCGGGTTGACCGAAATGCAACTTCCGAGAAGCACAAGGGTTACTATTAGTGGAAATTTGTGGACATAAGTGGCGAATAGTGGTAGAAACGGACATTGAATCGGAACAATGGAACTCAATGTCCTGATGGGGCATGCCCCCGCCCGTGTCGACGACAAAGGGCGCCTGAAGATCCCGGGGGATTTCCGGAAGCTCATTGAAGAGAAGTATGGCTCCGATTGCTTCATCACGTCGATCGATGGCGATCACGCCATGCTCTATCCGATGCACGTCTGGTACGACTTGCAGGCCCGACTCTCAAAGGTTCCATCGACTTCGATTGCGAAACAAAAAATGCTCGAGCGAGTGAACTATTACGGTCACGCAGCCACCATCGATAGTCAAGGCCGGGTGTTGGTTCCGTCGGTGCTGCGCGAAGTCGCCGGCATCGCGGACGACGTGGTTGTCCTCGGCAATACCGATCACCTGATCGTATGGAACGAGGAGCGGATTCAAAAGCGGCTTGCCATGAGCCCGTTGACGCCGGAAGACATGAAGGAGTTGGAGCTGCATGGTGTGTAGGCCATGCACGAGTCTGTTCTTTTAAAAGAGATCGTCGAATTCCTCCGGCCCAACCGCGACGACGGAACTTTTGTCGACGCGACGGTCGGACTGGGCGGACACGCGGAGGCGCTGCTGCAGCGCTATCCGGCCGCGAAGCTGATCGCGATCGATCGCGATCCGCAAGCGCTGGAGATGGCGCGCGGCCGTCTGAGGAAATTCGCAAAACGCGTGACGTTCATACAGGGACGCCACGAGAAGCTCATTGACATTCTGAAGCAGTCGAAAGTCGCCACCCTCAGCGGCGTGCTGGCCGACCTGGGAGTCTCCTCGATGCAGTTCGACGATGCCGGCCGAGGATTTTCGTTTCGGTTCGACGCGCCCCTCGATATGCGCATGGGTCCCGACAGCCGGAGCGCCGCTGATCTCGTCAACACGCTGCAGGAATCGGAGCTTCGAAAAATTCTGCAGGCGTACGGCGAAGAGCCGATGGCCAAGCGAATCGCGCGAGCGATCGTCGAAGCGCGGCCGGTGACTACCACCGCGCAACTTGCGGGCATCGTTCGCAGCGTGAAACGCGCGAAGCCGCACGACGTCGATCCCGCGACGTTGACGTTCCAGGCGGTGCGCATCGCGGCCAACGAAGAATTGATCGGGCTCGATCAATTCGTCACCGATGCGGTCGGCGTCCTCGAGGGCGGCGCGCGGATGGCGGTGATCGCGTTTCACTCGCTCGAGGATCGCATCATCAAGCAGGCCTTCCGCCGCCTGGAAGGGGAGTGCATCTGCCCGCCCGATTTGCCGGTATGCGGATGCGGCGCGAAGGAGGTCGTCAAGATTTTGACGCGACGTCCGGTGACTGCTTCGGAAGAAGAGGTGAAGCGAAATCCGCGATCGCGCAGCGCCAAGCTGCGGGTCGCGGAAAAGCTGTGAACTTGCTCCAGGGGAGCCGGTGAGCAAGGGTGAAGGTTGGGGAAGGGTTGGGCGTGGCGCGGTGATGGGGGCTCGGGAGGGGTGGTGCGTGGAGCGTGGGTGTGTGAGGAAGTGTCTCAGCGCCGAGCATGTAGGCAGATCTTCACCCTTGTTTGCCGGCTCCGATCGGTCCCGGAATGTACGCACAAAAGAAGTCGATCGACAATGTCCACATCGTTCGTGAACGCGATCGCCAGCGTTTTCGCGAGCTCTTCGCCGTCCTGGCCCTCGGCATCCCGATCGGCCTCTTTCTGCTGCTGTTCACCTGGCAGAACCTCGAAGTCATTCGACTGGGACACGCCGCCTCGCGGCTGCAGAACCAGCGCAAGCAAATCGAGAATGAGAACAAGGCGCTGCAGTTTCAGCTCGATCGTCTGACCTCGCTGCAATCCGTGGAACAGAAAGCGAAGTCCCTCGGCTTCGAGCGCATCGATCCGCGCACCATCGTGATGGTCGAGAAGTCTTCTGACAACCCGACAACCCGACAACCCGACAACCCCCAATGAGCTCCTCCCAACGCCGTCTCCTCCAGATCTTCGCCTTCCTGGCCGCATGGGCACTGGTGATCGTCGCGCGTCTGGCTCAGGTGCAATTGGTCCATCACGACGAGTACGTGGTGCGGGCCCAGCGTCAGCAGGAGCGCACGCTGTCGCTCGAGCCGGTCCGCGGATCGATTCTCGATCGCAAAGGGCGCGTTCTGGCCGAAAGCGTGGCGGCGGTTTCGGTGTATGCCGATCCCCAGGCCATCGTCGATCCTGACACTACCGCGCGTGCGCTTGCGCGAATTCCTGCCATCGATTTGAACAAAGACGAGATCGAAGAGAAGCTCACCTCCAACGGCGCCTTCGCGTGGATCGCGCGTCAGTTGCCGCTGGAAGCCGGCGGCGCGATTCGCAGTCTGCATCTGCCGGGCATCTATCTCCTCGACGAGCATCGCCGCACCTATCCGAAAGGATCGTTGGCGGCGAATATCGTGGGCTATGTCGGCGTCGACGGACACGGCCTGGCCGGCATCGAGCACGGGTTCGAGGGATTGGTGCGCGGTCGTGCCGGCAAAGTCACATTGCTGCGCGATGCGCGGCGCGGGATGTATTTCGTCGGAGGTGAGGGACCGAACAAGCCCGTCGATGGCGGGGACGTCATCCTGACCATCGACTCGGTGGTGCAATTCATCACCGAGCGCGCGCTGGCCGGTGCGGTTTCGAAATGGCGTGCCGTCGGCGGCACGGCCATCGTGATGGATCCGAACGACGGATCGATTTTGGCCATGGCATCGCTGCCCAGCTTCGATCCGAATCACTATCGTGATTTCCCGCCGCCGACGTGGCGCAATCGCAACGTGCAGGAGATCTACGAGCCGGGGTCGACCTTCAAGATCGTCACCGCGTCAGCGGGGCTCGAGGAACGCGTCATCACGCCCTCCCAGATTCTCGATTGCGGAAACGGCGCGATTCAGATCGGAAACGTGCAGATCCACGAGCACGGCGGGAACCGCTACGGCATGATGAGCTTCGAGGATGTGATGCTGCATTCTTCGAACGTCGGCGCGATTCGGGTGGCCCTTTCGCTGGGCGACGATCGCTTCTATCGGTACATTCGACGATTCGGATTCGGCGAGCGCACCGGCGTCGAGCTGCCCGGCGAGACTCCGGGGGTCTTGCGACGCACGGCGCGCTGGTCGCAGATCTCCGCGGCCAGCATTTCGATCGGCCAGGAGATCGGCGTGACGCCGCTGCAAGTCGTCAACGCCTTCGCCACCGTCGCCAATGGAGGCCTGCGCGTCGGGCCGCACATTGTCGATCGCGTCCTCGACGCGAAAGGCGCCATCGTCTACCGCCCGCAACCTCCGGCGCCCGTTCGTGTCATTTCGGAAAAAACCGCCGCGGTGTTGAACGAGATTCTCAAAGCGGTCGTCGCGGGCGGAACCGGCGAGAACGCCGCCCTCGAGGAACATATCGTGGCCGGCAAGACCGGCACGGCGCAGAAAGCGATCCGCGGCGGATACTCTGCCGACCGCTTCGTCGCCTCCTTCGGCGGATATGTTCCTGCCGACCGTCCGCGGCTCGCGATTTTGGTGGTCGTCGATGAGCCGAAAGGGGCGGAATATGGCGGAACTGTGGCGGCGCCGGTCTTCAAACAGATCGCCGAGCCGGTCCTCCGTTACCTTGCCGTTGCTCCTTCCATCCCGGCGCGGACGCTGCGCGTACAGTCGCCGGTTCTGGCCGCATTTTCGCAAGGGTCTGCCGCTAGCGCGCGGACAGGTCGGGTGCCCGATTTGCGGGGGATGGATGCCCGCGCCGCGGTCGCCAGCGCGACTGCCGCCGGACTTCGAGTCCGGACCATAGGGAGCGGCGTGGTCCAATCACAAACTCCAATGCCCGGTGACGTGCTTCTGCTGCGTCTCAGCGAAGGATCGCCATGAAACTGCGCGATCTCCTGCCAGACGTTCCTATCCGCGAGACGCATGGAAATCTCGACGCCGACATCTTGGCGGTGGTTGCCGACTCGCGGCTGGCGGTTCGTGGATCGCTGTTCGTCGCAATTCCGGGATTGCAACACGACGGAGCTGGGTTCATCCCCTCCGCGATCGAAAAAGGCGCGGTGGCTGTTGTGGCGCAGACACTCTTGTCTGCGCGGCCACAGACAGGAGTGTCTGTGGCACATATCGAGGTCGACGATCCCCGCGCCGCGCTGGCGCTGATCGCGGCGAATTTCTACGGCCATCCGGCCGACAAGCTCTCGCTGGTCGGAGTCACAGGAACATCGGGGAAAACGACCACCACCAAGATGCTCGAATCGATCTTCGACGCCACCGGTGAGCCGGCGGGCTTGATCGGCACGATTGAATATCGCGCCGGCGATGCGCGGCTCATGGCGGATCGCACCACGCCCGACGCCGTTATCCTGCAGCAATGGTTCGCCAAAATGGTCGAGAAGCGCGTGCAACATGCGGTCATGGAAGTCTCGTCGCACGCGCTGGCGCTCAAGCGCACGTACGGCATCCACTTCGCTGCCGCCGTCTTTACGAATCTGTCGCAGGACCATTTCGATTTTCACAAAGACTTCGAGGATTACTACGCCGCCAAGCGAACGCTGTTCGATCAGATCGAGAGCGCCAATCGGGCTGTGATCAACATCGATGACGCCTATGGCCGCCGTCTGATCCAGGAGCTCGGCCCGAAGCCGATGACGTTCGGCGAGCGGGGCGACATTCGTCCTGCCAAAGGTTTCGAAATCTCGACACGCGGTCTTCGTGGAACGCTGCACTCTCCCAGCGGCGACATCCGCGTCGACTCCGCGCTCCTCGGCCGTCCCAATCTGTACAACTGGATGGCCGCGGCCGGCGCGGGCATTGTTCTCGGAATGAAGGATCGTCAAATCGAAGCCGGCATTCGAAATCTACATCTGGTGCGCGGACGGTTCGAGGTGGTGGAGTCCGACGGCGGGCCGACCGTCATCGTCGACTACGCCCACAAGCCGGATGCGCTGGAGAAGCTGCTGCACGCGGTCCGCGATCTGGCCGGAAAGAAACGGGTGGTCGTTCTCTTTGGCTGTGGCGGCGATCGCGATCGCGACAAGCGGCCCAAGATGGGGAAGATCGCCACCGAGCTGGCCGACTTCACGATCCTGACCAGCGACAATCCACGCAGCGAAAAGCCTGACGCGATCATCGACGACATCGAGCGCGGTGCACGTACGGGCAGCGGAAAGTACGTGCGCATCACCGATCGCCGTGACGCCATCGCTCGCGCAATCGATGCCGCCTCCGATGACGACGTCATCGTCATCGCCGGCAAAGGGCACGAGAGTTACCAGGTGATCGGCGATCAGGTCATTCACTTCGACGATCGCGAGGAAGCGGAACTTGTACTGAAAAAGAGACACGAAAAAACAGCTTGAAATTACGTACGAAATCGTTTTATGATTCAGCGCGCCGGAACGGATGCTCTGTTCCGGCTCCGTCGGTCCGTTTCAGCGAGGGTGGACGGATGGTGATCGCCAGGCAGTCGTGGGGGAAGGGGAGCGATCGCCGGGGACGAAACGCGGCGGGGCCGGAAGAGAGCACTTGTCTCTCGAGGAGGCAGCGATGCCCACGCTGACCTTCCGCCAGCTCGCCGAGATGACCCACGGCGAAGTCCTCCAGAATCCCGACCTCAAAATCTCCTCGGTCGTCATCGACAGCCGGGAAGTGAAATCTGACTCCGTCTTTTTCGCGATCAGGGGCGATCGTCTCGACGGCCACCAATTCATTCCCCAGGCGCTCCAGACCGCTCGCGGGGCGGTGGTGACGCAATTACCCGATGCGATCCCGCGCGACAAGGGCGTCGTCCGCGTCGCTGACACCACCACGGCGCTGCAGGAGCTGGCGCGATCGATCCGCAAGCGTTATCGCTTCCTTCTCATCGGCGTCACAGGATCGGCCGGCAAGACCACCACCAAAGAAATGATCGCCACGCTGGTCGGGACCGAGCGCCGAACCTGGAAGTCGTGGGGCAACTTCAACAACCTGATCGGCGCGCCGCTGTGTCTGGACAACACCCCCGACGACGCCGAAGTCGTCGTCAGCGAGATGGGGATGAATCACAAAGGCGAGATCGCCACGCTGGCCGGCCTGACCCATCCCGATGTCGGCGTGTACACCAACATCGGTCCGGTGCACATCGAGTTTTTCGGCACCGTCGAAAAAATCGCGGAGGCAAAGCGCGAGCTTCTCGAGAATCTCGCCCCCAATGGCACGGTGGTCCTCAACGTCGACAACGAATACGTCATGAACATCAGCCGCGGATTCGACGTGCGCAGAGTGACCTACGGCATCGATCACGCCGCCGATTTCCGACCCACCGACATCGTCGAGCGCGGTCTCCTCGGAACGCGTTTCACCCTCGACGGACGGACCTTCGATCTGGCGCTGCCCGGGCGTCACAACCTCGAGAATCTGCTGGCGGCCATCGCCGCTGCGCGAGCAATCGGCATCTCCTGGAATGGCATCGAGCGCGGGGTGGCCGAGGTCAGGCCGGCGTACCATCGCGGAGTGATTGTGCCGTGGCGCGGCGCCACGATCTACGACGACAGTTACAACTCGAATCCGTACGCGCTTTCACGGGCGGTGGCATTGATGCGGCAGGTCGACGTTCGAGGACGGCGCATCGCGGTCCTGGGCGACATGCTGGAGCTCGGCGAACGCGAGCTCGAATATCACTACCAAGCGGGGCGCGGAATTCCACTCGATATCGATTTCGTGATCGGGGTTGGACCTCGCAGCGAAGCATTGCTCGACGGCGCGCGTCAGGGCGGGTTCACCGAAGAGCGTCTGTTTCACTTCGAGAAAGCGGAGCCGGCCATCGATTTTCTCGAATCATTCATTCGCCCGGGCGATCTGGTCTTGATCAAAGCCTCGCGCGGAATCGGTCTCGATAAGATCGTGACCACACTGACAACCCGACAACCCGACAACCCGGTCGGAGGCCGCAAGTAGATGCTGTATTACCTGCTGTACCCGCTGCGCAACATGATCTCCGGATTCAATGTCTTCCGGTACATCACGTTTCGCACGGCCTGGGCCGCGCTCACCGCTCTGGTGATCTCGTTCATCCTCGGACCATGGCTGATCGAGCGAATGCGTCAGATCAAACTCGGGCAATTCATTCGCGAGGAAGGGCCGAAGTCCCATCAACAAAAAGCGGGAACGCCGACCATGGGCGGCATCCTCATCAACATCGCGATTCTGATTCCGACGCTTTTGTGGGCCGACATTCTCAATCCGTACATCTGGATCGTTTTGTTCGTGACGTTCGCGTACGGCGCGATCGGATTCATCGACGACTACCGCAAGCTCATCAAGCGCCGCAACCTCGGCCTGACCGCGAAAGAAAAGTTCTCGGCCCAGATCGGCATCGCGCTGGCGGCCGGGCTGGCCATCGCCTACCTGCCCTCAATTCATAACAATTACTCTACAGTATTAACGTTCCCATTTTTCAAGACGCTGCATCTCGATCTCGGGCCGCTCTACATCGCGTTCATCGTGCTGGTGATCGTGGGGGCGTCCAATGCCGTCAATCTGACCGACGGCCTGGACGGACTCGCGATCGGCACGACCCTGATCGCGGCGGTGACCTACACCATCCTGACCTACGCCGCGGGCAACTTTCGAGTGGCCGACTACCTGCGCATCGCGTGGGTGCCGCAGGCCGGCGAGCTGGCGGTGTTCTGCGGCGCGATGGTCGGGGCGTCGCTCGGATTTCTCTGGTTTAACGCGCATCCGGCTGAAATTTTCATGGGCGACGTCGGCTCGCTCGCTCTCGGCGGCGCCATCGGCACGCTGGCGGTGATGATCAAGCAGGAGATCCTGCTGGTTTTCGTGGGCGGGCTGTTCGTGGTCGAAGCGGCCTCGGTCATTTTGCAAGTGGCGTCGTTCAAGTTGACCGGGCGGCGCATTTTCAAGATGTCGCCGCTGCATCACCACTTCGAGCTGGCGGGATGGCGCGAGACAAAAGTGGTGGTGCGCTTCTGGATCATCGCAATCATTTTTGCCTTGTTGAGTCTTTCGACATTGAAACTTCGATGAAATATCTAGTGGTGGGTGCGGGCAAATCGGGGGTGGCGGCGGCGAATTTCCTCGTCGCGCGCGGCGAAGAGGTGTCGATCACCGACAGCAATCCGCATCCCGATGTGCCCTATCCGCTCGACCAGCGCGTGCGCCGGTTTTTCGGATATCAGGATGAAACGGCGCTGAATGGCACCAGCACGATTATCGTCAGTCCCGGCGTTCCGTTGAACATTCCGCTGCTGCAGGTCGCCGCGGCGCGATCGATTCCGGTGATCGGCGAGATCGAGCTGGCGTATCGCTTCCTGCAGGGGACGGTCATCGCGGTCACGGGCTCGAACGGAAAATCGACGACCACGGCCCTCATCGGCGAGATCTTGAAGGTCGCCGGACATCAACCGATCGTGGCGGGCAACATCGGCCAGCCGCTGATCGCTTCGCTCGACCTCGACAAGCCGCGGACGTACGTCCTGGAGCTGTCGTCGTTCCAGCTCGAGACCGTGGACAGCTTCCACGCCAACATCGCGCTTTTGCTGAACGTCACGCCCGATCACATGGATCGCTATCCGAATTTCGATGCTTACGCCGCCGCGAAGTACAGAATCTTTCGCAATCAGCAGAAGTCCGATACCGCGATCGTGAACGCGACCGAGCGTCGTCAGTCACAACGTGGACCGGCCGTTGCTCGCACGTGGCGTTTTTCCGCTTCGGAGCGCGTCGAGGCAGGAGCGTTTCTCGATGGCGATGACCTGGTCCTCTCTGTGGGTGGCGATCAGCGGCGCATTCCGCGTTCGTCGCTCAAGCTGGCCGGACTGGCCAACGTCGAGAACGCGCTGGCGTCGTGGCTGGCAGCGCGTGCTGCGGGCGTCGACGATGTGGCCGTCCAGATCGCGTTCGGGACTTTCCCCGGCTTGCCGCACCGCATGGTCCTGGTCCGCGAGCGCGACGGAGTCCGCTACGTGAATGATTCCAAGGGAACCAATGTCGATGCGACCTTGAAATCGCTGGAGGGATTTCGACCCGCGTCCGTGCTTCTCATCCTGGGGGGCAAGGACAAAGCCGGCGAATTCGAGCGGATGCGCGAGCTGGTCGCCCAGAAAACCCGAGCCGTGATCACGATCGGCAAAGCAGCCGACCGCATCAGGGCGGCACTGGAAGGCGTCGCCAACGTCGTGCCGATGGGCGACATGCAGCACGCCGTGCAGTGGGCGTCGGAGCACGCGAAAACAGGCGACACCGTTCTTCTCTCGCCCGCATGCGCGAGCTTCGATCAGTACCGAAACTTCGAACATCGAGGAGAGCACTTTGAAGAGCTTGTTCGCGCACTCTGAGTGGCCGGTGGCCGGTGGCCGGTCAGAAAGCCTTATCTGCCACCGGCAACCGGCAACCGGCCACTGTTTATGAGCCGAAAACTCACTTACGACACCTGGCTATTCGCGGCCGCGATGCTGCTGATCGTCATCGGTCTGGTGATGATCTACAGCGCCTCGGCGATCATCACCGCGCAGAAGACCGGATTCGACAGTCCGTACTACTACATCACCCGTCAATGCATCTGGTTGATTGCCGGCAGCGTGCTGATGCTGGTAGTGATGCACGTCGATCTCGCCATCCTGCGGGATCGTCGCGTGATCTACGCGCTGATGTTCGGCGCGCTGCTCGCGCTCATCGCCGCGCTGTTCCAACCGGCGGTCAACGGCACGCATCGCTGGATCGCGCTGACCTATTTCCGCGTGCAGCCGAGCGAGCTGGCGAAGCCGGTCATCATTCTCTTTGTCGCTTCCTTTCTGGCGCGGCGCGAAAAGCGCATCAACGAGTTGACGACCACTCTTCTGCCGTTGACTGCAATTCTGGCGCTGTTCGCGGGCATGATTCTGATCGAGCCTGATTTCGGAACCGCGATGACGTTGATGTTTGTCGCGGCCGGAATGATTTTCGCGGCCGGCGTGCGGTGGAAGCGCATGGCGGCATTCGGATTGATGCTCGCGCCGGCGGCCATCATGGTTCTCTTCAGCGCGTCGTATCGGCGCGATCGCCTTCTGACCTTTCTGAATCCCGAGGCCGATCCGCAGGGGAAGGGATTCCAGGCCATGCAGTCGCTCATCGCGGTCGGTACCGGCGGCTTGCATGGGCTGGGCATCGGCAACGGACGGCAGAAACTCTTCTTCCTTCCCGAGCCGCACACCGACTTCATTTTCTCGATTATCGGCGAGGAGCTGGGATTCGTCGGCGCGATCGCCGTGATTTCGCTCTTTGCCTTTCTGGTTTGGCGCGGCTTCCGGATCGCGCGATTCAGCCAGGAGCGCTTCGATTTCTACGCCGCGCTCGGGTTCACCATGATGATCGCGATCCAGGCGCTCATCAACATCAGCGTCGCGCTTTGCCTCGTGCCCACCAAGGGACTGCCGCTGCCGCTGGTGAGCTACGGCGGATCGTCGTTGATCACGAGCCTCATCGCGATCGGCTTGCTTCTCAATCTTTCGCAGCAGTCGGGCTAGGGGACTTTCGGACATGGGTGAGAGTGGCGTGTTGATGATCGCGGGTGGTGGCACGGGGGGCCACATCTACCCGGCGATCGCGATCGCGCAGGAGTTCATGGCGCGCGATTCTAGGCGGCGTGTCGTTTTCGTCGGCACGCACTACGGCCTCGAGAAGAACATCGTGCCTAAGGCCGGCTTTCCGCTCGAGTACATCTCGGTGGGCGGTTTGCAAGGGAAGGGCGGGCTCGACCTGATCAAGAACCTCGCGCGTCTGCCGGTCGGATTCGCGCAGGCGTGGGGCGTCGTCGGCAAGCACAGACCCAACGCCGTTCTCGGCGTCGGCGGCTACGCGTCGGGCCCGGTGCTTCTCGCCGCGCGCCTGCAGGGGTTTCCGACCGCCATTCACGAGCAGAACGCTTTTCCGGGCCTCGCGAATCGGATGCTCGCGAAATTCGTGAAAGCCGTTGCAGTCGCATTTCCCGACGCCGGACCGCGGATGAAGCGCGCCGATGCGGTCGTGACCGGCAATCCAATTCGCCGCGAATTTTTTCAAGCGACGCGACAACCGACAACCGACAACCGACAACGTCTTCTCATATTCGGCGGCAGCCAGGGCTCCCACATCCTCAACGAAGCCATGAGCGGCGCGCTCCTTTTCCTGGCGCGACTCAAGGATCGCTTGTCGATCGTGCATCAGACCGGGCCGAAAGAGCTCGATCAGGTGCGTCAGGCGTATCGCACCTCCGCGTTTCCAGACGCGCGCGTCGTTCCGTATCTCGATCTGATCGTCGACGCGATCGCGGCGGCGGATGTCGTGGTCAGCCGCGCCGGCGCGATGACGATCGGCGAGCTGGCGGCGGTCGGGCGGGCGGCCATCCTGGTGCCATTCGCGGCCGCCACGAACAATCATCAGGAATTGAACGCCCGCGTGGTGGAGAAGGCCGGCGGCGCGGTGGTGATCACCGAATCGCAGCTCACTCCGGAAAAACTCGCCATGACGATCAGCGAAATTCTCGGCGATGCCGCGCGCGTGGCGCGGATGGGGGCGGCAGCGCGTGCGCAGGCCGCTCCCCAAGCGACAAAGAAAATCGTAGATTTACTCGAAAAAATTGAGAGAACCGAATAAAATAAACATTAAGCAAGCCACTGAACCTAATGAATTTTGAACACATTAAGAACATTCATTTCGTCGGCATCGGCGGAATCGGAATGAGTGGCATTGCTGAGATCCTGGCCGAGCGCGGCGTGAGGGTCTCCGGCTGTGATCTGCGGCCGTCCGCCGCCACCGACCTTCTGACCAGCCGCGGCGTTCGGGTATCGATTGGACACGATCCGGCGCACCTCCACGGCGTTGACCTGGTGGTCGTCACCTCCGCCATCCACGGCCGGCACGCGGAAGTCGACGCCGCTCGCGCGCGAGGCATTCCGGTCATGAAGCGAAAGGAAATTCTCGGCGCGCTGGTCAACGATAAGCGCAACGTCGGCGTTTCGGGTACGCACGGCAAAACGACGACCTCCGCCATGATCGCGGTTGTCCTGGAAGAAGCGGGCCTCGATCCGACCATCGTGATCGGCGGCGTGCTGCGCAACATCGGATCGAACGCCAGGAACGGGAAGGGCGATCTGGCCGTCGTCGAAGCCGACGAATACGACCGCAGCTTTCACGAGCTGCATCCGCAGATCGCTGTGGTCACGAACATCGAAGCCGATCATCTCGAGTACTACGGCAGCTTCGAGGCCATCGCAGAAGCGTTTCATGTCTTTGTCGAAGGCATCAAGGCCGGCGGCACGGTGGTGGGATGCGCCGATGATCCGACCGTGGCTGCGCTTCTGAAAAAGACAAAACAAAGGACCATTCGATATGGCCTGGGCGACCACGCCGATCTCCGCGCCACCAACATCACGTTCGACGAGCGCGGTTCGCGTTTCGAAGTGCCGGAGGTCGGATGGTTTCGGCTGTTCGTTCCCGGCGAGCACAACGTGCGCAACGCGCTGGCAGCGATCGCGGTCGCGCGCGAGCTCGGAATCGCAACCGCGGTGATGGCGACCGGCCTGGCGAAGTTCCTCGGCGTCGACCGTCGTTTCCAACTCCTCGGCGAATATGCCGGGGCGTTGATCGTCGACGACTACGCGCATCATCCGACCGAGATTCGCGCCACGCTGACCGCGGCCCGCACGGGCTATCCGAACCGGCGCATCGTGGCGCTGTTTCAGCCGCATCTGTACACCCGCACCCGCGATTTCGCCCGTGAATTCGGCGAGTCGCTCAAAGTCGCCGACGTGGCCCTGGTCGCGCCGATCTACGCCGCGCGCGAGGAGCCGATCGAGGGCATCACGGCGCGGTTGATCGCCGACGCTGTCGAAGGGGTGGAATTTGTCGAAGGCAGCAACGCACAAATCGTGCAGAAGCTGCGTCAGCGACTGAAGCCCAACGATCTGTTTATCACCCTCGGCGCCGGTGACGTCCATGAGATCAGCGAGGCGTTGGCGGAGGCCGACCCATGAGCAGCGTGCAGCCGCAATTTGGATCGACCGAACGCTTCCTTCGCCCGTCGGACGTGGAGAGCGTCCGCCGCAATTATCGAAGCGTGCAGCTGCGGCGCCTGATGGTCGTTCTCCGCAACGCCGTCATGTTGCTGGTCGCCATCGCGGCGCTGGCTGTGCTCTATCGCCGCACGCAATCGGATCGCCGATTCGCCGTCCGGCAACTCGAAATCATCGGGGCGCAGCACAGCAGCGCCGGCGACCTCGAAGCCGTGAGACGGCACTACATGGGCGCGAATCTTTTCAACCTCGACATTGCGCGACTGCGCACGGAAGTCGCGTCTTTGCCGTGGGTTAGCCGGGTCGAGATCGAGAAAAAGCTTCCCGACACGCTCCGCTTGCGCATCGTCGAGCGTGTACCGATTGCGCTGGCGCAGACCGACGACGCGATCCGTTACGTCGACGAACGCGGGGCCGCGTTCGCGGCGCTTTCACCATCGGTGGGCGATGCCGACCTGCCCATGATCAGCAACGCGCGATCGAGCGATTTATCGCGCTGCGTCGCGATTCTTCGTCAGCTTCGAGGAAACGATCCCGAACTCTACGCCAGAATTTCCGAGCTCCGGCCGCTCGCGCCGCGTGGCTTCGCGTTTTTCGATCGCGAACTACATGCCTTCGTCTATGCCGACGAAGGGGACCTGTCATCGAAGTGGCGCGATCTGCGCGCCATCGCGAGCGCCGAGCGCTTGGTTGGCGGCGACATCGGGTACGCCGATCTGCGCTTCAACGGACAGATCATCATCAAGCCGTTGCGCTCGATGCCGGCCGCGCCGATGGTGCGACGGCCGCTTGTTCCGGTGCCGATCACGAATTGAGGAGGAACTTCAGATGCCGAAGACCGAAGAAAAGTACATCGTCGCGCTCGACATCGGGACGTCGAAGGTGTGCGTGCTGGTCGGCGAGATCACCGAACGCAACCAGCTCGAGATCATCGGCAAAGGCACGGCGCCGATGAAGGGAACGCGGCGCGGGAACATCATCAACCTCGATCAGGCCATCGACGCCGTCAAGAAAGCAGTCGATGAGGCCGAGGTCATGGCCGGGCTGCAGATCGAGTCGGTGTATGTCGGTGTGGCCGGCGATCACATTCGATCGGTCAACTCGCGCGGTGTCGTTTCGGTTGGCGGCAAACATAAAGAAATCTCTCGCGAAGACATCGATCGGGTCATCGAGGCATCGAAGTCGATCAACATTCCTGCCGAGCTGGAGCTGCTGCACGTCATCCCTCGGGAATTCATCGTCGACGGACAGGATGGCATTCACGATCCGCTGGGCATGACCGCGGCCCGCCTGGAGGCCAACGTGCACATCGTCACCGGCGCGCGAACGCACAATCAAAATGTTTTGACGGCCGTCAACAAGTCGGGTATCGCGGTGCAGGAGCTGGTGCTGGAACAGCTGGCGGCGGCGGAAGCGGTGCTGACGCAGGACGAGCGCGAGATGGGCGTCCTGCTCATGGATCTCGGCGCCGGCACCACCGACTATGCCGTTTTTCTGGAAGGCAACGTGATTCACACCAACGTGTTGCCGGTCGGCGCGGGACATTTCACGAGCGACGTCTCGGTGGTGCTGCGCACCCCCATGGAAGATGCCGAGCGGATCAAGAAACGCTACGGCTGTGCGGTGGCGTCGCTGGTCACCAACGACGATCCGATCGAAGTGCCGACCGTCGGCGGCCGCGCGCCCAAGATTTTGTCGAAGCACGAGCTGACCAACATCCTCGAGCCGCGCGCGGCCGAGATCGCGAAGCTGGTCTATCACGATCTCGAGAAAGTGGGGCTGGAGAAAGAGATCCGCTCCGGCGTGGTGCTGGTGGGGGGAGGAGCGGAAATGGATGGCATGGTGGAGATGGTCGAGCAGGTGTTCGACCAACAGGCGCGCAAAGGGATTCCGCGAGGCCTGGCGGGCCTTGCCGACACTGTGAACGGCCCGGAATGGGCAGCCGCGACCGGCCTGCTGTTGTGGGGATTCCGCGATCGCGCGCGCATCCGGCGGCGTCCGCGCCGAGGGTTGGCGAAGGTGGCGGATTCGCTCCGGGCATGGTTTGCGGCCAATTAAATGTATATGATAATGGGAGACTGTAAATGATAACGTTTGACGAATCACCGGACGCGGGCAAGCTGAAGATCTCGCTCGACGAGGAGCAGCTCACAGCCAAGATCAAGGTGATCGGGGTGGGCGGTGGAGGTGGCAATGCCGTCAACCGGATGATCCAGTCCGGCATCAAAGGGGTCGAGTTTCTGGTGACGAACACCGACGTGCAGGCCATGCGCACGTCGCTCGCGCCTAACAAGATTCAGATAGGCGCGAAACTGACCAAGGGTCTTGGCGCCGGCGCGAATCCCGAAGTCGGCAAGCAGGCCGCGCTGGAGGACACCGATCGCATCCTGGAGGCGCTCAGCGGCGCCGATATGATCTTCATCACGACCGGGATGGGCGGGGGGACGGGCACCGGTGCCACGCCGATCATCGCCTCGCTTGCGGCCGAGTTAGGCGCACTGACCGTGGCGGTCGTCACGAAGCCTTTCGCATTCGAAGGCAAGCGCCGCCGCGTGCAGGCCGAGCAAGGCATCCGCGCGCTGCGCGACACCGTCGACACTCTGATTACGATCCCGAACGAGCGGCTTCTCAACTTCGTCGAGCGCGCAACGTCGCTGGGCGAAGCCTTCAAGATCGCTGACGACGTTTTGCGTCAGGCGGTGCAGGGCATTTCCGATCTGATCACCGTGCCCGGTGAGATCAATCTCGATTTCGCCGATGTCAAGACCATCATGCACGGCATGGGCATGGCGCTGATGGGCACCGGCGTGTCGACCGGCGAGCATCGCGCCGTGGAAGCGGCCCAGCGGGCCATCTCGTCGCCGCTGCTCGAAGAAGCGTCGATCGAAGGCGCCAAGGGCGTGCTGATCAACATCACCGGCGGCACCGACATGACGCTGTTCGAGGTGCACGAAGCGGCCTCCATCATCCAGGAAGCGGCCGACGAGGAGGCCAACATCATCTTCGGCACGGTCATCGATCCAAAGATGAAGGACGAGGTGAAAGTCACGGTCATCGCGACCGGGTTCGACGCCGCAACCAAGGGGTTGCTCAACACGCGCGGCGAACAGCTTTCCAACATTCCGCGTCCGCAGCCGGCGGCGCAATCTCCGATGGCCCGCACGCTGGCGCAGACGCACGAGGTCAAAGCTGCGGAGACGCCGCCGCAGCAGGTCGGCTCGGAAGGAGAAATTTACGATCCACCCTTTTTTCGCAAAGGATTCTCGAAGACGACCGACGGCAGCGGCGGATTCGGCCCCATGGCGTCGAGCGATTTCGGCAATGACCTCGATATTCCGACGGTGATCAGAAATTTGAGCGATTGAAGATGTCATTCCGAGCGTTAGCGAGGAATCGGTGTGGCTGGGTGGTCCGCAGCAGTTGCGCGCCGCCCTCCCACACCGATCCCTCGCTACGCTCGGGATGACAAGCGACTAGCGCGTCCCTGCTGCGCGCTACCAACGGTGGTGGGGAGAGGGACCCACGACCACAAACGCTCGGGGGCAGGGGCTTTCGCCCTGCCCCCGATTTCTTCGGAATGCAAAAGGCAGAAGGCAGAAGTAAATGGGCGGAACGGATCCCTTCCGCCTCTGCCTTCTGCCTTCTGCCTTCTGCCTTCTGCCTTGGTTTACTCCCACTCGATGGTGCTGGGCGGCTTCGACGAGATGTCGTAGACCACGCGGTTCACGCCGCGCACCTCGTTGACCACGCGCCGCGCGATGCGGTCGAGCAGATCGTGCGGCATGCGAAACCAATCCGCGGTCATGAAATCGGTCGTGGTGACGGCGCGTACGGCCAGGACGTTCTCGTATGTGCGCTCGTCGCCCATCACCCCCACGCTCCGCACCGGGAGCAGCACCGCAAAGGCCTGCGAGATGTCGCGGTAGAGGCCCGCCTGCCGAATTTCGTCGATCACGATGTCGTCGGCGTTCTGGAGAATCTCCACGCGCTCGGCATTGACTTCGCCGAGGATGCGCACGGCCAGGCCGGGTCCGGGGAAGGGATGACGCCAGACGAATTCCTCTTCCAATCCGAGTTGCAGTCCGAGGGCGCGAACCTCGTCTTTGAAGAGCTCGCGGACAGGCTCGATCAACTTGAGCCCCATCTTTTCGGGAAGCCCGCCGACGTTGTGATGCGTCTTGATGACCGATGACGGTCCCTTGATCGAGACCGACTCGATGACATCGGGATACAGCGTTCCCTGAACGAGAAATTCGGCGTCTTTGATCTTCCTCGCTTCTTCCTCGAAGACGGCGATGAATTCGTTGCCGATGCGTTTGCGTTTGATCTCCGGATCTTCGACTCCCGCCAGTCGTTCGTAGAATCGCTCGCGCGCATCGACCGCGATGAAATGCAAGCCCAGGCGATCGCTGAGCCGCGAGGCGACTTGCATGGCCTCGTTTTTTCGAAGGACGCCGTTGTCGACGAACATCGCTGTGAGCTGATCGCCGATGGCCTCGGCCACCAGCAGCGCCGCCACGGTCGAGTCGACGCCGCCGCTGACGGCGGCGATGGCCTTCTTTTTCCCCACCGTCGCTCGGATCTCCTGCACTTTCCGCTTGCGGTAGTCGCCCAGATCCCAGGTGGGTTTGCAGCCGGCAATGTTGAATAGAAAGTTGCGGAGGATTTCGGTCCCTGCTTCGGTGTGCGTCACTTCCGGGTGAAAGAGGATGCCGAAGCAGCGACGCTCCCGATTTTCGAATCCCGCGATGGGCGCATTGTCCGATCGCGCGGTCACGCGAAATCCTGGCGGCTCGCGGACGATGCGATCGCCATGACTGGCCCACACGCGCTGATGTTTCGGAGTCCTGGCCAGAAGCAGCGAGTCCGCGATCACGTCGATCTCGGCGCGGCCGTACTCGCGCTCATCCGCGGCTTCCACTTTTCCCTCCAGGAGGTACGCCATCATCTGCATGCCGTAGCAGATGGCGAGAATCGGGACGCCGACATCGAACACTTCCCGTGACGCAATGGGAGCCGATTCGGCGTAGACCGATTGCGGGCCTCCGGAAAAGACGATCGCTTTCGGGTTCAGCTCGCGAATTTTTTCGATCGGATGATCGAACGGGTGAACGACGGAGTAGACACGCTGCTCTCGAATCCGGCGTGCAATCAACTGTGTGTATTGTGATCCGAAGTCGAGGACGAGGACCGTCTCCATCACCATGGCAGTTTCAGGGAGCGTGCGACGAAGCGAACCAGCGGCGTCATTTTGCGACAGTCGGCCGCGAAGTCTGCCATGAATTTGTTGCTGCAGATCTCTTTCTCGCTCAAAGGAATTGACGTGATGAAATCCGTTCGCTTGAGATCCTCCACCATGGGATGATCGGGCGTGTAACCTCGCGGCGGTCTTTTGAGCGCGCCCCCCTCGACGGGCAGCTTCGATTTTTTGATCGCTTTCCAATCCGGTGATCCTTTGGCGATTACCTCACGGATCTTCGCCAGCGATTGAGGGTCGGGATGCCAGATGCCGGCCGCGGCGAAGTCTTGCTCCGGCGAGATGTGCAGGTAAAAGCCCGGAACGCTCGCGGCCGCTTTAGCCTTTTCGTGAAAAAAGTGGATGCCGAGGTGGGTTTTGTAGGGCGATTTGTCGCGCGAGAACCGCGTGTCGCGATAGATGCGAAACATCGAGCCGCCTACCGGCCGCGGATCTGCGACCAGATGCGGCGCAATGCGATTTAGCCGCGGTGCGAAGTCGCCGATGAATCGGAGAGCGGGATCCCGGACCTCCGATTCGTATCGCTTTTTGTTGGCCGCGAACCAGTCCCGATTGTTGTTCTTGCTCAGCTCTCGAAGAAACGCGAACGACTCGGAAGTGAAATACGCCATCAGAGCAGGTTGCGTAGCTCCTTGCCGGGCTTGAAGCGAATCGTGTTTCCGGGCGGAATCTTCACTTCCACGCCGGTTTTCGGGTTGCGTCCGATGCCCTTCTTGCGCTGCTTGACCTGGAACACCCCGAACCCCCGCAGCTCGATCCTTTGTCCTCGGGCAAGCGCATTGCGAAGGCCTTCGATGACCGTGTCCACCGCCTGCGCCGCCTTGACGCGCGAAATTTCCGATAATTCGGCGACTTTATTGACGATGTCCGCTTTGATCATGGTTCGTGAATTATAGCCGCCATGAGTGACAGACACCGAATTGACGTCTGGCTGAAACTCGTATGCCTCTTCAAGCATCGGAGCGAGGCGGCCGAGGCTTGCCGCGGCGGAAAAGTGAAGATCAACGGCCAGCGGGTCAAGCCTGCGGCGGGGGTCAAGCCGGGCGACGCTATCGAGTTCCTTCACGGCACCCACTACCGCCGGGTGGTGGTGGGAGAGGTGCCGGTCATTCAGGTCTCGAAGGACGTCGCGAGGACCATGTATGTGGACGAGACGCCCAAGCAGGATTCCGGGGTGACGCGGCTCGCGCTGCGCGAGCGGGGCAGTGGCCGCCCCACCAAGCGCGACCGCAGGAAATTGGACAAATTCAGGCGGTAGGGGAATGGTCCGCCGTTCCAAGAGGTTTCTTGCACTATCTCGCTGTTTGCCTTTCGAGACGCAGAACCTCGCGGTTTCGAATCTCCGACTGGCAGCACGGAAAGGAGATTCAACCCGTGAAAACAAACGGTACCGTTAAGTGGTTCAACGACGCCAAGGGCTTCGGATTCATCACGACGGAGGGCGGTGAGGACGTGTTCGTCCACTTCTCCGCCATCCAGGGCAACGGCTTCCGCTCCCTCTCCGAGGGTGCCCACGTTCAGTTTGACGTGGTGCAGGGCCCCAAGGGCCTGCAGGCCGCGAACGTGACTCTGTCGTAAGACGTCACAACAGCCACCGAGGGAAGGGCAGCCAATCCGGCTGCCCTTTTTGTTTTGGGGTCAGGTAGACCTGACCCCATCGCAGCATCAGTGGCCGAAGTTGGAGTTCGGGGGAACGGGAGGTGCTTTTTTCTCCTGACCAGGGACGGGCAGTTTTCCTTCGCGGATCGCCTCCAGCGTGTCGGGATTGTTGAGATCGAGACTGGCGCTTTCGATCTGTCCTTTGAATCGCGATTCGTAAAGCAGTTTGGCGAGCGGGGCCGCGTCGGTGCCGCCGTGCTGGCCGGCATGTTCCACGAAAACCGCAACAACCATTTGGGGATTTTCTTTTTCAGCGTATGACACGAACCAGGCGTGATCGCGCTGCATGAAAGGCAGACCGGCGGTGCTGAACCAGCCGCTTTGCGCGATCACCTGCGCCGTGCCGGTCTTGCCGCAGATGTTGAGTCCTGTCACGCGCGCATTTCCGGCCGTGCCACCCTCTTCGTTCACGACCTTCCACAGGCCGTTTTGGACAGTCTCCAGCGTGTTAGGCGGGAGTTGGATCCTGCGAACAACTTCACTGGCGACCTGCAGGCGCTCGATCGAGCCGTCGGGCTTCAGGCGCTCGATCATCCGTACGACGTGCGGCCGATAAAGGGTCCCGCCGTTGGCGATGGCCGCCATCATCACCGCCGTCTGCAGCGGCGTGACGATCAGCGGACCTTGTCCGATGGAGACCGAGATGGTCTCGCTGGGATACCACTTGCGATGCTGCCTGGCAGCCGCCCATTCCGTCGAAGGAACGATGCCGGCTTTCTCGCCGTCCAGATCGATCTTCGAGACCTGGCCGAAACCGAGGTTGTTGGCCCACTTCGCGATCTTGTCGATGCCGAGTCGCGCGCCGGTGTTGTAGAAAAAGATGTCGCATGAGACCTTGAGTCCGTTGGTGACTGCCAATTCGCCGTGCCCCTGCCTTCGCCAGCATCGAAAGCGCCGGCCGAAGAAGACTGCGCTTCCGCCGCAGCTGAACGTTGTGCCGGGACCGATGGCTCCCTCCGCCAGTCCCGCCATCGCCATCACGGTTTTGAATACCGATCCGGGCGAGTAGAGTCCCTGAATGGCGCGATTGAGCTCGGTCTTGAACGGATTCGATGCAATCAACTTCCAGGTTTCGGGCGTGAAGCGTTTGGAGTAGACGTTCGGATTGAATTCGGGCGAGGAGACCATGGCCAGAACTTCACCGTTGCGCGGATCGAGCGCGACTACCGCGCCGACGAATTCGTTTTCGACGAAGTACTGCTCGGCGCGGCGCTGCAGATCGAAATCGATGGTCAGATAGACGTTGCTGCCGGCAACCGGATCCTGTCGCGCGGTCCGCACCTCCGCCAGCCGGCGGCCGTGGCTGTCGTACTCCCAGTATTGCGTTCCGTCTTTGCCGCGCAGGTATTCGTCGTACATCAGCTCGACGCCGCGCTTGCCGATCAGATCTCCCGGCTTGAGATCCTTGTGCTGGATCAGATCTCTTTCGGATACTTCGCCGATGAAGCCGATGGCATGTGACGCCATCATTCCGTACGGATAGTTCCGGCGCTGCACCGGTTCGACGTTGAGCTCGGGGAACGACAAGGACTCCGCCTGTATCGATGCCACCTGCGACATGGTCAGATCGTCGGCCACCGGGATCGGTCGTGCGAACGGAGTCGCTTTTCCCTTGTCGAGGCGTGCTTCGATGTCTTGCGGTGTCGTGCCGAGCGATGTCGCCAGAAACACGATCAATTTGCCGCGATGCGTCCTGTCGCTCTTCACGATCGGCCGCATCACGACGCGATCGAGCGTGAGCGAGTACGCCGGCTGATTGTCAGTCAGGATTTTCTTGCCCTCGCGATCGAGGATCAGGCCGCGCTTGGCGGGCATCGACACCGGACGCAGCGCGTTGGCGTCCGACAGATTGCGATATCTCTCGGCCTGCACTCCCTGCACGAACCAGAACGATCCGGCAAGGAAGACGAAAATGGCCACGATCGCCCAAAGCAATGCGTTGATGCGGAAGGTGAGGAACTTTTGATCGTCTCGATAAACTCTCATCGTTAATACGCCGGCCGCCGCGTAGCCTCGATCGGTTCTTCTCTCAGGAACAGCGTTAACAACTGATACACCAGCATTCCGAACAACGACGTGAAGATCGCTTTGACGATCATGGCCTGCTCGAACATCTCGATCCTTTGCTTGAGCAAAATGTTGACCAGGACGAAAATCACGAGCTCATTCACGATGACCGCGCCGAACAGACAGACGCCGAACATCAGCGTGCCACGCAGCATCAGCCGGGCATTGATGTAAGCGACGACGTACGCGATCACCGTCAGCGCGAAGGCGTGCAAGCCGAAGATCGACATCGAATAGGCGTCCTGCACCAGCCCGGCCGCAATGCCGGCGAAGATCGCGCCGACGAGATTCCCACCCATCGAGTAGTAGACCACCAGAATCAGATAGGGATTGAAGAATGCCAGGGCGTTGGGATAGAAGCTGTCGAGAAGCGAATGCAGCGTGAGCGCGATGAGAAGTCCGATCGTGAATCGAAGCCATCTCACGGCGTGTACCTCACCACGTCTCCCGGAATCTTCCGCGTGTGCAGCACGATCACTTCTTCGATGCTTCCAACGTCGACGAATGGATGCACCGTGATGTTCTTGAAAAGGTCCTGTCCCTTTTCCGCTTTGGTCACCACACCCACCGGAATTCCTTTCGGATAGATCCCATCGATGCCTGCGGTGAGAACTTTGTCGCCTGGTTGCACGTCGGCCAGCGAAGGAATGTCGTACAAGGCCGCTCCGGCAGTGCCGTCACCGCGCAGAACACCCTGGCGCCGCGTGCGTTCGACCAGAACTCCAGCGGACGAGTTCGCGTCGGTGATCAGTTGGATCTTGGCCATGTCTTTCGTCGTCAGCACAACGCGGCCGATCAAACCGCTGGCGTTGACGACGGCATCGTTGACTTGAATTCCAGCGGTCGAACCGCGATCGATGATGATGGCTTTGAAGCGGCCCGATGTGTCGAGCATGATCGCCTGCGCCATCGTGGTGGGCATGGTGAACTCTTCGGCGTAGCTGAGAAGGCTGCGCAGCCGTTTGAGATCCCCCTCCGATTGGCGAAGCTTCAGGTTCTCCGTGGTCAGGTCAATGACTTTTCGGTGTAGCTCCAGGTTTTCGTTCACCGACCGCCGCATGTCGAGATAGCCGTGGTACATGTCGGCGGTCGTCTGCCCGATCCAATTTACGGTCTTGGGCACCGGCGAAAAGATTGTCATCACCGTGCGCTCGAACATCGTGCGCGTTTCGCCGACGTAGCGCGTCCGGCTGCTCAAGCTCATCAGCACGAACAGCAGGGAAAGGACGACGATGAAAAGAAGCGTCGGTCGCCGGGGAATGACGTCTACGGGTACTGCCATGTTCTGCCTTACGGCCTGAGCAGAATACAGGCCATCAAGTCCTGAGTCCTGAGTCCTGAGTCCTGAGTGTTGAGCTTTTTCTCAGGACTCAGCACTCAGGACTCAGGACTATTCAATTGAGATCTTTCTCAGAAGGTTGAAGTCAGTGAGCATCTGCCCCGTTCCGAGCGCCACGCAAGCGAGTGGATCCTCGGCCAGCGTCACCGGAAGGCCGGTCTCCTCGCGAAGCCGTTTGTCGAGGTTCTTCAGCATCGAGCCGCCGCCGGCGATGATGATGCCCTTGTCCATGAT
This sequence comes from Thermoanaerobaculia bacterium, assembly GCA_035636095.1. Lineage (GTDB taxonomy): Bacteria > Acidobacteriota > Thermoanaerobaculia > Gp7-AA8 > Gp7-AA8 > Gp7-AA10. The sequence goes on from DASPZU010000078.1 coordinate 29,394, forward strand.
GTCGGCAGACAGCTCGGGCGGCGTACGTTCCAGCGCCACCCGCACCGCTTCGACAATGGTCGCCACGGTCTCGGAAAGCGCTTCGCGGATCTCCTCATCCGAAACGATCAACGTCTTTGGGACGCCCTCGACGAGATCGCGCCCCTTGATCTCCATGGTCATCTCTTCGTCGAGCGGGAATGCCGATCCGATCTCCATCTTCACCTGCTCGGCAGTTCGCTCACCGATGAGCAGGTTGTACTTGCGCTTGATGTACTGAATGATCGCGTCGTCCATTTCGTTGCCGGCAACGCGGACCGATCGCGAGTACACGATGCCGGCCAGTGAGATGACCGCGACGTCGGTTGTGCCGCCGCCGATGTCGACGATCATATTTCCGGTCGGATCGGTGATGGGAAGACCGGCGCCGATCGCCGCCGCCATCGCCTGTTCGATCAGATAGACCTCGGTCGCTCCAGCGCGGAGCGCCGAGTCTTTGACCGCGCGCTTTTCGACTTGGGTGATTTCGGACGGCACCGAGATCACGATCCGCGGCTTCACCAGAAATCGCCGGCCGTGCGCTTTCTCGATGAAGTACTTGATCATCTTCTCGGTCACTTCGAAGTCGGCGATCACACCATCTTTCATCGGGCGAATTGCGACGATGTTTCCCGGCGTGCGGCCAAGCATCTCTTTCGCTTCTTTGCCGACCGCTTCGACGTTGTTGTTGATCTTGTTGACCGCGACGATCGAAGGCTCGCGCACGACGATGCCTTTGTTCTTCGCGTAGACGAGAGTGTTCGCTGTCCCGAGGTCGATCGCGAGATCGTTCGAGAACATTGAAAGCAAAGATTTGACAGCCATTACCGGTGGAACTTCCTTCTCGCGCGGACTTTGGAGCCGCCGCGGCAGGGGTGCAAATTAGGTGCTAGACGCGCCAGCGCTATTCTTCGACCAGCACCGTCTCAGATTGTATCGTTTGTTTGCCGGCAGCGTTGACTGCTTTTACAACGACGGAGTTCCGGCCGACTCTGTTGAAGCTCACCAGTTTCTTGAAATGACCGTTGGATTCGACATCCACTTCCTCGTCGTTGATGAAGACCGTGGCCCCCGGATCGGTGACTCCCTCGACCATGTAGAACGGTCCTCCGATCGAGTACGGCTTTTTGATCTGCAGCGTCGGCGGAGGCACCTCGGTGTTGATCGATCCTGCCTGCTGTGGCGCGCCGCTGACACGTAAACGCCTGAACGACGAGAACGGGCCAGCCTCCCCCTCGGGCCCGACCGCGGCGACTCGCCAGTAGAAGGCCCCTTCGGCGGTCACCTTGGCGGACGCGGTGGATTTCTGGCGCTTCGAGTTGATCTCCAGGCTCGTGAAAAGGCGGGATCTCGAGACCTGGAGTTGATATGACGTGGCACCCGGAACCGGCTCCCAGGCGAACTCAACGCGGGATTCGCTGCTCATCGGATAAACCTGATTGTCGGCAGGCGTCAGCAGGGCGGGCGGCATGACGAGGTTTCTGACCTGCGAGATCGAGCCTTGCGAGGTCGCGTTAACCTTCTGGCCGGTGTTCAGTTTGACGGCAGTGCCACCGTTTGGAGGCGTCACCGAGGCCGAACCCTTGGTCGCGACGACGGCGGTCTGTTTCTGCCTGTCGACTCCGACCTGCGTCGTCGAATCCGAATCCACAACGACCTGGCTGCCCGGCGTGCGGACCGTCGAGACGTCATCCGTCGTTGCGACCTCGACCGATCCGATTTGCATCTGAACGGAATTGCTCTTTTTCGAGGTGGCGGGATTGAACTGGGCATAGATCTCCAGAAGCGCGTTGGGCCCGATGGTGTAAAGGGATCCGTTGGAAAAGATGAGCTCGGCCGATGCGCTCTCTCCCGTTTTGACCCAATCGCCATTGAAGAGAGGAGTTCGCACATCAGCTCGCTTCCACTCCGAAGTCGCCGATTTCTGAAAGGACACGTCTCCCTCTACGGTGAGGAATTGCGCGTCGTTGTCGGCCCCGCCGCCGCTGATCGCGGCGCGACTGATCGTCTGTGACTCGACTGCCGCTTCCTGCGCATTCGGGTACTTACCGGAAGTCAGCAACGTTGTCGCGTCCTCTAACTTCTTCTGAGCGCGATCGAATTCGGACCGATGATTCGAGAAGTCTTTCGATGACGCCAGGCTGTTCAGTGCTTCGCGCGCATCCGCAATCGCGGCCTCGGCTGCGCTGCGCGGATTCCGTTTCTGGTTGGTGAAGAACCACCAACCGGCGAGACCGAGCGCAAGCAAAAGAATGACGAGTCCGATCTGCTTGAGCCGATCGATCGAGATCAAATACCAGTCGAACTCGGCGCGCGGGCGTGCCGCCTTTTTGATCGCCATCGGACGAAGTTCATCTTTTATAACACAGCATCCAGCCGCGTTTGCCGTTGTTTGCGGGAATAGGTAAACTGCCGCGTTTTTTAGTCTAACCGGGGCTCCACACTCCCCAACTCTCAAAGAGGTCTTCCCGATGCTCAAATTGATGCGCGACAACTTCCAGCAGCTCAAGTGGGCTCTGCTCGCTGTGGTTGCTGCTTTCGTCATCGGCTTTGTCTATGTCGATATGGGTCTTGGCGGTCCCCGCGTCCAGAAGGAGGACCGGGCCTACGCCGCGCGAGTGAACGGCGAGACGATTGCGTTTCGCGAATACGACCGCGCCCTCTATTACACCCAGAAAAATTACGAACAGATGTACCGGCAGCCTCTGACGGCCGAAATGGTTCAGGCCATGAATCTGCCCCAGCAGGTGCTGGACGGGCTGGTCGATCAACGTCTGCTTCTTCAGCAAGCGTACAAACTGCATCTGAACGCGACACCGGCGGAAGTTCGCAAGCGCATCCTCGAGATCCCGACACTCAATCCCAACGGACGTTTTGTCGGCCAGGAGCTCTACGCGCGTTGGGTCACGGGCCAGCTCGGCTATCAATCGACGGCCGAATTCGAAGACGAGATGGCGAAGGAGATCACGCTGCGAAAGATCGACAGCGCGATGACGAGCTCCATCGTGATCTCACCGAAGGCTGCCGATGAGGAATACAAGCGCGTCACGGAAAACGCGAAGATCAAATACGTGTTGCTGGCCACCGCGCGCGAAGCGGCGGCGGTCACGGTGACGCCGGCGGAAGTCGACCAGTACTACAAAGCGAATCAGGCGAACTACGCGCACGGCGAACAACGCGCCTTGAAGTATCTGCTTGCGGACCAGAATCGACTTCGCTCGCAGATCATCCCGACCGATGCGGAGCTGAAGAAGCGTTACGACGCCTCGAAGGAAGATTACAAGCGGCCGGAGTCGGCCCACATCCTTCACATCCTGATCAAGGTCGACATCAATGCAACGCCGGATCAGGACGCAGGAGCAAAGGCGAAAGCGGAGAACATCGTGAAGCAGCTTCGCGACGGCGCTGATTTCGGCAAGCTTGCCAAGGAGAATTCAGGCGATCCCTCCTCGGCCGGCAAAGGCGGAGACATGGGCTTCGTCGATCGCGGAATGACGGTCGATCCGTTCGATCAAGCGGCATTCTCGATTCCGATGAACACTATCAGCGACCCCATTCGCTCGAAGGAGTTCGGTTACCACATCATCAAAGTGCTGGAGCGCAAGCCTGGCGGGTACCGACCCTTCGAAGAAGTGCGTCCAATGCTTTCCGCGCAGCTGTCCGATCAGATGTCAAAGGATCAGGCCCGCGACGAGATCACCAAGATTTCCGCGCGGCTGAAGCAATCGAAGCCGAAAACGCCGGCCGAATTCGCCGCGCTCGCGAATGACAGAGTGAGCTCGAACGATACGCAGTGGTTCGCCAAGAACGATCCCATCCCGGGCATGGGCAACAATCCCGCGGTGGCAGCGTGGGCGTTTTCCGCCAAGCAAGGCGACGTTGGCGAAATCATCGGCACGCAGCGCGGTCCGGCGATTCCTTATCTCTACGCCATTCGTCCGGGCGGCGTTGCAGAGTTGACCGAGATCCGCGCCAAGGTCGAGGCCGACGCGCGCAGCGCGAAAGCGCGCCAGGCGGCGCAGCAAAAACTCGCGCAGGCCCTGCCGGCTGCGAACATCGACGAGGTCGCGAAGAAAGCGGGACAGACGGCGTTGGAAACGATGGTCACTCGCCAGGGTTATGTCTCCGGCTTCTCCGGCGACACGACCGCGCTGGTCGATGCCGCCATGTCAGCGAAGGTCGGCGAAATGAAAGGGCCGATCGTGATGAGCGACGGCGCCGTGGTGTTGCAGGTCATCGAGCAGAAGAAAGTCGACCCGAAAGCGGTCGATGAGAGTCGCGGCCAGTACGCCGAGATGCTGCGCCAGCAACAGGCCCGAAATCTCCGGACGGTGCTTCTGCAGCGGCTCCGAAAAGCGTCGAAGATCGAGATCAACCCGGTCGTGATGCAGCGCAACGCGCCGCCGCAGCAGGCCGGCCTGTAGGTTGCTGAAGGTTGCTGGGTTCCTGGGTTACTGAGTAACCTAGCAACTCAGCAACCGAGCAACCCGATGATTCAAATTCTGCCCAAGTGGAATGAGCCCGCCATCCGCGTGCTCATGATGCCGCGCGAGACCAATGCGCAGGGCACGATCTTCGGCGGGGTCATCCTCTCTTACATCGACCAGGCCGGCGCCATCGAAGCACGAAGGCAGGGATCGAACACCATGGTCACCGTGGCGATGGACAAGATCGTGTTCCATCAGCCGGTCTTTGTCGGTGACCTCATCAGCTTCTGGTGCGAAACGCTGCGCATCGGCAGGACATCGATCACCGTCAAGGTGGTGGTGGAAGCGAATCGATACAACAATCCGCAGAACAAAGTGCTGGTGACGGAGGCGCAGGTCGTCTACGTCAATCTGGGTCAGGATCGGAAGCCGACGCCGATCGTGCGGAGCGCATCTTCTCGAGTCTCTCCCTGATCTCGCGCTCAAATCCGATGTCTTTTGGCGCATAGAAGCGTCGACCGGCCAGTGACTCCGGCAGGCACTCCATCGAAGTCGTCTGCTCGTCGAAATCGTGCGCGTACTGATACCCGCGGCCATAGCCGAGCTCTCCCATCAGCCGCGTCGGCGCGTTGCGAATTTGCGGAGGCACGGGTGGATTGTCGCCTTGTCGCACTTCATGGACCGCTTCGCCATAGGCGGCGTAAACGGCATTCGATTTCGGGGCGGCAGCGAGATAGGTCGTGAGCTGCGCCAGCGCGACGCCTGCTTCCGGCATCCCGATGAAGTGGGTGGCCTCCTTCACCGCCACGGCCAGCACCAGCGCGTGCGGATCGGCGTTGCCGATGTCCTCCGACGCTGCGCGCACCAGCCGGCGCGCGATATAAAGCGGATCTTCGCCACCCTCCAGCATGCGCACCAGCCAGTAGACCGCGGCGTCCGCGTCTCCGTTGTGGATCGATTTGTGAAGCGCTGAAATGATGGTGTAGTGCTCTTCGCCGCCTTTGTCGTACATCAGCGATCGGCGCTGCAGGATCTTCTGGACCTCTTCCGCATCCACGGAGCCATGCGCAGTTTCGATGACGAGTTGAAGGCTGTTCAATGCCTGGCGCGCATCTCCCGCCGATGTCGCTGCCATGAAATCGAGCGCGTCCTTGGTCAGCTCCACGCCGAATTTCTTGACGCTCGGGTCGGCGATGGCGCGGTCGAGGATGGTCATGACCTGCTGGCGCTCGAGCGGCGGAATCACGACCACTTTGCAGCGAGACAACAGCGCTGAATTGACTTCGAAGGAAGGATTCTCGGTGGTCGCCCCGATGAGGACGATATCTCCAGCCTCGACGTAGGGGAGAAAGGCGTCCTGCTGTGCTTTGTTGAAGCGATGGATCTCGTCGATGAACACAATCGTTTTCATTCCGCGTCCGATGCGGAGTTTGCGCGCTTCCTGCATCAACACCTTGATGTCCTTGATGGAGCTCGTCGTCGCCGAGAAGGGAACGAATCGCGCGCGAGTCGTGCCCGCGATGATGCGGGCCAGCGTCGTCTTCCCTGATCCCGGCGGACCCCACAGGATCATCGACGGGATGCGGTCGCTCGCGATGGCGTTGCGCAGGAATCGGCCTTCGCCGAGGAGATCTTCCAGTCCGACGATGTCATCGAGCGTTTTCGGCCGCAGTCGCTCCGCCAGCGGCGCATCGGGTGGAAGAGCGGCGGGGAGGGAGGCGTCGTCGAAGAGCGAACCGGTCATATGGAGAATTTCAAATTTCAAATGAAAAATTCAAAATGAAAAAACAATTCTTAATCTTTCATTCTTAATTTGAAATTTGAAATTTCATTTGCACAACAACGAGAAGTCCAGATTTCCCCCCGAAACCACGACCGCGGTCGGTCCCTTCGGCACGATCGTCCGCGTCAGCAACGCCGCGATCCCCAGCGCGCCGGTCGGCTCGATGACGAGCTTGGTCCGGTACATGGCGAATTTCACGGCCTCGAGGAGTGCATCGTCATCGACGCTGACGACATTTCGGACGCGCTCGCGGATGATCGCGAAGTTGCGGGCGCCGATCGCCAGCGTACGGGCGCCATCGGCGATCGTCTTCGGTGGGTCGATCGTCACGATCTTTCCGCTGCGAAAGGACCGTTCGCCATCGTTGCCGGCACGCGGCTCGACGCCAAAAACCTCGACCTTGGCCTTGAGTGACGTCGCCGAGACTGCAATGCCCGACAGCAACCCACCGCCGCCCAGCGGCACTATGATCGTCTCGACCTGCGGCCACTCTTCGACGATCTCGAGCCCGACCGTTCCCTGTCCGGCGATGATGCGTTCGTCGTCGAATGGAGGAATGACCGCGGCGCCGGTTTTGTCGGCGATTTCGCGCGCGACCGTGTCGCGCGTCGCCGCCGTTACCCCCGACGTCACCACCTCGGCCCCGTAGGCCTTCGTCGCCTCGACCTTCGAAGCGACTGAGCCTTCCGGCATCACGATCGTGGCGCGCACGCCCAGGAGCTTGGAGGCGAGGGCGACGCCCTGGGCGTGATTGCCCGACGAGAAGGCCACCACGCCGCGCTTGCGCTCAGCGTCGCTCAGTTGCAGCAGCGCGTTCATCGCGCCGCGAATCTTGAAGGAGCCGGCACGTTGGAGGTTTTCGCACTTGAGGCGAACCTCGAAACCGACTCTTTCCGAAATTGACCGGTTGGGGAGAAGCGGCGTACGATGGACAAATGGGCGAATTCGACCGGCGGCGGATCGAATGTCTTCGACCCCGATCGCCGTAATATTTGAAGAAGTCACCCAAACTAGTATAAACTGCAGCAAAACAAAGTGGATCGGCGTCGCTTCCGTCACCGATTCTCACGGGCAAGGTCATTATCGGGTTGGAGGTTGGGGTTATGTGGAGAAGGGTTACCCGCGGCCTGGTTCTCGCCATTTTAGCGACGTGTATTCCAACTGCGCTCCACGCGCAGGATCTCATCGCGGCACTCGATTTTCCAGATCCGGCCGTCCCGAACTCCGGGATGGTGCTCGTAAAGGGCTGGGTCCTCGATCCAATCCAGGTCGCGAAAATCGAGCTGTACGTCGACGACGTTTTCATACACCAAGTCAACAAGGGTCTGCCGCGGATCGACGTCCTGGAGGCGTATCCGAATTACCCGGGCATCCAGCACATCGCGCCGGGGTTCCAGACCGGCTTCTCCGCCAGCCGATTCTCCAACGGACCCCACACCGTCAGCGTGAAGGTCTACTTCGCCGACGGCCGTGTGTTCGAGCTCGGACGCCGTACGATCAATGTCGACAACACGCTCAATCAGACGCCATTTGGAAACCTCGACATCCCCGATTTGGCGGCGGAGTACAACGCCAGCGGCTCTTTCCCGGTTTCGGGTTGGGCTGCTGACACCGACGGCATCGGCCGCGTCGATGTCTTCATTGACGGAGGCATTCTGCAATCGGCGATGTACGGCGACGCGCGTCCGGACGTCGGCAACACCTTCCCTGATTTTCCTGCTGCGAATTTCAGCGGCTTCGTCGCGAACATCGACACAACCCGTATCCAGGATGGCGTCCATCTTCTCGAAGTGGTGGCATTCGATCGCCTCGGACTTTCGAAGCTGATCGGACGCCGGCAGGTGCAGATCTTCAACAACGAGACGAATCTGAGGCCGTTTGGCTTCCTCGACGAACCGAAGCGCGACGCCGTGCTCTACGGCACGCGATGCAACCTGGCGCCGGTGATCATCTCGCCGCCGGTCAATCCGCAGTCGCACATCACCCCGGTTCGCGGCTGGGCCCTCGACCTCGGCACGCGTCAGAATCTCGGCCGCGTCTCGTATATCGAGCTGATGATCGACGGCGTGCGCTGGGTCTCAACCGACGACTGCAACTTCAACACGATGTTCAACACCTTCACCAACTGCTACGGCCTGCCGCGCTTCGACGTGCAGCGTTACTATCCGACCTATCCTGACTCGCCGCGGTCGGGCTATATGTTCACGGTCGACATCGGCGCCTTACTGGCGCTTGGCGTTCGTCCAGGCAACCACGTCATGAAGGTGCGCGTCGGCGACCAACAGCAAACGTTCACGGAGCTGCCTGGACCGCAGGGCATTCCGGTGTTCTTCGAATGCGCCGAGAACCGCGTGGCCGCGGTTCAGGGATTCATCGACATCCCGGTGCAGTTCGATTACGTCAAGGGCAACGTTACGTTCCAGGGATGGGCCGCCAACGAGCGCAACAACATCGTATCCGTCGAGATCATAGTAGATGGAGATTTCATTGGCGTTGCGCAGTACGGCTTCGCGCGGCCGGACGTCCAGCAGGCAAATCCGTTCCTCAATAACGCGATCAATTCAGGCTGGCGCTTCACGATGGATACCACCAAGCTCAGCAACGCGCGGCATCGCTTGACCGTTCGCGTGCTCGATACCTCAGGTCTGCGGACCGAAATCGGTTCCGTCGACTTCTACGTCCAGAACATCACGTCGGTTCCGTAAACAGGCAGGCAACGAAAGTGATCGAGCGGCGGTTCAAACCGCCGCTCTTTTTTTGAGCAGCGGCCAACTCGTCATGGCACCGAAGAGAAGACCCGACATGACGACAAACCCGATCAGACCAACGGGCGATGCGATTCCGCCGAGGGCGGCGTCGACCAGCAGGGATGCGGTGGTGAAGGCCAGAGCCAGGCCGACAGCGCTGGTAATGACCCAGCGCCGTACGCGCAGCACAAGCCATTGTGCGACGCCGAGAACTGCTCCGGTCACGAGACCAACCGTCAAGAAGCTCAGCGCTCGCACGGATGTGCTCAGATGGACGATGTTGGGTCGCTGGCCCGTGATCAGGATTCCCGTTTGCTCCACCGCCACGGCTCCCAACGCGAGACCGATTCCCACTCCGCCGGTCGTTGCAGCGATCCACCAGACCGGCTGGGCGAGACGACGACGGAGCCAAATGGCCTGAAACCCGCCCAGGATCGCGCCAACGAGCGAGGTCACGATGGCGGTGACGAGCATCGCTCCCACGATCTTGCCGATCGGTTTTCCGACCACTAGCCCTGTCACGATTCCACCCGCAAGACCAACCATGGTGAGCAAGGTCCATTGGGTCGCTTCAGTAATTTTGCTCATGCTTCACCTCCGCTCGCTTTTCGCGCGAAAAATGTTGCCGGCACACCGATCAGAAACGCGTGCACGATTACGCTCCACACAACCCATGGCAAAAGAAACCGCGATCGCGTCGCGGCCGACAGCGGAATCACGATGTAGTTCATGAACAGATAAACGCCGACGCCGTAGATCGCGCCGTACAAGATCGTGCGTTGCGCCAGCGCAGGCGCGATTTTGATCGCCAGCCAGTAGACCAGCACGATGACAAACGCGATGAAAAAGTGCAGCGCCAGTCCCAGCGATTCCGTTCGCAGTCCGCCGCGAAAAGCCGCCGGGCCCAGAAGGCCGGCCGCAATGCTCTGAAAAATTCGGATCGGGCCGACGCCCCGCATGCCCCAGAAGATGATGGCAAAGGCGGCATCCAGCGTTCCGATCACCAGAGCGCCGGCGGCGAGCCAGGCCAGTCGCCTCATCCGAGCTCCTTGGCCATGCAGATGCTGGTCGCGGGACTCTCTACATACTCCCCGAACAACTCGATGTCGCGAAATCCGGCGCAGCGGTAAAGGCCCAATGCCGCGAGCTGGCGCGTTCCAGTTTCGAGGACGAGCCGCTGAACGCCGAGCTTGCGCGCTTCCGCCTCCAGGGCCGTGAGCAGCTTGCGGCCAATTCCTTCACCGCGCGCCTCGGGAACGACGTACATCCGCTTCAGCTCCGCACACGCTCCATCCAGACGGCGCACCGCGCCGCAGCCTACAGGAGCCGCGTCGCGATATGCGACCACGAATGCACCGCTGCCGTCGGCGACTTCGCAAGCATCGAGACGAAAGTGCGTCGCACTTTCGTCGGGATATTGCAGCATCAGCTCCGCATTGAGCGCGTTGATCAGCTTCTGCGCCACGGGAGAGGAGAGCTCTTCGCGACGCACGGTTACCATCGCCTCAGAAAAGTTTCAGGAACAGGACGTTCGCGACGAAGCCATTCTGCGCGTTGCGACCGACAGTCTTGCCGATGTCGAGCCGGAGCAGCGTTCCGTAGGGACCGACCGTCTGGCCGCCGATGCCGACTCCCTGAAACGGCTCACGGTGATAGCCGGCCAGGTGATCGTCGATCAGGCCGTGATCGTAGAACGCCTCCATGCGCAACTGATCGGACACGACGAAGCCGTAGGAGAGATGACCGAGGATCGCCTTCTCCGCCCGCACCGAGCCGGAGCGGACGCCATGAATGCGGCGGGATCCGAAGAATCCGAGCTCGTAATCGGAGAAGCGGTCGAGGTGCGTACCGTCGAGATAATTGAGCTCCACGCCCAGGCGCTGAAACTTGGGAAGATAAAAGCTCTTCGACAGCTCGGCTCCGAAGTCGGCATTCGTCTTTTGACTCGGGTTGTATTCGGAAAGGATGCCCCACGGTTTCCAGGTGGTGCGCTTGTTGTAGTCATAAAACGCGCCGACTGTGTACCCCCATCGCGAATACGAGCCGTCGATGCCCGGAGAGATCTCAAAGGTGTCGCTGGGAACCGAAAACGACGGCGCGGTGTCCTTGTCGCGCATGTAGGTGATGTGCGACAGGCCGAGGGAGACGTCGACTTTTCCGAAGTCGAGGATAGGGTGGCCGGCACGGAACGTCATCCGCGTCGGCAGCGACTTGACGGCTTCGGCCTTCTGTTCCAAACCGAAGCGATACATCGAGTTGGTGGTCGGAACAGCGATGGCGAAGAAATCTGCACCAATATTTGTTCTGGTATTTGCTACGTTTGGATTGGTGGCGTTGGCCGTGACCACCACGCCTGCGAAGAAGAGGTTGGTCTGGATGCCGCGTTTTTCCCAGTCGAAGTTGAAGTAATCGATGCCGCCGAGAGGGAGAACGGGATAGTCCAGACCGGAATCGTGATGCACGCCGCCGACCATGAAAATGCGTGCGGTGTCGAATCCCTGTTTGACGACGCGCTCTCCCGACGCATTTTTCTCGGTGTAGCGCATTCCCTGGCTGGTCTCGCGGACGATGCGCGCGTCGGATGCTGACGCGATCTGATGCCGCTCGGCGAAATCGGACGGCTCGATGCGGAAATCGCTGAATGTCGTCTGCCGCAGCACCACGTTCGCGCGCCCGGCTGCCGAGACAACCTGCTGTGCGCTCACTTCCAGCGGCAGCCAGACCAGCTCGCGTGGATCTATTTTCGCGACGTCCGCCACGTTTAACGCTGCGTGCGTCTCTCGCGCGAACGGCTGAAAATCGACGCGCTCCTCGTTGGAAAGGACCTCGCCGGTCAGATTGAGCTGAATCATCGTGATCCGAATGCGCGCCCAGGTACGGCTGTCGATCCACACCGTGCCGCGATAGAGCGGAAGACCGAGCGGTGCGTTGGGCGGCGGCTCGAAACGCACTTCGTAGGTGTGGTATCCGTCGACATCCACGTCGCGGACGAGCTGATAGCGATATTCGTTGGTCAAATGGATGTCGAGAGGAAGTTGCGCAACCTTCTCCGGCTGGATGAGCGGCAGCTCTGGAATGCGGCCGTATTTCCACTTCACGCCGTTGATGAAGAAATCCTTCCACACCCAGTCGGCGGCGCCATGCGGCTCGAAGAAATAGTCGCCCGCGATGGTCGCCTCGATGGCCTCGCCGCCTTCCAAAGTGAAGCGCAACTTGGTGGCGTCACGCGCGATGTATCGCGGCTGGATCGATTCCTGATACGTCTTGTAGGCCTGGTGATTGCGAATGATCTCTTCCACGGTGATGCCGCGCTGCGTTTGAACGCTAATCGCTTCCTTGGTGATCTGCGGCTTTTCGGTGTGATCGAGGGTCAGGAGAAATGGATGCTTCACCGGCTGCACGCCGATGAGGAAGTGTCCTCCCTTCGCGCCGACGTCGGTGACCTGCCGATCGCCGGCGGCATCGACGCGACGCGGCCGCGTGTACCGGTCGCTGGGAAGCGAAGCGATGATTGCGGCACTGGCGTCGCCGCGCGGAACGATGATGGTGCGCAGATCTTCACCGCGCACAAACGTCAGCACCGGCATTTCGATCCGGTTGCCTTTCGCGTCGAGGACCTGGGTCGACGATGTCGAGTCGAACCCCCAATCGCCGGTGAAGGCGGCATTGAAATTCGCGAGTGCCGCGACATCCTCGGCCGCGGTGTGCACGGTATATGCGCGCGTCGCGCCGTCGGCGAGCGCTCGAGCGAGATCGAAAAATGCATTCGGCGACTGCGGGTCGACGTTCGCGTAAAGCTTTTTCGACGGCTCTTTTTCGAGGATCCATGCCGCCGTATTCTTCACGTCGGTCGCATTGACGATGAGCGCGTCCACGTAGTTGAGCGCGCCCGTTTCGTACAACTTGTTCAGATCTTCGACACTCGTCGCGGGCAGAACGATGCGAGACGCGACGTTGAGACCTTGCGCCGTGACGGCCAGCCGCTTCACGGCATAGCCTGCCACGGCGCTGTCGACGCCACTGGCAAGGACGCCCAGCGCTTCGAACGGACCGTGAAGCCGCGCCCACTCGACGATCGTCTTTGTGTGCGTCTCGACATCGAGCAGCGCATCTTTGTCGCGGTCGACCGAATAGCCGACCATCAAGGTGAGTTTCTTGCGCTGCTCCGGAGAAAGCGTGTCGACGGCGACCGTGGCGAGATCGGACTCCTGGATCTGCAACACCAGTGGAACGACGGCCGACGGCGGTGCAGTCAGATCGGCGACGGCCCCGACGCAGAGGGTGCATTCCTTCGGGGCATCGGCTGCCAACGACGAGAGGACGAGAAATTGCAAAGAAATCAGTACGATCGCGATTCTTCTCATGATGGACGCGCCGTGTTCAACGCGACGTGCGGAGCTGAAAATTGCCGACAAAGCGAGGCGTCCTTTTTCTAAATCCTTCCGCCGGGGCCAGGCTGTCCGTCACAGAAGTGTCAGCGATCGAGTCGGCCGCGAAAGAGGCTGGCCTGGGCGTCTTCCGCATCAGCCGCAACATTGATTGTACGGCCCTGATCCGGGAGCAGATGAACGAGGGGCGCAATCTGTTCATCGCGGCCGGCGGAGACGGCACGATCAGCAATTGCATTCAGCCACTCATCAACAGCGAGGCCATGCTGGGAGTCGTTCCGCTGGGCACGTTCAATCATTTTGCGCGCGACCTCGGCCTTCCGCTCGATTGGCGGGTGGCTCTCGACATCGCGCTCTCCGGAGCGACGCGGCAGGTCGATACCGCCCGCGTCAACGAGCGGTTCTTCATCAATAATGTTTCGATCGGCCTGTATCCCGAGCTGGTGGCGCGGCGTGAGGAACGCGGACGCGACACTCCACGCTGGAAGGCGCGCATCTATGCCGCCATCGCTACTCTTCGAAAATATCCGCACGTCACTCTGGCGATCGAGACCGATTACATGCACGAGGTCATCCGCACGCACGTCTTCGTGGTGTCGAACAACTCATACGACCTCTCCCGACTCGGCATCGAAGCGCCGCGCACGACGCTGGAAGAAGGAAGGCTGTCGGTTTACTGGCTGCCGCACGTGTCGCGGATCAAATTGGCGCGTTTTCTGGCCAGCTATCTGGCCGGGCGAGTGACCAAGACGCCGGGGTTCCGATCTTTTCGGACGGTGCGGGTTCGCGTGCAGTCGTCGCGAAAGCAAATGCAGATCGGCGTCGATGGCGAAGTCCTGACCATGAAGCCGCCGCTGCTGATTACGGCCGTCCCAAAGTCGCTGCTGGTGAAAGTGTCGCGCGAATAGCGCGCGCTATAATCCGCTCCCTTTATGACGCCGCGCATCAAGGACCTTCCGCAGCACATCGGCGAGAAGGTCACCATCAACGGCTGGCTTTACAACAAACGCACCGCCGGCAAGCTGCAGTTTCCAATCATTCGCGATGGGAGCGGATATTTGCAGTGCGTGGTGTCGAAAAAAGAAGTCAGCGAGCAGACCTGGCGGGCCGTCGAAGAGGTCACGCAGGAATCGACCGTCCGTGTGACGGGAAGTGCTCGCGCTGAAGAGCGCGCGCCGGGCGGGGTGGAGCTGGGAGTCGATTCCTTCGAAATCGTCCAACTGACTCAGGACTATCCGATCACGCCCAAGGAGCACGGCACGGCGTTCCTGATGGACATTCGCCATCTGTGGCTTCGCTCGTCGCGTCAGCATGCAGTCCTGCGCATCCGCAACGAGATCGAGCAGGCCTGCCGTGATTTCTTCTACGCGCGCGACTTCGTGCTCATTGACTCACCGATCCTTACCGCCAACGCTGCCGAAGGAACATCCACACTTTTCGAGACAGACTATTTCGGCGAGAAAGCGTTTCTGTCACAGTCGGGTCAGCTGTACCTGGAGCCGGCGGCAGCGGCGTTCGGTCGCGTTTACTGCTTCGGTCCGACGTTTCGTGCCGAGAAATCGAAGACGCGGCGGCACCTCATGGAATTCTGGATGGTCGAGCCGGAAGTCGCGTTTCTCGAATTCGACGGGCTGCAGGACCTGGCCGAGGAGTTCATCGAATGGATCGTCGACCGCGTTCTGGAGCGCTGCAAGGAAGAGCTGAAGACGGTCGAGCGCGACCTCTCGAAGCTCGAAAACATCCGGCGCCCGTTTCCGCGGATCACTTATCGCGAAGCGATCGAGCTGCTCACCAGGAAAGGTCTGCCCGCTAAATTCGGCGATGACCTCGGCGGCGACGAGGAGACCGTGATCGCGAATGCATTCGATCGCCCGGTGATGATCACCAGGTACCCCGCGGCGATCAAAGCGTTCTACATGCAGCCCGATCCGCAAGATGCGTCGCTGGCACTGGCCCTCGACATGATCGCGCCGGAAGGCTACGGCGAGATCATCGGCGGCTCGCAGCGCATCCACGATCACGATCTTCTTCTCCGGCGTCTCAAAGAACACAATCTGCCCATCGATCGCTTTCAGTGGTATCTCGACATTCGCAAGTACGGAACGTTTCCGCACTCGGGCTTCGGCATGGGAATCGAGCGCGTGGTGGCGTGGATGTCGGGCGCCTCGCATCTGCGTGAGACGATTCCGTATCCGAGAATGCTGAATCGCATTTACCCATGACGTTGCAAAGTCTCGTGGTCTCGCGGTCTCGCGGTGGCGATAAGTAGACAATGACCCACTTCGAGACCACGCAACCACGAGACCGCGCAACCGTTCGCGTCATCCCTCTCGGCGGCTTAGGCGAAATCGGGATGAACCTCATGGTCATCGAGCACGGCGACGCGGCGGTGGTCGTCGATTGCGGAATGATGTTTCCCGATGCCGCGACTCTCGGCGTCGACGTCATCGTTCCCGACCTGACCTACGTCTTCGAGAATGCCGCGCGCATCAAGGCGGTCTTTCTCACACACGCGCACGAGGATCACATCGGCGCACTGCCATTTCTGGTCGAGCGCGTCAAAGTCCCCGTCTTCGGGATGCCGCTGACTCTTGGCTTCCTCCGCGACAAACTCGAAGAATTCGCGATCGATGACGTCGAAATGCGCGTCATCCGGCCGCGCGAGGTCGTCGAGGCCGGACCGTTCCGCGTGGAGGCGATTCGCGTGACGCACTCGATCGTCGATGCGCTGGCGTTCGCGATTCGCACGCCGGC
>DASPZU010000079.1:0-6808 GCA_035636095.1 Thermoanaerobaculia bacterium
GCCAAGCATCTCCGGTTCGCGATCGACACGGCGCTCGAACCTGTGCGCCAGATCGTGAAGAATTTCACGCCGGTGGTGATCGCACGCGGCGTGGTGCAGCTCAGTGCGTATCTCGACAACCTTCTGGCGACGCTGCTGGGCACGGCCGCCGCTTCGGCACTGTCGTACGCGCAGTTGATCGCATTGCTGCCGGTGAGCCTGTTCGGGATGTCGGTGGCCGCCGCCGAGCTGCCGCAAATGTCGGCCACGCTCGGTTCGGAGGAAGACATCCACGCGGCCTTGCGCAACCGGATGACGGGCGGACTGCGGCAGATCGCATTTTTCGTGATTCCGTCGGTGGTGGCGTACATCGCGATCGGGCATGCCATCGTGGCGGCGCTGTATCAGGGCGGCCGCTTCAAAACCGATGACACTCTCTACGTCTGGTACATCCTGATCGGCTCGACGGTCGGACTTCTCGCCGCAACGCTGGGACGTTTGTACTCATCGGCGTTTTACGCGCTCCGCGACACGCGCACGCCGCTGCGCTTCGCGATCTTGCGCGTCGCGCTCACCGGAATCCTGGGCTACCTCTTCGCGCTGCCGCTGCGGCCGTTGCTGATCGATGCGCTGCAGTTTGCGGGCGTGCCGCTTCCGCTGATCCAGGGAAGCACAAAGTCGCTCGGTGCGATCGCGCTCACCGCGACCGCCGGTGTTGCCGGCTGGCTCGAGTTCATCCTGCTTCGCCGTGCGCTGGGGCGTCGTATCGGACCGGTTCCGCTTTCACGAGGCTATTTGATGCGGCTGTGGACTTCAGCGATCATCGCGGGAATCGCCGGCGCCGCGTTCTATGCCTTCGTCACGCCGCGACTTGGTCAATACCTGCCGCGCTTCCTGCCCTACATTCGCGACGGTTTGATCGTGTGCGCCATCTTCGGCGTGATCTACTTCGCGATGGCGTGGGCCTTGGGCGTGCCGGAAGCGCGCGCAACAGTGGGGCGCTTCTTGCTACGATCCTCGCGATGAGCGAGGTGCTCCTTGAAGTGAAGAAGCTCAGGACGACCTTCTTCACCGGCGACGGCGAAGTGCATGCCGTCGACAACGTTTCCTTCGATGTTCGCAAGGGCGAAGCGCTGGCGCTGGTCGGCGAATCGGGATGCGGCAAGAGCGTGACCGCGATGTCGATCATGCGGCTGGTCGCGTCGCCGGGAAAAATTACGGGCGGAGAAATTCGATTCAAGGGACGCGATCTGGCCGATCTTTCCGAAAAAGAGATGCGAAAGGTTCGCGGCAATGACATCGCGATGGTGTTCCAGGAGCCGATGACGTCGCTCAATCCGGTCTTCAAGATCGGCGATCAGGTGGCCGAGGCCATCCGCATGCATCGCAAAGTCTCGAAGAAGGAAGCGCGCAAACAGGCCGGCGACATGCTCGAGCTGGTCTCGATCCCCGATCCGATCAAACGCCTGGACGATTATCCGCATCAGCTCTCGGGCGGAATGCGGCAGCGCGTGATGATCGCGATGGCGTTGTCGTGCGATCCGGAGCTCCTCATTGCCGATGAGCCGACCACCGCGCTCGACGTCACGATTCAAGCCCAGATCATGGAGCTGCTGGCGTCGCTGCAGAAGCGGCTCGGCCTCGCCATTCTGCTCATCACGCACGACCTCGGCATCGTCGCCGAGTTCTGCGAGCGCATCATCGTCATGTACACGGGACGGATCGTCGAAGAAGCGCCGGTGCGCGATCTCTTCGCGAATCCCGCCCATCCGTACACTCGCGGACTCTTGAAATCACTTCCCAGCGTCGCGCACGACGATCGGCGACTGCCCACCATCAAGGGAATGGTCCCTGCGCTGACCGCGCTGCCATCGGGATGCAAATTCAATCCGCGTTGCCCCGACGTCATGCCCATCTGCCTGGGCAACGAACCCGCGCGAATGATGGTGGGAGAAGGACACGACGCGCGGTGCTATTTGCATGGGGATCTCGCGGATGCGGAGAGGATCGGAGAGTGAATTTCAAATTTCAAATTGCAAATGACAAATGAAAAAAGGAATGCGCCATTTTCAATTTTTCATTTTCAATTTTTCATTTTTCATTTGAAATTTCCGAAAGGGATGCCTGAAGTAATCGAGCGATCCGCCCCCCAAACCACCCCCAAAGTCCCGACCGGGGCGGGGGAGACGCTGCTTCTCGTCAGCGATCTTCGAAAATATTTTCCAGTGAAGCGCGGCGTTCTCGCACGCGTTGTCGCGGAGGTCAAAGCCGTCGACGGCGTGACGTTCGCGATCTCACGCGGTGAAACGCTCGGCCTGGTCGGCGAATCGGGATCGGGAAAAACGACAGTCGGTCGTTGCATTCTTCGTCTGATCGAGCCGACATCGGGGACAGTCGAATTCGAAGGCGTCGATCTGATGCAACTGGGCGCCGGCGACATGCGACGCAAACGCCGCGACATGCAGATTGTTTTTCAGGACCCTTACGCTTCGCTGAATCCGAGGATGACGGTGGGGACGATCGTGTCGGAGCCGCTGATCATCCACGGCGGAATGAGCAACAGCGAACGCGCCGACCGGGTCGCGGAGCTTCTCGAAAAAGTGGGGCTCAGTCCTGATTACCGCCGGCGCTACCCGCACGAATTCTCGGGAGGTCAGCGACAGCGAATCGGCGTTGCGCGCGCGCTGGCGACCAATCCGAAATTCCTGGTGCTGGACGAGCCCGTCTCCGCGCTCGACGTCTCGGTACAGGCGCAGGTGATCAATCTGCTGCAGGATCTCCAAGAAGATCTATATTTAACATATCTATTTATAGCACATGATTTATCGGTCGTCGAGCACATCTCCACCCGCGTCGCGGTCATGTACCTCGGCAAGATCATGGAGCTGGCGGACCGGCGCGCGTTGTACGCCGATCCGCTGCACCCGTACACCAAGGCGCTGCTCTCGGCGGTTCCGATCCCCGATCCGGTCCAGCACAAGACCCGCATTCTCCTGAAAGGTGATATTCCGACGCCGCTCAATCCGCCCAGCGGCTGCGTTTTTCACACCCGATGTCCGATCGCGCAGTTTCCCATCTGCAGGGATGTCGTCCCGCCGCTGATCGAGCACAAACCGGGACAATTCGCGGCTTGCCATTTCGCCGGCTATCCGGTCCCTCCGGCGAAAAATCCGTAACGTTCGCAATGAAGTGAGGGTTAATCCGTTATGAAGCGCGGGTACAATGCGCCCGCCAAATTGGTATCTCTCACGAAACTCTGAGCAATCCATTGCGTAATAGAGGCGTGTCCAGGAGGGTTTCATGACCGCTGTTCGACGGTTTACTGCGGTAGTTTGCTTATTGGGAGCGATCTCGCTCGCCGCGCAGACGCCGACGCCAACACCCAAGGTCGTCCCCGTTCAGACGGAGCCCGTGACGGCGCAGGTCCGGGCCGATACGGATCGCGATCTCTCCGATCCGAGCGCGCTCAAGCTCTCGCTCGACGATGCGCTCCAGACTGCCGTCCAGAACAACGTCGGCATCCAGTTGGAGCGCTACGTTCTCCTCGAGTCCGGTCAGAGCCTGCGCGGCCAATACGGCATCTTCGATTGGTTCACGACCGCCGACATCGAACGCCAAAGCTCACAGTCGCCGACGACATCGCAATTTGCGCCCAGCGGAAGCCGCGCCACCATCGCAAACTTCGGCGTGTCGCAGTTCATCCCGACCGGCGGAACGTATTCAATCGGCTTCAACAACTCGCGCGGAACGACCACCGGCGGCGGGACTTTCGTCAACCCGGCTTACCGCAGCAGCCTCGGCCTCGGCCTCACGCACCCGCTGATGCGCAATTTCGGCGTTGACATCAGCCGCCGCGGCATCCTGATCGCGCGCAATACCCTCGGTATCAATCGTGACGTTTTCCGCGGCGCGCTCATGGACACCGCCGTCGCGACGGAGCAGGTCTATCTCGACCTGGTGTATGCCCGGCGATTTGTTGACGTGGTCAAAGAATCGCTCTTTCTGGCCCGCGATCAGGCGCGCATCACGCAGATCCGCATCGATGTGGGCGCTTCCGCGCCGCTCGATATTCTCCAGCCGCGAGTCCAGATCGCCACGCAGGAAGAGAATCTGATCGCCGCGGTTGCTTCGGTGCGCGACGCCGAGGACCGGCTCCGCGCGGTCATGCATCTCGATCCAGCCGAGTGGAGCCGGCCCATCATCCCGACCTCGCCGGTGGGCTACACGCCGATCGCGATCAACCCGGAGCAGGCAGTCGCGACCGCGCTTCAACTG
Source organism: Thermoanaerobaculia bacterium (assembly GCA_035636095.1). Classification (GTDB taxonomy): domain Bacteria; phylum Acidobacteriota; class Thermoanaerobaculia; order Gp7-AA8; family Gp7-AA8; genus Gp7-AA10. Next base: position 4,255 of record DASPZU010000079.1, read on the forward strand.
CGTCCGGAGCTGCACCAACAGCAATTGACGACCGCGACCCGGAAAGTCCAGTACACCTACGCACGGAATCAAGTGCTGCCGCAGCTCGATCTGAAGTTGAACTACAACTCAGCCGGTCTGGCCGGGCGGACGCAGGAATTTGATCCGGTCACCGGACTTCCGACCGGACGTTTCAACACCACCGGTTACTCGAACGCATTGAGTCAGGTGTTCGGAAACGACTTTCCGTCATGGATCGTGGCTGTCAACGTGGGGCTGCCGCTGACCAACATCGGAGCGCGCGCCGAGGCCAAACGGGCGGAGCTCGATGTGGCGCTGGCACGGACAAACGAGGAGCAGACGCGGCAGAACATCGCCCTCGAAGTTCGAAAGACAGCGCGCGATATCGATACCACCGCTAAAGAGATCACGGCGTCGCGCGCGGCGCGTGAGGCTGCCGCACAGAACCTCGAAGCGGAGCGCCGCCGTTATGAGAACGGCATGACCACCAACTTCCAGGTGCTGCAGATTCAGCAACAGCTCTCCGACTCGCGCGCGAGAGAGATCCTGGCGCTGGTGGCGTACAACAAGTCGGTGGCCGCCTATCACCGCGCGGTCGGCGATCTGCTGGATGTTGCAAATATCAAAGTCGAAGAGCCGAAGATCGAGGAACCGAATACATTCCGCGTGTTTGACCGCTACAATTGGCTGAATTACGGCAGCAGAATCCAGTCGAACACGACGGAGACAAAGCAGTAGATGACGAGTACCGAGACTCCGGCCTCGCCGCTGCCCCCAGCGGCGCCGAAACCCAGCGGCGTTCAACGCATCGTCGGCGTGCTGATCTCGCCTGATGAGACATTTGCCTCCATCGCGCGGCAACCCGATTTTCTCGTCCCGCTGATTTTGATCCTGGTCGGTTCGGTGATCGGCGGAATCATCTTCGCGCAGCGCGTCGATTTCATGTCGGCCGCGCGCGAGGCGATGGAGGAAAGAGGCAATATGACCGAGGCGCAGATCGACAGCGCCGTCCGCATCGGCTCCATCATCGGCAAGTCGTTCGCCTACGCGTCGCCGCTCGTGTCGGTGATTGCTCTTCTGGTCGTGGCTGCGGTCATGCTGCTCGCGTTCCGGCTCATGGGCGGCGAGGGGACTTTCCAACAGGCTTTTGCGACCACGACTTACGCGTGGATGCCCGGGCTGATCAAGAGCATCATCATCACCATCATCATCGCGGTAAAAAGCGGTGTGACGGCCGTCGACCTCCCGACCCTGGTCCGTTCCAATCTGGCCTTCCTGGTGACGATGAAGGAACATCCGATGCTCTTTTCACTGCTGGCGTCGATTGACATCTTCGGCATCTGGACGCTGGTGCTTTTCATCATCGGGTTCGCTCACGTCGGGAAGGTGTCCAAAGCGAAATCTGCCGCCATCGTGATCACCTTGCGAGTGGTCAGCGTGCTGTTCGGCCTCATCGGTCCGGCGATCCAATCGCTGCGGAAATGAAGCGGACGCTCCTGATCGCCGGCGCGATCGTCCTCATCGCCATCATCATCTTCGCGAGTGTTCGAGCCGGCGGCTCGAAGGCAGAGAAGGTGTATGCCGAGGCGGTGAAGTCAAGGAAGATCGAGGCGGTGGTGACCGCACCGGGCGAGGTCAATCCCAGGGTCAAGGTGAATATCGACGCTCATATCGTCGCCAAGATCGAACACCTCTACTTCAAAGAGGGCGAGACGGTTCGCAAAGGTCAGAAGCTGGTGGCACTCGAGGCCACGCCATATCTCGCCGAACGAAGCCGTGCCGGGGCGGCGGTCGCCAACGGCAGGATCGAAGTGCAGCGCGCCAAGGCTGCCATGGGCACCGCTGAGCTGGCGTACCGCCGCGCCGTCAACATGCGGCAGCAAGGCATTCAGGCCCAGGAGCTGTTCGACAGGGCACAGCTCGACCTCGGGAACGCGCGCGCGGCATACCAATCGGCGCTGGAAGGTGTGAATCAGGCCCAGGCGATCCTGCAGCAGGCGGAGACGAATTTGTCGCACACGACGATCGTGTCGCCGATCGACGGCAAGGCGGTGCAGCTCAACGCCCACGAAGGCGAGGTCGTGGTCACCGGAACGATGAACAACCCCGCCTCGGTCATCGCCGTCATCGCGGATCTGTCGGAGATCCTGGTCGAGTCGGACGTCAACGAGACCGACGTCGTCGCGCTTCGCCTGACAATGCCGGCCAAAATCAAGGTCGACGCCATCCCGGACAAAGAGTACGCCGGGCATGTCGCCGAGATCGGCAGCTCAGCAACCGCGCGCCAGAGCGCGGGTGCCGGCATTCGTTATTTTAAGGTTAAGGTGTCGATCGACAATCCGGATGATCGCCTGCGGCCTGGGATGACATCGCAGGTGTCGATCATCACGAGCGCCGTCGCGGGCGCGCCGGTCGTCCCGATTCAGAGCGTGGTCGAGCGCCTGCCGCCCACGGCATCCAAGGCAAAAGGTGCCGAATCTGAAGAAGATGAAAACCTTCCCAAGAAAAAATACGTCTTTGTCATCAGGAACGGGAAGGTGAAGATGACCGAAGT
>DASPZU010000080.1:0-23597 GCA_035636095.1 Thermoanaerobaculia bacterium
CAGCGAGGATCCGGCGCGACGCGCCGTCGTTCGGTCCATTTGCGACCTGGCCAGTTACTTCGAGGCCAAGATCGTGGCGGAGGGCGTTGAGCGCCCCCAGGACGATCGCGTTCTCTTCGAGATGGGCATCCGGCTTTTTCAGGGATTTCTTTACGCCAGGCCGACTTCGCCGGCAGTCTTCGGTGATCGCCGGACGACGGTGGCCCGGGCGTGGCTCAGCTCGCGTCTCGCGTTTCAGCCGACGAGATAGAAGCTGACCTGCACGTCGATGCCGAGGGCGCCCGCTGCCACCAGTAGCTCGGATGGAAATCGCGCGCTACGCGCCGCGATGTCGCCTTGAGGAACGGCGAAATCGAGGACGATCTCTTCGAGTCCACCGAAGCGGACCAGCCTGCGCAGCTCCACAGATTTGTCGCGGAGAAATGTGAGCGCGTACTCGACCTGGATTTCCAGCGGATCGTCGCTGTCACTGACCACCAGGTTGAATCCCGAGGTCGTCAGCGTACCGCGGCTGGCGGGTCGGCGACGCTGCCCTCTGCGATAGACCACCGCCGGCCGAAAGGTACTACTTTTCAGGAAGGCGTCGACATCGAAAGTTCCGCCCGCGGCGCGAAGCACGCATCCCGGCATATCAGGCCATTCTCTGTTCGCGCAGCGGTTCCTGCAACACGACCAGCCCTTCCAACAATCGCTCGTCGATCCCCGAATCGATCGAGCGGGTGAGCACCGTCAGGCGCCGCACGTGATCGATCACGACCAGAAGCGCGCCGTACAAAGTCTCGCTTTTCGAGCGCTCGAAGGTGTGGAACGGATATCGGCGGCCGAGGAGATTTGCGTCGAGCGAACCGAGCGAAGAGAGCGCGTGGTTGATCGCCCAGGTGATCCGCGCGCCAATCTCGGCCGGCGCCTGATTGCTCGGGCGCGAGAACCTGGCGGTGTCGGCGAGGCGATCGATGGCACGGCAGAGCGCGCGCATTTCGGAATCGACGGACTCATTGGAAGTTTGCGCGGCAATCGATGCGCAGAGTTTGTCGATTCGGCGACGGAGCTCGATGTCGAGCTTCTCGATGATCCAGCCCAGGGGCGGAACGTGCCGCATGCGCTCGTTTTTGCCCCAGGTTTCCAGGGGCGGACGCGTGGCGGGTTTTTCCGCCGGCTCAGTTGCCAGTGTGCTGTTCATTTGTTAGCGTGCGCCGCGATGAGCAGCGATCCGACGCAGTTCGACGAGCCCATCGCCGCCATCAGGCGCCAGATCGACGAAATGACGGCTGCCGACGGTGATCCGGGCCAGATCGAGGAGCTGCAGCGGAAACTGACCAAAGTCGCTACCGAAATCTACTCCAAACTGACTCCCTGGCAGAAGACACTTGTCGCCCGTCACCCCCAGCGTCCCTATACGCTCGATTTTGTATCCTTTCTCTTCGAGGAGTGGGAGGAAGTCCACGGCGACCGCAAATTCTCCGACGATCCCGCCATGGTGGCCGGTTTCGCGCGCTTTCACGGTCAGCCGTGCGCGGTCATCGGGCATCAAAAAGGGCGCAACACCAAGGAGAAGATCGTCCGCAACTTCGGCCAGCCGCGTCCGGAGGGATTCCGCAAGGCGCTCCGTGTCATGAAGCTCGCCGAAAAATTCAGAGCGCCGATCTTCACGTTCGTCGATACCCAGGGCGCTTATCCCGGTGTCGGGGCGGAGGAGCGCGGTCAGGCGGAAGCGATTGCGACGAATCTCCGCGAGATGGCGGCCTTGCAGGTGCCGATCATCGTGAGTGTGGTGGGGGAGGGCGGGAGTGGAGGGGCGCTCGCGATTGCGGTGGGCGATCGCGTTTACATGCTCGAGCATGCGGTTTACTCCGTGATTTCGCCGGAAGGTTGCGCCGCGATTCTGTGGAAGAACGCCGCCGCCGCTCCCGACGCCGCCGCCGCGATGAAAATCACGGCGCACGATCTGAAAAAACTCAACATCATCGACGACATCGTTCCCGAGCCGCCGGGCGGCGCGCACAGCGACTCGAAGCGCGCCGCGGAGCTGCTCGAGCCCTTTCTCGATCGCGGGCTGCGCGAGCTCCAAAAAGTGAAGCCCTCTCTACTTCCTGAAGAAAGATTCGCGAAGTTCCGTAAGATGGGAGTGTTTGAAAAGGGTTGACGGTGGCCGGTTAACGGTTACCGGCAACCGGCAACCTGATGATTTACGACGAATGGATCTTTCCTGGCGACGCTGCTGAAATCGCGCTGCCAGTTCATCCGATTCTGAGAAACATTCTCGCGACGCGCGGTATCACGACGGAGGACGACTACCGCCGCTTCGTCGCGCCGACGCTCGCTGACCTGCACGACGCCGCCGGGATTCACGGCATCGGCGCGGCGTGCGAGCGCATCGAGCGCGCGGTGCGCGACCGCGAAACGATTCTGATCTACGGTGATTACGACGTCGACGGCGTCACCTCGATCGGCATGCTGCAGACAGTGCTCCGGCTGATCGGCGCCGACGCCGATCATGTCGTTCCCCATCGCCTTGTCGACGGCTACGGCTTGAAGTTCGAAGTGCTGGAGCGCGTTCTGGCAGAGAAAGCGGTGCGGCTGGTGATCACTGTCGATTGTGGAATCACGAGTGTCGAGCCGGTGCGCCGCGCCATCGATCGCGGCATCGACGTCATCATTACCGATCACCATCTGCCGCCCGGCGTCCTGCCTGACGCGGCCGCGGTTCTCAATCCGAAGCAGCCGGGTTGCGCGTATCCGTTCAAAGAGCTGGCGGGGGTCGGCGTGGCGTTCAAACTATGCTGCCAGCTGGCGCGGCGTTCGGGCAAAAAGATTTCGACCGAGTCGCTTCTCAAAATCGCCGCAATCGGCACCGTCGCCGATGTGGCGCCGCTCATCGGCGAGAATCGAACGATCGCCTGGCTCGGTCTTCACGGCCTTTCCGATCCTCGCAACCGCGGTCTGCGCGCCCTCATCCGTCGTCTCGGCATGCTGGGGCGCCCTCTACGAGCTGTAGACGTCGGCTTCCGCATCGGACCGCGCATCAACGCCGCGGGACGCCTCGCTTCGGCCGAGACTGCCATCGATCTCTTCGCTGCCCAGACCGATGAAATCGCATGGAACCTCTGCGCCGAATTGGATCGGATGAATGCCGAGCGGCAGGCGGTGGAGTTGGAGGTGCGGACGGCTGCCGAGGAACAGGTTGCTGAGTTGCTGGGTTGCTCGGTTGCTGAGGCCCCCAGCAACTCAGCAACCCAGCAACCGAGCAACCGCATGCTGATCCTCGCCGGCTCCCACTGGCATAAAGGCGTCATCGGACTGGCGGCCGGACGAATCGCGCAGAAATACCATCGGCCGACTCTGGTGATGTCGATCGATGGGGACACTGCCGTTGGATCGGCGCGCAGCATTCCGACCATCGATCTTCACGCGCAGCTCGAATCGATCTCCGATGTGTTTACGCATTTCGGTGGGCACGAATTCGCTTGCGGCTTTTCTCTTCCCGCCGCGCGGATACCTGAATTGCGTACACGCCTCGCTGAGGTATGCGATCGGCTCGATGCGAATCTCTTTCGACGCCAGGCGCGGATCGACGGAGCACTGGCCCTGGCGGAAATCGACCGCACATTTCTCGAGGGCCACGAGCTTCTGCAGCCCTTCGGCGCCGGAAATCCGCAGCCGCTGTTTTTCACGTGCGGGGTGCGCGCCCTCGCGCGACGGCCATTCGGCGAAGATTGCCTGGAGTTAACGCTCGAAGATGGGTCGGGTCGCGCCACAGCCGTGCTGTGGCCGTCGGCGAAAATGCTCGAAACGCATTTTTCGAACGGCTCCCGCTCCGACCTTCTTTATCAAGTCGAACCCGATGCTTACGCAGCGTCGGGCGCACGGCTGACGGTGGTTGACGCGCGGAATTCCACTGACTCGTAAAGAGTTGCGACTCGCGTGCAGCGCACGATTCGCATTCTTCGCGTCGCGCTCCCGATCGCGTTTTTCGGATTCATTCTCCTCATCGCGTTCAGTTGGAACCGCGCCAGGGTTCAAAAAGACCGCGCCATCACGCAGCCGGTCACCTCGACCATCCGGCCCAACGAAAAGTCGCCGAATATCGAGTCGAAGACCTTCGAAGACACGCAGACCATCGCCGGCCGCATCGCGTCGCGCATTCGAGCGCAGAGGGTGGTCGCGTTCCAGTCGGGTTGGAACACTCTCGAAAACGTGCAGCTCTCCATCTATCGCCCGACCGGGCGAACGTACGAGCTCGTTTGTCCAACCGCGCAGTTCAACAGCGAAACGAAAGAAGCAGACGCGAAAGGCGGAGTGAAAGTCACCTCCAGCGACGGAGTCGAGATCACGACCGCCGAGATCCACTTCGACGGCAACCGCCTGACCAATCACATTCCTGTGCAGTTCAAGATCGATCGCTGGACCGGAAACGCGGGCGCACTCGATCTCGACGTGCAATCGGAGCGTCTCCGTCTCTACGACAAGCTCGATGCAGCCATGCCGGCGGTCGACCCGGGCGAGTCAGCGATGAGCCTCAAGTCGCAGGAGGGCACCTTCAACCGCAAGGAAAACACCGCCACCTTCGAAAGCGACGTCGTGATGACGCACGACACCAGTCGTCTGGCCGGCGACCGGGTGGTGGCGCATCTCAGCGCCGACCGCAAATCGCTGATGGGCGTCGAAGGTCAGGGACACATCGACATCATCACGACCGATGACGCGCCTGGATCAGGACGGAAGGAGATCGTCTGCGATCGTTTCTGGAGCGAAGTGACGAATGGCCAGATCAGAGCCATCAACGCCGAGGGCGCGACGGCCCCCGTTCACGCCGTCGTCGCCGGTCCGCCGGCGCGCGATCTGGTCGCAAAGAGTGTTCGCGTCGCCCTTGTCAACAGACAGGTGAACGAGATGCGCGCGGAATCCAACGTCGTGATGAAGGAGCTGGGAGCCTTGCCGCGGGAGATGACCGCCGATCATCTGACCATCGCCTTCGACCCGAACCAGCATCGCGCCGTTGCGGCGTCCATCGAAGGCAACTTCCACTACAAGGATCCGAAGAATCAAGCGAGCGCGGTCCGCGCAAACTACGACATCGTCGGAGATCACGTCGTCCTTACGGCGACGCCAGGCTTCGATCCGACCGTCACGTCGGAAGGGCAGACATTGAAAGCGAAGCTGATCGATTTCTCGCCGCGCGCAGGAACGGCCAAGGCGACCGGCGAGGTGATCGCGCAGATCATCACGAAACAGAATCCGCAATCGGACGTCAGTGCCATGTTCCCGTCCTCCAAGCCGGTGTTTGTCAACTCGGATGCCGTCAGCATGCGACAGGCGACCAAGCTGGCGGTCTTCACGGGACATGTTCGCGCGTGGCAGGACAACAACACGCTCTTTGCCGATGAGATGCAGGTGCAGGGGATGGGCGATCAGATCACCGCGCGTGGCAATGTCAGAACCTCGCTGTACAACACCGGCGGCACGGAGCAACGGAAGACGCCCATGCTCACGCGAAGCGATCACTTCGCAGCGCACAAAACTGATCGCCGCATCGACTTGCTCGGAAACGTGAAGATCGACGACGACCAACGCCACCTGACCGGCGAGAAGGCGAGCTTTTTCTTCGACGCTGCTCACAAACTCGAGCGCATCGAGGCCGAAAACAAAATCGTATTGCTGGAGCAGCCGGCCGGGCGCAAGGGAACGGGCGAGAAGGCGACTTACTTCGTCAATCGACGCGTCATCTACATGAATGGTTCTCCAGCCACCGTGACAACCCCCAACGGCAGCGTCAGCGGCGATCAGATTGCCATCGACCTCACTCGCAATAAAGTGGAGATCATGAGTCCGACTTCGGCGACCAAAGGAACATACAAGCCGCAGTAAGTTGCCAGTTGCCAGTTGCCGGTTGCGATCCCTACACTGGCAACCGGGAACCGGCAACCGGCAAGCCATGGCGGATCGCGACACCACAGTTCTTCCTTTCACCACGGACCGCGAGCGACCGGGCGAGCCGCTGCGTCTGGCCGCCGAACACCTGGTGAAGATTTACAAAGGGCGGCGCGTCGTCCGCGATGTCTCGGTCGACATCCGCCAGGGAGAAATCGTCGGACTTCTCGGACCGAACGGCGCAGGAAAGACGACCACGTTCTACATGATCGTCGGTCTGGTGCGGCCGGACGAGGGTCGCGTGTTCCTCGGCAACGAAGACATTACGGACTTGCCGATGTATCTGCGCGCGCAGCGCGGCATCAGCTATCTGCCGCAGGAGCCGTCGGTGTTCCGCAAGCTGACCGTGGAAGAAAATCTGTTGGCGGTGTTCGAAACGATGGATCTTCCGCTGGCCGAACGCGAGGCCCGCACGCGGGCGCTTGTCGAAGAATTTGGAATCACGCACATCGCCCGAAATCGCGCTTATTCGCTGTCCGGCGGCGAGAGGCGGCGCGTGGAAATCGCGCGGGCTCTGGCAATTAACCCGGCATTCATCTTGCTTGATGAACCCTTCGCAGGAATCGATCCTATCGCGGTCTTCGAGATACAGAGAATTGTTTCTCAGCTACGTGCGCGAGGAATCGGAATCCTGATCACCGACCACAACGTGCGTGAAACTTTGAAGATCACCGATCGCGCCTATATCATCAAAGAAGGCGAAATCTTTCGTCAGGGTGTTCCCGAGAGTCTCTCGGCAGATGCGGAGGTCCGGCGAATTTACCTCGGTGAATCATTCAACCTGAGCTGACGCCGCTCCGCATCATGGCACTGGAACAGAAACTACATCTCAAGCTCTCCCAAAAACTCATCATGACGCCTTCGTTGCAGCAGGCGATCAAGCTGCTGCAGTTGAGCAAGCTCGAGTTGCAGGAGGTCCTCAACCAGGAGCTGCTCGAAAACCCGCTGCTGGAAGAAACGGCCGAGGAAGTGAAGAGCGAGGAAGCAGAGACGACCGATCAAAAAACAGACGCGGAAGAGGAAGCGAAGAAAGTCGAGGCCAAAGAAAAGGAAAAGGAGAAAGACTCCTTCGACGAAATCGACTACGACGCCTACTTCCAGGACTACATCGAGTACGGCTACAACCCGCGCATGAGCGAAGAGCACGAGGAATTCCCGATCGAGAACACGCTCACGCGCCCGCCCAATCTCACCGATCACCTCACCTGGCAGTTGACGATGAGCGACGCCTCGCCGCGCATCAAGGAAATCGGGCAGTTCATCATCGGCAACATCGACGAAGACGGATACCTTCGCGCGACCGACGAGGAGATCATGGGCTCGGGCAAGTACGCAGCCGAGGAAGTGCAGCAGGCGCTTGGCGTGATCCAGTCGCTGGATCCGATCGGCGTGGGCGCACGCGATCTTCGCGATTGTCTGCTGCTGCAGCTCCAGTTTCTGGAGGTCGACGAGCCGCTTGTCGAGACCATCATCCGCGATCACTGGGAGATGTTCATGCAGCGGCACTTCGTGCAGCTGGCCAAGGTCCTGGGCATCGACCTCAAAAACCTGGAAGGGATCGTCGAGATCATCAAGCATCTCGATCCCAAGCCCGGGCGGAAGTATTCCAACGAACGCGCCATCTACGTCGAGCCCGATGTCTACGTGCAGAAGGTCGGCGACGAATACGTCATCGTGCTCAACGAAGACGGCATGCCGAAGTTGCGCATCAATGGCAGCTATCGCGCCATGCTCAACTCCATGGATTCGAAGCAGGATGGCGAAACAGTCAACTACATCAAGGACAAGATTCGCTCGGCGGTGTGGCTGATCAAGTCACTCGATCAGCGGCAGCGCACGATCTACAAAGTCGCGGAATCGATCGTCAAACATCAGCGCGAATTTCTCGAGAAGGGCATCGATTATCTTCGCCCGCTCGTTCTGCGCGACGTGGCCGACGACATCCAGATGCACGAGTCGACCGTGTCGCGGGTGGTGTCCAACAAGTACATGCACACGCCGCGTGGACTCTTTCTGATGAAGTATTTCTTCCACAGTGGCATCGACTCCGACACCGGAGAGGACATCTCGAGCCTGACTGTAAAAAAGAAGATCCAGGGCTACATCGAATCTGAAGATCCTCGGAAGCCTCTTTCAGATTCCAAAATTATGAAGATTTTGAACGACGAGGGGATTAACATTGCGCGCAGAACCGTGGCCAAATATCGCGATGAGCTGAACATTCCTTCCTCCACGGATCGTAAGCAAATTTTCTGATCAAGCGAGGGTTCCCTATGGCAACCGGCATCATCGGTCGCAATTTCGAAGTGACCTCCGATATCCGCGATCTGATCGACAAAAAGCTGAGCCGGATCATCAACAAGCTCTTCGACGATGTCATCGAGTACCGCTGCGTCCTGCAGGTCGAGAAATACCGCTACATCTGCGAGATTCTGATCGTGGGCAAGGAACACGACGTCAAAGCGGTGCAGGAGTCCGACAAATCGATGACCGACGCCATCAACCGCACCATCGATCATCTGAAATCGCAGGCGCAGAAAAACCGCAAGAAGCTCCGCGATCACCATCGCAAAGACGGCAATCACGCCAAGGTCGATCGCGTCACCGACTGGACCGTGCAGGTGCTCGATCCGAATCGCATCCGGTTGACCGGAGACACCAGCCGTCCGCGCATCATCAAGACCAACAGCCTCCCCATCCGGCCGATGTCAATCGAAGAGGCGGCACTGCGGCTCGATGAGTCCAAGAACGAGTTCATCGTCTTCCGCGACCTCGATACCGACAAGGTCTCGGTCATCTACAAGCGGCGGGACAAGAACCTCGGTTTGATTGCACCTGAGGTTTAGTTCACCACCGAGGCACAGAGAGCACAGAGACTCTGTGGCCTCTGTGTCTCTGTGGTGACAACCGGCGTACCATACTGCCGTGGACCAGGAAGACTTCCTCCAGACCACGGTGCGCGCGCTCGTTTCGGGCGACCTCGACGATCTCGCGCTAAAGCTGGTCACCGGCGACGACGGACTCGACCGGGCGATCGTGCGTCCGCGGGTGCAGAAACCGGGTCTGGCATTCGCCGGCTACTACGAATACATCAAGCCGTGGCGGGTGCAGATCATCGGCGAATCGGAGACGAAGTATCTGCAATCGTTGCCGGCGCGTTTGCGTGAAAAACGCGTACGCGATGTCGCGGCCCTCGACGTCTCCTGCTTCATGGTGACCAAGGGCATCACGCCGCTGGACGAGTTCAAACTCGAATGCGAGAAGCGCTCCGTTCCGCTGTTCTCGACACCGGCAATGTCGTCAGTCGCGATCACGCGCACGACTTACTTCCTGGAAGAGACCATGGCGCCGAAGGTCACCATGCATTCGGGCCTTCTCGACGTCTACGGCATCGGCGTCCTGCTCCTCGGCGACAGCGGAATCGGAAAGAGCGAATGCGCGCTCGATCTGATCTATCGCGGCCACCGGTTGATTGCCGACGATATGGTCGTCATCAAGCGCCACCCCAATGACGTGCTGCTGGGCTATTCCAACGATTTGCTGCGCCATCACATGGAGCTGCGCGGCATCGGCATCATCGACATCAAGGATCTCTTCGGCGTGGCGTCGACGCGCGACGTGAAGCCGATCGATCTGGTGGTCAAGCTCGAAAAGTGGGCGGAAGGGACGGAGTACGACCGTCTCGGCATCGCGGGTGAGAGCTTCGAGCTTCTGGGCGTGTCGAAACCGTATGTGCGACTGCCGGTGGCCTCCGGACGCAACCTCGCGCTCCTGGTCGAGATCGCCGCCCGCAATCATCTGATGAAGTTGCAGGGCTACGATTCCGCGCGCGAGTTCACCCGTCGCATCGATGAGCAGATCGCGAAGCAGGGAACCGTCACAACCGAACAACTTCCGGCGACCAACAACGAGGAAGTCGCCAGTTCCGAGCTGCGCAGCGTGCATACACGCACGCGCTTTCACCCCGACGTGCTGGACAGAACGCGCCGGCAACGATAAAACCCGCAGCGGAAGGAGTCCCACCATGCGAATGCGTTCGCTTTTGATCATCCTCATCGCCTTCGCTGCCTGCCAGCAGAACGAGCCCGCAACTTCGACAGCCGCACAACCGGCACCGCAACCGCGCAAGGCAGCCGCGGCGCCGACACAAATCACGCGAGGTCTCAGCACACCTGAATCGGTTTTGTACGACGCCGATCAGGACGTTTACTTCGTCAGCAACATCAACGGGCAGCCTGTTGCCGCCGACAACAACGGCTACATCTCGCGCATCAAACCCGACACGCTGGAGGGCGAGATGAAGTGGGTGGAGGGCGGAAAGCCCGGAATTACTCTCAACGCGCCGAAAGGGATGGCCATCGTCGGAAACACGCTTTATGTCACTGACCTGACCGTTGTCCGCAAATTCAATCGCAAGAGCGGCGCGGCAGAAGGGGAGATCGCCCTGGCTGGCAGCACGTTCCTGAACGACGCCGCCAGCGACGGCAAGAGCGTTTACGTTTCAGACAGCGGCCTGAAAGCGGGGGCCGGCGGCAATTTCGAGGGCACGGGAACGGATGCCATCTGGCAGATTACAGCGAACAAGCCGAAGAAAATCGCGAGCGGGCAGGATTTGAAACGGCCAAACGGCGTCGAAACCGCGGAAGGAAAGCTTTGGGTGGTGACCTTTGGCGGCAATGAGCTGTATCAGATCGACAAAGGCAAGAAGACGAACGTGACGACGCTGCCGAGCGGTAGTCTGGACGGCCTGGTGCATCTCAGCGACGGCTCGTTCCTGGTCACCAGTTGGGACTCCAAATCCGTTTATCGCGGCAAGCCAGGCGGTTCTTTCGCGGCGGTTGTCGAGAATGTCAATGCGCCGGCCGACATCGGCTACGACACCAAACGCCATCTGCTCCTGATTCCGCATTTCATGGACAACATCGTGTCGACGCATCCGCTGCAGTAGTAGTTTTTTCGGAGTGCGGCGGCAAGCCTCCGCACTCCGATAAACTGAAAGCCAGTGAACCGCCCCGAATATCTCGTCATCATCACGGGCCTCTCCGGCTCTGGAAAGAGTTACGTTCAATCGACGCTGGAGGACCTCGGCTTCTACTGCTGCGACAACCTGCCCATCCACCTGATCGAGGCTTTTCTCGAAGAAGTTGCCGCCCACGAGAACGCCACGCGCATCGGCATCGTGGTCGACGTTCGCACGCATGATTTCGCATCGATCTTTCCCAACTTTTATCGAGAACGTATACAAAAATTAGTACCTAATGTCGTACTCATTTTTCTGGAGGCGACCGATGAAGTTCTGGCGCGCCGATATTCGGAAACGCGCAGACCGCATCCGCTGGCGCACAACCTCCCCATCATGGAGGCCATCCAGACGGAGCGGGATGCGCTGACAGAAGTGAAATCGCTCGCGAATCTCGTCCTCGACACATCGCAGTTTTCCGTTCACGAATTGAAGGCCGAGGTGGTGCGGCGATTCGGGTTGCCGAGCTATACGCCCTCGATGCTGGTCACCATCATCAGCTTCGGGTTCAAATTCAGTCTGCCCTACAACCTCGATCTGCTATTCGACGTGCGATTCCTTCCCAATCCGCATTTCGTGGAACGGTTGCGGCCCAAGACGGGATTGGACCCCGAGGTCATCGAGTACCTGAAACAACAGCCCGAGTACGAGCCGTTCTACGCCAAGCTGCTCGATTTCGTGACCTATCTGCTGCCCGGCTACCAGCGGGAAATGAAGAGCTATCTGACCATCGGAATCGGCTGTACCGGCGGCAAGCATCGATCCGTTGCCATTGCGCAGCGGCTCGGCGAAGACATCGAGCGGCGCGGCTACTCGGTAGAGATCGTGCACCGTGACTTCAAACGGTGAGATCATCGTGCAGGGGAGGTCCCAAAGTGATTGGTGCATTGATCGTGACTCACGGCAAGCTCGCCAACGAGCTGCTGCATGCAGCGCAGAAGATCGAAGCGAAGACCGGGGTCATGGAAGCAGTCCCGCTGGAGTGGACGGATAGCGTCGACGAAGCCCGTGAAAAAATCCGGCAGGCGCTGGAGCGCATCGGCGATGCCGAGGGCGTCATCATCTTCACGGACATGTTCGGCGGCACGCCCAGCAACATCAGCTTGTCGTTTCTCGAAAAAGGCCGCGTCGAGATCATTACCGGAGTCAATCTGCCCATGGTCGTGAAGTTCGCCACCATGCAGCAGGACGCCAAGGATGTCAGCAGCCTGGCCCACGTGATCTGCGAGAAAGGCTCGAAGGCGATTCGGGTTGCCTCCGATTTGTTGTCGGCCGAGAAGCGCGCAGGAGCAGCCGGTTGATCCGCACTCGCGCGACAGCCCTCGCCCCGCGTGAGCGGGGAGAGGGTGGTCCCGCTGAGCGGGAGCGGGTGAGGGGCCATTGATCTCGCGCGACATCGAGATCAAAAACAAACTCGGATTGCATGCTCGCGCCGCCGCAAAACTGGTCCATTGCGCGGCGCGTTACAAATCGGACATCAAAGTTCGCAAGGGCGACGAGGAAGTCGACGGCAAGAGCATCCTGGGCATCCTCCTGCTGGCGGCCGGCCGCGGCACGGTCATCACCGTGACGGCTAACGGCGAGGACGAGAAGGAAGCCGTGGACGCGATCGAGAAGCTCATCGACGCCAAGTTCGACGAAGTAGAATGAAGCGACCATGCTCGCCGAACGGGCCAGCAAACTCACTCCGCCGACGCGGGGCGACGTCCGAACCTACAAAGGCATCGGCGTCTCGCCCGGCATTGCGATCGGCCGTGCCGTCATCATCGAACGGCGCGAAGCCTCGGTCTTTCGCGTCCCCATCCGCGAGGAAGACGTCGGCCCGGAAGTCAACCGGTTCCTGGAATCGCTGGACAAAACGCGCGACGAGCTGGCCGAGCTGAAACAAAAGGTCAGCCGCTCGATGGGCGACGAATACGCCTCGATTTTCGAAGCGCACTCCATGATCGTCAGCGACCCGTCGTTCGCGGACAAAGTGGTGCAGAAAATCGAATCGGAGCAGGTCAACGCCGAGTGGGCGCTGGCTGAGGTCCAGGAAGAGCTGCAGGCCCGATTCAAAAGCTTCGATGACGAGTACCTGCGCGAGCGCGAAGCCGACGTGAAGGACGTCGCCGATCGCGTGCAGACCAATCTGCAGGGCATCGCGCATCACGATCTTTCCGAGATCACGCACGACGTCGTGATCCTGGCCGACGACCTCACGCCCTCCGACACCATTCATTTCAATCGACGTCCCATCGTCGGATTCGCGACCGAGGCCGGGGGGCGGACCTCGCACACCTCGATCATCGCGAAGTCGCTGTTCATGCCCGCCGTCATCGGAGTCCCGCGGCTGACCAAGATGATCGACAACGACGAGATGGTCATCGTCGACGGCTACGAAGGAACACTGATCGTCAATCCGACCCAGGCCATGATCGCCGAGTACCAGAGCCGCGTGCTGCGGCACGGGGAAGCGGAGCGAAAACTTCTCGAGAATCGGACGCAGCCTGCCGTCACCAAGGACAACCATCAGATCACGCTGCAGGCGAACATCGAGCTGGTGGAAGAGCTCAAGGACGCCGTTCGGTTCGGTGCCGAGGGGATCGGCCTTTACCGCTCTGAGTTTCTTTACATCTCCAAGAGTCCCCTCCTGCCGACCGAGGATGAGCACCTGCAGTTGTACCGCGCCCTGGCGGAAGGACTCGCGCCGCGCGACTGCATCATCCGAACTTTCGATTTGGGCGGCAAGAAGCTGGCGCGCGAAGTCATCGGATCGCGTGAAGACAATCCCGTCCTCGGACTTCGCGGGTTGCGGCTGTGCATGAAGCACCGCGACATGTTCCGCACGCAATTGCGCGCGCTCCTGCGAGCGTCGGTGGTCGGCAATCTGAAGATCATGTTCCCGCTCGTCTCCGGCGTGCAGGAGTTGCGGCAGGTCAAAACGCTCATTCGCGAATTGAAAGAAGAGCTGGACAATGAGGGGATCGAGTACAACCCTAACCTCAAGATCGGAATCATGGTCGAAGTTCCATCGGCTGCCCTGATTGCCGACATCCTGGCGCAGGAGACTGATTTCTTCGCGATCGGAACGAACGACCTCATTCAGTATTCGCTGGCCATCGATCGGTCGAACGAAAACGTCAGTTACCTCTACGAACCCCTGCATCCGGCACTGTTGCGCCTGATCAAAGGCATCATCGATGCCGGCAAATCGGCTGGAATCCCGGTATCGATGTGCGGCGAGATGGCGGCCGATCCGATCTACGCCGTCGTGCTGATCGGTCTCGGACTGGAAATCTTCTCGATGAATCCCTCCTCGATCCCGATCATCAAGAACATCGCCCGATCGGTCCGTTATCGCGATTGCCGCCGCATCGCGGAGATGGCGCTGCAGAAAAAGACCGCCCAGGAGATCGAAGAGTTCGTCATCGAGAGCGTGGCCACGCGTTTTCCGGAAGGGCTCATCAACAAGAGCGTATGAGCCGGGATGATCTCTTCCGACATCGCGAGGTGCGAAAAGTGCCGAAACCATGGGGCCACGAGCTGATTTTTGCGAAAACCGGCAAATATGTAGGCAAAATATTGCATATTAATCGTGGCGAATGCCTTAGTCTGCAGTATCACGAAATGAAAGAAGAGACGCTGTTTGTTGTCCGTGGCGAGTTGAAGCTCACGGTCGAGGTCGACGGGGATCGTCGCGAGCTGGCACTGCGGTCGGGAGAGGCCTTTCACATCCCGCCGCGCATGATTCATCGGATGGAGGCGGTCGAAGATACCGACATCGCCGAAGTCTCGACGCCCGAGCTGGACGACGTGGTGCGGCTCGAGGATCGATACGGGCGGGAGGGGACATCAGCACCATGAAAAAACTCGTACTCATCGCGATGCTGTGTGCTGCCACTGCCGCAGCTCAGGAGCAACCGCCAGACTCACCGCTCGTCAAAGCCGCCAAGGCCAACGGCGGACCGAAGAAAAAGCTGACGAAAAAAGTGATCACCAACGCCGACGTCAGGAAGTCGACCGGCAAGTTGATCGTCCTGCCTCCGAAAGAGGGGCAGGCAGCGACATCAACGCCCACGACGCCGCCGGCGCCGCAGAAGACTTCACTCGAAAAACAGCAGGAGCAGCGCAAAGCCGCCGATGTGGCGGCCGTGCGCGTGGCGACCGCCGAGAAAAAAGTCGCGGAGCTCGAAAAAGATCTCCGCCGGATCGAAGATTCGTACTATGCCGAGAACGACCTGAACTATCGCGACAACACCATCCAGCCGCGATTCGCACAGACGAAGAAGCAGCTCGACGACGCGCGCAGGGACCTCGCCGACGCCCGCGACGTGCAACAGAAGGTGAACTCCAAAATACAATGACTCCTGTCATTCCGAGCGTAGCGAGGAATGACATCGACGCAATGAGCAAGACCTACTTCATCGAAACGTGGGGCTGTCAGATGAACGATCTCGACAGCCAGCGGCTCTCCGGCAACTTGAAGTTGCGCGGATACCGGCGTGTCGATGACGAGCGGCAGGCCGATTTGATTCTTCTCAACACCTGCTCGATTCGCGAGAAGGCCGAGAACAAGGTCTACTCGCGCCTGGGCGAGCTGAAAGAGCTGAAGCGCGACAGCGTGCGCATCGGCGTCTGTGGATGCGTTGCGCAACAGGAAGGGGAGAGGATCCTCTCGCGCGCACCGTGGGTCGACTTCGTCATGGGTCCCGGCAACGTCGGCCATCTCGATGCCGTGTTGGCCGGCGGTAAGACCATCGCCATCGATTTTCCAGAGGATCGCCGCTACGACTATCTGACCGTCGATCGTCCTTCAGCGACCAAGGCGCAAGTCACGATCATCGAAGGCTGCAACAAGAACTGCACCTTCTGCATCGTGCCGACGACGCGCGGTCGCGAAGTCTCGCGTCCATTCGACGACGTCATCGCAGAAGTTCGCGCCAGTGGGCGCGTCGAGATCGAGCTGCTGGGGCAGACCGTGAATGCGTATCGCTGTCCGGTCACGGGCCGCGATTTCGGCGCGCTGCTTTCTGCCGTGGCCGAGATCGAGGGTGTGCGGCGGCTGCGATTCATGACGTCGCATCCGGCGGAGGTGAACGACAGCATGATCGCCGCCATGCGCGACCACGCCAACATCTCGCGCTATCTCCATCTGCCGGTGCAATCGGGATCGTCGAAGATTCTGCGGCGGATGAAGCGGCTCTACACCCGCGAGAAATATGTCGAGACCATCCAGCGCATTCGCGCCGCAATTCCGGAAATCCATTTCTCCACCGACTTCATCGTGGGGTTCCCCGGCGAAACAGAAGACGACTTCCAGCAGTCGCTCTCGCTCATCGAGGAAGTGCGTTATCCGTCGCTATTTGCGTTCAAGTACTCGCCGCGTCCGGGAACGCCGGCGCCCAAGATTGGCCCGCCCGTTGACGATGCCATCGCCGACGAAAGGCTGGCGCGGTTGTTCGCTGTGCACGAAAAGATCAAGTATCAGCGTTTGCAGTCGTATCGCGGACGTGTGGTTCCGGTTCTGGTCGAGGGGCCGAGCAAACACGATCCGGCCATGCTCTCCGGACGCACCGATGACAACTTTGTTGTGAACTTCGTCGCTGACCCGGCGACGCCCCTCGGGAGTATGCTTGGTGTGCGCATCGAACAGGCGCAGCATCACACACTCCGCGGGGAGGCGGTTGCATGACCCAGTTGGTCCCGATGTCGATCAAAGGCTTGATGCTCGACCCGGTGTCAAATTCGCCGATCGTCGTGCTCAAGGACGAAGCGGAGAAATTTTTTCTTCCCATCTGGGTCGGGATCTTCGAGGCCAACGCCATCGCGCTCCAACTGGAGAATGTGACCACGCCCCGGCCGATGACGCACGACCTTCTGCGCAACATGATCTCGGAGCTCGACGCGCGCGTGATCCGCGTAGTCATCAATGATCTCCGCGACTCGACCTTCTTCGCGCAGATCCGCGTCATCACCGGCGAAAAGACTTTAGAGCTCGACGCGCGGCCAAGCGACGCCATCGCGCTGGCGCTCAGGACCGAGGCGCCGATATTTGTGGAACAGGCGGTGTTGGATCAGGCACAGACCATTACGCCGGACGGCGACGACCAGGACGAAAAAGTCAAGAAGTGGTTCGAAAACCTCGACAGCGAGGATCTCGGCAAATACAAGATGTAGCGGTAAAATTGATCAGCACCGGATGATCATTACCGTCGCGAACCAAAAAGGTGGAGTCGGCAAGACGACCACCGCCATCAACACCTCTGCCGCTGTCGCCAACAAAGGTTTCAAAACGCTGCTGATCGATCTCGATCCGCAGTCCAACTCCACCATGAGCTACGTCGACCCGCGTACGGTGACGCGGTCGATGTACGACGTCCTGGTCAGCGAGGAGCTTTCGTTCAAGGATGTCATCGTCCCCACCCGCGTTCCCAACCTCTTTCTCGCGCCGTCGAAGATCGCGCTGGCGAAACTCGAGTCGAAGCTGATCGGCGAGATTGACGGTCCCTTCCGCCTCAAAGACAAGATGAAGGACACCGCCAACCAGTACGACTACATCTTCATCGACACGCCGCCGACGCTGGGCATGATCACCGTCAACGCGCTGGTGGCATCGACGCACGTGCTGGTTCCCATCCAGTCGTCCTATTTCGCTCTGGAAGGCACCGATGATTTGCTCGAAACGATCGAGAAAATCAAAGCCCGTCCCAATCCGAATCTCCAGCTCCTGGGCGTGGTCATCACCATGCACGACAAGCGGACGACGCTGGCCCGCGACATTCACGACCAGATCGGGGAGGTCTTCGGCGATCGGCTGTTCAACACCGTGATCACGAAATCGATCCGGCTCGAAGAGAGCCCGGCCTACAAGGAGTCGATCTTCACATTCGCGCCGAAGTCGAGCGGCGCGATCGAGTATTACTCGCTCAGCGAGGAGATTTTGTCGCGTGTGTAAGAGGATGAGGGCGGAGGGATGAGGGCTGAAAAACCGCGCGCGTTCATCCCTCATCCCTCATCCCTCATCCCTGTTCGAGGACAATCATGGCGATGAAAAGAGGTCTGCCCGAGCGCGCATCCATGCGTCACGACGCGCATTTCGTCGAAGAACTGACGCGCCGATCCGGCCGTCACGTCGGACAGATGATTCCGCTCGACTTGATCGAACCCAACACCGAGCAGCCCCGCACCAGCCTCGGCAACATCGAGGAGCTGGCGGCATCGATCCGCGAGAAGGGCGTGCTGGAGCCGATCCTGGTGCGCTCCACGGGACCGAATCACTATCAGATCATCTCCGGCGAGCGCCGCTTCCGCGCCGCCGCCCTGGCGGGACTCGATGAGATCCCGGCCATCGAGCTCGACGCCAACGACCAGGAGACGCTCGAGATCGCGCTGGTGGAGAACATCCAGCGCAAGGACCTGACGCCGTTCGAAGAAGCGGAAGGGCTGATGGTGCTGCAACAGAAATTCGGCTACACCCACGACCGCATCTCGCAGGTCATCGGCAAGTCGCGCACCACCGTGACCGAGACCCTGCTGATCAACGACATCCCGGATCGCATCCGCGCCATGTGCCGCGAGGCCGGAATTGCCAGCAAGTCAATCCTGGTGCAGATCGCCCGCGCCGGAAGCGAGAAGGCGATGGAGGAGGCACTCCGGCGGCTGGCAGCCGGCGACCTGTCGCGCGAGCAACTCCGCAAGGAAACCAGGAACGAGCCGAAGAAAGCCGGACGTCCGAAGAACTACACATTCCGATTCAAGGACAAAGCGTTGCCGTTTAGCCTGAATCTGTCGTTCCGCAAGGCGAAGGTCGAGCGGCGGGAAATCATCGACGCGCTGCGTGAATTGATCCGCCGGCTCGAAACGGAAGCGAAATGAAGAAATCTCTGGCGGCTGTGCTGTTTTTGGCAGCATCGATGGCGATGGCCGCCGATGTCCCGGCCCTCAGCGCGAAGAAGCGCGAGACCATTCGCACGCTGCTCGATATCATGGGAGTGGCCAGGCTCGCCGACGCGATGATCGACCAGATGTTCACTCAATTCGCGAAGAACACCCCTTCGGTCCCGCTGAAGGCCTGGAATCGCCTGCGAAGCCGGATGAAAGGCGCAGAGTTGATTGAGCTCATGACGCCCGTCTACGACAAGTACTACACGCTGGAGGATCTCGAGGCCATGATCGCGTTCTACCGGACGCCGGTCGGGCAGAAGGTCGTCAGAACGCTTCCCGATGTGTCGCGCGAGGGCTTTCAGGTCGGCCAGGAGTGGGGAAGGCGCAAAGGGGAGCAAGTGATGAAGGAGCTTCGGTCTGAGGGCCTCGTGAAATAGTTCACCACAAAGGCACAGAGGACACAGAGTTAGGCGGACGCTGGGTGAATGCGAAAGTCGGCAACAGAAGCGATCGCCGAACGCCTGAAGCAAGCAAATTTCACGGAATCAGCGCAGCGCGAATTAGAGCGCACCCGCACGAAGATTGAGCCGCACCTCATTCGGCTCCTGCGCCATCGCGATCCGTTCGTCCGAGAGCTGGCCGCGGAAATTCTTGGCGAACGGCGCCGAGCCGAGAGCATCCCGGCGCTCATTTCGAAACCGCGTTCCGCCGCTGGTCGGCTTTCACCGTGGTGGGAGATCGTGCGGAAGGATCTTCGCGGCTGATAGCCTTCTCTGTGTCCTCTGTGTCCTCTGTGCCTCTGTGGCGATCGGATTTGACATCGGCCCCAAACGCACGTAATCTCCGCCCCCACATGCACCGCATCACGAACCCGATGGGCCGAATGGTGATGCGCCGCCCGGGCGCTGACGCCTAACTGCGTCGCCGACCCGGGTCCCTCCGCGTTTTTCCCAACTCACGCAAAGAACATTGAAGGAGGGGACGCATGTCCTACCGATTCGACACCCTGGCCATCCACGCCGGTCAGCCCAACGACGAGCGCACCGGCGCAGTCACGGTTCCCGTCTATCAAACCTCGACCTATCAACAGCTCGAGCCCGGCGTCAGCCGCGGCTTCGATTACTCGCGCACGGCGCATCCGACGCGCCAGGCGCTGGAACAGAATCTGGCCGCGCTCGAGGGAGCGCGCTTCGGCCTGGCGTTCTCCAGCGGCATGGCGGCCATTCACTGCGTGCTGTCGACGCTGCGCTCGGGCGATCATGTCGTCGCGACCCAGGACCTCTACGGCGGCGCGTGGCGCATCTTCACCAAATACTTCGCGAAGTTCGGCGTCGAGTTCACATTCGTCGATACCACCGATCTCCTCGCGATCGAGAAGGCCATGCAGCCAACCACGCAATTGCTCTGGCTCGAGACGCCATCGAATCCGCTCCTGAAGGTCAGTGATATCTCAGCCTGCGCCGCCGTCGCGCGCCGCCACGGCGTGCGGACGATCGTCGACAACACATTCGCGACGCCGGTGCTGCAGCGTCCAATCGAGCTGGGCGCTGATGTGGTCGTCCATTCGACCACCAAGTACATCAACGGCCACAGCGACTGTCTGGGCGGCTGTGCCAGCACCAGCGATGAATTGTTCTATAACAATCTGAAGTTCTTTCAGAACGCCATCGGCGCCGTTCCGGGGCCGCAGGACTGCTTCCTGATCCTCCGCGGAATCAAAACGCTCTCGCTGCGCATGGAGCGGCACTGTGCCAACGCGGCACAGATCGTCGAATTCCTGCGCGGCCAGGAGGAGGTGCGTCGCGTCTACTATCCCGGCTTCGGCGCGATTGTTTCCTTCGAGACCGGCGATCCGCTGGCCTTCGCCGCCAATGTCAAGCTGTGGACGCTGGCCGAGAGTCTCGGCAGCGTGAAGAGTCTGTTCTGCCATCCCGCGACCATGACGCACGCATCGATGGATGCTGACGTTCGCAAGAGCGTCGGGATCGGCGATGGTCTGATCCGGCTCTCGGTTGGACTGGAAGATGTCCGCGACCTCATCGAGGATCTCGAGCAGGCGCTGGTGCTCGGGAGGGTCGCATGCGCGAAGTGAACATCGGCCTTCTCGGATGCGGAACGGTCGGCCAGGGGCTGATGCGGCTCATCGAACGCGAGCGCGAACGCATTCGCGCACGCGACGGGGTGGATCTGCGCGTGCGGCGCATCCTCGTTCGCGACATTCAGAAGGAGCGCCCGGGAATTGACCGCGCTGTGCTGACCACCGACGCCATCGAGGTCATCGACCATTGCGATGTGCTGGTGGAGCTGATCGGCGGCGTCCATTCGGCGGGCGCGTATGTCCGCCGCGCGCTTCGAAACGGACGCGATGTCGTCACCGCCAACAAAGCGTTGCTTGCCCAGTGCGGTCGCGAGCTGTTCACGACCGCGGCTGCCAATGGGGCGCGGATCGGATTCGAAGCCAGCGTCTGCGGTGGAATTCCGATCATTCGCGCGATTGAACGCGGTCTGGCCGGCGATTCGATCGAGAGCCTGACCGGAATCCTGAACGGGACGTGCAACTACATCCTCACGCGGATGGAGGAAGGCGGCCTCGATTTCGCAGCCGCGCTGGGTCTGGCGCAAGAGCGCGGATTTGCGGAGGCCGATCCGACCCTCGACGTCACCGGCATGGACGCTCTACAAAAACTTCACATTCTGGCTGAGCTTGCATTCGGCGCTTCGCACGTCCAGACCAGGGTCCACGGCATCGACGACATCAGCCGCCAGGAGATCGAGCAGGCGAGGTCGCGCCGCTGCGTCGTCCGGCATGTCGCGACCGCGCGGCGCTTGCCGGGCGGGGCGGAGCTTCGCGTCGAACGCCGCGAGCTGCCGGAGAGTCATCCGCTGGCGTCGGTGCGCGACGAAAACAACGCCGTCATCGTCCGCGCGACGGCGGTTGGGGAGATGCTCTTTGTCGGGAAGGGGGCCGGATCGCTGCCGACGGCCGCGGCGGTGTTGTCGGACGTGATCGAGATCAGCCGGGCTGAAGCCCGGGTCTACAGTGTGGAGAATTTAACATAATCTATCTTATCGGACTCTGTGGATAACGTCATCCCGAGGCTCGTAGACGCCGAAGGATCTCAATGGACGCGCTCGAGATCCTTCGCTACGCTCAGGATGACGACGTCATGAAGATCCTGACCCGCTACATCCTGAAGGAGATGCTGGGCCCCACGCTCCTGGGCTTCGGCTTCTACACCTTCATCATCCTCATGCGGCAGCTCTTCGATTTCGCCGGCATGATCATCAAGCGCTCCCTGCCGGCCTCGACGGTCCTCGAACTCCTGTGGCTCTCGCTGCCGCACATCATCGTTCTCACGCTCCCGATGTCGCTGCTCTTCGGCATCCTCATCGCGATCGGCCGGCTCTCGTCCGACTCGGAGATCATCGCCATGCGCGGCCTCGGCATCTCCACGCGCATCATTTACCGCCCGGTTTTCCTTTTCAGCTTCATCGCGTTCCTGGTGACTTTCTACCTGATGAATGTCCTGCTGCCCCAAGGCAACAGCAAGCTTCAGGCTTTGAAAGCGGAGATCTACACCGCCTCGATCGAAAAGGAGCTTCGCCCGCGCGTGTTCTATGACGAATACGCGAATGTGATGATTTACGTGAGCGATATCGACGCGCGCAGCGGCCGCTGGAAAGGCGTCTTCGTCGCCGACAGCCGGACCGACGAGTCACAGCAGACGGCAGCGACCGCGGCCCAGGCCATTCAAGCCGCCGCCGCCGCACGTGAAGAGACCCCGTTTTTGTCGCAGCGATCGAGCCAGAAGATCATCGTCGCCGAGAGCGGCAGCCTTTCCATCCTTCCCTCGAAGCAGGTCTGGCTGAATCTGTATCACGCCGATAATCACCTGTGGGATCCGCGCCGACCTGATCGGTACGACTGGACCACCAACAACTTCCAGCGCATGCGGCTGCCCGATCGCAACGCCACCGACACGACCAACATGTCGTACATCCGCTCTTTCCGCGAGATGAATCTGCGCGAGCTGATCGTGCAGGCGCGCGTGGCGCAGACCGCCATGGAGCGCACGCGGCAAAAAACGCCCGCCAACTTCGACCTGCGCGAGAACTACAACCTGGCGCACGTGGAGATCCACAAGAAGTTCGCGATTCCATGCGCCTGCCTGGTCTTCGGCGTGTTAGGCCTGCCTCTCGGCATCACCAACCGCCGCGGCGGAAAGAGCTCCGGCTTCTCGCTCAGCGTGGTGATCATCCTGGTCTACTACATCATGCTCAACAACGGCGAGCAGCTCGCGGTGACCGGAAAAGTACAGCCGTGGCTGGCGATGTGGACCCCCAACATCATCCTCCTCGCCTTGGGCATCTATCTTCTTGGCCGCGCCAATCGCGAGGCCGGCGCGCAGCGAACCGGTATGGGCCTGATCGGCACCATGATTACCGGCGTACGCGCTCTCGTTGCCCGAAAACGCACAGCCCCTGTTGAGCTCGCCGTTGCCGAGATCGACGAGCCCGAAGTGCTGCGGCGGCTCGACGTGACGTTTCCGAACATCATCGATCGCTATATCCTCCGCGAGTTCCTGAAAATCCTGGCGCTGGTGCTGATCTCGGTGGCGGTGCTGGCTGTGGTGGTCGACTACACGCAGATCAGCGGCGACGTGCAGACGAATCGCATCGCGTTCCACACGCTGTTCGCCTACTACCGCTTCATGCTGTTCCAGATTCTCAACTGGACGCTGCCCATCAGCGTCCTGGTCGCGACGCTCATCACGTTCGGCCT
>DASPZU010000081.1:0-59936 GCA_035636095.1 Thermoanaerobaculia bacterium
GTCGGGTTTCGGTCGTAGCGCTCCGCGCGTTCCATCCGCAGGCCGCTTTGCGCCGCGCTCTCCATCGGCCGGTCGCATGGCGCCGCGCTCTCCATCGGCCGGTCGCTTTGCGCCGCGCGGTCCGTCAGCCGGTCGCATGGCGCCGCGCGCTCCATCGAATTACTACGGCCGCGTCGCTCCCTATCGCGGCGGCTCCTTTTACAACAGCGGCAACCGATTCTACGGGCGGGGGAGAATCGATCGCGTGGCGCCGTATCGCGGCGGCTACCGCGTGTGGTTGGGAGGTTGGGGCTATCCATTCTTCGTCCCGTACCGTTTCTACGATCCATTCCGTTTTCGCCTCGGTCTCTTTATCGGATTCAACGCTTTTTATGATCCCCTCGGTTACTACAGCGTCTACGGCTGGCCGTATTACGGCTATCCGCCGCCGTCGGCGTACGTCGGAACGCGGGTCTACCGGGACGATTACGCAAACGACCAGACGACGGTTGCTGGAGTCGTCGAAAGCATTGATCTGCACACCGGCACGGTGATCATCATCGAAGATCGTTCCAACCGCAGGACCACGGCACTCCTTCCGCCGCGCGATCGCCGCGTCGACGACATCCGCGTCGGCGATTACATCGAGCTGTCCGGATCGTGGGTCCGCGGTCGCAACTACGATTTCGACGCCGATCAGCTCACTAATTTAGAGGCCAAGCGGTAATACGATAGAGCAGTGCGAATCGCTCTCGCACTGCTCTTCTTCTCTCTGCCCGCGTTCGCTGCCGACCGAATCATCGTCGTCACCGTGACGGAAGGATTTCGTCACGATTCCATCCCGACAGCGGAGCGCGTCATCGCCGACCTCGCTCCCCGGCTCGGCTTCGAAATCAATCTTGTGCGCGACGAGTCGGAACTCGCGGTTGGCTTGTCGCCGGCCGCCCTTCAACGCGCCAAGGTCGTGATATTCGCGAACACAACCGGTGATCTGCCCGTCCCTTCGCGGGAGTCTCTCCTGGCGTGGATCGCGAACGGCGGCTCCTTTATCGGCGTGCACAGCGCATCCGACACGTGGCACGAATGGCCGGCTTATATCGAGATGCTGGGCGGCGAGTTCGATCATCATCCTGACCAGACTGCGCGCACAATTTTCGTCGACAGCACTTCGAACCCCGCCACAGCATCGCTTCCGCCGTCGCACGATCTCTTCGAGGAGTACTACCTCTTCAAAAACTTCGAGCGGAGCCGCGTGACGATGCTGCTTTCGTTGCGAACGAGTCCTGAAGATGGCTCGCCGGGATTTTTTCCGCTGGCCTGGACTCACGACTACGGCCAGGGGCGCGTCTTCTACACCGCCCTGGGGCACCGCACCGAGGTGTGGACGTCGGAGTGGTTTCAGAAACACATTGAGGGTGCGATCGCGTGGGGCCTGCGTCGCGATCTCGTTCCGCGGCGTCGCGTGGCGGGCAAGCCGTGATATCGATTCTTGTTGCCGCTGCCATCGCGACCATGCCGAAGATCGATATCGTCTATCCGCCCTATGGAACGATCTTCGACCGTGGATGTGGCAAACCGGATTCGATCACCGAAGCCGGCAAACTCCGACCTTCGCTACAGACGGAATGGGACGCCGAGGGTCCGAAGTATTTTTCAGTCGTATCGCGCGAAGTCGGTCTTCCCTTTCCTTATCGCGAGATGCAGGCGTACCTGACGGTTTGCGAGGTGAGCACGATGAGCATGCCGCTCATGATCAACGTGCGGAGTTTACTGGGGTCGGCCAGCCGGCATCCGCCGGCTGGGGATTTCTCGGAGAAAATCTTTCACGAGCTGTGATTTGCCCTCGAAAAACTCGCGCTCACGCGCCTCGGAAAAGCTGAGGAGTTGAAATACCTCGATCAGGAGTATCGGACCGACCCCCCGCCCTCTCACTACAAGCGCGCGTGGGAGATCGTTAACGACATCGAGGACTACCGCGCATTCATTAAGGAATTGCAAGCCGCTCAAGGAGTTAAGTGACGCAGGTCACGCAGGATTTTTCGTCTCAGGTCGATGCTATCGCTCCTGGTTCCCCGTAAAATTACAGAGATGGTCCTCGGCCGTTTCCTCGCCGCGGTGACGCTTCTGCTGTCACTCGCGATCACCGCGTCGGCAGCCTCAATCCTTGTTGAGGTGCGCGATCCGCAGGGGGCGCCATTGCCAAATGCAGTGGTCTACGCCGTGATTGAAGGAAGGGAAATCGCTCCCTCGAACCGAACGGCAGTGATGGATCAGAAAGACAAGACGTTCTTGCCGCATGTCCTGCCGGTCCAGGTCGGCACGGCCGTGAAGTTCCCCAACAGCGACGACATTCAGCATCATGTGTATTCATTTTCGGCTGCCAAGACGTTTCAGCTTCCGCTCTACAAAGGAACTCCGGCCAATCCAGTTGTCTTCACCTCTCCCGGGGTCGTTACCCTCGGCTGCAACATTCACGACAAGATGAACGGCTACATCGTCGTTCTCGAGACGCCGTTCTTCGAGAAGAGTGAAGCCTCAGGTCGCGTCGAGATTCGAAATCTGCAGCCGGGGAAATACACGGTGCACGTGTGGCATCCCGACATGGCGCATGAGCCTCCGGTACAAAGCGTCGCGCTGGGCGAAAGCGAGCATCCCGAGCTGACATTCAGTGTGACCGCCGCGCCAGCGGCGTTGACCACCGCTCCGCTCAACAAGCTGGAAGGCAAGTTCAAGAAATACGGCAACGGGAATGGCCGGCCGTAGCTTTCAGGTCAAGCTCCTTTATCTTCTGATCGGCGTCCTGATTCTTCTTCAGACGGTGACGCTGGCAGCGATCCACGTCGCGGGATCGCGTTCGCTGCAGAAAAGCCTGACCGAGGGGCTTCACGTCGGAAGCCGCGTGTTCGAACGGATCCTTGCAAACCGCGGCCGGCAGTTGTCCGACAGCGTGCGCGTGCTGGCAGGGGACTTCGGCTTCAAGGCCGCCATCGCTTCCGGCGATCGGCCGACCATCAACTCGGCGCTCGCCAACCACGGTTCACGCATCGATGCCGACGCCGTTTTTCTGGTCGGGCTGAACAGCGTCGTTACGGCCGATACGGTCCAGAAGACTCTTGTCGGAAAGAAGTTTCCTTTCCCAAGCCTGATCGCCACCGCCGAACAAGTGGGGGAAGTCTCTTCCATCGCGTCGCTGGACGGACGTCCTTATCAATTAGTGATCGTGCCGGTTCTCGCCCCCCGGGCCATCGCTTGGGTTTGCATGGGATTCCAGATCGATGAAAACGTCCTTCGGGAATTCCAAAGAGTGACGGGACTGGATATTTCGCTGTCGGCGGGGGAGGAAGCCTCACGACCTCTTCTGATCTCGACGCTCCAGCCGAATCTGCAGCAGGACCTGCTGCATCAGTTCGATCGCCCGCGTGAGGCGATCGATGCCGAAGAGATCAGCGTCAAACTCGGCGGCTCGCCGTACGAGACGCTGGTCGAGCGGCTGAGGACGGGCGATCGATCGCGGATCACAACCGTGATTCAGCGATCGTTCGAGGAGGCGCGGCGTCCGTATCGGACACTGGAGCTGCAGATCGTCGTCTTCTCGACGCTGGCGGTGGTTCTGGCAATCGCGGTGACGATGCTCTTCGCGCAAGGCGTCATCCGGCCGCTGCATCGTCTGGCGGAGAACGCTCAGCGAATCGAGCGCGGCGACTATTCGGTGGCCGTGCAGATCGAACAGGACGACGAGATCGGCCAGCTTGCGACCGCATTCAACCGTATGCGCACCGGTATCGCCGAGCGCGAAGATCAGATCATTCATCAGGCGACGCACGACGGCTTGACCGGATTGCCGAACCGAACGTTGTTCCTCGATCGCCTCGATCACGCCATCGCGGCCGCGCGCCGCAGCGGCGATTCGGTCGGCATCATCATGATGGACCTCGACCGTTTCAAGGAGATCAACGACACTCTCGGTCATCAGTTCGGCGATCAGCTTCTGACCGAGATCGGCAGACGGCTCACGCTATCGCTTCGCGAAAGCGACACCGTGGCGCGGCTGGGAGGCGATGAATTCGGCGTCAGCTTCAACGCGCGCGAACCCGATCATGCCGTCGACGTTGCGCGCCGCATCGGCGCTTCGCTCGATCCGGCATTCATCCTCGGTGGAGTCTCCATCGATGTCGATGCCAGCATGGGCATCGCCATCTTCCCGCTGCACGCCGATGACGCCGGCAGTCTGATGAAGCGGGCCGACATCGCGATGTACGAGGCCAAGAAGAATCACACTGCCATCGCTCTCTATGAAGCCGGCCGCGACGAGCACAGCGTGCGGCGTCTCTCACTGCTGTCGGAACTGCGCCAAGCCATTCAGCGCGATGAGCTGCAACTCCACTATCAGCCCAGCATCGACATCCGCACCAGCCGCGTTGCCTACGCCGAGGCGCTGGTGCGCTGGAATCATCCGACACACGGCCGGATGAGTCCTGACGAGTTCATCCCGCTGGCAGAACAGTCGGGAACCATCGGAGCATTGACGAAATGGGTGCTGCGCAACGCCACCGCCGAGTGTGGTGAGTGGATGCGCCGCGGCATGCCGCTGACAGTGGCCGTCAATCTCTCAGTGCTCGATCTCTTCGATTCGGAACTGCCCATCTACATCAGCGGCCTGCTCGCCGAAGTCGGACTGCCGGCATCCAATCTGGTCCTGGAGATCACCGAAAGCGCCATCATGCGGGACCCCGCTTATGCTCAGAAGATTCTGCGCGAGCTGAAGGCGCGCGGCATCCGGCTCTCGGTCGATGATTTCGGCACGGGCTACTCTTCGCTGGCACACCTGAAACGACTTCCGGTCGACGAGCTGAAGATCGACAAGTCGTTCGTCATCAATCTGACCTCGCAGTCGACCGATGATGCCGTCATCGTGCGGTCGACCATCGAGCTCGGTCACAACATGGGATTGACGGTCATCGCCGAGGGAGTGGAGACCATCGAATCGCTGGACATTCTGAAACGCCTCGGATGTGACATGGCACAGGGCTACTACATGAGTCCACCGCTTCCGTCCGAGAAACTCAAGAAGTGGATTGCCGAGTCCCGTTGGGGAATCCCGACCTTAAAGCTGGAGGGTGTATGAAGCGCGTGTTTGGGTTGAGCCTTTTCCTGGCGTTCGGATTCACGATCACGTTGTTCGGGGCTGACGGCCGTTTGTTGGCCACCGGTGGGTTGACTCAGGTCGAAGGAACAGCCGGCGGCGGGATTGTGCCGTGGGCTGTGCTGTCGGGATATGCGACTGAGGATCAGAGCGGTGGCACCGGCTTCGTGACTTACGTCAACACCGGCGATTACTCGCTGTGGGCGGCGGGCGGCACGTTCACTTTTCACAACCGCGTCGAGTTCTCAGCGGCGGAAGAGCGGTTGCATCTCGGCACGCTGGCTGAGGAGCTCAAGCTGCCCGGAGCCGAGCTTCGCCAGCAGATTTTTGGCGTCAAAGTCAGGGTCCTGGGCGACGCGGTCTACACGCGCGAACCGCAGGTCGCGGTGGGGGTGCAGTACAAGCGCAACCTCGATTTCGCGATTCCGAAACTCGTTGGAGCAAAGGAGAAAGACGGCGTGGACGTCTATGTAGCCGCCACCAAAGTTTTTCTGGCCGCAGCCGGTGGACGGCATGTCCTCCTCAACGGAACTCTGCGCGCGACCAAGGCCAATCAATTGGGACTGCTCGGATTCGGAACCGCCGGCAACGATGGATACAAGATCGTTCCGGAAGCATCGGCGGCCATCCTGCTGAACAACTCGGTCGCGATGGGTGGCGAGTATCGCGTCAAGCCCGACCGGCTGGCCTTTTCTCGCGAAGACAACTGGAGCGATTTCTTCATCGCCTATTTTCCGAACAAGAACGTCGGTTTCGTGATGGCAGTCGCACAGGTTGGGACCATCGCCACCTTGCCGCACCAATCCGGCCTGTTCCTGTCATTTCAAGGCAGCTTCTGAGGAGATACGAACATGCGCACGAAGTGGACAGCCCTGGTTCTGGCGATCGCGATCAGCGCTTGCGCACATCAGCGTTCCCTGTACGACCGCATTGGCGGAACGCCGGTACTGTCGGCGATTGTCGACAGCTTCATCGCGCGATTCGCCGATGACACCCGCGTGGCGCCGACTTTCGCCAAGACCGACATCCCCAAGTTCCGGAAGCTCATCCTCGAACAGTTCTGCAATATCACCGGCGGCGGATGCAAGTACACAGGCCGCGACATGAAAACCACTCACGAAGGGCTGCACCTCACCGAGGCGCAATTCAATGCGCTGGTGGAGGATCTTCAGGACGCCATGGCGACGCAGCGCGTACCGATCGAGCTGCAGAATGAGTTGATCGCCAAGCTAGCCCCGATGCGCGCCGACATCATCCACCGCTGAGCTGAACTGATAGGAATTCGGCGACGACTGCCGGGCGCGATACATCGCCAGATCGGCGTTGTGCACCAGCGCGTCGAAGGTGTCTCCGTCATTGGGAGACGTCGCGATGCCGATGCTGGCAGTGACGTAGAGATCTTCATCGCCGACTCGCACCGGACGATCGAGCGTGGCGAGAAGTTTTGCCGCCACGACTCCGGCGTGTTGCGCGTCATCGAGATGCGGCAGCAATACGATGAATTGCTCGTTCCTCTGACGAGCCACCGTGTCTTCGGCGCGCAGCGATTCGCGAAAGCGCTGTCCGATGACTTGCAGCAGCCAGTCGACTCGATTGTGCCCGAGCGTCGTACTCAGTGATTCGAACCGATCGAGGTCGATGAAAAGAACCGCCACGCAAGCGGCGAGCCCGCGCGTCTGCTGGCGTCGCGCATGTGCCTGTGCCACCGTGAATCGATCCTGAACCAAGGTCCGGTTCGGAAGTCCGGTGACGACATCGTGGTAAGCCTGATATTCGATCTGCTGCTCGGCACGCTTCCGCTCGGAGATGTCGCGTGAGACCGCCACCAGCTCGGTCACCGGCCCGCTGATCAGTTGCCGGATCGGACGCCAGGTCGTCTCGACCCAGACGTGGGTGCCGTCTTTTCGCCGCATGCGGTAGGTGAGCGCCGCGGCGGTTCCACTCTCGAGAATGGCCGAACGAAATCGGTCGAGTTGCGGACGATCCTCGGGATGAATCAATTCCATCGACTTGATCCCCACCAGCTCTTCCGGTCCGTACCCCAGGAGACCGCGTGCTGCCGGAGAGGCATACAGAAACCTGCCATCGGGCGTATGTCTCGAAATCATGTCGGTGGCGTGCTCCGCCAGCAGGCGATAGCGCGCCTCGCTTTCGCGAAGCGCAAGCTCCGCACGCCGTTTCTCGGTGATGTCCGTATGCACCCGGATGGTGCCGATCACATTTCCCTTGGCATCGAGTTGCTGCGCCTCGCTGACTTCCGCCCACAGATCGCGACCTCGCAGCGTCCGCAGTTGGATTGCGCGCTCTCCCTCACGCCGCACGGAGCTGTCGACGAAGGAATTCGCGGCTTTGCCTACCAGCTCGGTGGGCAGGTAGCCGAGCATTTGTGCCATCCGCTGATTGACGAATTGAATGACGCCCTCGCGACTCACAAGCATGACGCCTTCATTCATGTTCTCGATCAGCG
The DNA here is from genome assembly GCA_035636095.1 of Thermoanaerobaculia bacterium. Classification (GTDB taxonomy): domain Bacteria; phylum Acidobacteriota; class Thermoanaerobaculia; order Gp7-AA8; family Gp7-AA8; genus Gp7-AA10. Next base: position 7,590 of record DASPZU010000081.1, read on the forward strand.
TGCGATACCGCGACTCACTCTCGCGCAGCGCGTCGTCTTTTTTCCGCCGGCTGATGTCTTCCGCGTTGTACAGACTCCCGATGGCACGGCCGCGGTTGTCGGTGATCGGCGTTGCGGAGACGTTCACGTTGATCGACTCGCCGCTCCGCGTCTGCCATAGTGCCTCGCGCGATCCTTCCGGCGGAAGGTAGGCAACTTCGGTGGAGATCAACGTCATCGGTTTTCCCACCAGCTCTTCCTCGCTGTACCCGAGGAGAGCGCAGGCGGCGTCGCTGATCACGCGGATTCGTCCACCGACATCGGTCACCACAATGTGCCCGTGGGTGGTCTCGAGGATGCGCGGAGCCGCCAGGCTGGCGGTGACTTCCGCCAACTCATAGCGCCAGACCGTATGCGCCATCACGACCACAAATCCCGCGATGGCCAGGAAGCCGATCGGCAAGACGTTGACGCCGAACGAGGGGAGATAGTCGAAACAGGCGGTGTATCCGACGATCAAGGCGAGGCTGATCCAGGCCATGCGTCGTCGCTCGGAGTCGGATTCCGCGGTTTTCCAGGTGTGGATCGAGTGGTACAGCGCCGATCCCAGTCCAAAGAAAAAGAAGAGCAGGTATGGTCCGCTGGCCCAGGCGTATCGCGGATAGAACCCCCACGGATAGTGCTCCATCCCGTCCACGATTTGATTGGTCGTGACGATCAGCAGCGCGAACCCCGCCGAAAGGGCCCACATCGCGCGCAGCGCAGTGTGGAGCCGCCGCTCTTTCCGCTCCAGCCCGACCACGAAGTGGTAGACGGCCGTCGGAATGAACGCGATGCCGAGAAAGGCCGCCTTTCCCCAAAAGAGCGCGATCCGCGCATCGGTGGTGGCATACATCAATGAGAAGGCGAACAGCCAGGCGGCGATGGAGCAGGCGGTCGCGAAAAACAGCCGGCTGATGTGGGAGGCGCGTTCGCGCGCCAGCACCAGAATTCCGAGAAGCAACATCAGGCTGGCCGTCGTCAGCGGCAGCGCGACGAACGGCCGAAACCCATAATTCGCCTGGCTGAAAACATCCGGCACAGGCGCCAAATATAGCTCAGGCTGCCATCAAACCGGCTACGGTGCACCCTGCGGCGGCATGCCCTGAGATCGTTATCCTGAGCCGCGAAGCGGCGAAGGATCTCGAGGGCTCGCGATTGAGATCCTTCCCCCACTCCGCGGGGTCAGGATGACGATCTCACGGCGTAGCCGGCGGCGGGGCGCGCCGCCTGGTCGCCTGCTCGAACGCGTACGCCAGTCGCAGTAGCGTCGGCTCGCTGCACGCCATGCCGGTGAAGCTCACCCCGAACGGCGTCGGCTTGGCGTTGAAGTTTTCCGGAAAAGCGGGCGTCGGCGCATTCGGAACCGTCGCAAAAGGAACGATGACGGTCGGATAACCGGGACGCGCCGCGACGTTGGCGCCGCCCGAGCCGGGGAAGAGCAGCGCGTCGAGGTTGTTCGATTTCATCACTTCATCGATGCCGTGCGTGGCGGTGAGCTGAATATCCCTGGCGCGATCGGCTTCGTAACGCGCGCGGAACAGCTCGAGGTCCATGGCATCGGAGATGTCGAGCAGCGATTGTCCGTACTTGATGGCGCCGCCCTTCTGATGGGCGTTGTTCCACGACCGCAAATCGGTCAGCGATTTGATGGGCGGCTTTTCGCCCAATGTTTTGATCCAGGCGTTGAAATCGCGTTCCATCCCGTAAGCGAGATCGATGGAGCACTTCTTGTTTTTCACCTCGTCCATGTCTGTGCAGACGCCGAACAGCAATAGATTGTTGCTGGGATCTTTGTCGACGACGCTGGGAATGTCGGCCGGATCGACGATCACGGCGCCCTGCTGCTTCAGAACATCGATGGCCTCGGTCATGACCTTGGCCTGATCGGGATTGAGTCCGCCGCGTTCGCGATCGGATCCGGGGGGCTTGATCTTGTCGTAGTAATTCGCGCGCGGAATTCCGATGCGCGCGCCCTTGAGGCCATCGGCTTTGAGAAATTTCGTGTAGTCGCTCTGCGGCGTGCATTTCGTCGTCGCCGAGTCATTCGGATCGGGACCTTCCAGGGCGCCCAGGATGATGGCGGCATCGGTGACGGACCTGGCCATCGGACCGGGGGTGTCCTGATCGGCGGTGATGGGAATGATTCCGTAACGGCTGATCCGACCGACGGTCGGCTTGATTGCCGCCAGCATGTTTTGATTGGAAGGGCTGAGGATGGAGCCGGAAGTCTCGGTGCCGATGTTGGCCGCCCACAGGTTGGCAGTCGTTCCAGCGCCCGAGCTCGAACCGCCCGTGTTCAGCGCCGGACGACCGTCGAAGGTGGCATCGCGCGCATCGCGTCGCGGGTCATAGGGGTTGAAACCGTAGCCGTTCAGCGCGTTGTAGTTGTTGGGCATGGAGGGATTGCCGGCGACCCAGTTCGCGAGCTCCGTCATCTGCGTCTTGGCGATGATGACCGCCCCGGCCTCGCGCAGCTTCTTCGTGACGGTCGCCTGGTAGGGCGGAACGTAGTCGGCGAGCGCCAGTGCGCCGCCGGTGGTCGGCATGTCGGTGGTGTGAATGTTGTCCTTGATCGCGATCGGAATCCCGTGCAGCGGCCCGCGAGTCTTTCCTGCTTTGCGCTCGCGGTCGCGCTCGTCGGCTTCCTTGAGCGCGTTCGGATTGACGGTGATCGCGGCGTGCAGCTTGTCCTCGTAGGTTGCGATGCGCGTCAGGTACTGCTGCACCAGATCGTGCGAGGTGACGCGGCCCGACTTCATCGCGGCCTGCATCTGCGGGATGGTCGCTTCGACGACCGTGAATGACTTTTCCTGGGCGAATGCGGAGGCGGCGACGGCGGCGACGATAAAGACGACCTTCTTCATAGCGAGGCGCATTTTATGGTGATACGCTCCCTTTTCCGTTCAACATCAGAAAGGAGCGTTCTATGGTTCGAGTCATCACGGCGACTTTCATAGCGGCCCTCCTCTCCACTGCCGCCCTCGGTCAGCCGGCAAAATCCAACGAGCAGCAGATTCGCGACCGCCTGAATGAATTTGCGGCCACCTGGAACAAGCACGATCCGACCAACATGGCTTACTTCTGGTCGGTCGACGGAGATCTCATCAATCCCTCCGGCCGCAAGGCCAAAGGGCTGACCGAGATCCAGCGGCTGTTTCAGGACGAGCAGACGGGCGTGATGAAGAACTCGACGTACGCGGTGACCAGCGCGTCGATTCGCATGCTCGAGCCGACCCTGGCCTTCGTTGACTCCGATGCCGAGATCACCGGAGTCGCAAACCCCGATGGGTCGACCGCCACAATGAAGCCGCACGTCACAGTCCTGATGCGCAAGACGGGCGGCAAGTGGTGGGTCGTGACGGCGCGGGCATTTACTTTCTTTATACCGCCCCCGCCACCCCCTCCGCCGGCGCCGAAATAGTCAGCGCTCGACGGGTAGGCGCACCTCGAACACCGCCCCGCCGCCCTCCCGATTGGCGGCGCTGACGGTGCCGCTGTAGCCCTCCACGATGGCCTTCACGATCGACAGCCCGAGGCCGGTGTGGCGGTGGGTGGTGGGGTGGTCGGGGCGGTAAGTGAAGAAGCGGTCGAAGATGCGGGCCAGGTTTTCCGCGAGGATGCCGGGGCCTTCGTCGGCGATGCGGACGACGATCTCGTGGCCCTCGCGGGCGGTCGAGATCGTGATCTTCTTTCCGCTAGGCGTGAAGCTGACGGCGTTGTCGAGCAGATTCTCGAAGACTTGCAGCAGGCGATCTTCGGACGCCTGCATTTCGAGCGGTCCGGCTGTCAGTTGAAGATCGAACGTCACGCGCTCGTGCTCGCGCAGGCGGAATCCCTCCACGATCCGCTGCAGCAGGCCGTTGATGTCGATGGGCGCGCGCTGCTCTTTCTGGATCTCGGCGTCGATCATGGTGATCTCGCGCACCTGCGACAGAAGATTTTCCATGCGCGCGATTTCCGACTCGGCCACGCGAAGAAATCGCGAGCGCTCGGCCGGCGCATCGACCTGCGACAGCATCTCGGTCGCCATCCGAATCGAAGCGAGGGGATTCTTGAATTCGTGCGACACATCCGAGGCGAAGGCCTCGGTGGACTGCTGATGCAGTTCCAGCCGGCGCGTCAGCCGCTCCAGCGCGCGAGCCAGATCGCCGATCTCGTCCCGCTTCATCGACCCCTTGAACCGGCCGCGAAGGCGTCCGCGATAATCGGCGACCTCACCGGCTTCCTTTCGCAGTTGCCGCAAGGGCTGCACGATGGTCGTGCTCACCAGAAGCGTGAGAAGAATCGCGACCACGACTGAGGCCAGAAAGATCTGCAGGATGGCCAGGCGGACGGCGTGGATGTCCTGACGGATGTCGTCGGTCGTTTGCGAGATCAGCACAGCGCCGATCACGTTGCCGCGCTGGTAGATCGGAAGTGCGATGTACAGGGTGACATGTCGCGGCGGGGTGGAGGAGACGCGCTTTTCGACGCCGGTCTGTCCAAGAAATGCCGATTGCAGCTCGGGTCCCCTGAGAATCGCGGAACGTTCGTAGCCGTCGCTCGAGGTCAGCGGCCGCGTCATGGGGCGCAACCAGCCCAGCGGTTTTGCGAAGAGCGCGGCGCCGAGTCGATAGAGCCAGTTTCTCTGAGCCACGGTTTCTTCTTCGTCGTACGTCTGCAGCGGTCCGGTGTCGGCGGTGACTTTGCCGCCTGGACTCACCAGGCGGACGCGCTCATCGCCGAATCGGACGTTGCGCAGAACAGCGGTCGCATTGGCGCCGCTTTGAAGAGTGGAGACGATGAGACGCGCCTGCCGCTGCATCGAATCGATCTGCGCGCTTTCCAGATGTTGTTCGTAACTGCCGATGAACAACACTCCCGCGACCGGCAAAAAGACGACCAGAAGGTTGAAGAGCGCCAGCCGGATCGAAATCCGCGACAAAAATTGCGAGGGACTCGGCATCACTTGGCCTCGGGCTGATAGCGATAGCCCATGCCGTAGACGGTGTCGATGCGGTCGAATTGCGGATCGACGGCTTCGAACTTCTTGCGAATGCGTTTGACGTGACTGTCGATGGTGCGTTCGCTGACGTAGTTGTCGTGCGGATATCCCTCGCGCGTGAGCTGGCGCCGCGTCTTCACGTGTCCCGGATGCCGCACCAGCGCCTGCAGCATCATGAATTCCGTGACCGTCAACTCGATCGGATGCCCTTTCCAGCGCACGATGAAGCGCTGCGGATCGAGCTCCAGCGAACCGACGCTCAGAAATGTCTCGTCGTCGCGCGATGAAGTTGCGCGGCGCGCGGCGCGTCGAAACAACACCCGCACCCGCGCGACCAGCTCGCGCATCGAAAACGGTTTGCAGAGATAGTCGTCCGCGCCTAACTCGAGACCCAGGATGCGATCGACTTCGTCATCGCGGGAAGTGAGGAAGATGATGGGGACGTTGTCCGTGGCCGCGCGGATCTTGCGACAGAGCTCGAGTCCGTCCATGCGCGGCATGAGGATGTCGAGGATGACCAGATCGGGCATCTTCTGCTCGAACGCGCTCCACGCTTCCACGCCGTCGGCGTACGGTTCGACCGCGTAGCCCTCGCGGCGCAGCGCAAAGGCAACCGTCTCGCGGATGTTCGCTTCGTCGTCGATGACTGCAATCGAAGACATCGTTTCGATTCTACAAGTCCTGAGTCCTGAGTCCTGAGTCCTGAGTGGGCTTTTTCTCAGCACTCAGCACGCAGCACTCAGGACTGCCTTTCTTTCGCCACAATCGCTCCGCGAGCTTTCCCAATTCGCGCCCCTCCCACGCCACAGCGCGAGCGGATCTTGATCAGCGGAGGGACAGGCGATGATTGGCAAGCTTGCACTTTGCATCACACTTCTGATTCCGGTTGCCGCTTCCGCCCAGGTCACGCTGGACGAGGTGAAGAGCGGCACGCTCCTGCTGAAAACAAAGCAACCCGGTGTCTACCTCGCCGCGCCCACGGTGGAGACCGATGTCGATCTTCACGTGCGCGGAATGATTCTTCGAGGCGAGGTCACGCAGCGTTTTCTCAATCCTCAGTCGGTTTGCGTCGAGGCCATCTACGCGTTTCCGCTGCCGGAAGACGCGGCCGTCGACACGCTGAGGATGAAGGTCGGCAACCGCGTCATCGAAGGCGAGATCAAAGAGAAGGAGGACGCCAAACAGACTTACGAGAAAGCCAAACGCGAAGGGAAGAAGGCTTCGCTGCTGACGCAAGAGCGTCCGAATCTCTTCACGGTCTCGATCGCCAACATCGGCCCGGGCGAAAACGTGACCGTCGCGATCGCCTATCAGCAGAACGTCGACTACAAGGATGGAGCGTTCCGACTGCGGTTTCCGATGACGGTTGGTCCGCGCTACATCCCGCTGAACACGCCCATGATGTCGGCCGCTGTGCCGATCGATAACGCCGGCACGCTTTCGGGCTCGCAGAAACACCACATTCATTTGACCGTCGATCTCGACTCCGGCTTTTCGCTGAAGCAGGTCTCGAGCAGCTATCACAAGATCGATACGACCGTGATCAGCGGATCGCGCTACAAGATCTCGCTGCACGGCGACGTCTCGGCCGATCACGATTTCGAGCTCCTGTGGCAGCCGGACCTCGGCAGCGAGCCGAAGTCGGCGCTGTTCACGGAGAAAGACTACGCGCTCCTGATGGTCCTTCCGCCGCCGGCGGGCCGGGGAGTGCGGCTGCCCAAAGAATCGATTTTCATCATCGATACATCGGGCTCGATGGGCGGTCCATCGATCGACGCGGCGAAATCGGCGCTGCTGCTCGCCATAGATCATCTCGATTTATCAGATACATTTAACATCATCGAATTTAATTCGGTCACGCACGAGCTTTGGACGGACGCGCGTCCCGCCACATCGGGAAACGTGGTGGAAGCGAAGCGATTCGTCAGCGCACTGCAGGCCAACGGCGGAACAGAGATGATGCCGGCGCTGGAAGCTGCCTTTCGCGATCCATCCCCCAACGAGAGCGTCGTGCGCCAGGTCATCTTCATGACCGATGGCCAGGTCGGCAACGAGTCGCAGCTCTTCTCTTTCATCCGCGCGCACCTCGGCCACAGCCGTTTGTTCACGGTCGGGATCGGCTCCGCGCCTAACTCACACTTCATGCGCGAGGCGGCGCGGTTCGGACGCGGGACGTTTACCTACATCGGCAGCTCGAATGAAGTGCAGGAAAAGATGACCGCGCTGTTCGAAAAGCTCGAGAGCCCGGTGCTGACCAATGTCGAATTGCGTTTCGACGATCCGGCAGCCGAGATGTGGCCGCAGCGGATTCCCGATCTTTACGCCGGTGAGCCGGTGGTGGTGGCGGTGAAGTTTTCCAAGCCGGCCGGGCGCGTCGCCGCGTCCGCGAAGCGCGGAAGCGAGGAGTGGAACGACGTGCACAACATGCAGGTGACCTCGGAGGAGTCGGGAATCGGACGGCTTTGGGCGCGAAGAAAGATCGAAGCGCTCAGCGATAGTGAAGGCGATGTGCGACCGCAGATCGTCGAGCTGGCGCTCGCGCATCACCTGGTCAGTCAGTTCACGAGTCTGGTGGCCGTCGATCACACGCCCTCCGGCGTTCCGCTCCAGAACTGCGAAACGCGCCCGGTGCCTGTGAACTTGCCCGAGGGTTGGGGCGGAGTGGATGGATCGTTGCCTGGAACGGCCACATCAGCGCCCCTCTTCATGCTGATCGGCGCGATCTTGCTGCTAGTCGCAGCGCTCCTCGCGCTACGTAACTGAGAACTGAGAACTCACATGAAGCGCCTCGTCCTCATCGGTTCGCTCGCGGTCGCCGGCGCGCTGTGCTTTGCACATGGTGCCTGGATGGTCGCAAAAGCACAGCTTGCGCAGGTGCTGCTCGAGCGAGCGTGGGCGCGAACGCTCCACGGCGAACAGGGCGTAAAGCCGTGGAGATGGGCCGACACCTGGCCGGTCGCGAAGATCGAATTTCCCCGCCAGAGCAAGAGCTACATCGTGCTGGCCGGCGCGAGTGGGCGCACCATGGCCTTTGGTCCGGGCCACGTCGACGGAACGGCTGCACCGGAGGCGATCGGCAACTGCGTGATCTCCGCCCATCGCGACACCCAGTTTGCGGTGCTACGCGATGTGGAAGTCGGCGACGAGATCGTGCTGCAGACGCGCGACCGTCGATCGATTCGCTATCGCATCGTGGAGCATCGCATCGCGCACAAGAGCGACACCTCGCTCCTCGAGCCATCACGTGGACGGATCCTCACGCTCATCACGTGCTTTCCGTTCGACGCGATCCGCCCGGGCGGTCCGCTGCGTTACGTGGTCATCGCCCAGGCGGTGTGAGGTGGGTTATGACGGTGCATGCAGGTTTCATCCGGACTGAAAACATGAAGATCTGGTTCTGGATCTCGTGCTGGGATGACGATCCGTTCTCCGTAGTGCCGCTGGCGGCCTGAACATTGCTTCGCACGCAGCCGAGGGGGGTTCGAGATGCGAACATCTGCACTCGCTGCTGCTTTTCTGCTGATCGCACCGACGTTTTTCGCTCAGACGCAGACATCGACGACCGCAACCGGCACGAGCGCGACATCGGTGACCGACACGTCGAGCACGGCCACCACAACCACGACCACGGCAGCGACGACGACGCGCAGGCGACATCTGAAGGCGATCAACACGTCGACCGCCACAAGCGGCACTGTGTCGGGAACTGCCGTCACCGGCACGACCACCACCACTTATCCTGTGCCCGCGACGGTCGTCGATACTTCGACGACCGCCAGTATCGCACCCACTACTACCACCGCCACCACCACGGAAGCCGAACCAGAAGAGCACGGATTCAACTGGGGCTGGTTAGGCCTTCTCGGACTTCTTGGTCTTTTCGGACTCAGCGGCCGCGGGCGAACGCCCTGAAGAATTTCCACATCTCCTCATTCGCATCGATGAGGTGATTGGGCTTGCCCAGGATGTGTTCGGCCATCGGAACGGCGTTTTTGCCGGGCCACACGTGACCCGATCCGCTCATTTTCCAGAACACGACCGGCGCGCCTTTGCACGGTCCATAGACGAGTTTGGTGGCGGTGGTGCCTTCTCCCGCCAGGTGCTTTTCGACCTTGGGCGTGGATGGGCAGCCGTCGAATGCGATCCACTTTGCGAGCTGCTCCTCGACCGGCGGATGCAAGACGCGCGTGGTCGTCATCGGAAAGGGCGGACCGAGGCCGCCGTTGTAGAGCGCGCGAGGGTCGTCGATGCTGTGGAAGTGCATGACCGGGACGGGCAGCGTCGGATGAAACTGCGCCAGGACCATCGATCCCGACACCGGCGCGATCGCCGCAACCAGATCCGGCGCCTCGGCCGCCATGCGATACGACATCATCGAGCCGTTCGACAGTCCGGTGGCGTAAATTCGTGTGCCATCGATCGGGACGCGCTTCACGAGATCGGCGATCACGGCGCGGATGAATCCGACGTCGTCGATGCGCTTGGCGGGCGCGGCGCCGCAACACGTGCCCGCGTTCCAGACCAGGAATCTTCCGCGCCCGGTTCCATTCGGATAGACGACGATGAAATGTTCGCGGTCGGCCACGGCATCCATGCGCGTGTAACGCTCCTGCGATTCGCCGTTCGATCCGCCGCCGTGAAAGTTGATCACCACCGGCCGCGGAGTCGCGGGTCCCGGTGGAACGTGGAGGATGTAGGAGCGGTCCAGGCCGCCGAACTGAATGTTGACGACCGCCGCAATTATTATTGCTAACATATAGTCATATTATATAGTAATGATTGTGCGAAGGTGCGGGGTTCCGCGGTCGAGATCTTCGAGGACTTCGTTGATGGCGTCGGCATCGAGCGGGACGCGGCGTGTGACCGCGCGCGACAGGTCGAGGTCCATCTGCATCAGCTCGATCAATTCCTCGCGGGTGTGATCGGAGCAGCCGATGATGTGGCGCTCTTTCGCGAGCACGTCGGCGTAGGCGTCGAAGCTGAATTCGCGAAGATTGATTGCAACCAGCACCAATCGTCCGCCAGGCCGCAGTGCGCGGAGAGCCTGGAGGCACAGATCGCGGTTGCCGACGAAATCGAGCGCCACATCGACGCCGTCGCGCAAACCGGAAATCGCGCCTAACTCCGCCGCCAGCGCCAGCTTCTCCGGAACGCGCTCGGCGACCTGGATGCGCGACGCGCCCAGGCGTCGCCCGAGCTGCAGCGCGGAGATGCCGAGTCCGCCGAAGCCGAGAATGGCGAGGTACTCGGGGCGTTTGAAGAGCGCCAGACGAAGTGCGTGATAGGCGGTGGCGGTCGAACACATCATGATGGCCGCTTGCTCGAACGCAATGGGATCGGGGATCGCGATGGCGTTCGCCTCCGGCACCACGATCTTCTCAGCGTATCCGCCGTCGACTTCCTTGCCGATCATGCCGCCGTTGGGCAGGAGGTAGTGGGCGGCGACACGCTTATTGGTGCCCGCAATCACGCCCGCGATTTCGTGGCCCAGCGTTCGGGGCACGTTCACACGTCCGGGCTGATGGCGATAGTGCGCGTCGCTGTGACAGATTCCGGCGGCGCGAATCTCGATCAACACTTCGCCGGATCGCGGCTCCGGATCGGCGATGTCCTGCTCGATCAGCGGCGCGCCGTGGCGAACGAGACGAATGGCCCGCAAGCGCCCAATGCTATCGCTGCAGGACGATCTTCCCTTCTTTTACCGCGCGCTCCTCGTCTGCAGTCGCATGCGTGACGCGGAACGATCCATGTTTCGGATCGACCGCCGCGTTGAGCTTGCCCTGCCACTCGGCAGCGTCGCCGGGGGCGGGCACCTGAATCAGCCACACGAAGTGCTCGATCTCGCGATGGGGCAGGTCGTTCCTCTCGATCGCGACCTGCCCGTATTCGGGATCCGTTCCTTGAACTTGCGTGTAGAAAGCCTTGAGCAATGCGGTCTCGGACGATGCCGCCAGCATCGCACAGAGTAAGACAACGCGCATGTTAGGCGACGGGCGCAACTACGCGATGACGAAGACCGGACGGCCTCCTCGTGTGGCGGCCATCAATTTAGGTCGTCAATTGTCGTAATGCAACTCCACGAATTCGTAGACATAGTTGCCCGTGCCGGCGGCGTCTGAAAATTCGTTGATGACCACCCCATGACCGCATCCCGCCCCCGCCCCGCTCCCCGGATTCGCGGAGGTCGTCGCCAAAATGTTCCAGCTCGAGGTCAGATTGGCGGCCAGGCACGGATCTTTGCGTTGGATGTCCTGACCCGCCGAAGCGCTCATCGAGATCGTCACTCCGTCAATGGTGTTGCCCGCGGCGTTCTTGAGAACGTAATTCTCGCTTCCGTTGATGACCGGGAACGCGCCCGCCGAATTGATGTAAACCACGCTCGCGCCGAGGGTCACGCCCCAGAAAGTCTGGAATGCAGACTTGCTGGCGTTGCGGGCGAGGACCAGGTAGCTGTTAGGCTGAATCTTCGTTCCGGCCGGGAAAGTGTATGTGTAGCTGGCATTCGCCTGAGTGATGGTCCAGCCGGAGATGTCGACCGGCAGGGCATTGTTGACGGTGACGCCGACGGCGGCTGACGTGCCGACGTTTCCCGCCGCGTCGTAGGCCTTCGAGGTCAGCGAATGCGATCCGTTGCTGGCAGTGGTCGTATTCCACGACCAGGAATACGGTGAGGTCGTATCGGTCGATTGCAAAACGTTGTCGAGATAAAACTCGACCTTCGTGACGCCGACGTTGTCGGATGCCGATGCCGTCACGGTTGTTGTTCCGGTGACTGTCGCGCCGGCGGCCGGCGCGGTGATCGAAGTTGTTGGGGGTGTTGTATCGGGAGGTGGCGGCGCGCCACCATCAATCGTGAAGCTGCGCGGCAGTCCCGAAGCGACCAACTCGTTGGGACCCTGATGCACGGCGCCGTCTGCGGAGACTGTGAAGATGTTGAGCCCGTCGGTCGTGATCTTGATGTTGCCGACGCAATATCCGGCGTGGCTTGCCAGGCTCCCGATCGGATTCCCCTCCTCGGTCTGCAGTACGACTGTTGGTGGGGCGGTCACGCAAGCCGTCGATTGGGCGAGCAACACGTGCTCGACCACATCGATGCGCGGCAGGTCCCAGCCCGACGATTCGCCGTTGCCGACGCCGATGATGGCAACCGCCGGATCGGCCATGTTGAAGTAGGTCGGATTGGTGCTGCTCTCGCTGCCGTGGTGATTCACATGCAGCAGGTCGATGCCTCCCGCTGTAATCAGCGGAAAAGCGCCGCCGGGCGAGATTGCGCGGATCACGGAGCTCTCGACGTCGACCTGCGCGGTGGAGCGGCCGGTACAGGTGTCGGAGCCGCCACCGAGATCGCTGGCCCACAGGTAGTCGAAACCGCCGTACTGGATCAGCAGCGCGATCGACCGATCGTTTTCATCGGAAACCGAGACCGAGCCGCCTCCGATGATCGATCCATTGCGCGCGACGCAGGTGATCTTCGCGCCGTTGCCGAGCTGAATCACCGTGCCGACCGGCATCGCGACCGGCGCGCCGGCGGTGGTGGTTGCGGCAGCGGCGTTCCAGCCGTCGACACAGCTCGAGGCATAGCTCGACCCGTTGTAGTACTGCTTGACGCGAACGTTGTAGCCGGCGTTGATGACCTCATCGAGCCCGCCGATGTGATCGCAGTGCTGATGGCCGCCGATCATGTAGTCGAAGCCGTTGGCCGGCTGCACGCCAATGGATTTGAGATACGGCACGACGTACTGCGTGCCCATCCCGGTGTTGCCCGCTTCCATGAGTACAGTCGTACCATCGGGGCCCTTGATGAAAACCGAACCACCCCAACCGACATCGATGTAGTGGATTTCCAGTTGCTGGGCGGTGAGAGGGAGGGCGAAGAGCAACAACACAAACGTGTGGACCAGGAAGCGTGTCAAACGCATGGATCCTCCTCGTTATGTGATGATGGGGTCGGGCTCAGGGGAAGTCTCCAATATTGTGTGAAGATTTAACGGAGAATGCAACCATGAATATTAATCGCAGGCATTTCATGGGTCTGGCCGGCCTGGGCACCGCCGGCGTGCTCGTCGCACAGCAACCGCCATTGCCACGAACGTTGCCATCGGAACATGGGCCGGCGCCGGGCGCGGCTCCGCCGCCGTTCGAGCTGGACGAGATCACCGTCAACGAGCTTCAGGAAGGACTGAGCAGCGGACGGTTCATGTCGCGCAAACTCACCGAGGCCTACCTCGCCCGCATCGACGCGATCGATAAGCGCGGGCCGGCCATCAATGCCGTCATCGAGATCAATCCTGACGCGCTGGCAATTGCCGAGGTGATGGATCGCGAGAGGCGGAATGCCGCCCCTGGTCCGCTGCATGGCATTCCTGTCCTCATCAAAGACAACATCGACACCGGCGATCGCATGCACACTTCGGCGGGATCGCTGGCGCTGGCGGACTCGATCGCGGCGCGCGACTCGGCCGTCGCAAAGAAGCTGCGCGACGCGGGCGCTGTCATCATCGGAAAGACCAACTTGAGCGAGTGGGCGAATTTTCGGTCGACGCACTCGACCAGCGGATGGAGCGGCAGGGGAGGGCAGACGAAAAATCCGTATGTTCTCGATCGCAATCCGTGCGGCTCGAGCTCCGGTACGGGCGCGGGGATCGCCGCGAATCTGGCAGCGGTGGGCGTGGGCACGGAGACCGACGGTTCGGTCGTCTGTCCCTCTTCTGCGTCGGCGCTAGTGGGAATCAAACCAACCCTTGGCTTGATCGGCGGCGCCGGCATCGTTCCGATCGCCCACAGCCAGGACACCGCCGGACCGATGTGCCGGACGGTGGCCGATGCCGCGATCTTGTTAGGCGCACTGGCCGAGAAAAAAGTCGACTACGGCAAATCGCTCGATCCGAACGGCCTTCGCGGCGCTCGCATCGGCGTGGCGCGAAAGTTTTTCGGGATCAATGATTCCAGCGACGCCGTGATGAAGGAAGCGATCGCGGCCATCAAACATCTCGGCGCCACCATCGTCGATCCGGCCGATATGGCCACCAGCGGCAAGTACGACGACAGCGAGATGGAAGTTCTGCTGTACGAATTCAAGACCGATCTCAACAAGTACCTGGCGGGCCTCGGTCTCAACGTGAAGACGCGCACGCTCGCCGACCTGATCAAGTTCAACCAGGAGAATCGCGATCGCGAGATGCCGTACTTCGGTCAGGAGCTGTTTGAGCGCGCGCAGAAGAAAGGACCCCTGACCGCGGAAGCCTACAAAAAAGCGCTGGCGAAGAATCATAAAATGTCGCGCGCCGAAGGAATCGACGCCACGTTGAAAAAACACAAACTCGACGCCCTGATCGCGCCGACCGGAGGTCCAGTCTGGCCGATTGATCTCATCAACGGCGATCATTACACCGGCGGTTACTCAACGGCGTCGGCGGTTGCAGGCTATCCGCATATTACCGTCCCCGCAGGCCAGGCGTTCGGACTTCCAGTCGGCCTTTCCTTTTTCGCCGGCGCGTGGAGCGAGGCCAAGCTCATCAAGTTCGCCTATGCCTTCGAGCAGGAAACCAAGGCTCGGCGGAAACCGGGATTCGTTCCAATGATTCGTCTCGGAGGTGTCGCATGATCCCACTGTTGCTGGCCGTCGTCGTCAACATCCACGAATACACCGTGCCGTGGAAAAACACGCGGCCGCGCGATCCAGCCGTCGGAGCGAACGGCCGCATCTGGTTCGTGGGACAGGAAGGCAATTACCTCGGCTGGGTCGATGCCTCGAGCGGAAAATTCGAGAAGTTCGATCTCGAGAAAGGCACCGGCCCGCACAACTGCATCGTGGCGCGCGATGGCGAGGTCTGGTTTGCAGGAAACGCCGCGGCCTACATCGGCCGCTTCGATCCGAAAACCGAAAAAGTCACCAAGTATCCGATGCCCGACCAGGCGGCGCGCGATCCGCACACGTTGATCGAGGCCGCCGACGGAACGATCTGGTTTACCGTCCAGGTCGGTTCATTCGTCGGGCATCTCGATCCGAAAAGCGGTGACATTCGATTGGTCAAAATTCCCACGGCCGGTTCGCGTCCCTACGGCATCGCGATCGATTCGTCGAGCCGCGTATGGTTCAACGAATTCGGCCGCAACGCGATCGGATCGATCGATCCCAAGACGATGCAGCTCACCGAGTACTCACTGCCGCAAGGCACGCGCGATCGACGCATTGCCATCATCGGCGACGGCGCGATCTGGTACGGCGACTACGCGCGCGGACGACTCGGCCGCCTGGATCCGAAAACAAAAGAGGTCAAGGAGTGGCCGACACCGTCAGGCGCCAGCTCGCTGCCATACGCGATGGCGGTCGACGATCGTTCGCGAATCTGGATCGTGGAGAGCGGACCGCAGCCGAATCGTCTGGTCGGCTTCGATCCGAAAACGAGCGCGTTCTTCTCGAACACCCCGATTCCCAGCGGTGCTCAGACCGTCCGCAACATGGTCTTCGACCCGCACAAGCGCGAAATCTGGTTTGGAACGGACGCCGGCACGATCGGGCGCGCCAGCGTCCCGTGAGTTACGGTTTGTAGCGCCGTGCCGGAAAAGTGACCGCCTCCGCGATGCTCATCGAAGCGAGGCGCCGAATCAAGTCGCGCAAGCCTTCGTCGGCGACTTCGTACGCCGACCGAAGCATGACGACCTGATGGCGTGACTCACTGGACGGGACCGTGAAGCCGGATCGCGGCTGCGAGGAATCCGTCGTTACCGTTTTTCGCCACATTCCGTCAATCCACTCGTGACGCGCATAAACACCGGACACTTCGGCAACCGGGTAGCTCGAGGCCAGCGGCGGAATTCCTCTGGCATTCGCTTTCTGCTCGTCGAGCGCGCGCTCGACATAGGTCTTCACCAGGTCACGGAGCACAGCCTCGGAATCGAACGGAATGTTCGTGATTTCGAAGCCCGACTGATAGAGGCTCTTGTTGGACGGCGTCAGTTCCGCGCGCGTCCAGCGAATCTGGCCGACCAGCTCGATGTGCCGGCCGCCCCAGTCGAAGGTCACCCCGCATTGCTTGCCTTGCGGTAACAATCCGCTGTGCGAGAGGCGTATCCCGCGCACGGAAGCATCCACGACGTAAGCTCGCTCGCCGTCGGCGTTCGCCGGCACGGGTTGCGACAACGTCACGCGCCCGATTCTGCGCACCTTGCCGTAGGTCTCCATGCAGCATAAAAAAAGCAGGAGGTATGCCTCACACCACAATCATGGTGACGCGAATCACGTTTAGAATTTGCCATCCATATGCAGGCAATCCAGGTCAAAAAGCACGGCGGACCCGAGGCGCTCGAATACGTTGAGATCGAAACGTCGAAACCGAAGATCGGCGAGGCCCTGGTGCGGCTCGAGTCGATCGGGGTCAACTTCATCGACGTTTATCACCGCACCGGCCTTTACAGACTCCCGGTACCGTTCACTCCGGGATCGGAAGGGGCGGGCGTGGTCGAGGAAATCGGTCCCGATGTCACGAACGTCAGGAAAGGAGATCGGGTGGCATACGCGATGGCGCGTGGCGCCTACGCGGAGTACGCCATCGTCGCGGCGGAAATGCTCGTGCCGATTCCGGATGGCATCGATTTCAAAACTGCCGCGGCGGCCATGCTGCAGGGGATGACGGCGCACTATCTCGCCATCTCGACCTATCCGCTCGATCGCGGCAACATTGCGCTGGTCCACGCGGCTGCCGGCGGCGTGGGCGGACTGCTGGTGCAAATCGCGAAGATGCGCGGCGCGCGCGTGTTCGCGACCATCTCCAACGATCAGAAAGCGAAGATTGCCAAAGAAGCCGGCGCGGACGACATCATCAATTACAAGGAGCAGGATTTCGAGGCCGTGGTGATGCGCCTGACCGACGGAAAAGGCGTCAACGTTGTCTACGACTCGGTCGGCGTCACCACGTTTGACAAGAGTCTGAACTGCGTCGGACGCCGGGGGCTGCTGGCGCTGTTCGGGCAGTCGAGTGGACCGGTGCCGCCATTTGATCCGTCGCGTCTCGCAAAAAACGGCGCCTACCTGACCCGTCCCAGCCTCGGCCACTACATCGCCGATCGTCAGGAACTGATGTGGCGTGCAAGCGAAGTTTTCTCGTGGATTCGCAGCGGCAAAGTGCGCGTGCGCATCGATCGCGAGCTGTCGCTGCGCGATGCTGCCGAAGCGCATCGGCTGCTCGAGGGACGGAAGACGATCGGGAAAGTGCTTCTGAAGCCTTGACGCTTACGACGCTTTCTTGAACGCCGCTGCGTAGCGCTTCGAATCTTCCGGACTCTCCGAAACTTTGCGGACCGCCTTCACGAATTGTTGTTCGGTCAATCCTTTATCGGTGAGAAGTTTGTCGGCGTCCTTCGGATGCTTCTTGATCTCCGCACCGAGAGTTCCCAAATCTTCAGGAGACAGATTCGTCTGTTGCGCTATTGCCTGGGTATTGTCAGGCGTATTCGACGTCGCGCCCGCGGTCTGGTTCTTGTTGCATCCAATCGTTAAAAGCACCCCAGCCGTTGCGACGGCAATCAAGATTCTCTTCATCGTTCAGTCCTTTCCATGTCCTTTGCCTTTGCCGCCTTCTTTGCCGTGATCGCCTTTGTCTTTGCCCTGGTTTCCGCGACCGCGGTCCTCACCCTGAGGATTTTCCTTAGCGCGGTCCGGAGGAACCGCGACCGGAAACGGAGCAGGGGGTGGAGTCGACGAAATCATCGGCGGCGGTTGAACCACGACCGGAACAACCTGACGCCTTTCGCGACCGCGCTCTCCGCGTTCTCCATGGACGACTTCCGCTCCGGTCTTCAGTCCAAGCTCTTTCTTGAGCTGTCCCGGAGGTCCGCCATGCGGATGAACGCGCAGCTCTTCGACGCGTGTCACGACCACCGGCGGCACGAAATCCTGAACAACGATCGTCTGCGGCGTCGGTGGCCTCGCAACGACGATCTGCGTTTGCGCGGGAAAGAAGGTCTGCAATCGCTGCACGACCATCGGCACGAGCGCGGGGCCGGTCACGCCTTGCGTGGTCTGTTGCTGGACGAACTGCACGAATTGCGGACCATTGTCGGCAACCAGCGCGACCGGTACGTATCGCAAAACCTCCACGACCTGAGTCGGCGGAACGTCCGCGTTGTTGAGCGTCGCGACGAGATTTGCGAGCTCGTTCTGCGAAACACCGGTGATGTTCGAGACTGCCGCCACCGCCAGGGGCAAACCGATCACCGCAAGCGGATCGTTCGTGGTCGCGATGACGTTCGTCGGTGCGACGACATAGGTGTCTGAAACGACCACCGTGGTCGGTTCGCCATTCAGTGTCAGCACCGGCGTGAGGTTGTAATCGGATCGAAGCCGATCGACGATCGCGTTCACCAGCGCGTCACCGGTGACACCTTGCGACGTCTCCGTCTGTACGAACTGGACGAAGTCGGGCCGATCGAGAGTCACCGGCACGTATCGAATGACCTCCACGAACTGGGTTGGCTGGACGTCGGCTTGATTCAGCGCCGTGACGAGATCGGCGAGCCGGGAGTCCGATATGCCGCTCGCATTCGACACGGCAGCCACCGCGAGCGGCATGGCAATGGCTGACAGCAGATCCTGGGTATTGAGCGCCCGAGCCGGCGTGGCCAGCACGAGCGCAAGCAGGCAAATCACAATCTTTCGCATGGCCGGTTTCGGTGCAAGAAAAGCACCGCTCACGGCGGCCTCGACTGTGCGTCAATGCACCTGCGGGCTCATCTTTTGATCGATCCGCGGGATGAGAGTGTCGCGGACATACGACCAGTCCGGCACGATCTTCAGCGCTTCATTGGCCTCTTCGCGCGCGGTTGCGAGATCGGGCGGCGTCTGCAAAGAGTGCGCGTTCGCCAGCGACATGAGCGCCTCCGGTTTTCCCCAATCCGGAAGTGGTGATGCCGGATCGACACCGCGGCGCTCCGCCTCATCGCGCTGCTGCTTGTAGGTCGCGATCGCGCGCTCCACGCTTCCGCCGGGTGCGTACTGAATGAATCCCCCTTTGATCCACAACACCCGCGGATTCGTTGGCTCGAGCGTGGTCGCCTTAGTCAGCAGTGCGTAGGCGAGGTAAACCCGTTCCATCATCGACGGCCGGTCGGGAGTCGGTCCGTTGTATGTGTTTGCGAGCCAGCCGTTGACGCCCGCGGCAGCGGCGTATGCATCGGCGAAATCGTCTTTGGCCTGCATCGCGCGATAGAACTCGGATGCCGCATTTTTCAGATTGACGACCTGCTCTTCCTTCGGCATCTGATGATTCGCGCCGTTCATAGCGATCCGCCAGCTCGCGAAGCCGCCCCAGTAACGCGCGAGAAACGCCAGCTCACGATCTTTAGGCCACTGCGCCAGCTCGTCGCGCAGCCGCGCCAGCTCGGGCAGGTCGCCGCGATAGTCGGCCGACATCACTTTTGCTTTGAATTTCGCCATCTCCTGTGTCGCGGACGCAGGTGTCGCGACCTGACAACCACCGAGAAGCAGGACAAGAATTGCTCCAAACATACGTGCCTCCGACGGTAGTTATGGATTACCGCGCTTGGAGAGTCACGCAGCGATCGCCCAGTGGGCGCTGCGGTCGACGAACGGGACAAATCAGCGGACGAGACTGCGCAGCGATTCGGACGCTGCGCGGCTCGCGACGATCTCGGTGCCGTTGCGCAAGCGGATCAACAGACGACGCGAGTCGTAGGGAACGAGCTTCACGACGGCATCGAGGTTGACGATGTGCGATCGGTGGATCTGGCGAAAAATCTCCGGGTCGAGATGCGCCGCCAGCTCGCCCAGGCTGATGTGGAGCAGATGCTGTCCGCGATCGGTGTGTACTTCGGCGTAATCGCCGCTGGCGGAGATGTGCTCGATGGTGCGGACGTCGATGGGCACGATGCCGTCGCGAGTCCTCGCGAAAAGCCGGCGCAACGGCTTATCGAACGCAGCCCGGGCGCGATCGGATGCCGGGACCTTGCTGTGAAGACGGCGTCGCACGCGCTCCAGCATCGTTTGAAATCGCTGCCGTCCGAATGGCTTGAGCAGGTAGTCGAGCGCTCCAATCTCGAATGCTGCGATTGCGTATTGATCGTAGGCGGTCGTGAACACGACTTCCGGCTTGTGTCGAATGCGTTCGATCACATCGAGCCCCGACGTTTCCGGCAGTGAGATGTCGAGAAACAACAGATCGGGCTGGAGCGAATCGATCAAGCGCACCGCTTCGGCGCCGTCGGCCGCCTCGCCGACCAGAGTCAGCCACTCGACGCCGTTGACGTACTCGCGAAGACTCGTACGCGCGTGCAGCTCATCTTCGACGATGACCGCGCGAACGCTTTGCGCTGTCACGCCTCATCCTCCGGGATGCGACGCGCGGGAAGTTCCAGATCGGCGCAAGTGCCGCCTTCGATGGTTCGAAGCGTCAGTTTGGCATCGCCGCCATAGAGAGCTGCCAGGCGCTCGTGAAGGAGCCGGAGCCCCATTCCCGAACCTTCGCTGTGCTCTTCCACGGACTCGCCGTTGCCCTCGTCCAGCACCATCACGCGCAGATGTCCGTTCGTCTCGCCGGCGCGAATGCGGAGGAATCCGCCCGCCGCGCGCGGCGCGATGGCGTGACGCACGGCGTTTTCGACCAGGATCTGCAGAGCGAATGTCGGCACCAGACACTCCAGCGTTGGCTGCGGCATATCGATGCTGACGTTGAGGCGATCGCCGAGGCGCAGCCGCTCCAGATCGAGATAGCTTTCCACGAAGGCGCGCTCCTCGCGAAGCGGCACTTCGTCGATGCCGTCGCGCTGGATGCGCAGGCTGTAGCGCAGCAAATCGCCGAGTCGCTCCAAGGCGCTCTCCGCCATCGCCGGCTCGCGCCTCACCAGACCGACCAGGGCATGAAAGGTGTTGAGGATGAAGTGCGGATTGAGCTGGCTGCGCATCGCCTCCAGCGATGCGCGCGCCCGCAGGGCCTCGGCCCTGGTGGCGCGCTCCGCCTGCTCCCGCAACTCCTCGGCGTTCCGCAACGCGTATCCGATGCCGGCCAGGCTGCCGTAGATGAGGATGTCGTAGATGGCCCAGAAAGGAACGATCCGCCATGGAATGCGGAACGTCAGCCGGTGCGTGAACAGCAGCGAATCGACGCCGATCATCACCATCCATCCGGCCAGGGCCAGGACCACGAACGCGATCAGGAATCCGAGATGGGCCGCCAGGAAGCGGCCGCGGCGGTCATCCGACCATCGCACCAACGACGGCAGGCGAAGGACGAGGAGACCGAGGAGAGCGTCGGGCAGGAGGTTGGCGATGGAAGCGCGCACGGCGTCATCGATGGGGGCGTTGTTGGTGTAGAGCGCGGCGGCGTAGATCATCATCAGCGCGAGCCACGCTGCGATGTAGATGCTGGCCTTCCGGCGTGTCAGGCCCATGCGACGCGATGTTAAATGCGGACCCTTGACTTCTCAAACAGGTAACCATATAGTTACGCATTATGCGAAACCAAACGGTTACGCGTTCGGCCGAGCTGGCCTTCGCCGCTCTGGCCGATCCCACCCGCCGCGCCGTCCTCGATCTGCTCCGCCACGGCCGCCGCCCGGCCGGCGAAATTGCGCGCACCTTTCCCATGTCGCGCCCGGCCGTCTCCAGGCATCTGCGCCTGCTCCGCCAGGCCGACCTGGTGCGCGAAACCCGCGACGGCCGCAATCGTTTCTATCAGCTCAATCCCAGGCCGCTCAAGCTGGTGGACCGCTGGCTGGCGCACTACCGGAGATTCTGGAGCTCGAAGTTGTCGGATTTGAAGACCTTTGTGGAGTCGCGATGATGGATGGCGTCACTTCCGAAATCGAGATCTCCGCCCCCATCGATCGAGTCTTCAAGGCCCTCACCGATCCGAAGCAGCTCTTCGACTGGTGGGGGAGCGAGCCTTCCGTCCAATTGACGAAGTTCGACATGGAGCCGCGGAAGGGAGGCCGCTGGCGATTCGAATGCAAGCCCGTCGCCGGCATGCCGCAGGGTCCGGTCCTCGAGACGCTCCGGCGCAATGGCGCGGAGGCCTTCGAAGCGCACGGCAAAGTCCTGGAATACGATCCGCCGAGACTCCTGGCGTGGAGCTGGATCGCGAACTGGCATGAAGATCCGAAGCACGAAACGGTGGTGCGTTGGGAGCTGACGCCGGTCGGCAAGAAGACGCGCGTCCGCGTGACACACACCGGCCTCGAACGCGAGCGCGTCGCGGCAAAGGATTACGAAAGCGGATGGCTGGGCGTGCTGCGCCTGCTCCTCAAATTTCTCGAGGAGCAGTAATCACCACAGAGGCACAGAGAGCACAGAGATGGTTCGGCGACCTCTATTTGATCTCAGTGCCCTCTGTGTCTCTGTGGTGAAGTTCACGGCTCCGCCAGGAACCGCGCCACCGCCGGGATCAGCTTCTCCTTCTCGCATTGGGTCGCGAGGTGGCCGCAATCCCCGGTGAGAACCAGCAACTCCGATTTTGTCGCGCGCGCAAATTCCTCGGCCGGCGCCGGATTGACCATGTGGTCCTGCTGCGCGACAACCACCAGCATCTTCGCGCGCACGGCCTCGATGGACCCGATGTCGTGGCCGATCATCGCGCCAAGCACTGTCGCGTAATCGCGAGGATCGATTTTTCGCAGTGCGTCTTCGTGCGATTTCATGACCGCGTCGACGTCTTTGGTGTGCGACGCGATGTACGCCGGCGTGTGCAAATGCATCTCGTTGATGTCGGCGGCCGCCTTCATTCCGAGCGATTCGACCAACGACAGCTCTGTTTTCCAGAGCAGAAGATCGTACGCGGTCTGTTTCGGTGTGCCGGCAATCGGGATCGCCTTCGTCATGAAGTTCGGATACGACACCACCCATTGAAATGTCTGGATGCCGCCCATCGAGAGTCCGCTGACGGCATACACGTGATCGAGCTTGAGCACGCGCGTCAGCAGCTCGTATTGCGAGCGGACCATGTCGCGAATCGTGATGTGCGTGAGGTTGCTGTTAGAGGGCGAAGAGGAGACTCCGTCGCCGAGGGCGTCCACGACGATCAGGTAATACTTTGAGGAATCGTAGAGATTTCCGGGCCCGATCCACGATGCCAGCCCTTCGCTGGTGCCGCCGAGCCAGGTCAGTACAACGATGGCGTTCGATTTGTCGGCCGCCAGCCGTCCGTACGTTCGATAACCGATCTTCAGATCGCCGATGTTGGCGAAGCGGAGTTCCTGAGCATGCGCGGCAGCCGCCAAGGCGATGACCAGGCCTGTCATTCCGAGCGTAGCGAGGAATCGGTGTGGGCGGACGGTGCGAGAACCTTGGCCGTCGTGCCACCCCGCCACACCGACCCCTCGCTCACGCTGGGGGTGACATTGCGTTGGTCGCTTCATCCATCGTGATTCTATGATTACGCGATGGCGGTCCGCTCTTCTCGCCGCGAGCTCGAGATCGTCGGTGCGATTGCCGAGGCGCTCAATAGCTCCCCGACGGTGCAGCAGGCGCTCGATCGCACCCTCGAGCTGGTCACCGGTCTGTTAGGCCTGCAGACGGGATGGGTGTGGCTCCTCGATCGCGAGACAGACCACATCTACAGCGCGGCGGCGCGGAATCTGCCGCCCTATCTGCAGGAGCCGGTGCGCATGAGCGGATCGTGGTGCTTGTGCATCGAGGAATTCCGAAACGGATCGCTCACCCCGCGCAATGTCGACGTGATGGAGTGTTCGCGACTCAGGCCGGCGGTTCGCGCGCGAAAGACCGATCTCACCCACGGTCTGGCGCATCACGCCTCGGTCCCGCTCTCATTTCAAGACAAGCCCCTCGGCATCATGAACATCACGGCGCCTGCCATGCGCCGCCTGACGCGCGAAGAGCTCCGGCTGCTCGGCACCATCGGGCTGCAGGTCGGCGTGGCGATCGAGCGCGCGCGGCTGGCCGAGGAGAGCGCGGTGCGGGCGAGGGGAGAGGAGCGGACGCGGCTCGCCCGCGAGATTCACGATACGCTGGCACAGGGTCTGACCGCCATCGCACTGCAGATTGAAACGGCGATCGAGAGCGTTGGGCGCGAGCCGAAACGCGTGCGCGAGCGGCTCGAAAAGGCGCTGGCGATCGCGCGCGAGAATCTCGATGAAGCGCGGCGATCGGTCGCCAACCTCCGCGCCGGCGCACTGGCGGGCAAGCCGCTGGCGCAGGCGTTGGCGTCGCTGGTTCGCGAGTTCACGTCCGAATCCGGAATTCGTGTGACGTTCGAGCCGCGGGGCAACTGCGTGCTGGCGCTGCCAGTCGAGGCGGAGCTCTATCGCATCGCCGAGCAGGCGTTGACCAACGTTCGGCAGCACGCGCGCGCGAAAAGCGTCGCGGTCTCGCTGGCCTGCAATCTGCGAGGCGCGACCTTGACCATCGAGGATGACGGCATCGGATTCGACGTGCGCCACATTCCTGCGGAGCGTCACGGCATCGAAGGCATGCGCGAGCGCGCGCGCATCGCCGGCGGATCGCTTCGGATCACGTCCGGCCGCGGCAAAGGAACGAAGATCGCGGTGAAGCTGTGACGCGCGTCGCGATCATCGACGATCACCCCGTCGTGCGTGAGGGACTGGTGGCGGCGCTCGAACGCAAATTCGAAATCGCGGGAGTCTTTTCGTCGGCCGAGGAAGCGCTTCAACGCGTCGATGCCGACGTAATTCTTCTCGATCTCGAGCTGCCGGGATTGAGCGGGCTCGATGCCATCGAGCGGTTGCGCGACCGGGCCACCGTTCTCATTCTCACAGCCTACGACGCCGAAGAGGATGTCGAGCGTGCGATTCGCGCCGGCGCGAAAGGCTATCTGCTGAAAGGGGCATCGGTGGAAGAGATCGAGCGCGCGATCAACATGCTGGCGCAGGGTGAGTCGTATCTCGATCCGCGCATTTCCGCGCACGTGATGACGCCGCGACAGCGCCTCACCAAGCGCGAGCGTGAAGTCATCCGCCTGGTCGCGGAAGGGAAATCGAACAAGGAGATCGCCGCCAAATTGCGGATCACCGAGCGCACCGTGAAGTACCACATGACTTCGCTCTTCAACAAGCTCGGCGCGGAGAACCGCGCCCAGGCGGTGGCGATTGCGTCGGAAAGACATCTGATCTGACCCCTCACCCGGCGCTCCGCGCCACCCTCTCCCCGCTTCGCGGGGCGAGGGCCCTCCCGCCGACGGGGTGAGGGGGCCTGTCCGTCCGTACAGGCCCGGCACTGATCTTCCGCACGGCGTTTTGGTGCGCTGCGGAGCCGATGCTGTAGACATGAACAGCAATGTCGTTGTCATCACAGGTGCATCCAAAGGTCTCGGCCTGGCGCTGGCGCGTCTTTTCGCGCGCCGGGGCGATCGACTGGTCATCAACGCGCGCGGCCAGGAGCTGCGCGAGGTCGAGCGGGAACTATCGCAACAAACGGATGTCGTGGCGGTGCCGGGCGACGTCTCGGAAATCGCGGAGGACATCGCTCGGGTCGCCCTCGGAAAATTTGGGCGCGTCGACATTTTGATCAACAACGCTTCCGAGCTCGGTCCGAGTCCCATGCCGGCGCTCCTCGAGCATTCGTGGCAGTCGCTCGAGCGCATCTTCCGCGTCAACGTGATCGCGCCGATCCATCTCATGCAACTTCTTCGGCCGCGGACGGTCGTGAACATCACCTCCGATGCGGCGGTGAATGCCTATCCGCACTGGGGCGGCTACGGCGCCAGCAAAGCGGCGCTGGAGCACGTCTCGCGCACGCTCGACGCCGAGCTCGAGGATGTTCGCGTCATGGTGATCGATCCGGGCGACATGAATACCGAGATGCATCGCCTGGCCGAGCCGGGCGTCGATCTGTCGCGGTTGCCGTCGCCGGAGGACGTCGCGCCAAAGATCGTGGAGATGATCGATGATGTTGAGGACAGCCGACCTCGACTTCGTGTTGCCGCCGGAGCTTGAAGCGCGCGAGCCGGCCGAGCTGCGCGGAAGCGGACGCGACGACGTTCGCCTGATGGTCTCCGATCGCGCCACCGGCGACATCACGCACGCGCGCTTCCGCGATCTGCCGCAGTTTCTTCGCCGCGGCGACCTCCTTGTTCTCAACACCACCGCGACGCTGCCGGCGGCGCTTCGCGCCCGTCGCGAGAATGGCGAGGAGATCGCGTTGCACTACTCGGCGTCGCTGCCGGGTGGACTTGCGGTCGTCGAGCCGCGCGGTCCGGCGGGAGAGGGAGAAGCGTTGTCGCTGCCTGGCGGAGCGAGCGCGCGATTGCTGGTCCCCTATCGAAACTCGAAGCGTCTGTGGATCGCGCAGATGATGTTAGGCGAGCCGCAGATCGACTATCTGTATCGTCATGGCAAGCCAATAACATATAAATATATCGTCAATAGTTTTCCGATCGGTGCCTATCAGAACGTCTATGCCCAAGAGGAAGGATCAGCGGAGATGCCCTCGGCAGGCCGCGCGTTTACGCGTCCGATGCTGGCGTGCTTGCGCCGCGGCGGGGTGAATCTGGCCAAGCTCGTGCTGCACACCGGCGTCGCCAGCCTCGAGAGTCACGAAGCGCCGTACGACGAATGGTACGAAGTGCCGTTGCGCACCGCGAATCTCGTCCGCGCGACGCGGCGCGCCGGCGGACGCGTCATCGCCGTCGGCACGACCGTCGTTCGCGCGCTGGAAAGCTCCGTCGATCGCGATGGAAATTCGATCGCGTCGCGCGGCTGGACGGACCTCGTCATCACGCCGGAGCGCGGCGTGCGCATGGTCGATGGAATTCTCACCGGACTGCACGAGCCGCGTGCGACGCATCTGGCGATGCTCCAGGCCATCGCCGGCCGCGAGCCGATCGAGAAGGCCTATGCCGCCGCGCTCGAGCATGGATACCTGTGGCACGAGTTCGGGGATCTGCATTTGATCGTATGATCCGCCGCTGATGCTGGCGGCCATCGCGATGACCGGACAATTTCTCGCGCGATCGGTCACGGTCGGCGGCGTGGCGCGCAGGTATCAGATCTGGGTTCCCGCGGCTTACGACCGCGCTCACAAATGGCCAGCGATCCTCTTTCTTCACGGTTCGGGTGAGCGGGGTGATGACGGCGAAAAGCAGATCGCCATCGGCCTCGGCCGCGCGCTTCGCGAAGGCGAAGTCGAAGCGGAGGCCATCGTTGTCTTTCCGCAGTGTCCCGATGGGCAACGGTGGGTCGGCGCGGCGCGGAAGATTGCCATCGCGGCGCTCGATGCCACCCAGCGCGAGTTCTCCATCGATCGCGATCGCGTCGCGCTGACAGGGATGTCGATGGGTGGGGCGGGGGCGTGGATGCTCGCGGTTCGTTATCCGAAGCGCTGGTCCGCGCTGGCCACGGTTTGCGCCTACATTCATCGCCCGCCTTCGGTTCCTGATCTCGACAATCCGACGGACGAAACCTGCGACGCATTCGCGCGACGCGTTCCGCACATCCCGATCTGGATCTTCCACGGCTCCGACGATCCGGTGGTGCCGGTCAGCGAGTCGCGGGAGATGGCTCGTGCGCTAGGCCCACGCGCGGGATACACCGAGTTCGCAAACACCGGTCACAACGCGTGGGATCCCGCGTACACGCAAACGCACGTCGTGTCGTGGCTCATCGAGCAGAAGAGGTCGGCGGTCAGAGGCGCCAGCGAAGGCCCAGCGAGTAAATCACCGGACTGAGATGTAACTTCAGGCTCGCATCGGCGGGACCGGACGAAGGCCGATAGCCGATGTAGCGCGCGTCGACTCCGATGCCGATGCGCTGCGTGACGCCGTACGTCAATCCGGCATCCGTGGTCCAGCCCACACGGCTTTTGATGCGCACCCGTCCGATGCCGGCGTTGTCGAGATCGGAGCTGTGCAGGCTGTCGCTGCGGACGTACGCCAATCCGGCGCCGAGGTGCGGATCGACGTGGCGGAAGTGAACGAGATGCCACTGGATCATGGCCGTGATCGGAATCATGCGCAGCCGGCCGACGTCGAACGCATTGACGTCGCCCACGCGCACCGCCCCGTCATGGCGCACTGCGAAGGCTGCCAGCTCCGTCGAGAGTTGTCCGCTGAAGAAATGATTCCAGCTCGCGCCGATGGAATCGCCGCGATCGAAGTGCACCGACGAGCCGCTGGTGTTGGTCGTACCGACGGTGCTGCTCCCGAACCAGACCGCGACATCATTGGACTGCGCGTACAGCGGAAGGGCGATGAGGGCCAGGGCGACGATCGGGACGACATGCGATCGCATAGCGGCTCCTTGCGGCCTGCATTCTATGTCGATATAAGGTAGCTTCTGCAAGGAGGCTTCGATGCATCGGTCCCTCGGCCTCGCCCTTGTTCTCGCCGCACTCTCTCTGTCCGCGCAAGATCTTCCGATCGGCCGCATGACGAAACTCGCCGGCATGCAGGCGCCCGGAATGGTCATTCGCGAAGCAAACGGAATCCCGCACGTCCTCGCCCTCAACACGCACGACGCCTGGTTCCTCAACGGATGGCTGCACGCGCAGGACCGTCTCTTTCAAATGGATACGAACCGCCGGATCGCGGGCGGCACGCTGGGCGAATTGCTCGGCACGGCGGCCTTATCGAACGATGTCCAGCTTCGCACGCTCGGACTTCGACGGGCGGCGGAGGCATCCTTCCCTCTGTTCAGCGCCGAGGCGCGTGCCGCGGTAGAAGCGTATGCGGCGGGCGTCAACGCGTATCTGCAAGCGCATCCCGGCCAACTCTCGCCCGAATACGCCCTCCTCGGCGTCAACTCCATCCCGCCGTGGACGCCTGTCGATTCGGTTTCGATCGCGAAGCTGATCGCGTTCAGCCTGTCATTCGATCTCGATCTGGACCCGACCATCGCGCTGATTTCCGATCAGACAGCCGGGAAGATCGTGGGCTTCGACGGAACGAAGCTGTTCACCGACACGTGGCGGTCGGCTCCGTTCACCAAGGCGGCGACCATTCCCGACGCGACCGGGGCGGGGGCGGCGGAGCCGATCCGCGCGAACGCCGCCGAGGTCGGCGGCGCTCCACTCGACATGTCGTGGATCCGCCCCGAAACTCTCGGGCTGCTGCGCGCCTATCGCGATCAGATCCGCGACAACGAGGTGGTGCAGGCGGCCATCGATCCGGAGCGTCACGCGGGATCGAACGAATGGGCGATCGCGCCGAGGAATTCGGCGACTGGGAATGCGCTCATCGCGAACGATCCGCATCTCTCGCTCAGCGAGCCGCCCAACTTTTATCCGATCTCGATTCGCGTTCCCGGAAAGCTGAACGTGGCCGGGATGGGATTCCCCGGAGCGCCGTTCGTGATCCAGGGACAGAACGAGCACATCGCGTGGGGATCGACAGTCCATCCGATGGACGTCACCGATCTCTATCAGGAACAATTCGTTCCCGAGCCGACCTCCCCCAGCGGACTCGCTTCGATGTACCTCGGCAAAAAAGAAAACGTGATGGCGATTCCGCAAACGTTCAGCGTGTGGACGCCGGGCGTGGGCATGAGCCCTGCTCCGGCCTCGCTGAATCTCCCCAAGGTGACGCTGATCGTTCCGCGTCACGGTCCGGTTCTGTCGTTCGATCAATCGAGTGGCGTCGCGATCACGGTGCAGTACGCCGGCTTCTATCCGACGCACGAGGCCGAGGCGTTTCTCTTCATCGATCAGGCCAAGAGCGTCGATGAGTTCAAAGCGGCGCTGCAATACTTCGATGTCGGATCGCAGAACTTCGCGTACGCCGACGTCGACGGCAACATCGCCTACTTCACGAGCGGCGAGATGCCGATCCGTGAAGATCTGCAGGCCAACAAAGTCAACGGCGTGCCTCCCTATTTCGTACGCAACGGGCAGGGCGGCAACGAGTGGATGGCGGTGAAGAATCCGCAGCCACAGCAGGCGCTTCCTTTCGAAATCCTTCCCTATTCCGAAATGCCCCAGGTCGTGAATCCGTCCAACGGCTGGTTCGTCAACGCCAACAACGATCCGATCGGGCAGACGCTCGACAACGATCCTCTCAACGCGCAACGACCGGGCGGCGGAATCTACTATCTCAATCCGGGATACGACGGATTCCGCGCCGGCCGGATCACACAGCTGGTCCGCGCGAAACTCGCCAACGGCGGAAAGCTCTCGGTGGCCGACATGCAGTCGATTCAGGCCGACACGGTGCTGGTGGACGCCGAGGTTTTCGTGCCGTTCATCATGCAGGCGCTGACGAACGCGCTGAAATCGGGCGCCGATCCGACGCTGGCAGCACTGGGAAGCGCGCCGGCCGTGAAGGCCGCCGTGGGGCAGCTGGGCAGCTGGGATTTTTCGACGCCGACCGGAATCGATACCGGCTACGACGCCGCCGAAACCAATGGCGTGTTGACATCGCCCTCGACGCAGGAGATCAACAACAGCGTGGCCGCGACGATTTATGCGGCCTGGCGAAGCAAGTTCATGGCGAACACCGTCGACACCATTCTGAAAACGCTGACGCTTCCGGTGCCGCCGGTGCAGCAGACGCTTTCGACACTGCGATTCCAGCTCGAGAACTTTTCGACGACCGGCGGACGCGGCGCCTCCGGTGTCAGTTTCTTCAATGTGCCGGGCGTGACTGATGCTGCCGCGCGACGCGACATTCTGATCCTGAAGAGCGTTGCGGATGGGATGACAATGCTGGCCAGCGACGACTTCGCGCCGGCATTCAATAAATCGACGAACCTCAGTGACTACCGATGGGGAAAACTGCATCGCGTCGTCTTTGCGCATCTGATGGGGAATCTCTATTCGCCCGGTGCGCCGTTCGGTCAGCTGCCCCTCCCTTCGCTCGCGAATCTTCCGGGCGTGGCCACTGACGGCGGAATGTCGACTGTCGACGCGGCGTCGCACAATGGGCGCGCCAGCACCGTCAACGGATTCATGTTCACAAGCGGCCCGAATCGACGCTATGTCGGCGACATGAGCAAAGTCCCAATCGGACAATCGAGTCTGCCTGGCGGCGTCAGCGGCGATCCGCGCAGTCCGTTCTTCACGAACCTGCTGATGCAGTGGCTGACCAACGACACCTTCCCGATCGTTCCCGACTCGTTCCCGCGCATTCCCTGGTTGCCGTGAAGGTTGCATGCCCGAAGTGCGGATACGAGGAGCCCGAGAGTGCGACCGAATGCTCGCGATGCGGGATCGTGTTTGGGAAGTTCGCTGAAGTCCCTCGCCCCGCGCAGCGGGGAGAGGGTGGCCCGAAGGGCCGGGTGAGGGACGACGACCAGGACGATGAGGTCGCCGACGGCCGCATCGGTCCAACGGAGCTGAAAGTTCTGGGCATCGGCCTCGTGCTGGCGATCATCGCCAACGTGATCCCATTCGTGCGATTCGTTCTCTCCGCCATCATCACGCTCTTTCACGAGCTCGGACACGCCGTCATGGGCTGGCTCCTGGGCATGCCGGCCGTTCCGGCGTTCGATTTTGTCTACGGCGGCGGCATCACGCCGCACAGCCGGTTTCAAATTGCGCTGGCGCTTCTGATCGCCGGCGGATTCGGATATGCGATGTGGATTTTCCGCGGGAACCGAACCACGCTGACGTTGATCGGAGTCGTTTTCCTGATCTGGCTATTTTTTGTGAGCTCGGATTGGCGCCGCGAATTCGCGTTCGGCGCGGCCGGACATTTGTCGGAGTTCATCCTGGCCGGAATTCTTTTCTATCAGGCCCTCAGCGGAGTGGGCTGGCGCATTCCGGAGATCGAGCGGCCGCTCGGCGCATTCGTAGCATTCTTCGTACAAATTAACAGTATGCTTTTTGCGTGGCGGCTGATGCACGATCCCGATTTCGTGGCCTGGTACCGCCAAGGGAAGGGGGGGATGCTGATGAATGACCTGGAAGGCATCGCGCTCGATCTCCACATTCACACGCCGTTCAATCCGGGCATCGAAGGTGTCGCGCGCATGCTCCTGATCTTCGGGTTGGTCCCCATCACGGTTGCGCTCCTCTGGTATTTCCAGCGGTCGCGCTGGCATCGCGTGCTGCGCTCTCTGCGGACCGTATCGGTCTGATATCTTCTGCTCCACGCATGCAGACGATTCCGAACGTGCCGCCCGGCGTTCGGCAGGTGCTGGAAGGCGTTGTCGACGCCGCTGCGCGTGCATTCGGCGACGATCTTGTTTCCGTGATCCTGTACGGCTCGGGCGCAGAAGGACGTCTGCGCACGACGTCGGACGTCAATCTGCTGTTCGTCCTCCGAAAATTATCACATAATAGTATTAATAATTTCCGTGAGCCTTTTCGTTTCGCGAAGGCGGCCGCCAACGTCACCGCGATGTTTCTTCTGGAAGAGGAGATTCGGGCGGCCGCTGACGAATTCGCGCAGAAGTTCGCCGACATTCAACGTCGGCACGTCGTCTTGATGGGCCGCGATGTTCTCGAGGGCATGACCATCCCTCGCGCCGCGCTGGTGCATCGGCTGCAACAAGTCCTCCTCAATCTCACCATCCGGCTTCGAGAGATGTACGTCGAGCGCAGTCTGCGCGAAGAGCAGTGCGCGGTGACGGTGGCGGAGGCCGCCGGGCCGCTTCGCACGTCGGCCGCCGCGATCCTCGATCTGGAAGGGCGGGGGACGGTCGCGCCGAAGGAAGCGCTCGAGACGGTCGTCCGCCAGCTCGGCGACGCGCAATTCGTCGAGCTTCTTCCGCATCTCTCTGAAGCACGCGAGCAGCGCGTTCTGCCGCCGGGAAAAGCGGCTGATTACCTCTTCACGACGCTCGAGCTTTCGCGCGCGCTCTACCGACGCTCGCTCGCGCTATGAATCCATTTAATCTACGCGGGCCGGAGTTTCTCCTCTTCTACGTCGTCTACGCGCTGATCGTCTTCGTGATTCTCTGGCTGGTGCGGCGCCATCGCGAGCTCGCAATGCCGGCCCTGCCGTCGGTGGCACGATTTCAAGTCAATGATCCCTATCTGATCGCGTATTTGCGCGGCGGCGATGCCGAGGTGGTGCGCATCGCGTTGGTGTCGTTGATCGACCGCGGCCTGCTCGTGATCGCCGACGACGTCATCCAAACCACGCTTGCCGGCCGCCAGGCTGCGCTTCGCAAGACAATCGAGGAGCGAGTGCGCGACGCGTGTCTCGTGCCGAGAAACGTCGGTGAAATCATGGAGAGCCTGAAGGCCGTCGGTGCCGAGTACGACTTGACGCTCGAAAAACAACGACTGATCCCCGACGACGATGTCAAACAACTTCGACGCCAACTCTTTCTTGCCGCCATCGCCGCTTTGGGAGCTGTTTCGCTGCTCAAGTTGCTGGTCGCGGCCGCGCGCGGCAAATCCAATGTTCAGTTCCTGATCATCCTGACCGGAGTCGCGATCCTCTTCGCAGCGAAAGTCGCGTTTCCCCGCCGCACCGCGCACGGCGACAAGGTGGTTTCCGATCTGCGCAACATGTTCGCATCCCTGAAGCTTCGTGCCGCGCAGCTCCATCCCGGCGGTTCGACCGCCGAGGTCGCGCTGCTGGCGGCGGTGTTTGGCGTCGGGGCGTTGACAGCATCTGCTTTTTCGTGGACGCGCGATCTTTTCCCGAAGGCCAAATCCTCATCATGGTCGTCGTCGTGCGGCTCATCGTGCGGCTCGTCATGCGGCGGTGGTTGCGGAGGAGGTTGTGGTGGCGGGTGCGGAGGCTGCGGATCATGAGATTCGGCATCGGATGGCGGCCGGGGATCGGCGCGGGCATTCTCGCGAACCTCGATCAGATCGATGTGATCGAGCTGCTTGCCGAGGAGTGCACGCCCGGGCAGGAGCGGGCGCTGCGAACTTTGCGAAGTCACGTGCCGATCGTCGTGCACGCAACCTCGCTGGGTCTCGCGTCACCGGAGCCCGTCGATCGTCGGCGTCTCGATGCTGTCGCCCGCGTCGTCGAGTGGGTGAAACCCGATTTCTGGTCCGAGCATCTGGCATTCGTGCGCGCGGATGGAATGGAGATCGGCCATCTGGCCGCGCCACCGCGCAACGACGCAACACTGCAGGGCCTGGTGCGGAACGTCGAGCAGGCGAGGCAGGTGATCGGCCGCGCGCCGCTGCTCGAGAATGTGGCCACGCTCTTCGATCCGCCGTTCAGCACCTACGACGAAGCTGGCTGGCTCAACGCCGTTCTTGACGCCACTGAGACAGAGCTGTTGCTCGACCTTCACAATTTGCACGCCAATGCAACGAACTTTCATTTCGACGCGCGCGCGACCATTCGA
Organism: Thermoanaerobaculia bacterium; assembly: GCA_035636095.1. Taxonomy (GTDB): domain Bacteria; phylum Acidobacteriota; class Thermoanaerobaculia; order Gp7-AA8; family Gp7-AA8; genus Gp7-AA10. Next base: position 41,767 of record DASPZU010000081.1, read on the forward strand.
TCGCTGCCTCGCGATCGCATCGGAGCGATCCACATTGCCGGGGGACGTGGCATCGAAGGCGATCGCATCCTCGACGATCACCTGCACGACGTTCCCGATCCGGTTTTCGATCTGCTTTCTGAAGTCGGCGCCGAACGCGCGACCGTCATTCTCGAACGCGACGGCAACTATCCGACCATGCATGCGCTCCTCGGACAGCTCGCCAGAGCGCGCGCAACTCCGCGCGTAGTCGCTCTCCCCACCGCGCGGCGAGACGGAGGAGGCTCCGGTCCGTCACATGCTCATCGTTTTTTCGCTCGGCTCTTTACCGACGATGCCGCGCGAGAGCGGTTCATGGCACGGCCTTACCAGGAGGCCATCGCTGCCGGCTTCGACGAAGCCGACGCGCGCCGCATCGCTGTTGTCGATCATGTCGACCTGACGTTGGCGGCGCGCAGTTTCGCGAAGAAACGCAAGCGCGCGTGATAGGCTCTCGGCATGCCCGCAAAGCCCATGGTCCTGGTGGTCGAGGATACGGACTCTGTCCGCAAACTCCTGGCGGCGGAGCTGTCGCAGGACCACAACATCCGCGTCGAACAGGCAGCGAACGGCGCCGAAGGACTCGAAAAGGCGGCATCTCCCGATTGCGCCGTGGTCGTGCTCGACATGATGCTTCCCGACACTGATGGCCTGCAGTTCATCGAAAAGCTCAAATCGCAGCGGACGAATCTCCCCTCCATCATCGCGATCACCGGCGCATCGGAGACGCTCGTTCCCGATTCGATGATCGAAGGACCGTATCGCGGAGTGGTGAGCGCCATTTTTCGAAAGCCGATCGATCGCGCCAAGCTGCGCGACACCGTAGCGTTCTGTCTCAGCTAGTCGTGGACGACGCGCCGCAGGTCGTCTTCGACATGAACCAAAGAATGTGGGCGGCCGTCAAAAACTCGCTCGATGATTTGGCGAAAGAGGAAATTCAGTGGCGGCCGCTTCCGCAGGCGAACTCGATCGTCATCATCGTCCGGCATCTTCGTATCGAGGCGGAGTGGCACCTGGAGAGTTTGAGAAGTGGTGCGCCCATGCCGACCATCGCGGTGCCTGCCTCGCAGGAGGCCATCGATGCCGTTACCGACGATTTCGAAATGAACTTTACGGCACTGTCGGAAGCCTGCACGCAGTTTCTGAACATCCTTCGAACGACGACCCTCGACACTCTTCACGAGCGGACTGCGTCGGCCTATGGGACGTTGAGCGAAAAGGAAGGAGGCCGATACTTCCTCGGCTTTCACCACGCGACGCATCTCGCGATGCATTGCGGACAGATCCGGATGATTCGCAATCTTTTCCGCAAGACGCGCGGTGAGCCCGCGCGCTTTTTTCCGGAGAACCCGACGTATCGAGCCGTCAGTTAGTTCTAGGCCAGAGCTCCTCGTCCTCCGGCAATTCCAGTTTTCTTCCCTCAAACGCAAGCAACATGTCCCGTTCCCCCTGCGCGGCGTTGAAACGGTCGGGCAGATCGATGTGAATGGTGTATTCGGAGTCATAGCGGAGAATTCGCGCATCGAAGGCGCGATGGTGCGTCGCGCACAACGCGATTCCGTCGCTGACGGCGATGAGGGGTTGCGGATCGTGATCGGGCGCGACGAAAGCTGCATCGAGGAGCGGCCGCAGACGTAAACCGCAGACTGCGCATCGCTCGCGATAAGCCTTGAGGACCGCATTTCGAAATCGGGCGTGATGAAGACGGCGCTGCACGGTTGTCACGACGTAGCTCTTCGACAGCTCGCGGATCTCCATCGGACTCTGCGGCGTACGAATCGCGGGCAGCGTGAGCTGTCGCGTGACCGGAGGAGGCGAGATGACCTCGCCCGGCTTCTGTTCCGACAGATCGATCAGGAATCGCCGTGCGACGTCATCCCATCCCACGACGTAGACCGGCGCGAAGACGACGTACTCCGGGCTCGGCCGCCGTTTGACCTGCAGAAAATAGATGAGCGGCACTTCGGAGTCGGCGCATTTTTTCAATCCAACGTTTTCGAACTCGCGTGTGGCCGGAAGAAAATCGTACAGAACGCGGCTGCCTTCGATCGGATCGTCGGTATAGGGCGAATCGATGGTGGAGGTGACGGAAAGAGGGTCGGTCAGCTCGGCGGGCTTGAAGATCCCCTGCTGGCCTTTGAGAAAAATCCGCTGGCCGCCGGTCGTGAACTGCTGCACCTCCGAGGCCGGGACGGCAACCCAGCGCTCGCGCAGATCGCGCACGTAATGGATGGCTTCGAGACGGATCCGCGTCTCGTCGAGCACGCGGCGATCTTACTTCTTTGTGGGAGTCTTGCCGCGGCGGAAAATCCGCTGCCACAGCGAGGGCTGCTTCTCGTCAGTCTTCTTTTTCTTCGACTGCTTCGACGCCTCGGCCGTCACGCTCGATTGCGGCCTGTGCGCGTCGGCGGCTTTCATGGCGTTACCGAGGCCTTCCTTCGCGACGATGCTGTCGGGATGCTGGCGCAGATACAAGTCGTAGGCTTTGACGGCGTCGTCGTAGCGTCCCGCGTCGAGGAGCGCCTTCGCTGTAGCCAGCGACTGTTTGCGGAGAACGAACTCGGCATGCTGCTGCGCGGTGATCACGCCGACGGGAGTGGGATCAGTCTTCATGTGAATGACCGCAATTGCGCCGATGAGCGCCGCGGCCATTACACCGATGATCGAGACGGACGCTGCCGTCGGAATGTGGCGGCGTTCCTGAGAAGCGACCGCCGGAGTGTCGTCTCCTAGCAGGCGGTCCGTTGTGGCATCCTGTGCCTTGCTCCGTGATCCCGGCGTCACGCTCGAGATGCCCGGTTGGGCCGGCAAGACGTCCGTGGGCGCGCCGCGTGGTGTCGTGCCGCGCAGCGTCTGCAGCTCCGTCAACGCTTCCGACGCTGTGCCGAAACGATCCTCAGGTGCTTTGGCGAAAAGATGCGCCACAAATTGCGCGATCGGCTCGGGCACCTCTTTGTTGACGTCGCTAGCCAGCGCCGGCACGCGCTCGACGACGTTGCGCAGGATGCTGCTGACATCGGAGGCCGAGAAAGGCTTGACGCCGGTCAGCATTTCGTACATCACGACACCGACCGAGAAGAGGTCCGATCGCGCGGTCACGTCGGTGCATTTCACCTGCTCGGGCGACATGTAATTCGGGGTGCCCAGCATCGAGCCGACGGCCGTCAGGGTCGAATCGACCGGTCGCGAGATGCCGAAGTCGGCGATCTTCGCCTGACCCTCGGTCGACAGAAGGATGTTGGCCGGTTTGATGTCGCGATGGATCACGCCTTTGGCATGCGCGTAGGCCAGGCCGCGCAGGATGTCTTCGCTGATGCGCGACGCGTCTTCGAGCGGCAGCGGTTTCGACCGTTTCAGCCGATCGCGAAGCGATTCGCCCTCTACCCACTCGGTCGCCAGAAACGAGATGACGTTGTTCTCGTAACCCGGCTCGTACAGCGTGACGATGTTGGGGTGCTGCATCGAGCCGCACACTTCGGCCTCGCGCTGCAGGCGCTGGTAAAATTCGGTCGCTTCGCTTTCATCGTCGAATCGCTGCTGGACCTGAACGGTCTTGAGCGCGACACGACGTCCGATGCGGCGGTCGCGGGCCAGGTAGACCATGCCCATGGCCCCTTTGCCCAGGACCGATTCCACTTCGTATTCGCCAAAATTGCGCCGGGGTTCGCTGGCGATCTCGCCCATTTTGCAGTGGGCTAAATGCTAGCAGAGAGGGCAAATCGCGAACGTGAGGATCACCACAGAGGGCACAGAGAGGCTCCGTGTCCTCTGTGCCTCTGTGGTGGCTATTTCAGAACGTGATTTTTGCTCCGACCTGCGCAGTTCGCGGCACGCCTCCGGCGCGCAGAGCGGTCAGGCGCAGGAAGTTGGTGGAGCGCTTGTCTCCGCTGGGCGTGTCGAAGTTCGCGCGATCGGTCAGGTTGAAAATTTCTCCGAAAACCTCGATGTGCGAAATGATGAGCGGCAGCCGGTATCCGACCCGGACGTCCATCTGGAAGAAATCGGGGCCGCGGGCGCCGTTCCGTCCGCCCTTGCTGAAAACGGTGAAAGCATTCACTCCGCTGCCGCTGTATTTTCCGGCCGGCAGCGGGTCGAACAAGATTCCATTCTGGTCGACGTCGAAGGTCGTGTCCTGAATGGAGAATGGTTCGCCGGACAAATAGCGCGTCACCATTCCGAGCGTCAGTCCGTGCGCCCGTTGCGGGGCCCACGATCCGCTGAACACGAAATTGTGCGGTCGGTCGAAGTTGGTGGGTCCCTCGTTACGGTCGAGATTCGCGTCGGCGAGCTTCTGGAAATTCATGGCGGCCACGCCGGAGCCCGAAGTGTTGCCCCGCGATTTCGAGTAGGTGTACGAGACGCGGTACTGGTAGGTCTGACCGAGGTGATGATCGAGCTGAAACTCGAAAGCGTTGTAGGTCGTGTGACCGGCGTTGACGCGCTCGTTCACGGCCGACGAGCTGGGGAAATTCGGGTTGGTGCGGACCACCGGCGTATTGCGTGAAGTGTTGGCGCGCGTTCCCGGATTTAGGTCGTAGTTCATCAGCAGGTCTTCGCTCTTGGCGTAGACATAATCGAGATTGATCGACATATTGGCGGTGATTTCGCGTTGTACGCCGATCGACATTTGATCGGTGTACGCGACGACTCGGCTGGGATCGTCGAGATTGATCGTGCCGGTGTTCTTGACTCTCGTCCCGGGAGGGAAGAGCTCATTCAACCGGTCGCGATTGATCACCGGGCCGTTCGCCAGCATCGGGTCGGTTGGCCGCTTGCCGTTTGCCGGTCCCGGATCGGCAGCCGTTGCCGGGAAGTTTGCCGTGAATGAGCCGGAGAGCACGCCTGCCGTCTCGACGCCCTGCACCAGCTCGAGGTGAGTCTTGTCATAAAAACGGCCGACACCGCCGCGCAGCACGGTTGTCTTTGCCGTCGGCAGCTGGTAGGTCAGGCCGACGCGCGGGGAGATGTTGTTCTTGTCGTAGGGATACTTCTTGCCGCCTGCAAAGAGCGGGTTATCCGACTCCTTGAACGGAATCTTCTCGAGGTCGTAACGCAGCCCCATGCTCAGCGTGGTGTGGTTGTTGATGTTCCACTTGTCCTGAGCAAAAACGCTGGCGTAGATCACCCTGAGGCGAAGGTCGCTGGCGCCGGGAACCACAATCGACAATCGTTCCGGATAGGTCGAGAAGTTGTTCGGGTCGAAGGAATTGCTGCGGAAAGAGAATGTGCCGTTCAGGTTGTCCTGTCCGACAGCATGCTCCTTGGCGCGCTCGTACTCCACCCCGAACTTCATGTCGTGCTGGTTCATGTACCAGTTGAAGGTGTCGCCGAGCTGCAAGGCGTCGTCGACGCGCGCCTGTGCGGTGTTGTTTTGCTGATCGCGATAGGTGAGGAAATCGAGCGTCGGGGGCAGCAGGACCTGTCGGCGACCATTGCCGTTGAAGCCCGGAGTCGCGAACGCGACGTTTTCCTGAGTCCACGTGATGCGAGCGGTATTGACCCTCGAGTTTCCGAACACCGCGTCGTACTGCAGGACCGCCGTCTGATCGATGTCCGATTCTTCACGTGATGCTGCCGGAGTCACGGGATTTCCATTGGCGAGCGGAATGATCTGATTCAACTGCGGCGACGATTCACGAAGCCACCGCGCTGCCCAGGTGTTGCTGGCGTTGATTTGATGATCGAGGCGAAGCAGCGTGTTCCACACGCGATCCTGCGTGGTCGGCTCGACGATTTCGGGACGCGCCGGAATCGTGATGGGATTCGGCCGGTCGTTCTCGACGCGCTCCACGTTCGCGAAGAAGTGCAGCTTGTCCTGAATGATCGGTCCGCCGAGGTTCCCGACGTACTGCACGAATTTCGTATCGGGTTTCGCGCTGTTGTTCTGCTTGACGAAGAAATCCTTCTGCGTGAGCGAGGCGTCCTGCAGGTATCCCGACAGCAGACCCTTGAACTCGTTGGTCCCCTGCTTGGTCACGGCATTGACGATTGCGCCGGTGGTGCGTCCGAACTCGGCGTCGTACTGGCCGGTGATCACCTGGAATTCCTGGATGGCGTCCAGTGGAGGCCGCGCCTGGGTTCCGGCGCGCTGTCCGATGACGTCATCGTTGTTGTTGCCGCCGTCGAACATATAGTTGTTGTTGCGCGCGTCCTGGCCGTTGACGCTCACCGAATCGGCGCCGAACGACTCCGTGCTGATGTTCGGCACGACCCCCGGCAGCAATCCGATGAAGCCGATGAAGTTGCGATTGATCGAAGGCAGCTCGGTCAACTCCTTCGAAGTGATGTTCCCGCCCACCTCCTTCGAGGTGACGTCGACGATCGGCGCCGCCGCGGTCACGGTGACTTCTTCGGCCATCGCCCCCATGTCGAGCTTGACGTCGATCGTCGACGTTTTCCCGACTTCGAGTCGAATACTTTTTCGGCGGAAGGTCTTGAATCCGGACAGATCCGCGGTCATGTCATAGGTGCCGGGGATCACGGCGCTCATGACGTAGACGCCGTCTTTGTCCGAAGTCGTCGTGCGCACTACGCCCGACTCCTGGTTCTTGATGGTGAGGGTCACCCCCGGAAGCCCGGATCCGTCGGGTCCGGCGGCCTTTCCTTTGATTTGTGATGTCCCCTGTTGTGCGAAGGCGATGACTGTGGTGAGAAACAAGAAAGTGGCAACAAAGAAACTTCGAATCCGCATGAACGTCCCCCTGTTTCAAAAGCGGTTTCCGGAAGTGCCTGCTTCTACAATGCCAAGCTTTTAAAACTCTATGACCGAATCGCCGCGGGCGTCAAGGTAGACTCCCTCTCTTTTTATGTCGGATTTCATTCGAGAGATCGTCGAGGAGGACCTCAAAGCGGGGAGGCACTCGACCGTGATCACGCGATTTCCGCCCGAGCCGAATGGTTACTTGCACATTGGCCACGCGAAATCGATCTGCCTCAATTTCGGAATTGCGCTCGAATACGGCGGCCATTGCAACCTGCGGTTTGACGACACGAATCCGACCAAGGAAGAGGCGGAGTACGCCGAGGCCATCCAGCGCGATGTGAAATGGCTGGGGTTCGACTGGGGCGAGAACCTTTATCACGCATCGGACTACTTCGGCGAGCTTTACGCATGGGGGGAGGAACTGATTCGGGCGGAGAAGGCGTACGTCGACGATCTCACTGCCGATCAGATTCGCGCATTTCGCGGCACGCTGACCGAGCCGGGGAAAGAATCACCGTACCGCAATCGCAGCGCCGACGAGAACCTCGATCTGTTTCGCCGGATGCGCGCCGGCGAGTTTGCCGACGGCACGCGCGTCTTGCGCGCGAAGATCGACATGGGGTCGCCGAACGTGAACATGCGCGACCCGGTGCTCTATCGCATCCGCCATGAGACACACCATCGGACCGGCGACGCCTGGCCGATCTATCCGATGTACGACTACGCGCATCCGCTCTCCGACGCCATCGAGGGCATCACGCATTCGCTGTGCACGCTGGAGTTCGAAGATCATCGTCCGCTCTACGACTGGCTCATCGAAAACCTCCCCGTCCCCTCCCGTCCTCGGCAGTACGAGTTTGCTCGGCTCAATCTCAATTACACGGTTGTGTCGAAGCGCAAACTGTTGCGGCTGGTCGAAGAAGGCCACGTCCGTGGATGGGATGACCCGCGGATGCCCACCATCGCCGGTCTTCGGCGGCGCGGCTACACTCCGGAATCGATTCGAAATTTCGCCGATCGCGTCGGCGTCGCGAAGCGCGAGAACATCATCGATGTCGCGCTGCTGGAGTTCTCGGTTCGCGAGGACCTCAACAAGACCGCGCCGCGCGTCATGGGCGTCCTCGATCCGTTGCGCGTCGTGATCGAGAACTATCCGGAGGGGAAAACGGAATCCTTCCAGACGGCCAACAATCCCGAAGACCCCAGTGGCGGGACGCGATCCGTCCCCTTCGGGCGGGTTCTCTACATCGAGCGCGAGGACTTCATGGAAGAGCCGCCGAAGAAATTCTTTCGGCTCGCTCCCGGACGCGAAGTGCGATTGCGCTCGGCTTACTTCATCACCTGCACGGGCGTCACCAAGGACCGCGACGGAAACATCGTCGAGCTCCGCGCCGCCTACGATCCGGCAACGCGCGGGGGCGATGCGCCTGACGGCCGGCGCCCAAAAGCGACGCTGCACTGGGTCTCCGCCGAACATGCCATCGACTGCCAGGTGCGTCTCTACGATCGGCTTTTTCGAAGCGAGAATCCGGAGGAGAGCGGCGACTTTCTGGCCGACCTCAATCCCGACTCGCTCGAGGTCGTTGCGCACGCGAAGCTCGAGCCCGGCGTGCGCGGCGCAGCGCCGCTGACGCGCTACCAGTTCGAGCGCGTCGGTTACTTCTGCGTCGACCCCGATTCGACATCGGAGCTTTTGGTTTTCAACCGCACCGCGACGCTCAAAGATACGTGGGCAAAAATCGCGAAAGATTAATGTGATATATTTCTGTTCCGGAGATGGCCGTCTGCTGGCGCTGCCCTTCCTGCAGCGAAGTGAGTTGTGAAGAGGATGTGACGCTCACCGGACCTGTCTCCTGCGATCATTGCCATCGCGCCTACCCGCAAAACGAAACACTCTGCCCGGTGTGCGATGCGCCCAATCCGTGGGCGCGGCGCGACTCGATCCATTTCCTCTGCCGTCAATGCGGGACCACCCAGATGTTTTTGTCGCACCGCGTGGCGGGATAGACTCTCCCGCGTGAAAAAGCAAGTCGCGCTCCTGCTCTCTTTCTTCATCGCCGTTGCGCTGTTCGCCGATTCGGCCAAGCCGCCGGTCGCCAAGAAGGCTCCCAAGTCGGTCACCATGTTCGGCGACACGCGCACCGACGATTACGGCTGGATCCGCGAGAAGGCCAATCCGGAGACCATCGCCTATCTCGAGTCGGAGAACGCCTACACCGAAGCGTTCATGAAGCCGACCGAGGGTCTGCAGAAAAAGCTGTATGACGAGATGCTCGGCCACATCAAACAGACCGACACCAACGTGCCGTATCGCAAAGGCGACTACTTCTATTACACGCGCACGGTGGAGGGAAAGCAGTATCCGATCTTCGCGCGCAAGAAGGGCAGCCTCGATGCACCCGAGGAAATCACGATCGACGTCAACAAGCTGGCCGAGGGCCAGAAGTTCATGAGCGTCGGGCGCTACGAAGTCAGCGACGACGGCAATCTCCTCGCCTATTCGACCGACAACGTCGGCTATCGCCAGTACGTCCTCCATGTCAAGGATCTCCGCACCGGGGAGGATCTGGCCGACCGGGCCGAGAAGACCGGAACGGTGCTTTGGGCAGCCGACAACAAGACGGTTTTCTACACTGTCGAGAATCCTGCCAAGCGCCAATGGCGCCTCTATCGCCACACGTTAGGCGGTGCCGATGACGCGCTGGTCTACGAGGAGAAGGATGATCTCTACGACCTGTTTGGCGATCGTTCGCTCTCCGGCGACTGGATCTTCATCACGTCGGAGAGCAAAACGGCCAGCGAAGTCCGCGCCATCCCGGCCAGCGATCCGACTGCCGCCCCCCGCGTGATCCTTCCCCGCAAGAACGATCTGAAGTACTTCCTCGATCATCGCGGCGATCGCTTTTACATTCGCACCAACGACGCCGGCATCAACTATCGCGTCGTCAGCGCGCCGCTCTCCGATCCACAGCAGAAAAATTGGAAGGAAGTCATCGCGTACCGGAAGCCGGTCTATATCACCGGCATCGATCTCTTTGCGAATCATCTGGTCGCCACCGAGCGGGAAGGGGGGCTGACGCAGCTCGAGGTTCTCGATCTTCGCGACGGCAAGTCGCATCGCATTGCATTTCCCGAACCGACCTACACCACCGGTCCGAGCCAGAACCACGTCTTCGATACAACCGTGTTCCGCTTCACGTACACCTCCCTGGTCACGCCTAACAGCACCTACGACTACAACATGGATACGCATCAGCAGACGCTGCTCAAACGCGTCGAGGTGCCGAATTACGATCCGTCGCAGTACGCTTCCGAACGGATCTATGCCACCGCCGGTGACGGCGTGAAGATTCCGATCTCGCTGGTCTATCGCAAGGACGTCAAGCCGCGCGCGGTCAATCCGCTGTGGCTCTCTGCGTATGGCTCGTACGGCGCGCCGACCAATCCCACTTTTTCCTCGTCGCGCCTCGCTCTTCTCGATCGTGGCTTCGTCTACGCCATCGCGCATATCCGCGGCGGCGGCGAGATGGGGAAGGGGTGGCACGAAGCGGGGCGGATGATGACCAAGAAGAACACCTTTTCCGATTTCATCGCCGCAGCCCAACACCTCGTGAATGAAAAGTACACCTCGAAAGAGAAGCTCGTGATCTCGGGAGGGAGTGCGGGCGGGTTGTTGATGGGCGCGGTCACGAACATGCGACCCGATCTTTTCCACATCGTGCTGGCCTACGTGCCGTTCGTCGATGTGATGAACACCATGCTCGATGCCACGCTGCCTCTGACGACGCAGGAATACATCGAGTGGGGCAACCCGAACGAGAAAGCGGCCTACGTCTACATGAAGAGCTACGACCCGTACTCCAACGTCGCCAGGAAGCGTTACCCGACCATGCTGGTGCGCACCTCTCTCAATGACAGCCAGGTCGGCTATTGGGAAGGAACGAAATGGGTCGCCAAGCTGCGCGCGAACAAGACCGACTCGAATCCGCTGCTGCTCAAGGTCAACATGGGCGCGGGCCACGGCGGAGCGTCGGGCCGCTATGACGCTTTGCACGATCTGGCGTTCGATTACGCCTTCGTGCTCACCCAGATGGGTCCGAGGCTAAAGATCGACGAGCCGTCGAAAGGAAGCATGCCGTAGTCATCGGTCGCTGCGCCTCGCCTGCCACGTCATCCTGAGCGTAGCGAAGGATCCCTGTCTACGAGATGCTTCGCTTCGCTCAGCATGACGCGCGAGCGGAAGATTTCGACGGATGCAAAGATCGCCGCATTGCTGGCGATCGCCGTGGCCTTGATCTTTTCCGACGTGCTCTTCCTCGGCGCCGGATTTTACATTAGAGATATTTATCGTGATTATTTACCATCACGATTTATTCTGCGACAGGTGATCTTCGGCGGCGAGTTTCCGTTCTGGAATCGCTACTGGTCGGGTGGGCAGCCGCTGGCGGCGAATCCCGGATTTCAGGCCTTTTATCCCGGCACGTGGCTGGCGTTGCTACCCAGCTTTTTCTTCGGATTCAATCTCGAGATCATCGCGCACATCGCGCTGGCGGCGGCGGGCATGTTTCTTCTGCTCCGGTCGATGACGCTGCGCGTCGAATCGGCGCTCTTTGGCGCGATCGCCTTTGGATTCGGCGGCGTCATTCTCTCGCTGACCAATCTGCTTCCGTTTCTGACTTCCGTGGCCTGGTGGCCGCTGATCGTGATGTTCGCGCGCCAGGGCCGCTGGTTTCGCCTCGCCATTTGCATGGGCATGCTGTTGCTGGCGGCCGAGGTGTCGGTGATGGTGATGACGGCCATTTTACTGTGGAGCGCCGGCGACCTCGCCGGCGTGTGCCGCCGGGGTCGGCGGCGCCCCACCGAGCTCGCGCTTGCACTCCTCCTGGCCCTGGGCATCGGCGCGATCGCGATCATCCCGGCGCTCGATCTCAAGCGCGATTCCGGCCGCGCGCGCGCGCTCACGTTCGAGGAGGGGACGTCGTGGAGCATGCCGCTGATCCGGCCGGTCGAGCTTTTTTATCCGTACGCGTTCGGTCGCATCACCGATGACGGCAGCGAATTTCGTGGCGCCTGGCGGTATCGGCCCCCGCGATTGCCGTTGATCTTCAGCATCTACTGCGGCCTGCTCGTCCCGCTGCTCGCCATGGCGGGGATCGTGATGCGAGTCGCGAAGTGGACATGGATTGCGATGCCGCTGTCGTATGTGCTGGCGATCGGGTCGAATGGTCCGCTTCCGATTTTTTATCGGTGGATTCGCTACCCGGAAAAATTCATCCTGTTCGGCCTTTTCGCGATGATCGTGCTGGCGGCGATGGCGTTCGATCGCCTCGATCGCCGCCTGGCCCCGTTTCTTCTTCTGCTGGCCGTGGGCGATCTCGCGCTGCATGTGAACGCGCTGGCGCCGCGGATGCCGCGTCGATTCTTCACGCCGCCGCCGGTGACGCTGGCAGTCACGGATGCTCGGGGAGCGTCGCGCATTTTCCATCAGGCCGAATGGCCGGTGTGGGGAGAGCACGGACTGGCACTCGACGGCGGGGAGCGGACGTACTGGTCGCAGCGCACGGCGTTGATGCCGTTCACTCCCGCCTTGTACGGATTGCAGACAATTTACGAAATCGACATCAACCTCACTTCGCTGCGCCCGACCTCCGATGTGGTGCAATCGATGTGGGAGGCGCTGGCGCGAGGCGCTCCGGTGCGGCCGTTCATGCTGATGGGCAACGCCGAATATCTCATTCTTCCCGGACGGCCGATCCGAATCGCGCCCGGCGCGACGCTGCCGCGCTACTGGTTCGCCGATCAGCTCGTGCGCACGGGGAGCCGCGAGGAATTCGTACGCCATCTGGCCACGGCGCGATGGAGCGACCGGGTTGCATTCGTGACATCAGCGCCGTTCGCTCCCGGGCGCGCTGAAGTTCTGGGAGTGAAGGAGTCCGCGAACCGAGCCGACCTGACCGTGCGTGCCGAGGGCCAATCATTTCTGGTCGCGAGCGTGACGCCACATCGCTACTGGAAGGCAACCATCGATGGCGCCCCCGCTGCGCTGCAAACCGCGAACATCGGATTTCAGGGGCTGGTCGTCCCGGCCGGAAGGCATGCCATCCGCCTGGCGTACAGCAATCCGCTATTCGCAATTTGCGGAGTCATTAGCGTCATTTCTTTCTTGCTATCGATAATCATGATGATTTATCATGATTATTAATGGCAGAGATCAAATTGTTCCAGATTTGCCATGAAGGCGATCTGACAGTGGATCTCTCCCGCGCCGTGCGCCGTCTGGGCGCCGAACCCACTTTCGATCAGAGCTGGCATGTCTGGCTGACGGAACAGCGCCACGCGGCGCCGCTCCTTCGATGGCTGCGTCCGCACGTTGCGCCGGACGCTCGCATTCTGGTCGCATGCACGCAGTTCACCACCGCCCGCGATTTCCTGATGATCCGACACAGCACCACTCCCAACGCAAACTACCGAGAGCTGCACGAAGCGATCGCTCGGCTGGGCGTAGTGGTCGATTTGCCATTCGAGTCGACCTTCGTCATTCAATCCGACGATCGAACGGATGTCGCGACCCTGGGTGCTGCGCTGGGCGAGTTGTGTCCCGACGATTCGCTGATGGTTGTCGGGATCAGTCATGATTGGGCCTACTGCGATTCGGGCGTGAGCCGGATGAACATGCCGCAGTTGCGGACCTCGCCCGATGTGGGACGGGCTTAAGCCCGTCCTACATTCCGTTATCATTCCTCGGTTCTCATGTCGGTCCGGCCCGATCTGACAGCGCTGCGCATTGACCGCGAGCCCGAGCAGGAGCACCGCAGGCCCCCGATCGCGAGGATGGTGGGCTGGTTTGTCGCTCTGATGGTCCTGGTCGTTGCCGGTATCGCCATCTACAGGCAGTGGATTGCGCCGAGCCGCGCGCCGATGGTCGAGACCCTGGTGCTCAAACCGACCGTGAACGTGACCAACCCGGCTTTGCTGAGCGCAACGGGATACCTGGTCGCCGACAAGCAATCGAAGATCACGCCGAAGATCTCCGGAAAAGTCGTCAAGCTGAATTTCGATGTCGGCGACAAAGTGAAGAAGGGGGAAGTTCTGGCCGTGCTCGAGAGCACCACCATGGAAGCGCAGCTGGCAGAAGCGAACGCAGCACGCAACCAGGCGGAGCTCGAGTACAGCCGACAGCTCGTGCTGTGGAAGCAGGGCGTCACGAGCCGCTCTCTTCTGGACAACGCCGAGGCGCAGTTGAAGGCTTCGCGTGCGCGCGTCGAACAAATCCGCATCAACATGACCGACATGACGGTGCGCGCGCCCTTCGACGGCACCATCGCCACCAAGAACACCGAAGTCGGCGAAGTGATCTCTTCCGTCACGCTGGGACAAGTGTCGGGAACGCTTCCCGCCGGAGCAATCTGCACGATCGTGGACCTCAGTACGCTGGAAGTCGTGGCCGACGTCAATGAAGGAAGCATCGGACAGCTTCACGCGGGTCAGCCGGCGGAGGTCACCGTCGATGCATTTCCGAACCGCAAATGGCGCGGCGTGCTGCGACAGATCATTCCGACCGCCGATCGCGCCAAAGCGATCGTGCAGGTGAAAGTGAAGATCATGAATCCCGACGCGCGTCTGTTGCCGGAGATGAGCGCGACCGCGTCGTTCCTGCAAAGCGAACGCAGTGAAGCCGAGCTGCGCGAGCCCCCGCGCATATGGTTGCCGTCGGCAGCGCTGTCGGATGGACGTGTGGCGGTTGTGAATGCCGGCAAACGCATCGTGTGGCGCCGCGTAACGACCGGATTGGTCCGTGAAGATCGTGTCGAGATTACAAACGGGGTTCGCACCGGAGATCGCGTCGTGATCGAGAATCCCGACCGGCTCAAAGAAAGACAACTCGTTCGATATGGAGAGTGAGATGGAAGTTCTGGTCCGAATCGAAAATGTCAAGAAAATCTACCGCCGTGACGAATTCGACGTCCCTGTCCTGAATGGTGTCTCGGTCGAGGTCGGCCGCGGCGATTTCCTGGCCCTGATGGGTCCATCCGGCTCGGGAAAGACGACGCTGCTGAATCTGATCGCCGGGATCGACCGGCCGACCGGCGGCCGGATCATCGTCGAGGAGAAAGAGATCTCGCGATTCAGCGAGACGGCTCTGGCCAGCTGGCGGGCGCGGCACGTGGGATTCATCTTCCAGCTCTACAACCTCATTCCGGTGCTCAACGCGTTCGAGAATGTCGAGCTGCCGCTGCTGCTGACCAGGTTGTCGAAGAAAGAGCGCCGCGAGCACGTGACCACCGCTCTCAACATCGTCGGACTGAGCGACCGCATGTTCCACTACCCGCGGCAGCTTTCGGGCGGACAGGAGCAGCGCGTCGCGATCGCCCGCGCCATCGTCACCGATCCGACCATCATCGTGGCCGACGAGCCGACCGGCGATCTCGATGCCCGGAACGCCGAGGACGTTTTGAATCTGCTGGCCCGCCTCAATGATGAATTTCAGAAGACGATCATCATGGTCACGCACGACCCCAAGGCTGCTAACCACGCGCGCCGGACGCTGCATCTCGAGAAAGGTCTGCTGGTCGAGATGCTTACCGGCTCCGGTATTGCCACGGTCTCGGCGCGGGCGGAAGCATGAAATTTTCGAAGCTGATCTATCGCAACATTTTTCGAAACCGGCTGCGGGCGATCCTGACCGTGCTGCTGATGGCCGCGATTTTTTTCTTCATCGCTACGCTGCTGTCGATTCTCGAGAACTTCACGCTCTTCTCCGAGGCCGGCAAGGGACAGAACCGGTTGGCAACTCAGTCCGCGATTTCTCTAGCCAACGTCCTGCCTGTCGCGCATGAACAGAAGATCCGGCAGATCCCGGGAATCGCCGACGTCTGCCAGATGCAGTGGTTCGGCGCGTACTACAAGGAGCCGAAGAACTTCTTCGCCAACTTTGCGATCGATCACCATCACATGCGCACCGTCTTCGACGATTACGCCGTCCCTGACAAAGAATTCGAAGCGTACGCCAACGACCGGCAGGGGGCGATCGTGGGGCCGGAACTGATGAAGCGCTTCGGCTGGAAAGTCGGCGATCACATCACGCTCAAGAGCACGATCTTCCCGTTCAATCCGGAGCTCAACATCCGCGGCGTGTACCAGCATCCGATCGATTCATCGTCGCTCTTTTTCCGCATGGACTACTTCCAGCAGGCCATGGGCGACAACGGTCTGGTCGGGATGTTCTGGATCAAGGTGAAGGATGCGAAAAACATGACCGCGGTCAGCAAGCAGATCGACGACATGTTTCGCAACAGCACCGATCCGACCGAAACCTTCACCGAAAAAGAATTTCAGCTCAACTTTCTGTCGATGATGGGAGACATCAAGTTGTTGTTCCACAGCATCAGCCTCTGCTCGATCTTCATGGTCATTCTGCTGGCCGCGATCACCATGAGCATGTCCGCGCGCGAACGCGTGACCGAGATCGCCGTGCTCAAGGCCATCGGCTTTCCTCGCGGATTGGTATTGTCGCTGATGCTGATCGAATTCGCGCTCTTGACGCTCATCGGCGGGGCGGTCGGAGTCATCGGCGGCACGTTCGTCTATCGCTTTGTGAACATGACGCAGGTGACGCAGGGGTTTCTGGTGAACTTCGGTCTGTATCCCAATCCCATCATCGCGTGCCTGATCGCGTCGCTCGGTGTCGGTCTGCTGGCCGGCGGCTGGCCGGCCATGCGGTCTGCGAACATGAGCGTCGTCGATGGACTGCGGAGGGTGGTGTGATCCCTCTCAAATACAACATCCAGAACCTCAAAGCCCGCAGCGCGTCGACGCTGATGTCGATCTTCGGCATCGGAATCGTGATCGCAGTCATGCTCTCGATGATGGCGCTCTACAACGGAGTGCTGAAAGCGACCACCACCTCCGGATCGAAGGAAGCGATGATGGTGCTCCGCGAAGGCGCGCAGGCCGAGGTCTCGAGCTGGGTGACCAAGGAAGCGTACCGAATCATTCGCGCGCTTCCGGGGATCCAGAAAGATGCCGGGGGTCAGCCGCTCCTCTCGCCCGAGATCGTCATCGCCTTCAAGATTGCCAAGAAGGATGACCCGAAGGGCGCGAACGTGATCGTCCGCGGCATCACGCCTAACGCTTTCGCACTGCGCCCATACGTGAAGCTCGTCCAGGGAAGAATGTTTCGTCCGGCCACGAATGAAGTGATCGTCGCGCGGCGCATTCGGGAGCGCTTCAAAAACACGGACCTCGGCGATACATTCAAATTCGGACCGCAAACGTGGAATGTGGTCGGCGTCTTTGACGCGGCCGGCACCGCCTTCGCCTCCGAGATGTGGGCCGACGTCGACTACCTCGGCGAAGCACGCAAACGCACGGCCTATTCGTCGCTTCTGATTCAACCGGCCGATCACGCGGCATTCGAGTCCATCAAGGCTGCCATCCAGAATGACAACCGGCTGAAGCTGCAGGTGAAAACCGAGTACCAGTACTACCTCGATCAAGTGAACGGTCTTCTCGGCATCGTCATCCTCGTTTCGATCGTCACTTTCTTCATGGTCGCTGCTGCCATCCTGGCGACCATGAACACCATGTTCACGGCGGTCTCGTCGCGCAAGCGCGAGCTCGCGACCATGCGCGCAATCGGATTCAAACGACGAGCGATTGTCGGTGCCATGATCATCGAAAGCGCCTTCGTGGCCTTCCTCGGTGGCGTCATGGGAATCCTGCTGGCGCTGCCTGTGAATTTGATCTCGACCGGCACCGTCAACTGGCAGACCTTCTCCGAGGTGGCCTTCAACTTCAGAGTCGATCAGATGGTGGCGTCGATCGGGATCGTGCTGGCGGTCGTCTCGGGCGTGCTGGGCGGCTTGATTCCGGCGATCACCGCGGCGCGGATGCCGATTCACAGGGCGCTCAGGGAGATTTAGAAACTCGACAACCCGATAACCTCTTTGCGCGTATAACCTTCTGTTCTAACTGAACGCATGCTCCCGCTACGCCCAACTACTTCCGCCCCCGAGCCAAAACGACGCGGTGGACGTCTGTTCCTGGTCTGGCTCGTCGGCTGCCTGGTCATCATCGGTGCGGAGTTCGGCCGTCGCGCATTGCGCGGGACTCACTTCCCGACCGGAGTTCTGACCTTCACGGAGTTCCTGGCCTGGCTGGTCGTCATCGCGCTCACCCTGTACGGCTTCGCGGTTGCGATCCGATGGCTCATGCGCGCGCTGTTCTGGCGCGTGGGCCGGCGGCTGTTCCTGAGCTACCTGCTGATCGGAATGATGCCGTTCTTCCTGTTCGCGATTCTTCTTCTGACGATCGGCTACATGATCGCCGGAGTGATGAGCCACGCCGCCCTGCGCGGCGAGCGTCAGGCCAGTCTGGGCCAGATGGAATCGGCGGCGCTGGAATACGGACTCACCGAAAAGAAACCGGCCGAGCTTGCCACCCTCGAGAT